>CABUIH010000036.1:0-1931 GCA_902491615.1 uncultured Collinsella sp. | reverse complement strand
AACAAATCCAAGTTAGACCATTTCAAATGGTTCGATGTCTGCCCGGATGCGACACTGAAGTGAGTGTCCATCCTCGCAGTATCCGGTTCTCAAGGTGCACGCCTGCGCTGGTTCCCGGTTCCACCGGGCCGCGCGGCAAGGAGATATATTGCCAGACCGGAGGGGCGCCGGGGGCGGGAATCTGGGCGTACACATTTCCTACACATCCTGTGATCCGACTAACGTTTGCCAGCCGTTAACTACCGCTCGCCGAGCATCTCTTTATATAAGGCAGTCTCATGGTTAAAGCGGATACGTCCCCCTAGCTAAAGCACAGCCAGCATCGAGCAACTCATCACGTTCTTCCACCGAGAACCCCTCGGCGTAGACGCGCACCACTGGTTCGGTCCCGCTAGGACGGACCAGCAGCCACGTGTCATCCTCGAATGCCAAACGCAAGCCATCCATATGACTAACGTTTTGCGGCACCTTGCCACAAATCGACTTGGGGTTTACGCCCGGCAGCAGGGTTCGTAACGTTTCGGCATCTTCGGCCTCAAGGCGCAAATCCCGTCGACCGTAACTCGTCTTACCAAAACTATCCTCGAGTTGGTCGACCAGAACGCCCAAAGGCGCGTCCGTCTTTGCCATAAGCTCACACAGAATCAGACAGGCGAGGATTCCATCGCGCTCGGGCATATGCACGGCGATGCCGATACCACCGGCTTCTTCACCGCCTATGAGGACGCCGCCCTTCTTCATCTCTGCCGCTATATATTTGAAACCGACTGGTTTGACGGTCACGCGGCAGCCAAGCGCCTCGGCAATGCGACGCACGAGCGTCGAACACGAAAGATTGACGACGACGCGCCCCTCCAAATAACGAAATTGAACCAAGTCGCCCAAAACGAGCGCCATGATCTGATGCGGATGTATATATCTGCCGCGCTCGTCAACCGCGCCGATACGATCGGCGTCGCCGTCGGTCACCAGGCCGGCGCAAGCTCCGTCCTCGATAACCGCGCGCTCGCAAGTGTCCACCCAAGGCTCAACGGGGTCGGGGCAGATATCTTCTTGGTCAGACGCCTGCCCGGCGTGAATCTCGTGCACCTCAACGCCAAGCTCGCGCAGCAAGTCGGCTAGATAACCCTGGGCTGCGCCGCCCATGGGATCGACAACCACGCGCAGGTGCGCGTCGCGGATGGCTTCGGCATCGACAAACGATGCCACCGCCTGCATATAGTCAGGAATGATATCCGCGGTGCGATATTGCCCCTCGATCCCCATTGGCTCGGGAGCCATGGTCTCTTCGAGCTCTTCGATGACATCCTGGTTGGCGGTCGAGCCGTCACCCATGCGAATCTTGAGGCACAGATAACCCTGCGGATGATGGGACCCCGTCACCATGAGCGCGCCGCACGCCCCACCGTCATAAGCCGCCGCCCACGTAAGGGCAGGGGTCGGAACAGGTCGCGAAGCGAGCACGGCGTCCAGCCCGTGCGCTGCTAGCACGCCCGCCGCAAGCTCAGCGAACTCGCTCGCCAGGGGCCGGGTGTCGAACCCTATATATACCGTTTTGCCCGGATTGGTCTTTTGCCACAACTCGCCGACGGCATCGGCGATACGGGCAACGTTATCGGCAGTGAAGTCCTCATCGACGCGAGCGCGCCAACCGTCAGTTCCAAAATGAATTATCGCGCACACGCGCAGACACCTCACAGTGTTTGGATCATGGTACGCATGGGGTATACCCGCAACATGCACTCGGCAACCTGCCGGCACCAGCATTCACCATTTGGGCAAATGCTGCCGAGGACATGCAAGCAATAAAAAAACCGCCCCGTGTTGAACTGCCTCCCATTTCTTGGACACGAGAAATGGGAGGCTTTTTATGCGAGTCGACTTGAGGGTGAAGCACGACATCGAGGCCAGGAAGGCGGCGATCGGGCTCT
>CABUIH010000035.1:0-2682 GCA_902491615.1 uncultured Collinsella sp. | reverse complement strand
AGCGGGTGGTTCAAAGCTGGCCGCTGCGCGGCCAGCAGACTAAAGTCTTGAAATGTAGCCCGGGGCTTACCCTTTCCCGAACGCGACCCTCGCGAAGCGCGTGAGCGGGCGGGAAAGGGTAAGCCCCGGGCGGACAATTAAGTGCGTTACTCGGCAGCGGCTTTGAACTTGTTGTAGTTGATCAGGCAGCCGGCCTTGACGATGGCACGCTCCTCTGCCGTCATATCGGCAATATAGAGCTCAATCTGTTCAACCGCACCGTCGGCGCGCACTACGTACGCGGCGATGTCCTTCAGGTCGCCGTCGAGCGCAGCGCGGATACCCGGCACAAAGACGTAGTCGCCCACCTCAAAGTTGGGCTCGGCCTCCATCTGGAAGGGCACCATGCCCCAGTTCATCACGTTGGAGCGATAGCGCTTGGTGGCGTACTCGTGGACGATGTTGGCCAGGCCGCCAATTACGCGCTGGCAGCTCGCAGCCTGCTCGCGGGCAGAACCGTCACCGGGCTTCTTGGCATAGAGCATGGAGCCGTACTCGGTCGCCTTGGCATCGGCCGCGACGCCGGCGCCGGCCAGTGCCTCAAACACGCCGGCAAGCTCGGCATCGAGCGCCGCCAAGTCGCCTGCTGCCTCGCCGGCAACGCGGCGCTTTTCCACCGCGTCGACCTCCTTGGAACGACCCACGTAGGCCGGATCGCGGCGGCTGAGAGTAAACTCGGCCAGGCCCAGCGGGTTGGAGCGGAAGGAGCTCGTCTCGCCCGAGGGAATGAGCTCGTCAGTCGTGGTGACCGGGTCCATGATCTTGGAGCACACCTTGAGCAGGATATCGTCGCCGAGAGGCTCCATCGCGGGCCACGGCTTGATGTTGGGACCCTCGACCAGCTCGTCGGCAGGCTCCGCCTTGCCAAAGCCCCAGTACACGCGCTTTTTGTACGGCGCGTCGTCAAAGGTGTACTCGCAGGCCTCGTCCCAAGTCTCCTCGGGCAGGTCGGTCGCCGGCGTCAGGACGCCGCCGTTGGCAGCCGTCGCCGCAATGGAGCGGGCGTCCATCAGGGCTACGGCGCTTAGCTGGCCATTACCCGGCTTGGAACCCTCGCGGTTGGGGAAATTGCGCGTGGTGTGGCGAATCGAAAGGCCGTTGTTGGCAGGCGTGTCGCCGGCGCCGAAGCACGGGCCGCAGAATGCCGTGCGCACAATCGCGCCGGCCTCCATAAGGTCGTAGATGTAGCCGCGGCGTGTAAGCTCGAGTGCCACGGGCTGGCTCGTGGGGTAGACCGACAGCGAGAACTCGCCGCAGCCGGTGTTGGCGCCCTTGAGCACGCGGGCAGCCTGGACCACGGAGTCGTAGTTGCCGCCCGAGCAGCCGGCGATAACGCCCTGCTGCACGTGCAGCTTGCCGTCGACGATCTTGTCGAGCAGGCTAAAGTGCGTCTTGCCCTCGCCGATCTTGGCGGCCTCGAGCTCCACCTCGTGCAGGATGTCCTCGAGGTTCTCGTTGAGCTCGTCGATCTCAAAGCCGTTGGAAGGATGGAACGGCAGCGCGATCATGGGCTTGATGCTCGACAGATCGACCTCGACGCAGCCGTCGTAGTAGGCAACATCGGCGGGCTTGAGCTCGCGGTAGTCGTCGCCGCGGCCGTGCATGGTCAGGAATGCGCGCGTGTCCTCGTCGGTGGCCCAAATGCTCGACAGGCAGGTAGTCTCGGTGGTCATGACGTCGACGCCGTTGCGGTAGTCGGTCGTCATGCTCGCGATGCCGGGGCCTACGAACTCCATGACCCTGTTCTTAACGTAACCCTTGGCAAAGACGGCGCGGATGATGGCGAGCGCCACATCGTGTGGGCCAACGCCGGGGCGCGGGGCGCCCGTGAGGTAGATGGCAACGACGCCGGGATAGGCAACGTCGTAGGTGTCGCGCAGCAGCTGCTTTGCCAGCTCGCCACCGCCCTCGCCCACGGCCATGGTGCCCAGAGCGCCGTAGCGGGTGTGCGAGTCGGAGCCCAGGATCATCTTGCCACAGCCGGCGAAGTTCTCACGCATAAAGGAGTGGATGACGGCGATGTGCGGCGGGACGAAGATGCCGCCGTACTTCTTGGCAGCCGAGAGACCGAAGACGTGGTCGTCCTCGTTGATAGTGCCGCCCACGGCGCACAGCGAGTTGTGGCAGTTAGTGAGTACGTAGGGCAGCGGGAACTGCTCCATGCCCGAGGCGCGCGCCGTCTGGATGATGCCAACGAAGGTGATGTCGTGGCTCGCCATGGCGTCAAAGCGAATCTTGAGTGCCTCGGGGTCACCCGACGTGTTATGTGCCTGGAGGATCGAATACGCGATGGTGCCGCGCTTGGCATCCTCGGGCGTCTGCGTAATACCGCGCTCGGCAGCCTCGACCGCAGGCACAACCTCGCTGCCGCCGCGCAGGTAGATGCCGTCCTCGTACAGCTTGACCATACTGTCTCCCACTCTGCCCAAAAGATTTGGGCGCATAGCATACATTCGTTCAATATCGTGCCATAGAACGGTTGCGAGTGGGTTACGAATCTACACGTTCACTTTATCTCAGTAAAGTAAAGGACGAGCACCTTGCATCACTCTTCTGACAAGGAGTGTCCCAAAGTGCCGGCACAAAAGGAACGTCCATTACAGTCGAAATTGTCAGCCCGGGACCGTCTCGGGCTACGATTGA
>CABUIH010000034.1:0-4516 GCA_902491615.1 uncultured Collinsella sp. | reverse complement strand
TCAATCGTAGCCCGAGACGGTCCCGGGCTGACAATTTCGACTGTAATGGACGTTCTTAAATGACTAGTCGTTTAAGAACGTCCCCAACGACTAGTTAGAAGAGATAAGGAGTGTCCCCAGCTGCCGACAGAAAAAGAACGTCCCTAAGTGCCGGCTGGTTGCATTAGGAGTATCATCGTCTGCGCAAATAAGCACGGAAAAGCATATTAGAGATTGAGAGCGTATGGCTGACACCGCATCTAAGCACATTGACATGACCACCGGATCGCTGTGGCGCAATATTCCCCTGTTCGCCTTCCCCGTGGCCGCCACGAGCATCTTAGAGCAGCTGTCGAACCTCATCGCCACGGTCATCATCGGTAATTTCTCGGGCGACCAGGGAACCCTCGCCATGGCGGCGGTCGGCTCTAATGTTCCGCTTACCAGCCTTATGCTCAACCTGTTTATTGGCATGTCGCTTGGCTCCAACGTGGTCATCGCCAACGCTATCGGCCGCAACGATCAGAACATGGTCAAACGCGCCGTCCATACCTCGATTTTAATGGCGCTCGTGGGCTTTGTCGTCATCGCGCTGGGCGAGATCTTTGCCGAGCCCATGCTCACCGCGCTCAACGTTCCCGCCGAAACCATGCCGCTCGCCTCGCTCTATCTACGCGTCTTTTTGCTGAGCATGCCCTCAATCTTGCTTTACAACTTTGAGGCCGCGATCTTCCGCTCCGTCGGCATCACCCGCATGCCGCTGCAGGCACTTGCCGTGTCCACCGTCCTCAACATTGGCCTGGACCTCATCTTTGTCCCCGTACTCCACTGGGGCGTCGCGGGCGTCGCCATCGCCACCGCCATCGCCTACACCGTCAGCGCCGCTACACTCTTTATCCGCCTGCTCAAGACCGACTCCGTCGTCCGCGTCACCCCGCGCGACCTAGCTATCGACCCCGTCGCCCTCAAGCGCATCGTCAAGATCGGCCTGCCCGCCGGCATCCAAAGCGCCGTCTTTGCTGTCGCCAACATCATCATCCAGTCTGCCATCAACAGCTTGGGCACCGAGGTCATGGCGGCATCGAGCGCCGCCATGAGCCTGGAGTACGTGTGCTACAACCTGCTCAACAGCTTTAGCCAGGCTTGCACTACCTTTGTGGGACAAAATCACGGCGCCCGCCAGATCGACCGCTGCACCAAGACGCTCAAGGTCTGCCTGGTCGAAGGTGGTATCGTTGCACTCACCACGATCATCGTTATTGTCGGCCTGGGACGCGAGATCTTGTCGCTCTTTAACAGCGATCCCAACATCGTCTCGATCGGCTATATCCGCGTGTGTTCGATCTTCCCGGCGTACGCCTTTAGTATGTTCTACGAAAACATGTCAGGCTACCTGCGCGGCTTTGGTATCTCGCTCACGCCCGCCCTCATCACCATGATCTGCGTCTGCGGCATCCGCTTCTATTGGGTGTTCTGCGTGTTCCCGCATTTCCGCACCTTTGCGAACATCATGATGGTCTACCCCATCAGCCTGGGCACCACGGCGTTCTTTATGGTCGTGGCGGTACTACTTTGCCACCCGGCACGCACCTATCGCGCCACCCAAGCCAAAGCGACAGCCCGCTAAACACCGCACTCAACGCCACGCCAGTCATTAATTGACAATATGAGAGCTCATATAGTCGATAAAGCGCCTCGTGGCGATGGGCATGGTGTCCCAGCTGCGCCAAGCGGCCACCACGTCGCGCGAGGGGGCATGCACGATGGGACGTACGCGAATATCGGCACGCATGCCCTCGACGGTACGGCGATATAGCATACTCACGCCTAGGCCCTCCTCGACCATCGCCATGATGGTGTAGTCGTCGGTCACCTCACTCGTCACATGCGGCGACAGCCCATGCGCCGCAAATGCATCGAGCACCAGACTCTGTTCGCCCTCATCCAGCAGCACAAACGGCTCGGACGCCAGATCGGCGAGCGTCACCTTTTCCTTTGCCGTCAGCGGATGCGCGGCCGGCAACAATGCTACCAACTCGTCGTGATAGACCACGCGCTTCTCGAGCCCCGCGGTAAAACCGCGTGCCGTAAAGCAAAAATCAACCACGCCATCGTGCACCCACTGGGCGTTGCGCGTGTAATCGCCCTGCTTAAGGGTAAAGTGTACCCCCGGGTGCAGGGCCCCAAAGTCGCGGATCACGCGCGGCAACACGGTTCGACTCACGTTGGTAAACGTCGCGATGCGAATATCGGTCGACGAAAGCCCCAGCAGCTCCTGGCGCTTGCCCTCGAGCTCGGTCTCGGCAGTCACGATCTGGCGCAGGTACGGCAGATATTGCTTACCGTCGCGCGTAAGCGAAACGCCCTGCTTTCCGCGCTCGATAATCGTGGTACCCAGCTCGCGCTCGAGTGCCTTGACGGCCTGGCTCACCGCACTTTGCGTATAGCCCAGCTCGTCCGCCGCGCCCTTAAGACTGCCGCGATCGACCACCATACAAACAATCTGATACCGCGATGCCATCGCACCTCCACATCAATGCAGCCGTAAAACGTTTTGCCAGGGCTTTTTCTGCCAACATTAGTATTTCTTAATCATACTGAAGATACATTCGCTTTACTACATCCACATCTGGGAGCAGAATCCTTTTTGCGAAACCGTTCTGTAACAAAAGGAGTCCCATGGATCGCAAAAAAGCAATCGCGCTCTCATTTTCCGTTCCCGTCGCATGGGGCTTTTCGTATCCCCTCATGAAGATCGGCATGGACAGTATGAACGCCACGAGCATCGTTGCGCTGCGCTGCATCATCGCCTTTGTGGCTTGCCTGCTGCTCTTCCACAAGCGCGCTTTCCGCATCAACCGCGACCTTATGGTCCGCGCTGCCATCATCGGCGCCATTATGGCAACCGAACTCACCTGCATGTGCCTGGGCTCCAGCCTCACCTCCGCCTCCACCGCCGGCTTTTTGCAGAGCCTGACGGTCGTGATCGTGCCGTTTGCCAACGCCGCCCTGCTGCGTCGTGCCCCCGAGCGCAAAGTGCTCGTCGGCACCGCCATCGTCACCTGCGGTATGTTGCTGCTCTCGGGCGCCGACTTCACCAGCCTGAACCCGGGCGCGCTCATCATGCTGCTCTCCGCTTTTGTCTATGCCGGCCATATCATTGTGGCGAAGCGCTTTGTCGAAGATGTCGACCCGCTGGCCCTGGGCGTTTGGCAGCTGGGCTTCGGCGGCTTATTCTCGGGTATCGCCGCATTCACCTTTGGCGGTTTCACGCTTCCCGGCACGCCGAGCGAGATTGTCGTTGTCGTCGCGCTCGCACTCATCTGCTCTGCCTATGGCTTTATCACCCAAACGCTCGTGCAGCCCCACGTGCCTGCCGAGACCACCGGCTTCGCTTTCTCGCTCGAGCCGGTCTGCTCTGCCGTCTTTTCGTTCTTCCTGGTCGGCGAGGTCCTGAACCCCATCGCCTTCTTTGGCGCCACCCTCATCCTCACCGGCGTCATGGTGGCAACCGTCGAGCTTCCGCGCCTCCGTGCACATGGACAGGCCCGTATGGCAGGAGCGCCCGAGCGCGTCTCGTAGACCCCGTTCTTCATACAGCCGTGTCATAAAGGCAACCGGTGCGCCTTTACAATAGATGCCAACAGAGCATCTACCATAAAGGAGCCCCATGGACACCGCAACCCGCGACCACAACATAGCAACTTGGTTGGGCGATGCGCCGCAGCCGGTACGTGACACTACGAACCAGCTGCTCGAGCGCATCGCCCTTTTGCGTGCCGAGCAAACCATCTACCCGGCACAAGACGACATCCTCAATGCCCTCGCCTACACGCCGGCCGACCAGGTCAAGGTTGTCATCTTGGGTCAAGACCCCTATCACGGACCCAACCAGGCAATGGGGCTGTCGTTCTCGGTCC
The DNA here is from genome assembly GCA_902491615.1 of uncultured Collinsella sp. Classification (GTDB taxonomy): domain Bacteria; phylum Actinomycetota; class Coriobacteriia; order Coriobacteriales; family Coriobacteriaceae; genus Collinsella. The sequence continues at coordinate 617 of CABUIH010000034.1, read as the reverse complement.
CCGCGACGCAAACCAAGTTGCCGCCGAGCCTGCGCAACATCTATAAGGAGCTCAAAGCCGATTTGGGCTGCCCCATTCCCGCCACGGGAGACCTAACCCCATGGGCACAACAGGGCATCCTGCTCCTCAACACTACGCTCACCGTGCGCGAGCATGCCGCGAACTCGCACGCCAAGCTGGGCTGGAGCACGCTCACCGACTACGTTATCGAACGCTGCTGCCAGCTGCCCCAGCCGGTCGTCTTTTTGGCATGGGGCCGCTTTGCCCAGCAGATGGTCGAAGGCAAGCTCGCCGCAATCGGCGCGGGCAAGGCAACCGGCAAGTTCTGCCTGGCCTCTACGCACCCCTCGCCGCTTTCGGCCAACCGTGCCACGGCAGAACTCCCCGCTTTTATGGGGTCGCGCCCCTTCTCCGCTGCCAATCGGCTACTCGAACAGCACGGCTCGACCCCCGTCAACTGGACTTGCCTCAGCTAAAAATCGATACATCAAAAACGCGCCCGACGGCTTTCTGAACTGCCTCCCATTTCTTGGACACGAGAAATGGGAGGCTTTTTATGCGTGTCGACTTGAGGGTGAAGCACGACATCGAGGCCAGGAAGGCGGCGATCGGGCTCT
>CABUIH010000033.1:0-8439 GCA_902491615.1 uncultured Collinsella sp. | reverse complement strand
CCGGAGGAGTTCCGGAGACAGTCCCTTGCGGCGTAGTTCTTATTTAAGCCGTCCAAGTTTTAGGGTGCAGTTCATTCCATCGGGCGCGTTTCCTATTCGGGCCAAATAAATTGCGTGCGGCCGGCCTCGCCGCCATCGATTAGCAGACTCTGTCCGGTCATAAACCGGTTGGTCACGCCCACAAAGTAGATCCACTCGGCGATCTCTTGGGCGGTGGCCCAGCGCTTAAGCGGCGTGAGCTCCATAATCTGGTTCCACAGGTGTTCGTCTTCCATCACGCAACGGTTGAGCGGCGTGATAACGCCACCCGGGTCCACACTGTTGGCGATGGCCTGCGGTGCCAGGCGGTTTGCAAGGTTCTTGGTGTAGGCGATAACGCCGCCCTTGCTGGCGGCATAGGCGGGAAACTCCGATCCCGTATGCCCACTCGCGGACCCCACATTGACCACGGATTTGATAGCCGGCTCCGGCTTGGCGGCAAGCCCCTCCCCCGCAAAGGCGTAGCGCTCGGTCACGTTGATGGTGCCATACAGGTTGGCGGCGATGTCGTCAGCCGAATCCTGCGTACCGGCAACATTCACGATTACCTGGGGTTCAAGGTCGCCTGGAAACGAGTCCGGCTCGCGAACATCTACGATCAGATGGCGGTAGCGCTCGTGTTCGACCGTCGCCGGCAGCAGATCGAAGCCCACGACCTCGTGGCCCTCGTCCAAAAAGCGCTGCACGCATGCGGTTCCGATACCGCCCGAAGCGCCCGTGATCAAAACCCGCATACTTGCTCCTTAGGCGGTTGCGTGGCGCTCGAGGTACTCGGAGCCCACATTCTCGCGCTCCCAGCCGCGCACGACCTTGTAGCCCACGGGGCTCAGGAAAACCTCGCACAGCAGCTCGGCAACAGCGCCGGTCAGCGAGCACATAAGGACCTGCACCCAGGTCCAACCAAAGAACGTGTGGCTCACCACAATGGCAAAGACCAGGTTGTCGATAAACTGGCCAACACCCGTGGACACATAGGAGCGGAAGGCGAAGCTCGCAAAGTTATTCTTTTTGAGCATGCGGCCGAGCGACTGGTTGAGCGTGGAGTTAACCACGGCAGAAACGAGCATTGCCAGCGAAGAGCCCAGCACCACGTACCAGGTGCCGCCGATGGTGGCGTTAAGGGCGGTGTTGACCTCGATCATGCCCGTGTCGTAGTAGGCGCCCCACATGCCGGGCGTGAGCGAACATGCCCAAAAGCACAGGCTCACGGCGAGGTTAACCAGCAGCGCGAGGATAGAGATTTTGATGGATGCCTTGGCGCCAAAGCGCTTGCAAATCATGTCCTGGCACAAAAACGAAACCCAGCTCACCACAAAGCCGCAATCGAGTGCCAGATACGGCAGGCTGATGAGCTCCTTGTTGGCCAGCAGGTTCATCATGATGACGCTCACGAAAAACAGCGAAACCGTTGCCGCGGGAATGCTCCGCAGCAGGACCTTGTAGTCCTCCATGACCTTCTTGATCATTATGTACTCCTTTGGTTTTAGGTTTAACGAGCAGGATATCGGACCCGAACTGCTCGGACGCCCCGGTCTTGAGACGACGGTGGGTATGATAGCCGCTCGCGCGGCATAAGGCAAACAAACGGCGCGGCAGCCCCACAGGACCACCGCGCCGATGCGTTAAAAGGCCACGTTGCCAAACTCCGACAGGATAAGGTCGGGGTTGTGGTCAGTTGCCCAATCCACGTTCCACGGGCTCGTGAACAGCAGCAGCTTACCGCCGCGCATGTCCTCAACGCGCAGCGTGTCGCGCGTGAGCGAAAGACCCGGGATATCAATAGTGTCGGGGTCATTCTGGATCCAGCGGATGTCCGTATAGGGCAGCGGCTGGCGACGAACCTCAACACGGTACTCGGCCTTGAGACGGCGCTCGAGCACCTCAAACTGCAGCACGCCGACCACGCCCACGATGACGCTCTCCATGCCGGCACCCAGCTCGCGGAAGATCTGGATGGCACCCTCCTGGGCAAGCTCCTCCATACCCTTGACGAACTGCTTGCGCTTGAGCGTGTCGACCTGCGTAATGCGAGCGAACATCTCGGGGGCAAACGTCGGGATCTGCGGATACTGCACGTGGCGCTTGCCGGAGCACACGGTGTCGCCGATGCTAAAGATACCCGGGTCGAAGAGGCCCACGATATCGCCCGCGTACGCCTCGTCCACGATGGCGCGATCGTCGGCCATCATCGACGTGCCCGTGGCGAGCTTAAGCTTGCGGTTGCCCTGCACGTGAAAGGCATCCATGCCGCGCTCGAACTTACCCGAGCAAATGCGCACAAAGGCGATGCGGTCACGGTGGTTCTTGTCCATGTTGGCCTGAATCTTAAACACAAAGCCGCTAAATTCGTCGCGGCAAGGATCGACCGGCTCACTGGTGAGCGTATCGGTATAGGCGCGCGGCGTCGGGGCCAGACGCAGGAACTCCTTGAGGAAGGGCTCCACACCAAAGTTGGTGAGCGCCGAGCCAAAGAACGCCGGGCTCAGCTTGCCGCAGGCCACGGCATCCAAGTCGAGCTCGTCGCCGGCGCCATCGAGCAGCTCGATATCGTCCATTAGGTTCTTATGGTTCTCCTCGCCAATGAGCTCATCCATGGCGGGGTCGCCCAGCTCGGCCTCGACCTCGGCGACCTTCTTGGTGGCGTTGGCGTGACCATCGCCCTCAAAGGCGATAACGCGACGGGTCTGACGATCGAACACGCCGCGGAAGTTACGACCGCTGCCGATCGGCCAGTTCATGGGATACGTATTGATACCCAGGACATTCTCGATCTCTTCCATGAGCTCAAACGGGTCGCGAGCCTCGTGGTCGAGCTTGTTCACAAAGGTGAAGATGGGAATGTGGCGCAGCGTACAGACCTTAAAGAGCTTTTTGGTCTGGGCCTCGACGCCCTTGGCGCCGTCGATGACCATGACTGCGGCGTCGGCGGCCATAAGGGTACGGTAGGTATCCTCCGAGAAGTCCTGGTGGCCGGGGGTATCGAGGATGTTGACGCAGGCGCCGTTGTAGGTGAACTGCAGCACCGAGGAGGTAACGGAAATACCGCGCTCCTTCTCGATGTCCATCCAGTCCGAGACGGCATGCTTGGCCGAGCTCTTGCCCTTGACCGAGCCGGCAGTCTGGATGCTGCCGGTATAGAGCAGCAGCTTCTCGGTAAGCGTGGTCTTACCGGCGTCCGGGTGGCTGATGATCGCGAATGTGCGGCGCGACGAGATTTCATCCGACAGGCTTGCCATGCGGATCCTTTCTTGCATTGAGTGCATTACGTCGTTGTAACCGCACTATTGTAGCCGCGAAATCCCGCTCTAGGGCACCTATCAGGACAAATTCATCAGTTGGGGCCTAGGGTAGCAGTCGATGGCGGCACTCCGCAGCAGTTCGTCTCAATCTGTAACATCTAGACGGTTTTTGAACCTCTACCTGTTACAGATTTAGACAAACAGGTGGACGTCCCAGAAAGATCTCGATCTGTAACATCTAGCCACTCAAAACGGGTCCATCTGTTACAGATTGAGATATAAGGATAGACGGGTGGCCAATGTCTCGATCTATAACATCTAGCAGCCAAAATCTTCTCCAGATGTTACAGATTGAGACAACCAGGTGGGGCCCGCCAGCAAAATCTCAATCTGTAACAGGTAGCCGTCCAAATCGGTTCCAGATGTTACAGATTGAGATGAATGAACGAGCGGACAATCCGTATTTACCTCTTGCGCAACTGTGCATAGTGTATATATACTGTGCTTACCGGTTATATACACGTGTAGCCCAACAGCTAAGGAGCCGCTGTGGACATCATCCTATCCAATTCGAGCGACAAACCCATCTACGAGCAGATAAGCTCGCAAGTCAAAGCTCAGATCTTATCGGGCGCACTCGCTGCGGGAGCCAAACTCCCCAGTATCCGTGCACTTGCGAGCGACCTAGGCGTGAGCGTCATCACCACCAAGCGCGCCTACGCCGACCTGGAGCAGCTCGGGTTTATCTGCACCGTGCAGGGCAAGGGCTGTTTTGTCGCCGAGGGCAACCAGGAGCTCTTGCGTGAAAACCAGCTCTGCCATATCGAAGAGCTGCTTGCGAAAGCGGCAAGCCAAGCCGAAGCCTTGGGCGTCACGCGCGACAAACTGCACGAGATGCTCGACCTGGTAGCCCCCGAAACCATGCAGTAGCCATCTGCAAGAAAGGCTATACCATGCAAAACCTTTTAGAACTCAAAGGCATCTCACGCCGTGTGAGCGACCGTTTTTCGCTGCGTGATGTCACGTTCGCTGTGGAGCCTGGCCAGATCGTCGGCTTTGTTGGTGCCAACGGTGCTGGCAAAACAACGACGATTCGAGCTGCTCTCGGGCTTATAAAGCTCGATGCCGGCGAGGTGCACTTGTTTGGGCAGCGCTGTGACGCCGACGCGCCCGATGAGTCGCAACGCCATCTACGCTCCCGCGTCGGTCTTGTCCTGGACACGTGCCCCTTCCCCTCCACGCTCAAGGTGGGCCAGATCGAGACGCTCGTAGGCCCGGCGTACCCCATGTGGAATCGCGAAACGTTCGCCGGATTCATCGATCGATTTGGTCTCGATCCCAAGGCAAAGGTCAAGGACCTCTCCCGTGGCATGGGCATGAAGCTGCAGCTTGCCTGTGCGCTCAGCCACCAGGCCAAACTGCTCGTTTTGGACGAAGCCACCGCGGGCCTCGATCCCATGGCACGCGAGGAACTACTTGATGAGCTGCTTGCCTTTGTCGCCGACGGCCAGCGCAGCGTGCTGCTCTCGAGCCACATTACGTCCGACCTCGATCGCGCCGCCGACCGCGTCATCTGCATCGATAACGGCTCGATTGTGTTTGACCTGCCGCGCGAGGACATTACCGACCGCGCCGGCATCGCCCACTGCACCCAAGCACAGGCCGCCGAGCTTATGGCTTGCGTCGAAGGCGCCCGCGCCGCCCACCACGCCTACAGTGTGGACGTGCTCGTGCCCAACCGCCGCGAAACGCTCGAGGCCTTTCCCGAGATTCCCTGCGATCGGGCAACCATTGATGACTATCTGCGCCTCATGCTGAAAGGGGCTTCGAAATGAAACGCGCCTTTATGTCCGAGCTCGCCATCGTTCGCACGCTCACCCCGAGCATCGCGGGCGTCGGCCTGTTCATCTTCGTCGTGCTAACCCTTGCCAACGCGTCGGATGGCGATTCCGGCATGAGCGCCGGCGCCTGCGCGGTCAGCGCCATGTCGCCCATCATGGTCATGAGCTCGCTGGCCGGCTTCGACAATCAAAACGGATGGGAGCGTTATCGGGCAACGCTGCCTCTCACGCGCAAAGACATTATTTGCGCACGCTACCTGTGCATCGTTGTCTTCTCGGCCATCATGGCCTGCGCCGCCGTGCTTTTGAACATCATCGCCCTTCCGTTCTTCAACAGCGTGGGCGTGGCCTCGACAGGACAAACCATCTTTGAGATCGCAATTGCCTCGGCAGCATCGATGCTCATCTCCCTCATGATGGTGTTCTTGGCACAGCCGCTGTTCTTCCGATTTGGACACATGGAGGCACTGCGCCTATCCGTTGGCCTGTTTGCCCTGCTCTGGTGCCTTGCCATTGCCACGTTGAGCTCCTCCAACCCCATCAGCAACTGGCTCATGTCGATTGCCGGAGCGAATCCCGATCCTGCCGTCCTTGGCTGTCTGTGTGCAGGAATTGCCGTACTGGCGCTCGCACTATGCGCAATCAGCTGCACCGTCAGCACCAAGGTTTATCGAGTACGCGATCTGTAGCCACACGAGTCTCAATCCGCGAAGGACGCGATCGCCCCCCTCCCCGCAAATCCGTGGCAAAGGGCATGTCCCCGGCGTGCGCCACTGTACTACTTGCGCAGCGGCTTGGGCAGCGGAATGCCGGCGGCGATAACGGCAGCGATGATCATGCAGACGATACCCTTGAGTGGGAAGCACATGAGCAGCAGGCCCACGACCATGACCGGCTGGCGCATGACCGCACCCATCGTCGATGCCGTGCAGACGGCGACGCAAAAGACCGGATCTGCGCCGGTGAGGATGGCAAGGCCGTAGCCCAGGCTCACACCCGAGAAGATAACCGGGAAGAAGTGGCCGCCACGCCAACCAAGGTTGATGAGGGCGGGCGTCAGCATGGCCTTAACAAGACCGGTCGCGATAAGCACGCCAGCGGGAATGGTCAGGTAGGTTTCCATGAGCACGTCGGCCTGGGTCTCGCCGGCAAACATGGTGTAGGGCAGGACCGTGCCGCAGATGGCGAGCGCCAGACCGGCCAGCATGGCTTTGACGACAGGGCGCGCCCCTATTGCATGGGCAAGCGCTTCGCTCGCATGCTCAGAGACAAAGAACAGCCAACCGCATACGGTGCCGACCAGCGCCAGCGGAATGAGCCAAACAAGTTCCAGGTTGCCTACCTCGGCAGCCTCGAACCTGGGCATGCCCATGCCACCGCCCACAAGCTGGCCAAGCAGCAGGTAGGTGCCCAGACCGCCGGCAATCGCAATGCCGTAGACCACCATCTTTTGCGCCTTGGGCAGCTTGATGGTGATCTCGCCGGACACGGACTCATCGTCGGCGTCTTCGCCCTGGCCGTCAGTACTTCCGGCAAGCGGCGCCACAAAGCCAAAGACGGGCGCGGTAAAGAGTGCCGTCAGGGCAGCCTGGGTGCCCAGCAGCGTGAGCTCCCTAAACTCGGCGCCAAAGCGACGCATGCGATCGCCGACCCAGCTGCACAGACCCGCGATGACGCCGGTCAGGCCGGCCTCCGGTCCAATGCTGCCGCCAAACAGCAGCGGCAGCAATGCCGCGAGCGAAAGCTTGCCCAGATTGTCGTACGGGTAGCGTCCATCGCGCTTTACCTTGGCCATCACCTGGTTGAGGTCATCGGTCTTGGTGCCCGTCGTCTTTTCGTACAGACCGATCAGCAGGCCGCCCAGCAGGCAGACGAAAAACGGGTATGGCAGAAAGCCAAACGGGCCGCTGGCAAGCTCGGGCGAAGCGACGCCCAGCGCGTGTGGAATCTCGGTCCATAGATAGTCGATGCCGTGCTCCATCGCAAAGAAGAACAGCCAGACTGCGGCACCTGCGAACGCACCGGTCACGGCAACGCTAACTAAAAACAGCGCGCGGTTTGTGGGTTTGGCAAGGTTATCCATCGGGTCCTCCCGCGGTCAAAGTCGACATAGATACGTTTTATTGTAGAGCGAGTGTGGCCCAGACAAGCCAACCGTCTGCGCCGCAAACGGCACCATTGGGAGCCATAGTGGGGCAGGCTCAAGGCTTATCCGTTGATAATCGAGGCAATCTCGCGCAAATCGTCGGCAAAGTAGATGCCGTGCTGGCGCTTCAGGCTCGAAAGCCCCTTATCAATCATGTGCCCGAGCAGCGCCTTGAGGTCGTTGTAGTAACCGTTCAGGTTGTACAAAATGCACGGCGCATCGAGATGCCCCAACGACACCGCGGACATGACCTCGGCAATCTCCTCGAGCGTACCCGTCCCGCCGGGAAAGGCAATGAAGGCATCACCAAGCTCGATCATCTTGGCTTTACGCTCGGCCATATCGCTCGTCACGATGAGATCGTCGATTCCGTCGTGCTGAAACTCGGCCTCGATAAAAAAGCTCGGCTCCACGCCCGTCACATGTCCGCCAGCATCGAGCACGCTATCGGCGAGCGCGCCCATCAGGCCCGATTTGGACCCGCCGTACACCAACGCGTGGCCGTTGGTGCCAATCCAGTTGCCCAGCTCCTGTACCGCAGGTAGAAACGCCGGGTCACTACCGACGCTGGCACCCAGATACACGGTGATATTCATTTCAGTCCCCCTCATCGTGACGCGCGGCGCCCGTTCTAGCGTTGGCGGCGGCGATATTCGCGCACGCGGCGCGACAGATCGGCGAGCTCGTCACGATCGAGCTCTTCCAAATGCTCAAGATCGTCCATAAAGCGCGCCATGGTGTCCTTTTGGCGCAGCTTGATGAGCGTATTGCAGTAGTTCACCGCCACGCCCGTAAGCATGGCGATATAGAAGATACTGATGACGCTTAGGATGACGGTAATGCCGCGGGCAACCGGCGTTTCTGCCGGGATATCGCCAAAGCCGATCGTCGAGACCGTCTCAAAGCTAAACCAGAGACCATCACCAAAGGTGAGGGTCGTAGGCTCGGACAGCCAGACAGCCGTCGAGCACAGCAGGTAAAAGATAAGAAACAGGCCCGTAATGCGTGCAAAGCCAGCCTGTCGCAGCACATCGGCAAGCGTCCTCAACCTGTTCATCGCGACCCTTTCCACGGACAACCAATCACGTTCGCTCGGTATTGTCCCACAACCGGCAGTTAGGGACGTTCCTTTTAATATGAGCAGGACATTGTCAAGAGGCAAAATCGGGCCTGG
>CABUIH010000032.1:0-8676 GCA_902491615.1 uncultured Collinsella sp. | reverse complement strand
AGAGCCCGATCGCCGCCTTCCTGGCCTCGATGTCGTGCTTCACCCTCAAGTCGACACGCATAAAAAGCCTCCCATTTCTCGTGTCCAAGAAATGGGAGGCAGTTCACGTCGGCTGGCTCGTCAACAACGAGGGCTTCCAGAACGGCACCCCCGGCGAGCGTCTCTCGGGATGGGGTTACGAGTACCTCCAGACCCTGTCGTACTACACGCCCGGCTGGCGGTACGAATACGTCTCCGGCACCTTCACCGAGCTTATGGACATGCTCGAGGCAGGCGAGATCGACCTCATGCCCAACATCTCCTACTCCGAGGAACGCGCCCAAAAGCTGCTCTTTTCCTCGAACCCCGAGGGCACCGAGCGCTACTACATCTACGCCAGGCCCGACCGTGACGACCTGGCCAAGGGTGACCCTCAAGCACTCCAGGGTCTCACCATCGGTTACAACTCCGGTGTTATGCAAACCATCGTCGGCCAGCAGTGGCTCGCCAACGAGGGAATCGCCTGCACATACAGGGAGTATGACGGAGGCTCCGTTCTCTTTGACGCGCTCGCAAACGGCGAGGTCGACGCCATCATCATGAACGACACCATTTCGTCGCCCGAGGCGTCGCCCATGTTCTACGTCGGTTCGAGCGACTACTACTTTGCCGTTCCCAAAAGCCGCCCCGACCTGATGGACAACATCAACTCCGCAATGGCGGCAATCAACCGCGTCAACCCCCGCTATAACGACGAGGTCAAATCGAACTATTCAGCGCAAAACAGCGGATCATCCTCGCTCACCGGCGATGAGCGCGCCTGGCTCAAGGCGAACAACAACACCATCACGCTCGGCTACATTACGGGCAAACTCCCCTACTGCAACGAAGACGAAGACGGCAAAATGGAAGGCTCGCTCGCATCGCTTGCGACGACGTTGCACGATAAATTTGGCATTACGGTCAAAACCGTCGCCTTTGATAGCTACAAGATGATGTCAAAGGCCCTGTCAAAGGGAAGCATAGACGTCGCGCTGCCGGTATACCGAGATTACTGGTTTGCCGAGCAATCAGGCGTTGTGCAGTCGGTATCGTTGGGGACCATATCCCTCACCGCCATCCACAGCGGAAGCAACCTGAACAAAGATCTTCAGAACATCGCCTGTACCAAATCATCGTTTATCAACCGAAACGTACTTGAAAGTCTGTTCCCCACAGCGACCGTGACCGAATACCGATCCGACGATGAAGCGTTCGACGCCCTCAGGAGGGGAACGGCGCGCTGCGTCGTCGCTCCCAGTTCACGCGTAAAAACCCTCGGCGATCGTTATGATCTCGAGGACTGCGAGACGGTCGAGCTCCCTGACACCTGCGAGCTCTCGTGCTGGATTTCGCGCGGAAAGCCCGAGCTGCTGGGAATCATCAACAAGGGCATCGTCAATGCCGGAGAATCGCTCTCCGCAAGTAATTACTCCTCCACGTCGTACACGGCCCAGGAATCCAACACGCTTCAATTCCTTTATCGCAACCGCACCGCCATTGCAGCTACCCTCATCGGTATGTTGTCGGTCGGCATCGTCCTGCTCATCTGGGCGCTCGTACGCGCTCGGACCGAGCGCAAAAAAGCCGATGCTGCCAACGCCGCTAAGACAGCATTCCTCACGCGCGTGAGCCACGACATCCGTACGCCGCTCAACGGCATCCTGGGCCTTATCGAGATCGAGGAATTGAAGGAAGGCGATATCCAGGTCGGCCGCGAGAGCCGTGCCAAGGCGCGCGTTGCCGCCAATCACCTGCTCTCGCTGATCAACGACATCCTCGAGATGGGCAAAATCGAAGACCGCAAGCTAACACTGGAGCATGCGCCTTTTAACCTCAAAGAGCTCTGTGACGATACACTGGTGCTGTGCAAGCTCCGCGCGTCCAGTAACGCCATCACAATGCAGGACAATAGTCTGCCGTACGCCACGGGGCCATACATGATCGGCAGTCCCACCCATATCCGACAGATCATGATCAACCTGTTAGACAACAGCATTAAGTACAACAAGCACGGCGGCTCCGTCACCTTTAGCTCAAATACCAAGCCACTCGATAACGGGCGCGCGCTCTTTTGCTTTAGCGTTTCGGATACCGGCATTGGTATGACTCCCAAGTTTTTAAAGCATATCTATGAGCCGTTTGCCCAAGAAGGTGACGATGCGCGCAGCAAGTTCCAAGGAACCGGCATGGGCATGCCAATCGTCAAGTCGCTTATTGAACTGATGGGCGGCACCATCGAAGTCACCAGTGAGCTCCATGTGGGCACCTCGTTCTACGTGGAGATTCCGCTCGATATCGACGAGAATCCCCAGGCGCGGGCGAATACGGTTGAGAGTGCGCCCGACTGCTCGCTCGCCGACATGAACGTGCTGCTCGCCGAAGACAACGAATTGAATGCCGAGATTGCCCAGGCGCCGCTAGAATCCGAGGGCATCGTGGTCACCCGCGCCGCCAACGGCAACGAAGTCGTCGATCTGTACCTGTCGCATCCCGCCGGCAGCTTCGATGCCATTTTGATGGACATCATGATGCCGGACATGGACGGCTACGAGGCAACCCGCGTGATTCGTCTGAGCGAGAAGGTCGATGCAGCCGATATCCCCATCATCGCGCTCACCGCCAACGCCTTTGCCGAAGACGCCAAGGCGGCACACGACGCCGGCATGAACGCCCATCTGTCCAAACCGCTCGACTTTAACAAGCTCAAAAACATACTCGCCCGCATCAAGAAAAACGGATCCGTTTCGCTATAGTTTGTGCTCAACCACCACGCACGACCAGAAAGGAAGCCAACGATGTTTAGGCCCTTACGTCGAAAGAAACGCGCCATCACCGACGAGGAAGCGCGCAAACTGCTCGCCACCTGCAAGCGCGGCGTCTTTGCCGTCAACGGCGACGATGGCTACCCGTACGCCATTCCCGTCAACTACTTCTTTGACGCCGAGCACGACAAGATCTATTTCCATGGCGCCAAAGCCGGCCACAAGGTCGACGCACTCAAGCGCGATGACAAGGTCTGCTTTACCGTATACGGCAACGAGTGGTACCAGGACGGTGACTGGGCTCCCTACGTTATGAGCACCGTCGTCTTTGGCCGTTGTCGCCTGGCGAATGACACCCCCGCGTTTATCGAGGACAAAGTCCGCCAGCTCGCCCTTAAGTACTACCCTTCTGCCGAAGAAGTCGAAGAGGAAATCGCCAAGGATATTAAGGGCGTCCAGCTCTACGAGATTACGATTGAGCATCTTTGCGGTAAGCAAATTCAGGAAAAGTAAGCCCCTCAGCAGGTCTCGCAAATAGCAATATGGCCCAGTTCCAACCAACCTTGGAACCGGGCCATATGCTTATGAAGCGTCGGCGGCTATGTGCGCAAGCGCCTCGACGAGCTCCTGCGAGCTCACGGGTTTACTCAGGTGCGCGTTCATGCCCGCCTCACGCGAAAGCCTGCGGTCGTCGGCAAAGGCGTTGGCACTCACGGCGATAATCGGCGTGGTCGCGGCATCCTCGCGATCGAGTGCTCGAATCCGACGCGTGGCCTCAAGGCCATCGATGCCAGGCATCATGATGTCCATCAACACCACGTCGTACTCGTGCGGTGCGCTCGCGGCAAACGCCTCAACGGCAGACTCGCCATCCTTAGCATGCGTCACGACGGCACCGGCACGGCTGAGTGTAAACTGCGCGATCTCGGCATTCGGATCGTTATCATCTACGAGCAAAACGCGCAAGCCCTGGAGTGCATCGCCGTCTCCCGCGTCCACGCGCACAGCCTGAGGAATCTCGGAGCGCTTGCATTTCTCGAACGGCAGGCGGATGGTAAACGTCGTCCCCTGCCCCAAGACGCTCGTAAAACTCATGGTTCCGCCCATAAGCTCGACCAACTGTTTTGCGATAGGCGCGCCCAGGCCAGTTCCCGATGAAGCGCCTTCCACCTGTTGCCCCTCACGGCAAAACGGCTCGTAGAGGCGCTGTTGGAACTCCTCGCTCATGCCAATACCGTTGTCGGCGATCGTGTATTCATAGACGGGGACGCCATCCGCTGGCTCCACCTCGCGGCACACCAGGCGAACATAGCCGCCCTGGCGGTTGTACTTGACGGCATTGCCGGCAATATTGAGCAACAAGCGCTTGAGGTGCGTCACGCTCACCCGCGCATAGGGATGATTAAGCGTCTGCTGGTCGCAGATAATTGTCACCAGACGCTCCTCGGCCTGGCGCTCCAGAATATCGCGCACTTCACAGTTGAGGGCCACCAAATTTATGGGCACGAGGTTCAGGTCGACCTGCCCGCTCTCCAGGCGACTCATATCGAGCGCCTCGTTGGCAAGGTCGAGCAGCAGTCCCGATGCCGTCCAGATCTTTGAGCGGCACTCGGTCTGCTTTTGCAGATCGTCCGCATTGGCATCGCCAACCTCGACCATGCCGCGAATGCCGTTGATGGGCGTGCGCAGATCGTGGCTCATGCGACGCAGAAACTCCGTCTTTGCCGAGTTGGCAGACGAGGCCTCACGCGCCGCCTTTGCCAGCTTGTCGCCATAGTCGCGCTCCTGCTGCAGCAAGTCCGTCAAACGTCGACGATCAGCGCGGCGACGCACCGTCACAACAACGGCTATAACACCGCCGTAGAGCACCAGCACGCCGGCGGCAACAGCCGCGGCGACCTCAAAGTAGCGCTGCGCCGAGGCATAGGTGTACACATAGAATTTGTGCGCTTTTCCAAATGTGCCCAAATACCACTCGCCGTCGGCGTTAACCAATCTGACCTTACCAGCCAGGCATCGATCCTTAATACCGTCGACAATAAAGACATCCGTCGCAGGCAGATCGAACACGCCCAATACGGTGGGTTCAACGGCATTGGTCGCAACGACCTTGCCGTCGCTTTCGATCACGATATTGCCGCTATCGATGGTTTCATAGCCATCAAGCAAGCTCTGCAGTTTGAGTGTATTGCTTGCAACCGCTTTCGCGCTCTGATGCCTTACCGCGATAACGATGCCCTCGCCATCCTGCCGAGTCACGCAGCCAATGTCTGCGACCGAATCATCCGCAAGCGTGATGCGGGCGGTATAGGACTTAAGCGGATGGGCCGCCACCTCCAACACGGGCGCTTCCTTGAGATACGTAGCGAGCGACTCGTAGCCCACGTCATCCGTCGAGCACTCGGACACCAAGCTGCCCGATGCGTCCGTCACGATCAGCGCGCTCACGTTGAACTGGTCGGCGTATTGCTCCAGCATGGCGTTATCCACCGAACCGTCGCGCTCCATATCGCGGGCAGCCTCTCCGGCGATCTCCATAACGCGAATCAGGTTTTTGGTCGTATAGGCGCTGTTGAATGCATCGTAGGAAAGGCTCTGCGTCGCCACGTAATCGACAACGTCGGCAAAGCGCTGCTCGGCTTGGGCCGTCGTGTAATCGTAGCTCATCATGCCGGCAACAACCGAGAGCGCTATCCCCAGCAGAGCGACAAGGAGCCATGCCCCTGCCGAACGATTGCCCCGCTCCTGAGCAGCGTGGTCGGGCGCATCGATCATGACAGGCCCTCCATATTCAAAAATGGCGAAGGGTCATCGAAGTACTTTGACACCAGGCGTTCCATGGTGCCATCGGCAAGCATTTCTTGGTAGGCATGAGTGAGCTTGACGTCGATGCCACGCGTATCGTTGATATCGAAAGCGGTGCCCAAACCGACCTCTAGCAGCGGCTCATCCAAAATGCGATATGTCACACCATAGTCTTTTTCGTAGGTGAGGAACGAGGACTCATGCGCGGCGATAGCGTCGACCAGGCCCTCGACGAGCGCCGGGTTCAGGTATGAACCGTCCGAAAAGCTGTAGAGTTCCTTGATCTGCGGAACGTTTTCATTTATGCGATTGAGCAAAATGTCCTCGGGCTTGGTGGTGGACTGAACCGCCACGATCTTATCCTCAAGATCGGCAAGCGTGTAGATATCGCTCTGGGGATCGACCGCGACCACCTGGCGGCTCGCAAGGTACGGGCCGGCCCAACGATATTCGTTTTCGCGACCCGTCATACTAAAGCTGCCCATGACACAATCGAGTTCGCCGCTCGCCAGCAGCTCCTTCTTCTTTTCCCAGTCGATCAGCTGGTATTTCGGCTTGTAACCAATGCGAGCCAAAGCCTCGGTCAATATCTCGACATCCAGGCCAACGATAACGCCGTACTCGTCGGTATACACAAACGGTGGATAGAGGTCGCTTCCGACGTTGAGCGTCTTAAGGTCGTCGTCTTTGACTTGCGAGGCGTCCAGACCTTCTAATGCAGACGTCGAGGCTCCGTCATTCGACCCGGAGCAGCCAGCTATCGCTACGACAAAGACGCTCGCCACTGCAAGCGCAACAAACAACGAAATGGCAACCGAGCGACGGGATCTTTTCATCGAGCTCCATACGATCCTGTTTACAGACTTAAATGGTTAAAGATAATAGCAAACAAAACCACACGAGTGCCCAATTGTTACAGGCGCTTTACCGTGTGGGACCTTCCAGCCGACTTGGCAGAAGGCCCCGCATGCAGTGCTCACTTACCGTGCATTAAAAACGTAGCGGTCCAGGCGGTCGCACGCCTCCCTTACGCGCGAAAGCGGCAGCGCCAGATTCACGCGAATGTGGCAGGGTCCGTGGAACGGGCGGCCGTCCTGATACCCCACGCCCACGCGTGCCCCCTCATCGAGCAACCACTGAATATCGCGGCCATGCTCTCGGCACCACTCGGTGCAGTCCAGAAACACCATGTACGTGCCCTGCGGACGTGAATAGGACACGCCCTCAAAATGCTCGTCCACGTAATTGCAGAAGTACTCGATATTGCCGGCAAGCACCTGATTGAGCTCGTCCACCCACTCATAGCCCTGCGGCTGGTAGGCACCGATAAGCGCATGCATGGAGAGGACGTTCATCTCGTTGTAGTGGGTCTTGTTGGACACGGCGCAGATGCGGTCACGCAGCGTCTCGTTGTAGACAATGTGGTAGCTGCCAACAAGGCCCGCCAGGTTAAACGTCTTGCTCGGCGCATAGAGGGCAACCGTGCGCATGCGGGCATCCTCGCTCACCGACTGCGTCGGGATGTGCTTGTGCCCCGGCAGGATGATATCGGACCAAATCTCGTCCGAAATCACCACGCAATCGTGCTGGCGATAGATGTCCATGGCGCGCTCGATTTCGTCGCGCTCCCATACGCGGCCGCAGGGATTGTGCGGCGAGCAGAACACCGCGGCATGGATGTGGTTTTGGGCGAGTTTGCACTCCATGTCCTCAAAGTCCATGCGCCACACGCCCTGGTCGTCGAGTTTAAGCGGGCTGTGGACAATGCGATAGCCCGCGGCTTCGATAGACTTGGTAAAGCCAATGTAGGTGGGGCTGTGGACCAGCACCGCATCGCCCGGCTGGACATACGCGCGCAACGTCGACACGACGCCGCCTAGCACGCCATTTTCGTAGCCGATATGTTCAGGGCTCAAACCTTCGACGCCATTGCGGCGATTCTGCCATTCGATGATGCGATCGAAGTACTCAGCGCGCGGGTTAAAGTAGCCAAACATGGGGTGCTGGGCACGCTGAATGATGTGTTCCTGGACCGTGGGCACCGTGGCAAAATTCATGTCGGCCACCCACATGGGGATGCGGTCGAAGCCCTCGTCGGGTGCGTTCGGAGCCATACCGGGGATCTCGCCCCAAGAGTCAACGGCGATGGAGTCCATGCCGTGGCGGTCGATGATTGAAGTGAAGTCGTATTTCATGCTGGACCCCCGTGCAAAGTAGACTGTTTCGATAGGCGCTATTGTCCACCAGCACGGGCGGTTTTGGCGCGGGGTTTGGCGCTTAATTTGACGGGTGCGGGCGAATGGCTGGTTAGTCTCGCGCGTCGTTGACGGCGACTACGGTTAGCTGGGTTTCATCGACCGTAAACGATATGTCGAGCCCGGCGTAAGCCAAGTGGTAAATGCGGTTTGGCTCGTGCTTGCTGCCTGCGCGGCGTGGGTCTTGGCGAAGGACTTCGACCAAGCCGGGGAGCTTTGCGGGCGGGACCATATCCTGTAGCGCTTGCGGAAACTCAACATCGAGCTCTTGCCACGGAGCATCCTCAATCCAGCCGCCGGTCGCATCCGGGTGACAGTCCGCAAACGGAATGTAGGGTTTGATATCGTAGATGGGCGTGCCGTCGCGCAGATCTGCTCCCAGCACATGGATGATGGGGCCGTCGTCGGTAAGCTCCACGCGGTCGAGCTTAACGCAGGTGAGACCGATGGGATTAGGGCGAAACGGACTGCGCGTGGCAAGCACGCCCACGCGCTCGGCTCCACCCAGGCGCGGCGGGCGCACGGTCTTCGACCATTTTGCGTTGGTACCGGACCTGTCCTGCGACTTGGCATCGGCAGCTATGTCCTTAGCCGTGCCGCCGGGCGTGCCGTTTTCAAAACGCCACAGCAGCCACAGGTGAGAGAAGGAGTCCAGACCCTCAACCGCTGCATTGGAGGCAAATTCCGGCTCAAAAACGATGCGTCCCTGCAGATGAGGCGCCAAAAAGCTGTTGCGCGGAATACCGAACTTCTGCGGCAGGTCGGTATGTATGTGTGCAATCAGAACCACCCTTAAAAAGGGTGGTTTGCTCTTAGGGTATAACCCACGGGCC
>CABUIH010000031.1:0-16320 GCA_902491615.1 uncultured Collinsella sp. | reverse complement strand
CTCGCGGGACCAAAATGATCCGTTTTCTTCCGCCCACGGAGATCGGCTGACGGCCCCCGCCACGAAATCAGCCCATCTACTACGTTTGACTCGATACCCCTGACCATACCTTCGTTTTGAACAAAACCGCAGGCGTTCTACCTGCACTTTTGTTTTCGCGTTTTTTGGCATGGTTGGGGGTAAGGGGCTAAACGTAGTAGATGGGCCGATTTCGTGGCAAGCCCTTCTCGCCTACGCACAAAAGTGCCGCCACGGAGGAGGGAGATACCTCCGTGGCGGCTGGGGGTGGGGGTGGGGGCTATGTTCTGGCTCCCCGCCGGCCGCCCGGGGCCTTTTGGCCCCGGGCACTACCAGCGTGCCTAGCGCTTACGGATACCCCAGACCAGGGCTCCGACGCCGGCCATGGCAATGACGAATGCCATGAGCAGTGCAGCGGCCTGCTGGTCACCCGTGGTGGGCAGGAAACCCTTGACCGTCTTGACGATGTTCGTCACGGTCTTGGGCGTGCCGGGATCGGGCGTCGGCGCGGGCGTCTCGGGCTTCTTGTACACGTTGTTGAACACGATACCCTCGACGCTCTTGTCGCCCTTGGTAAAGGCGACGTTCGCCTTGAGGTTGCCCTCGCCGTCGTCGACCACGTTGACGGTCGCGGTAAAGACGGACTTGTCGTAGGTCATACCGGCCTCGTCGCCCTTGACCTCGCTGATGGTGTAGACGTACGTACCAGGCTCGTCGTACTCGAACTTGTCGAAGTTGATCTTGCCGTCGGCATCGTTGGTGACGGTGGACTCGATGTCCTCGCCAACGAGCTTAAAGCTAAACTCGTCCTTCTTGAGCTCGCGTCCCTCGAGCACCTTGATGGCGCCGATGGAAACCTGCGTGGGCATGGCGTGATACTTGTTGGTAAAGCCAGCCGACTCGGTGGTTCCCTCGAGCTTGTGCGTCGCGGTCAACGTGCCGTCGCCATTGTCGGAGACGGTGGTCACGACGGTGTAGGTCGCGCTGTCATAGGTGACGCCCTTGTACAGGCCGAGCGCGTTGGGGCAAGCCTCGCGCAGCATGTACGTGTGCGTGCCGGGCGCCTCGTAGCGGATCGGGCTCAGCGTAACGGTGCCGTTGGCGTCGTTGGTGCCACTAGCGACAGTCACGCCGTCCTCGAGCAGATCAAACGTGAACTCGCCAGCTGCAAGGTCGCGTCCGGTCAGACGCTTGACCGTCTTGACCTGATCGGTCACGGAAGAATCGGTGGGCGTCACGCTGTAGGTGTTGGTGAATGTGAAGGCCGCACCGTCGTCGCCGTCGCGCTTGACGATCAGATGTCCAGCACCGTCATCGGTCACGGTGTAGGAAACCTTGCGCGTGGCGTTGGTGTCGTTGGTCACGCCAGGGGCGCTACCGGACTCGGTCACCGTGTAGGTAAAGGTGTGCGAGCGCGGGGCGGTGGGAGCTGCGGGCTCGGGCTCGTCGCTGGGCTCGTCGGCGTTGGCTTCAGCGTCGCTCGATGCATCGCCAGAAGCATCAGTCGTCACGCCCAGGGCGTGGTTGAGGTCGTCGAGCGTAAAGTGGATCTTACCAAAGTCCACGTTGCCGGCCGCGTCGTTGGTCACGGTTGTGTGCTCGGGCATCGGGGCACCAGCCTCGTCGGCAGTCACGGTAAAGGTGAACTTACCCGTGATGTCGGCCGGGGTCAGGCCCTCGGCAGCCTGGAGCTTCTTGGTGCCGGCGAGCGCAGCGTCAACGGCGTCGGCGCCGTAGACGTTCTCGAACACGGGCTCGACGCCACCGTAGTCAGGCTTTGCCGTCAGGGTACCGTCGCCGTTGTCGACGACGATAACCTTAAAGCCAAAGCTCCACGTTGTAGCGGAAACGCCATTCGGCAGCCCGAATAAATCTTCGTAGGCCGTGTAGTTAATGGTCCAGGCAAGCTTGCCGTCCTTATCGGTACGATAAGCAAGCCCAGCAGCCTCAAGATTAGCAAGCATCTTGGTGTCGTAGTGCAGCGTATCAAAGCTCACGTGCCCGCCGATATTGGGCTTGAGGTTTTCGTATGCCACAAGCTCACCCTGATAGGCGATGCCGAACCAGAACTCGCCGTCGGCCATCGGGCGACCGGTCAGAGTCTTGGTGGCAACGACCTGAGCAGCGGTGCCACCAGGCGTGTTGGTCGTAGCGCTGTAACTGTTGTGGAACGGCACCAGGGCCTTCTCGACCTTGTTCTCGCCACTCTTGTGGACCGTCTCATGCGTGCCCTCGGGACCACCGGAAACGGTCGTCGTAGCAGTGAGCGTACCGGCGGTGTCGTCGGCGATGGCGATCGTCACCGTGCGTACGGCGTCATCGTAGGTGTAACCGGGCTGGCCGTCGTTCTTTTCGGCCACGGTGTACTTGAAGGTCTTGCCGGCGTCAGCCTGCGTAAATTTAACCTCATGACCAGCCAGAATGTCGATCAGTCCGACCGTTGCCTCTGCCGCTTCGGGAGACTTGAAGCTGTTGGCCCCGGGCAGCAGACCGAGCGCGCGAGCCGAAGCGTCGTCAGCAGGTGTCACGGTAAAGGTGAACTGGCCCTCGGTCATGGGGCGGCCGTCCAGATACTTGCTGAGCCACAGACCGCCGGCCGCGGCGTAGTTAAGCTCAGTGCGGTACGTGTTGGTAAAGCGTCCGTTTTCCTTCTTGGTGAC
Source organism: uncultured Collinsella sp. (assembly GCA_902491615.1). Classification (GTDB taxonomy): domain Bacteria; phylum Actinomycetota; class Coriobacteriia; order Coriobacteriales; family Coriobacteriaceae; genus Collinsella. Next base: position 13,642 of record CABUIH010000031.1, on the reverse strand, counting down.
GTTGGCGGTCAGGTTGCCATCGCCGTCCTCGGTCACGGTTACTTCGGCGGTCGCGACGTGGGAGTCATACGTCATGCCGACCGTATTACCCGCGTTCTCGCGGATCTCATACTTGTAGGTTCCGGCAGCCGTGTAGTGGATCTTGCCGAACTTGATGGCGGCGATGCCGTCCTTCGCGTCCTTCTTACTCACGGTTACGGTTGCGGGATCGGGCAGCGGGGTGCCCTCGGAAGCGGTAATGGTAAAGCTGAACTTGTCGGAGTCCGTCCAGTCGCGACCGTCGATGGCCTTGCCCAGGCCAAAGTCGAACTCTGCGTCGAGTGGGGTCACGCTGTAAGCGTTCTCGAAAGTTGCAGCCTTGACGTCGTCCTTCAGGACATGCTCGGCCTTGAGGGTACCGTCGCCGTTGTCGGTGATGGTGGTCTCGATGGTGTACTCGGCATCGCTGTAGGTGACGCCCTTGCTGATGGTTCCGCCCTTGACCTCGCGCAGCGTGTAGGCGTGCGTTCCGGCCTTGGTGTACTTCACGGCGCTCATCGTGATCTTGCCATCGGCGGCGTTAGTGCCGGTGGCGATAACCTTGGCGTCCTTGCCCTCGCCCTCGACGAGCTCGAAGGAGAACTCGCCCTCAGCCATGTCGCGGCCGGTCAGGACCTTGGTCGCGGTGATCTGGTCGGTGACGCTCGTCTCGACAGGCGTCACGTTATAGGTGTTGGTGAACGTAAAGGCTGCGTTGCCATCCGGGTTGCGGGACACGCTCAGTTTGCCCTTGCTGTCATCGGTCACGGTGAAGGAAACCTCGCGCGACAGCTTGGCGTCGTTGGTCACGCCAGCGACCTCGCCGGACTCGGTCACGGTGTAGGTAAAGGTATGCTCGCGCTTCTCGGGCTTCTCGCCCAGGGCCTTGTTAAGGTCGTCGAGCGTAAAGGTAATCTTGCCAAAGTCGACCTTGCCCTTGGCATCATTGGTCACACTCGCGTTCGCGGGCATGGGTGCGCCCTCTTCACCGGTCACGGTAAAGGTGAACTTGCCGGCAATGTCAGCCGGGGTCAAGCCGTCGGCGACCTGCAGGTTCTTGATGCCCGTAAGCGATGCCTCGGCAGCATTTGTGGTGTAGGCGTTCTTGAACTCGATGCTCTTGACGTCCTTGGCGCCCTTCAGCTCGTGCGTAGCGGCCAGCTGGCCCTTGCCGTTATCGGCAATGGTCGTCACGACAGTGTAGATCGTATCGTCATAGGTGATGCCGCCGGCGTCGCCCTTGACCTCGCGCAGCATGTAGGTGTGCTGGCCGATCTCGGTGTACTTGATGGTGCTGAACGTCACCTTGCCGTCGGCAGCGTTCTTAACGGTCTCGATAAGCTCAGAGTCCTCATCCTTAATCTCGCGCAGCTCAAAGCTGAACTCACCGACCGTAAGGTCGCGCCCGGTCAGAGACTTGGTCACGGCAATCTGACTGGTTACGCTGGACTCAACAGGATTCGTAGCGTAGGCGTTCTTGAACTCGGTCTCACCCGAGGTCGCCTTCACGTCAGCGCTCAGTTCGCCCTTCTTATTGGGCTTCACCGTCACGGTGATCTCCGCGACGTTACCGCTGTAGGCGATGCCGTCAATCGTGGTCCCGGCGTGCTTTTCACTGACCTTGTAGACGTACGTGCCAGGTTCGGTGTATTCGACCGTGCCGAAGTCGATGACAGCCTTGCCCTTGTCGTCCAGGTCAGCCTTGCGCACGATCGCAGTCGTAGTCGCAGGCATCGGGGCGCCGTTCTCGGACGTCAGGCCAAACTCAAACGCGTCAGTATCCCTCCAGTCGCGGCCCTCGAGCACCTTGGTTAGACCAAAGCTGGCTTTGGTGTTCACCATTGCCGGCGTCATGTCATACGCAAAGCTGATCTTGCCGTTGTTGCCCAGGTAGGAATTGACATGCGTCGCGGCCGCCTTGGCGGACATGTTGTTCCACTTGGGGTTGAGAACGTCGGTCGCGGTGCCAGTGTTGTTGTCGCCCACACTCTCCTTGGTGGTGTGGAGCTCGTCGATAAAGGCTAGGCGCGCGGTTCCCACGCTAAACGAAAGGTTGCCGCCCTCGTCGGCAACAATAGCGCCGTCAAACTTCGCAGCGTCGCCGCCGATAAACTCGATGACGGTGGTGGCGGGCTTGGCCTCGCCGTTCTCGCCCTGCTCCTCAAACTCATCCTTGTAGTAATAGGTGCCGGTATCTGCCAGTGAATTCTTTGCGGGCTGTGTGCAGTCCTTGTCCGTGTAAATTGGAGTCTGCTTCTGGAAGTAGTAGTAGCGGTTGGTGTCGGCCGGCTCAAAGGTCGCAACCGTATTGCCCAGATCGCCGGCAGCCCACTTGTTCGCGTAGAAATTCACGGTCTTGGCGCCGTTGGCAACGGTCGTATTGTTCTCGATGTAATCCTTGAGCCCCGTTACCTTCTCGGGCGTAAACAGGTTGTCGAGCGCAGTGCTCTTCACGCTCGAGGTGTACTTCACGCGGATAGGCTGAGCGCTGTCGACCGAAAGCTTGCCGTCTACGGTCTTAAAGTGACTCAGCGGAATCAACGACGCAGGAATATTGACCGTTACGATATCGCCCTTCTGGGGATTGTCATCGCCGGCGCGCTGCACGGTGATGAGCAGGTCTTTTGCCTTGCCGGCAAACTCGTAGGTGTCGGTATTGGTCTCTTTGTTGACCGTCTTGCTCGCCTTGGTAAACGGCGTGCCGTTGATGATGACCTCGGTGAAGCTGTCGACCTGCATAAAGTCGCCCAGCTCGTCGGTAAACGTGATGTAGCCGGACTTGGTCTCGTCGTAGCCCTTATGGATTTCGGTCGGATAAGGCGCCTCCGATGTGATGGCCTGCGAGATGTCGTCGAAAACCTTCTTGAGTTCTTCTGCATTGGTCGCCGACTTGTAGTAGTCGGAGTTTTCCGCGCGTGTGCCGTGAGCGTTCCATGCCGTGGCATTGGGATAGTTGCTCGAAACGGCCTGCATGAACTTGTTCTCTTTTTGGCTTTCCCCCGAATCCTGGATACCAGCGCTGGGATCCGCGCCATCAAAGATGCCGATAGTATAAACGGTGGCCTTGCTGTCCTTCATGTTCTTGGCAGCCGTCACGGCATCGTTAGCAACTGAAGCATCAAACTTTTTAAGACTTGTCGGCGTGCCGTCGGTAAAGAACACAACAATCTTCTTGGCGTCCGCGCGACGAGAAGTAATGCCCTCTGCCAGCTGCAGGCCATTGTCGGCACGCGTGGCACCAGCGGGGTCAATCTCGGCAATCCTATCCTTAAGAGCTTTCACGTTGCCGCCAGAGCAATCGGTCAAGTCTTTCATAACCTGTGTGTAATTGTAGGTGTATCCTCCGTCACGATATGTATCGTTGCCGATCTTGCTGGACTTCTTGCCCGCAAACTTAACGATAGCAACCTTATGCTGCCTATCCACGCCCTCGATACCCTCGTTTTGTTCGGCAATGGTGTCGATGAAGCTGCTGGCAGCGCTCTCCAGTGCATCGATACGCTTGGGCTTGGTGGGATCTCCGCCACCCATAGGATCATCCATCGAGCCAGAAGCATCCAGCACCATCACGATGTCGAGCGGCGTGGTAACCGTCACGGTTGAATTAGACGTCGAGGACATGGCCGAAAGTGTAGTCAGAAAATCCGACTCTTCGTTTTCTCCAGTTGCCTTGACCGTCTTGTCGGTCCAGATTCGGCCGACGTTTTGGGTCGTTACCTTATTGCCACCGTGGCCTGCCGCCCAGATTTCCCAGCGACCGCTGGTGTCGGGGTCGGCGACCTTTCCGGTCATTATCGGTCCGTCCATTCCTGTGCTGGACCTGGCGTTGGCCTCGGGCAGCATGGCGAATGCTGCGGCTGGCAACACCAGCACTACGGCCAGTATCACCGCCAAGAGACCCCTCGTGTACTTACCCATCGTGTCTCCCTTCTCGCGGTCTCAGACCTTGCATCAGCCTAAAGTTACGGAATGAGACACAATTAGGGCAGGTGACACATGTTCCAGATTCGGTTTTGAGCGTGAGACAAATGTCTCACCAAAGTTGAGACACGGCGTTTTCGCAGGAAAACGGGTGCGACTCGGAGCCATCAGGCAAAAATGACCCACTTTCCTCCGTCCTTGGGGGATCAGGAGCTGTTACGGGTATGGTGCCATTTCAAAACTATGCCGGATTACGGGGCAAAAGTCGGGGCCCTCATCCATACCCTCATTTTTTGAAAAACGGCAGGCTATCTACCTGCGGTTTTGTTTTTGCGATTTTCTGTATGGTCGGAGATTCGCTATCCAGCCCCGTAATCCGGCATAGTTTTGTTCGTGGCGGCCCAACCGCGCGTTTAAGCGCGGGGCCGATGGGGCATTTTTGCCCCATCGGCCCTATTCCAGCGCTATTCCGGCTTGGTTTCTACTGTGGGAGTCTTGTCCGCTGCGACTGGGGTGCGGGCGGTGTCCATAGTCAGGCAGTGCTTGGGGCAGCTCTCGATGCACTCACCGCACACCACGCAGGCATACGGGTCGATCGACCACGTTCCACCCTTGCGATCGACTGCGAGCGCGCCCGCCGGACAGCGACGCGCACACATGCCGCAGCAGATACACACGTCCATGTCGTTGACGATATGCCCGCGCAAGCGCTCGGGCGCCGCGAGCTTCTCCTGCGGATAGCACACCGTAACCGGCTGCTTGACCATAGAGCCCAAGGCCGTCTTGGCAAATGTCAGCAAACTCATGCCGCGCCTACCTTTCCGTGCAGCTAATGCAGGGGTCGATGGTCAGGATAATCATGGGAACGTTGGCAAGGAGTACGCCCTGCAGCGCATGCGTCAGACCCGCCAAGTTCTGCGACGTCGGCGTGCGCACGCGGAAACGGTCCAGGTTCTTGGTGCCGTTGCCGCGCACATAGTAATACGCCTCGCCGCGCGGCTGCTCAATCACAACCTCGCCGCGCGCGCCGTCGGCCGGTGTGAGCTTGGTACGCCCGCCGATGCCGTCGTGCGGAATCTTGCCGACAAGCTCCTTGATAATGTCCATGGCCTGCGTGACCTCGGCGCAACGCACCTGGCAGCGGGCATAGCAGTCGCCATCGGTAGCAACGATGGGCTCAAATGCAGCCAGGTCCGCATAGGCACCGTCACCGAACATGCGCACGTCGTAATCCACGCCCGAGGCGCGGCCGAACGGGCCGACCATCGAAAGCTCCAGTGCATCTTTCTTGCTGATCACGCCCACGCCATGCAGGCGCTCGCCGCAGCTGGCGTCGTCCAAAAACGTATGCACCAGGGTCTCGTAGTCGGGGCGCATGGCGTCGAGCGTCTGGACAATGCCCGCCAGCTCGGAGTCCTCAATGTCGTGCTTAAGGCCGCCGATCTCGTTAATCGAAAGGATCACGCGGCCGCCGCAGGTGCTCTCGAAGATCTTGAGAATCTGCTCGCGCAGGGTCCACGACCGATAGAACAGCGCCTCGAAGCCAAAGGCATCGGCGAGCAGGCCCAGCCACAGCAGGTGCGAGTGAATGCGCGAAAGCTCGTGCAAAATGGTACGGATATGCTGCACGCGGCCAGGCACCTCGATGTCGAGCATGCGCTCGCAGGCGCTGGCATAGCCGCAGCTGTGGCCCACGGCGCAGATGCCGCAGATGCGCTCGGCGATGTAGCCAAACTGGTGTATGTCGCGCTTTTCGGTGAGCTTCTCGAGTCCGCGGTGCACAAAGCCGATCTGCGGAATTGCCTCGAGAACGCGGTCGTCCTCAATCACCAGGTCCAGATGAAGCGGCTCGGGCAGCACCGGGTGCTGCGGGCCAAACGGAATGACGGAGCGATGTGCCATGGGCCTTACGCCTCCTTTTTCTGCTTGTCGCGGGCGGCCTTGGCGGCAAGCGCCGCGCGGACCTTGGCTGCTTTCTCGGGATCCATGGCAGCGAGCTTTGCCTCCATCTCGGCAGCCTTGAACGCGGCCTTCGCAGCAGCCTCATCGTGCTGAGCATCGGAGCCCGCGGCATCGCCGGCGCTCGCAGCGCCCTCCCCTGCAGCAGCCGCAGCAGCGGCGGCCTTTTCGGCAGCGGCCTTGCGCGCCTTGGCTTCGGCGGCGGCACGGACCTTCATGGCTTTCTCGCGCGCGGCCTTCACCTCGGGCGTGATAACGCTCATGGGTTCGGCAGTCGAGACCTGGTAGAAAAAGCCCTTAAAGTCAATCTGCATATCGGTGATGGCAAGACCAAACAGGTCGTGCGTTTCGTTTTCAAACGGGAAGACCGCCGGATAGTACGAGCTGATGGACGGAATCTCCTGGTACTGGTCGATGCCCTCAACCACCAGGTTCTCGATCGCATAGCTGCCGTCCTGCGCAATATGCTCATGAGCAGCACGAACGTCGATAAACGTATAGACCAAGCGATACGATCCGTCGTCCACACAGCGCTCGGCATGCATCTGCACAAAGCGCGCGCCGACGCCCTTGAGCGCCTGGACATGTGACAGGAGCTCATCGATCCCGACGGTAGTATAGATAGCCTTTTGCATTACTCGCCCTCCTTTGCAGCGGCGGGCGCGTCGCCGGCCGCGGACGTCCCAGCAGGCGCACCATCAGCCCCGGCCCCCGCGGCCACAAACCCGTCCTCGCCCAGCTCAACGCCACCATCCCAGGTAGCGGCACCGCCCACGGTAAGCGGGTCGCCGCCGGCGCGCATCACGGCCTCCTTCTGGTCCAGGATGCCGCACGCCTCCACGATGGCATCGATCACGGTCTCGGGACGAATGGCGCACCCGGGCGCGTACACGTCCACGGGAATCGCGCGGTCCACGCCGCCGATCACGTTATACGCATCGCGGAACACGCCGCCCGAGCACGCGCAGATGCCGCACGCCACCACGCATTTGGGCTCGAGCATCTGGTTGTAGATCTGACGCACGACGGGCAGGTTCTGGGCATTGACCGACCCCGTCACCAAAAAGATATCCGCATGCTTGGGGTTGCCGGTGTTGACCACGCCAAACCGCTCCGCATCGAACAGCGGCGTGAGCGAGGCCAGCACCTCGATATCGCATCCGTTGCAGCTCGAGCCGTCGTAATGAATAACCCACGGCGAGCGCGACATTTTATGATCCATGGATGCCGCCTCCTAAATAAAGACGTCGACGAGGATGGGCATAAGGTTGAGCAGGCCAAACACCAGCGCCACGCCCCAGCCGAGCTTAAAGCAGCTGCGCCAGGTGCTGCGTGCGAAAGTGTTGTCGATCAGCACCTCGACAAAATACGTCACGGCCATCACGACCAGAGCAACTACCCAGCTCACGGGGTTGTCCCAAACAAAGAACATGCCCACCCACATCAAAAACAGCACGGTCTCGCACCAGTGCATAAGAGTCATCTTGGCCAGCGTGCCGCCGCTCATCTCGGTGGCGACGCCCTGGACGATCTCCTGATGCGCATGATGCGAGTACGAAAGATCGAACGGCGACTTGCGCAGCTTGATGGTGAGCACCGCGAGTAGCGCGAGGAAAATGGGCGCGCTGTACACGATGATGGGGGCCGACTGCCCCGTCACGGCGATGGAATCGAAGCTGTCGGAGGCAAGGTACAGGCCCACGCTCATCAGCAGAACGGCGGGCTCGTAACTCATAACCTGCAACAGCTCGCGGTCGGCGCCGACCTGGGCAAACGGGCTTTGTGTCGAGGCGGACGCCAGCACCACAAAGATCGCGGCGAGCGTCACCATAAAGGCGCACAGCAGCGTGTTGGAACCCGACACAAAGATGCCGCCGCCCACGACGGTAAAGATGAGCGCGCACGCCATGTAGGTATCGTCCATGGTGTTTACGCTGGCAGGGGCCTTGCGCAGGAGCTTGGCAACGTCGTAGAAGGGCTGCAGCAGGCGCGGACCCACACGGCCCTGCATGCGGGCCGATAGTTTGCGGTCAAGGCCGTCAATCAGGCCGCCCACAAGCGGCGCCAGCAAGGCAAACGCCACGGTGCCAATAAAAATGCCCACGACGCCCGAACCTTCAAAATACTTGCCGCGCAGCACCGAGGGCGCGCTCATGGCAAGCCGCTCGGGCCCAATCCACGCGCAACACAGCAGCGCAAACAAGATAATGCTGCAGCACACGACGCTACCCGCGGGGCCAATACGTTTCTCGCCAAGGGCGTCCTCCGAGTACCAATTGCGCTTTTCGGCCTTCACCTCGCGTCCCATCGAGCCGCGGAAATGGCGGTAATTGTCGGTTCCCACACCCGAAAGATATACGTTTACATGCGGTTTGTTGCTCACGCGGAACGACGTCAGCAGCACCACGGCGATAAACGCCACGATAACCACCATCAGATACATGGCGTCCTTGCCGATAACGTACGGCACGCGGCCAAACACCATGGCCAAGTAAGGCGACACCAGACCGCTCGAGATAACCGGAAACGCCACGCAGCACAAAATCAGCAGTGCGGCGATGGTGTTGAGCGCCATCCATTCGGTCTTATGGACATTGACCTCAACGTTTTGAGCCGTGGGATCGACGCCCGAAAGCTTGGCAAGCCACTTGCCCCAGAAGTAAAACGTCGCGGCCGAGCCAAAGGCAAGCACCATGATCATGAGCACGTTGCCGGTCTGCGCAAACGCCACCAGGGCGCCCCACTTGGACACGAGCATGCCAAACGGCGCCACAAACATGCCCATGATGCCCAGCATCATCAGACGCGTCAGGTGCGGCATGCGGCTGAACATACCGTCCATGTCCTCGATATTGCGGCTGCCGATATGATGCTCGGCCGTGCCCACGCACAGGAACAGCAGCGACTTGGCCACCGTGTGGAACAGGATCAGGAAGATGGCCGCCCATACGGCCTCGGGCGCGCCGACACCCAAGCAGGCACTGATGAGGCCCAGGTTGGAAATGGTGGAGTACGCGAGCACGCGTTTGGCGTTGCTCTGCGAGATGGCCATGAGGGCAGCGAGCAAAAACGTGATGGCACCTACACTCGTGACCATAAAGCCGGTCACGGGATAGATGGCATAGAGCGGGCTTAGCTTGACCATCAGGAACACGCCGGCTTTGACCATGGTTGACGAGTGCAGCAGAGCGCTCGTGGGCGTGGGGGCAACCATAGCACCGAGCAGCCAGGTATGGAACGGCATCTGCGCGGCCTTGGTGAGCGCGGCGAGCGACAACAGAATGACCGGCATCACCAGCAGCGCAGATTGCGCGGTTCCGGCGCCGGAAAGCTCGATCATGCCCGAGATGGTCAGCGGCATGCTGTTAACGTGCAGGTACATGAGTCCGGCCAAAAACGCGATACCGCCCAGCATGTTGAGGATGATCTGGGTGAAGGCGTTCTTGATGGCCTCGGGCGTGCGCGTGTAGCCAATCATAAGGAACGAGCACACGGTGGTGATTTCCCAGCCGCAGAACAGCCACTCAAGGTCGTCGCTCGTCACGATGACGAACATGGCTGAGAGGAACAGGAACATAAGCGCCAGGAACTGCGGGCGACGGTCGGGCGCGGTCTGCCCGCGCAGCGCAGCCTCGTGCTCGTCGTGGGCCTGGAAGTCCTTCATGTAGCCCAGGGCATACACGCAGATAAGGCTGCCGACGATGCCGACGGCGAGGACCATGATCACGCTCATGTAGTCCAGGTAGAGCGGGGTTGCGGTGACGGCTTCGGTCGCGGGCAGCGTCATGGCTGCAAAGGCGAGCGAGCCCACCAACTGGACTACGCTGAGCACCGTGGTGAGCGCGTTCCTATATTTGTACGCGTTGTACAGGATGACGGCGCACAGGATGACGTCGATAACGGAACTGATGATCGAGAGCACATGCGAGGTGCCGGGGGTAACCTCAAAGCTCTGCGGACCCGTGCCAAAAAACATGACGGCGACTACAACTGTCACCGCCATAATAATGCCGGAACCTATGAGCCCCACCGCATCGCGGGCGCGGTCACCGCGCGCGAGCAGCATGCCCAGCGCCGGTACCAGCGGAAACAGGGTAAGGAAATACAGTAGCGTCATACCATCACTCCCCCATGCAAAAACGCTGCAATTGTTTAACGTTATAGCTCAATTGATGAGTAGCGGCAGCGGGTTTTCGGTCAACTGGGGAGTTTTAGGCGTACGGGGCAAGGAGCCTGTCCGCATTGGAGTAGAGAGGCGACGCTCCCCTATCGCAGCGACAGGCGCGCGGGCCACTGCGCGCGGTTTATTGGCCACTTTGGAGGATGTCCCGACAGGCTCGCACCGGTCCAAAAAGTTGGCGCGGCAAGAAAAATGCGCCCCCGTGGGCGCACCATCCCGTTCGCTATTCCGCCTTTTTAACGCGCGGCTTGCGGCCGCGCGGCTTATCGACCAGTGCGGACTCACCGCTCTCGCGGTACTGACGGCACCAAGCCTTGACCGAAGACTCGCTGGGAATCTTGTGCTTGATCATGGCCTCGCGAACCGTCAAGCCGTTTTCCAGACGGTCCTTAACCACAGCGAGCTTTACGTCGTACGAATAGGTATGATGATGCGAACCGGCATTGAGAACGGCGTCGGCACCGCCCACGGCATACGCGCGGGCCCACTGACGAGCCGTGGCCTGGGGAATGCCAAGCTCCGCGGCGAGAGCGCGATGACCGACCCCCTCTTGGAGGATCTCGACGGCGCGCTGCCTAACCTCGGGCGCATGCGTGCGAGTCCTAGTTGCTTCCGACATACCTTCCACTTCTTAGCCTTAGCCGTTAATCTGCTTTCTTACGTGCAAGTTAGATAGTAGCATTTTACTGTTTGCTCAAAGCAGTTAATTAAAATAGACGCGGCGTTATCTGGGCATTTGGCACCAAATTACGACATTTCTTTATCGATTATTTACGCTGGTAGCTGACTCACAGCTAATCGTCATTCGCTTGTCAACAAAATTGGCATCTCTTTATGTCCTTTGGTATAGAGGATATAGTTATTAACCCCTCCCCCAATAATTTTGAGTGATCTGCAAGGCAGTAGACGTCCTCATTCCTCATGATTACCGCGCATTGCCATCCACCGGAGCAAAACAAAAAGGGCGGGACCCGCTGCGCTTGCAGGCCCCGCACCGGTTGACACCCGACGGGACACAGCCGGGCGAGACGAATCCGTGCTACCGCCCCGCCTGGCCGCGATGTTCAACTACAGCTCGTTGGCCGCGTGATATGCCGTGCGGATGGCGCTCGCGATGTCGGCGGTGCGCTCGCCCGAGCAGTCGCCCACGCAGGTCACGGGCACCGTTACGCCGTCCAGGTCAAACGCGTTGGCCTTGGAGCCCACGGCCATCACCACGTAATCGCAGGAGATCTTTACCGGCTCCTCGGCGCCGTCCTCGGTGGTGCGAACAGCCTCCACGCCCTCATCGGTAATGGCGGTCAGGCGGGTCTTCACGTGCTGCTCCACGTTGTGCTCTGCAAAGTCGCTCATGATCAGTGGCAGAATGGTCTCGGACTCGCCCGCGGCAATCTTGTCGAGCATCTCCACGATCGCCACCTCGCAGCCGTGCTGCAGCAGATACTCGGCAGTCTCGGTGCCCACCAGGCCACCGCCAATGACAGCGACGCGGCCGTTGAGCTCCGCCTTGCCGGCCAGCACGTCCCAGCTCGAGACGACCTTCTCCGAGTCGGCGCCCGGAACGGGGATGACCACGTCGTGCGCGCCCACGGCCACAATCGCGGCGTCGGCGGCGTTGAGGTCCTCAGCGGTAGCGGCATGGTTGAGCTCGACCTTCACACCCAGGCCGGGCAGAATCTTCTCGTAGTACTCGACGGAACGCATGATCTCGTCCTTGCGCGGAGGCGCGGCCGCCAGCACAATCTGGCCGCCCAGATGATCGCTCGCCTCGTAGACGGTCACGTCGTAGCCGCGCTTGGCCGCCACGCGCGCGGCCTCCAGGCCGGCGATGCCACCGCCCACCACGGCGATCTTCTTGTCGCCCTCGCCCGGCTTGATGGCGATGGTCGCCTCGTCACCGTTCTCGGCATTGAGCACGCACGAGATGTACTTGCGGTTTTGAATCGCGTCGACGCAGCCCTTGTTGCAGTTGAGGCACTCGCGGATGGGCTCACCCGTGGCGGCCTTCAGCGCAATGTCGGGGTCGCACATGAGCGATCGGCCATAGGCGATGATGTCAGCCGAGCCATCCTCCAGGATCTTCTCGCCGGCCTCGACCGAGACAACGCGGCCGACGGTGGCCACCGGCACGGAGACCAGAGCCTTGACGCGCTCGGCCACGGGCAGCGTCCAGTTGTAGGGCATGGCGCCCATGGGCGGAATGGTGTCGCCCATGTTGCCGGTGTGGTTGGCCTGTGCAACCTGGATCATGTCGATGCCCGCGCCCTCGAGCAGCTTGGCAAACTCGCAGGCCTCGTCGGGCTGCAGGCCGCCCTTGCCGCGCGGCGTGCCGTCGGGGTTCTCCATGATCACGGGGAGCTTGTACTCCACCATCAGCTGCGGCGCGGCCTCCTTAATGGCGGCGACGACCTCCAGCGCATAGCGAACGCGGTTCTCGAACGAGCCACCGTACTCGTCGGTGCGCTGGTTGAGGATGGCCGAGCACAGCGAACCCACCAGGCGGTCGCCGTGGACCTCGATGGCGTCGATGCCGGCCTGCTGCGCGCGGGCGGCCGAGGCAGCGATGGCCTCCTTGATCTGGGTGAGCTGCTCTACGCTCGCCTCGTTCACAAAGTGCTGCATGTCGTGGTGCAGCTTGGCGTATGCCTGATTGCGAATCTCGTTGGACTCGGCCATCTTGGCGGCAAAGGTCTCCTCGTCGCCGGCGGCCTTGGCCTCCTGCGCGGCCTTGGCAGCGGCCATGGAGCCCATGACCATGCGGCCGACACCGGGCACGTCGTACTCGGGGTGGAACAGCTGCAGCGCAACCTTGGCACCGTGCTTGTGGACGGCGTCGGCCAGAGCCTTAAACGTGGGGATCTGGGCGTCGGTTGCCAGCTTGGGCGTGGGGCTCGCGGTCATGACGGGAGCGACGTCGCCGATGACGATGTAGCTCACGCCGCCACGGGCCAAGCGCTCGTAAAAAGCCAGGCTGCGCTCGCCGATGGAACCGTCACGCTCCTCGTAGCCGGTGGTCAGCGGCGGAAACATAATGCGGTTCTTGAGCTCAAGGGGGCCAACCGTAATGGGCTGGAGCAGCTTGGATGCAGGTGTGGTCATGGACATTCCTCTCTTGTAGGCGCGGCGGCGATGATGCCGCGTAGTTATCTAGAGGATATGGCATGGGAATACAGCAGCGCAACGGAAATCGGCGGACAGCAGGTAGCGGCAGGTGGATGGGGATGGGCGGGGCGGCCCGTCGGTTTATCTCAATCTGTAACAGTTACGCGACAAAACCGGGTCTTACTGTTACAGATCGAGACAAACCAAACCCGCCTGCTAGAAAATCTCAATCTATAACAACAACTCGGCAAAATCCGTCCCTCGTGTTACAGATTTAGACAAACACGACCCAACCCACCGGTATATCTCGATCTGTAACACCTAGCCGCCCAAATCGGGTCTAGATGTTACAGATCGAGATTTTGTTTGAGAGGCCGAGAATTGGACCGAAAACACGGTCCCGAAATAATCAGAACCACCCTTAAAAAGGGTGGTTTGCTCTTAGGGTATAACCCACGGGCC
>CABUIH010000030.1:0-17312 GCA_902491615.1 uncultured Collinsella sp. | reverse complement strand
GGGGGCTCCTATCTTTTTAGTGCCCTCGGATTGGGTCATAGTGTCTGTCGTTGCCAAAACATCGGCGTTGCCATGGCCCGGATGCGGCACTTGGGGACGTTCCTTTTCTGTCGGCACCTGGGGACACTCCTTAGTCATTGGGGACGCTCTTAAACGACTAGTCTGGGCGGCGGCCGTGTGCTGCTGTCCGCGTGGCGGCGTATAATCGGCGGCAGATGACTTGGACGTTAGGAAACCATGACCGATAGCATGCAGCAGATGGCGCTCGACACGCTCGGCGCCTATTTTGGCTACACCTCGTTTCGCCCGGGACAGGACCGCATGGTCGATGCGATCCTTGCCGGTCGCGATGCGCTGGGTGTTATGCCCACGGGCGCCGGCAAGTCCATTTGCTACCAGGTGCCCGCGCTCATGCTGCCCGGCATCACCTTTGTGGTGAGTCCGCTGCTGTCGCTTATGGAGGACCAGACCCGTGCGTTGCTCGCGGCGGGTGCGCGACCCAGCTATCTCAACTCCAGCCTTACTCCGGCCCAGCAAAACACCGTGCTCAAGCGGGCGCGCGAGGGCCGCTATCAGCTTATGTACGTGGCGCCCGAGCGCCTGCTCGAGCCGCGTTTTATAGCCTTTGCGCAGGAGGCCGCGGCGGACGGCGGCATCGGCGTGCCGCTCGTGGCCATTGACGAGGCCCACTGCGTGAGCCAATGGGGCCAGGATTTCCGCCCCGCCTATCTGCAGATTCGCGAGTTCATCGATTCCCTGCCGCAGCGCCCTATCGTGGCGGCCTTTACCGCTACGGCGACCGAGCGCGTGCGTGCGGACATTCAGCAGATGCTCGGCCTGCAAAACCCCGCGACCGTGGTGACGGGTTTTGATCGCAAGAACCTCTACTTTGGTTGCGAGGAGATGGGAGACAAGGCCAAGACCGCGTGGGTGCGCGACTATGTGATCGCGCATTCGAGCGAGAGCGGCATCGTGTATTGCTCGACCCGCAAGACGGTCGATGCGCTGGCCGCGGAGCTTGCCGAGGCACTGGGCCCCAGCGGCATTCGTGTGGGGCGCTACCATGCCGGCATGGGCAACGACGCCCGCCGCCAGAGCCAGCGTGCCTTTATCGACGACGACATCCAGGTGATGGTTGCCACCAACGCCTTTGGCATGGGCATCGACAAGCCCAACGTGCGTTACGTGATTCACAACAACGTGCCCGAGAGCATCGAGGCCTACTACCAAGAGGCGGGTCGCGCCGGCCGAGATGGCGACCCGGCCAGCTGCCATCTGCTGTGGAACGGTAACGATTTCCGCATGCGGCGCTTTTTGATCGACCGCGGCGATGCGGCCGACGAGGCGCTTGACGACGAGCAGCGCGCGTGGGCGCTCCAGAACCGTTATCGCCTGCTCAGCCAGATGGAGGGCTACTGCAATACCACCGGCTGCCTGCGCGAATACATGCTGCGCTACTTTGGCGACGAAGCCGCGGCCGAGCATGCGGTTGCGGCTGCTGCGGGCGGCACCACAGACGACGCCGAGGGCTGCGGCAACTGTAGCAACTGCCTCACGCAGTTCGAGGTCGAGGACGTCACCGATATGGCCCGCGCCGCCGTGCGCTATGTGGCCACGCGCCCCATGCGCTTTGGCAAATCGCTGGTCGCCGACGTGCTCCATGGCGGCAACACCGAGCGCATTCGCCAGATGCATCTGGACGAGGACCGCGGCTACGGTGAGCTGTCGAGCGAATCGGTCGGGCGCATCAAGGACATCATCGGCCAGCTGTGCGGCCGCGGTTATCTGGCCACCTCGCAGGGGCAGTACCCGGTCGTGGGACTGGGTCCGCGTGCCGGCGAGGTCGAGGACGAGGCGTTCGCCTTTACCGTTAAGCGTCGCGCGTCCAAGCGCAAGGCCTCGGCCCGCGCCCGCCGCGCCGTCGATCTGCTGCGCGAGGAGGCCGAGCTGGATCAGCGCCCGCGCGTTGGCGACGATGCCGAGCTGTTCGAGCGCCTGCGTGCCCTCCGCAAGGAGATCTCGACCGAGCTGGAGATGGCGCCGTATATGGTCTTTTCCGACAAGGCCCTGCGCGGCCTGTGCCGCCTGCGTCCGCAGACGCGCGAGGAGCTGATCCAGGTCAACGGCATTGGCGAGAAAAAAGCCGACGCCTTTGGCGAGCAGTTTATGGCGGCGATTGAAGAATTTGAGTCCGAGCATGCGCGGGATGGAGTGTAACGATGGCATTCGACGATAAAACCGACCGCACTGACGTGCCCGCCGTGCCGCTGTACCAGCAGGTCATGGACGACCTAAAGGGCGAGATCGCGCGCGGCGTGTACCCCGCCGGCTCGCGCATCCCTGCCGAGATGGAGCTCGCGAAGTCCTACGGCGTGGGGCGCATCACCGTGCGCCGTGCCATCGAGGAGCTGTCGCGCGCGGGGTATCTCAACCGCCAGCAGGGGAGGGGCACGTTTGTGTGCGCCCCCAAGCTCAAGCGCAAGATTCGCCAGAAGGGTGACGTCCAGAGCTTTACTGAGGGTTGTGCTGCCAACGACATGGTGCCGGGTGCGCGTCTGGTGTCGCGCACGGTGGTCGCGGCGACGCACGAGGATGCGGCGTTCTTTGGCGTGGAGCCCGGCTGCGAGCTTATCGTGGTCGAGCGCGTGCGCACGGCCGACGGCATCCCCGTCATGCTCGAGAACAACGCCTTTGTGCTTGCCGACCACCCGTATCTACAAACGATGCGCGACGAAGACCTCGCGGACAATTCCATCTTTGCGCTCGTTGCCGAGCACTCGGGCCACGTGCCGCTCAAGTCCGACCCCTGTACCGTGGAGATTGCGCTTGCCGATGCTCAGGTGGCCCCGTTGTTGGAGGTGCCGGTCGGCGAGCCGCTCTTTTATATGGAGGCGTACTTTACCGATGAGGACGAGCGGCCCCTGCTGCTCGGTCGTCAAAAGATCGTGGGCTCGCGCTACGTGTTCGACATCTAACGTTCATGAATAGAACAACATGGAACAAATTTACTGCAATGGCTTCCACCGTGGCTGCTTGCGTGGTATATATAGAACAACATAGAACGACAGCAGGTACGAGCAGCCGTCGCCAAAAGCCGCCACGCAAGGAGGAGCATCAGCATGAACGCACACGATCTGGTTCAGGAAATTATCGAGCGCAAGGGCAAGGTCGAGAACGTCTTTTGGATTGCCTGCGGCGGTTCGATGATCGACCTCATGCCGGCTAACGAACTGCTCAAGCGCGAGGCCACCACGTTTACCTCGACGGTCTACACGGCACGCGAGTTTTGCCTGATGGCCCCCAAGAGTCTTGGCGAGAAGTCGCTCGTCATCGCCTGCAGCCACAGCGGCAACACGCAGGAGGTCGTCGACGGCTGCGAGATGGCGTTGGCTGCCGGCGCCGAGGTCATTGCCCTTACCGACTGCGAGGGCTCCAAGATCGACAACGGCAAGTGGACCACCTGGGTCTATCCGTGGGGCGAGGGCGTGTCGCAGGCTGAGGTGCCGCAGGGCATCGGCGCTCTGATCGCCGCCGAGTTGCTCGACCAGCAGGAAGGCTACAAGTCGCTCGCCGACATGTATGAGGGCCTCAAGCAGATGGATGCGCTGCTGCCCGCCGCCCGTGAGAAGGTCAACGCCGAGCTGGGCGCCCGCTTTGCCGAGCTCTGCCAGCAGCACAAGTTCTTCTATATCCTGGGCTCCGGCCCCAACTTTAGCCAGACCTATGCCATGGCGATCTGCTCGCTCATGGAGATGCAGTGGCAGCACTGCTGCTACATCCACTCCGGCGAGTACTTCCATGGCCCGTTCGAAGCCACCGAGCCCGGCGTGTTCTACTTTGTGCAGCTCGGATCGGGCGAGTGCCGCCCCATGGAGGAGCGCGCTCTTGCGTTCCTCAACACGCACACCGATACCGTCATGGTGCTCGATGCGCTCGAGTACGGCGTGGGTGAAGTGCCTGCCAGCGTGCGTTCGTACCTGGAGCCGATCTTCTTCTACGCGATGAGCTGCGAGCTGCGTGCTGCCCGCGGCAAGGTGTTTGACCACAGCCCCGAGGTTCGTCGCTACATGGGCATCGAGCAGTACTAGGTACCGGGAATAACCTCTCACGACGGGGCTTCCGCCAAGTGCGGGCCCCGTTTTGCTTTGCCAAGAAAGAAATGGGGATTGAACATGCGCGTGCTTGATTTGACTCACACTATTAGGGAAGACATGCCGGTATTTCCCGGAGCCGATACACCCAAGCTGCTGCCGGCGAGCACCTACGAGCACGACGGATTTAAAGAGACGCTCATGCAGATGTACACCCATACGGGGACGCATATGGATCCACCGGCGCATCTGTTTGCCGACCGCAAGACGCTCGATGCGTTTCCGGCAAGCCAGTTTATAGGCAGGGCATTGGTTGTCGATTGCCGCATGCTCGCCGAGGGTGAGGCCATTACTGTGGAGCAGCTCCGTCCCTATGGCGATAAGGTGACCCAAGCCGAGTTTTTGCTGTTCAACTTGGGTTGGGATAAGCGTTGGGGAACCGAGGCGTACTTTGGCGACTATCCTTGCGTGGACGATGAGGTGTTGGACCTGATCATCGACGGCGGCTACAAGGGCATCGGCTTTGATGTAATTGGACTCGACCCCATCGCGGACGAAAACCTGACGCGCCACAAGAAGTTGTTCCGCGCATGCGATATCGTCAACATCGAGAATCTTAAGGACTTGGACTGTTGCGGCGACGATCTGTTCTGGTTTAGCTGCGCACCGCTCAAAATCGAGGATTGCGACGGCTCGCCCATTCGCGCAATCGCGTGGTTTGAGGATTAAAGCGCCCTGTTCCATCTGTCGAAGAACATTCACCTTCGATTCGCAAGCGTGCCGTGTGAGTCAAAAAGCGGGCCGCGCCGGGGATTTCCGGCGCGGCCCGCTTAGTATCGCGCATAGATTCGCAAGGTTGCGGTAGCCAGCGGCCTACTTTGCGTCGTAGGCCTCGGCGTCCCACCAGTCGAGCTGGGCGATGTTGTCGCGGATGTGCTGGCAGCTCTTGTGGAAGCCCTCGAGCTCGTGCTCGGACAGGTCCAGCGTGTAGACCTCCTCGACGCCCTCGGCACCGATCACGCACGGCAGGGAGGTGAAGATGCCCTCCTCGCCATACTGGCCGGTCATGAGCGTGGAGGCGGAAAGCACGGCGTGCTCGTTATGCAGCACGGCGGCGCAAACGCGCGCGGCGGAGTTGGCGACGGCGTACTCGGTGCACTGTTTGCCCTGGTAGGTTACGTAGCCGCCCTTGCGCGCGAGCTCCTCGACCTCCATGTGGTCAAAGGCGTACTTGTCGGGGTTCTCGGCCTGAAGCTCGTTAAGGCTCTTGCCGGCGATGGTTGCGGCCTTAAAGGCGGCCAACTGGCTAAAGCCGTGCTCGCCGATCATGTAGGCGTCGATGGACTTGGGGCTCACGCCGACCTTCTTGGAGATCTCGGTGCGCAGGCGGGCGGAGTCCAGGCCGCAGCCCGAGCCGATGATCTTCTTGGGATCGTAGCCGGTCAGGTGCCACAGCTCGGTGCACACGACGTCGCAGGGGTTGGAGATGCTCACGAAGATGCCGTCAAAGCCGGCGTCGACGATGCGCTTGGCAAAGGTGCGGGCGGCGTCGGTGGTAAAGAACAGCTCGCCGTCGCGGTTGCCGGCGGCCAGCGCGACCTTGCCGGCGGCGTTGACGATGACGTCGCAGCAGGCAAGCTCCTCGTAGTGGTCGTAGCAGTTGACGATCTTGGTGTTGTACGGGACAAACGAAAGGGAGTCGCGCAGGTCCTGGACCTCGGACGTCACCTTGGCCTCGTTGATATCGCACAGGTACAGCTCATCGGCAATGCCCTGCATGAGCAGACTGTTGGCAACATGTGCTCCTACGTGGCCCTGGCCGACCACACCGATCTTACGCGTTTGGTACATATATGTATCCTTTCGGCCGAGTTTTTCGCGTCGAACCATTGTAGCGTCCTGCTGCCACTTTGCTAGGCTAAAGCGCCATAGATTTTTGGGCATGCCTTAATCTCTACTTTTGGAGTGATTTGGGCCGCTGACGGCATCGCCGGGCGATGTACTCGCGCGGATGGGGCCGGTCGTTGTACCATAACTGCAACTGACTCGTAAGGAGCATTCATGCCCATTCGCATCCCCGACGCCCTTCCTGCCGCTGCGCAGCTCGAGAGCGAGAACATTTTTGTCATGACCGAGTACCGCGCGCTGCACCAGGACATCCGTCCGCTGCGCGTGCTCATTCTCAACCTCATGCCCACCAAGATTGCCACCGAGACGCAGATCATGCGCAAGCTCTCCAACACGCCGCTGCAGGTGGAGGTGGACCTGCTGCGCACCAAGACGCACGAGGCCACGCACGTAAGCGCCGGCCACCTGGAGACGTTCTACCGCACGTTCGACGACATCCGCGACATCCACTACGACGGCCTGATCATCACGGGCGCGCCGGTGGAGCAGATGCCGTTCGAGGAGGTCGACTATTGGCCCGAGCTCTGCCAGATTATGGATTGGTCCACCACGCACGTGCACTCTACGCTGCACATTTGTTGGGGCGCGCAGGCGGGCCTGTATCACCACTACGGTATTCAGAAGCACGACCTGCCGGCAAAGGCGAGCGGCGTGTTCGAGCATTATCTGGTGAAGCCTCAAAGCCCGCTGGTTCGCGGCTTTGACGACCGTTTCTATGCCGTGCATTCGCGCAACACCGATGTGCGCCGCGAGGACGTGGAGGCCGAGCCGCAGCTCGAGGTCGTGGCCGTGTCTGACGAGGTGGGCCTGTACATCGTCAAGTCGACCGACAGCCGCCGCTTCTTTGTCTTTGGCCATCCCGAGTACGATACCGACACGCTGCGTCTGGAGTACGAGCGTGACGTGAAGCGCGGACTCAACCCCCAGGTGCCGGCGCATTACTTCCCGGGCGACGATCCCACCGCCGAGCCGCGCAACGTCTGGCGCAGCCAAGCTCAGCTGCTCTACACCAACTGGCTCAACTACTACGTCTACCAGACCACGCCCTACGACCTGGCCCGCGCCGGCGAGGAGCACTAGGCTACGGCTGCTGCTGTGCCGGCGGCGTGACGAGCGTGGATATCCGGACGGACGAGCGTGGATTTTCGGACATTTACAAATCGAGCGTGGATAATCTCCCACTTTTGGCTTGAAACTAGGCTCAAAACGGGAGATTATCCACGCTCATTTTTTAGACATGTAGATGCCGATGGCTCGGCTAAGCGACGGTGCGTGCAGAGGCAAAGTCGCATTTGGCGTAGTCTTGAATCTCGACGGGTTTTTCTTTCTGATAATCCGATGGACCAAGGCCTCAAAATGTGGAGACAGGGACCTCTCGACAACCGCCCTACCTGCAGATATAAGACATCAGCCTAAAACGTCCAAAACCGTCAAGCATTTGGTCAGCGCCTGGACGGTATTTGGTCAGACTTCGCATGAAACCGTCTGGTACGTTTGCACCGTTCCAAGATTTGGGAGGCGACATGGGAAACATGACGGCGAATCAAAGGCTTGCAAGTCACATTAAAGCATGCGAACAGCAGATGAGCTGCGTGTACGCGCGCACGGCGGCGGAGGCAAAGCAGATTCAGCGGCGGGCGGAGGCGGGAAGTCTCGAAGCGGTCATGCCGGGGCTGTATACGCGTCCGGAATACTGGTCCGAGCTCAAGTTTCGGCAGCGTTATCTGCATCGGGTGCGGGCGCTTGCGCAAAAGCACCCCGACTGGACATTTTGCTCCTATACGGCGGCTGTTATCTATGGCCTTTCGGTTTCGCATGCCAATTTGACGCACATCCATATCGCCGCGATGCCGGCCCAATCGACGACGCCGGGCTCTCAGGTCATTCGTCATCGCTATGCTCGTCAAACACGGGCCACCCAGATGGATATCGCCGTAACCGATATCGATCAAACGATTACGGATTGCTTGGTCGATGCATCGTTTGTCGAGGGACTGATCATCGCGGATTCGGCGCTCCATGAGCAACTTTTGTCGAAGGAGCATCTCGTTGAGACTGTCGACAAGCTTGGCCTGAATCGTCGCGGTGTTGTGACGGCGCGCAGGGTTGCACGATGTGCCGATGGGCTGTCGGAAAGCGGCGGCGAGTCCAAGGCGCGTGCCCTGATGATCGAGCGCGGCTGGCAGACGCCGGAGTTGCAAGTTGAGCTGTTCGACCCGGTTGAGCCGGGACGACCGTATCGCGTCGACTACTTGTGGCGCGTGGGCGACCGGCTGATTATCGGGGAGTTCGACGGATTTGTTAAAAGCGAGAAGGCGGCGGAGGAGGGCAAGCTCGCGAAGACGCAGTTCGATGAGCGCCAGCGCGAGTCGAGGCTTTCGCTGCTTGATAACTGCAAGATCGTGCGCTTGTGCTGGGATGATCTAAGGGATCCGACAAAGTTCGATCGCAAGCTCAAGGTCGCCGGCGTGCCGCGTGCGTGCTGAGGCAGTTGCAGAGCGTTTGGCTGCACAAGCGTGGAAAATCGGACGGACGAGCGTGGATTTTCGGACGCTTGTTGAATGAGCGTGGATAATCTCCCGTTATTAGCTCGTAAGGGGGCTCAAAGTGGGAGATTTTCCACGCTCATCTTGCGGGTGCGATACAGCGGCGGCTAGGCGCTGACGATGTTGGGCAGCGGCAGGTCGTGGGCGTCGGTGGGAACGTGGTCGACACGCTGCTCGTCAAAGGCGATGCCGATGATTTGGCATGCGGGCGAGAGCGTGGGCAGGTAGCGGTCATAGCAGCCGCCGCCGTAGCCCAGGCGCGCGCCGGTGCGGTCGAAGGCTACGAGTGGCACGATAATCATGTCGAGAGCCACGGCGGGCACGGTGGGGAAGCGGCTGCCGTCGATGTCCGTGGCTGCGAAGGCCCGCGTAGGGTGGGCGATAAACGGGGCCTCGGACGTATTGCCGGCAGAGGCTGCCCGCATGCACATGCGCTGGCCATAAGCCATGGCGTCTGTTGCCGAGAGCATGCATGGATAGGCTACACGCCAGCCGCGCGCGGCGGCCGCAGCGGCAAACGCGGCTGGGTCGACCTCGGAACCCATCGCGGCATAGACGGCAACGGTGCGTTGGCCCGCAGTGCCGCTGGACTCCATCAGCTCAACAAGACGCGCGCATACAACAGCAGACTTCGCCGTCCGAACATCCAAATCAAGAGCATCGCGGCGGGCAATCACCGCCCGCCGCAACTCGGCCTTATCCATCCCAGCCTCATCTCCCAAACCTACCAAAAAGGGACAGGTTTATTTTGGCAGGTTTTATCTGGGCAAACGCGATATGGGCAGTAAAGTCACCGCAAATATGCCTGTGAACTGCGCCCTTTGTGGTTGTTTGGGCCTATGCGTTAATGCTATAACGCCGCAGCGATTGCTTCAGTCACAAACTTATTGAGTGACTCACCCTTCTTTGCCGCTGCCAGCGCTGCTTGCTTGTGGAGCTCAGAGCCCGTTCTTACGTTGAACGAGCCCTTAAAAGCCCGCTCGGGTTCCTTGCCCTTCTCGGCGCAAGACTCAAGGTAATCGTCGACGGCGTCGTGGAAGCATTGCTCCACTTCTTCAGCCGTGGAGCCTTCAAATACGATTGCGTCTCTAATGCCGGTGACCATGCCTGTTAGCACATGCTGTTCGGCATCGAACTCGACGGGGGCGAAATAACCCTTGTATGCCAAAACGTTACTCATGACTACCTCCGACATCTTGCAGAAATCGAACGATGTTTCGAATGGTCCCCGCTGTCAATTCATCAGATGGATGTGGTGCGTGCATTACGAACATCCTGTCATCTGATGGCCTGTAGAAGCGAACGCGCGATCCGGATGTCTTGCCTTTGTTGTCCATTTCAAAGCCATATGAAGCCATGACTTTTAAAAAATCGGTATACCGATACGTCGAAGGGCAGCTAAGCAGTTGGGCGATGAGTTTATCGGTCCGCGTCATCCCGCCTCACATTCTGCAACTATATCCTAGTTGCAATTTAAGTCCGATGCAAGCACCCCTACTATAGAACATGTGTACGTATAGAACAAGTGTTCGAACCACCACAAAGGTGCCTGTCCCCTTTGTGGTGGTTTGGGCTGAATGTTGCGCAACAAGGGCTGCGGCTTTGGGTGTACCTTCATCGTAAAAAGAATGCACCGAAAGGAGCCCGCCATGTTTTGCCGCTCGTGTGGCACGCCGCTTGTCGACGACGCCCTCTTTTGCCCCGTATGCGGCGCGCCCGTAGCACCCGACCAGGTCGCGGCCACGCAGCAACCCCTGCCTGCCACGCCCGCTCCTCAGCAATACGTGCCCGTGCAGCAGCCCGTGCGGCGCAAGCGTTCCAAGAAACCCCTCATCGCCCTTGCCGCGGTGCTTGCCGTGGCGGCGGGCATCGGCGGCGGTGCTCTGTTCTACTTTACGCAGATCGCGACCACGCCTATCGACGAGAAGACCTTCCCGGATAGCGGCATGCGTGCGCTTGTCTCGACCAAGTACGACACTAACGGTGACGGCCGCATCTCGCGCGACGAGGCCAAGGCGGTGACGTCAGTCGAGCTGGACGGCGTCGCGTCGACGCAGGGTCTGGGCAAGGTGTTCCCCAATATCGTTACAGTGGAGTCCAGCGACGACAAGCTCGTCAACCTGGACCTCTCGGGCTGCGGCGACCTTAAGACTGTCGAGCTTAACTCGGCGAGCAACGTCACCGTCGTTAACCTGGACGGTTGCGACAACATCGAGAAGCTCGACCTTTCAAATGCCGGGGAGCTCAAAAGCGTCGATCTTTCGGGTAAAAAGAAGCTCGCCACGTTGGCACTGCCGCAGGATACGAAGGTTAGCGGCATTAAGGACACGCAGCTCGACGAGCTGTGGCTGCCGGTGTCCTATGAAGGCACCGATAAATCGGACCAGTACGGCGATATCTACGAGATTGAGCGTGACGAGAACGGTTACGTCACGGGCTTCACGTCTGCCGTCAAGCAAGGTGGCGGCGTAAGCTACAGCGTCGAGCACGATGAGTCGCATCGTATCTCGGAGATTGAGGAAGATCTGGCGGGCGGTTACGTGAACGTCAACACGTTTACGTACGACGCCGACGGTAACGTCACGCGCATCGACTGCGATGCCGACATTAGCGATTCGTCGAGCACCACGACGTTTACCTACGACGCGGACGGAAACCTGATCAACAAGACGACCCATGCGGGTTACGGTGAGAGCGCGAGTACGTATGTCTACCAGGACGGCAACATGGTGACCAACACCGATACCAGCCCGGCCAATCCTCGGACGGTCGTGTATTCGTACGGATACGACAAGGATCGCGTGACGTCCTTTACGCTGGACTGTCAGGGCGACACTGTGGGCACCAGGTGGACGATCACCGCGGGCTACGAGTATGACAAGGACGGCAACATTTCGCGTATCTCGCCTGTGGCCTATGACTCGCACGGCAACGATTACGGCTCGCTGAACTCGTATGCCGCGGTGGATTATTCGTACAGCGACGGAAGGCTCGACAGGATCGATTCCGAGCGCGGCGGCTATGCGGAGTTCTATTAGGACGACCACGGCAACCTGACGTCGGTCGACGAGTATGCCGGCCGCGGTTCGGATGCCGAGTTTGAGTTTGAGCACGAGGTCGAGTACCAGCGCTACTTCTGCAACAAGCACGAGAAGAACAAGCCGGAGGAGTGGATTCGTCTGGATGCAGAGTACGACGTCGACCAGGGTAGCTGGAACAACGATTCCGACTATGGTCGCGAATGCTTTGCAACCATGTACAAGCTCGATCCGCTGGCGGCCAGGCTGAACCCGTTTATCAAGTAGCAGCCCACTCACAAACCACCCAAAGGGGGCAGACACCTTTGGGTGGTTTTTGCTGAAGGGCGGGCGTCCGTGGCGGTTTATCTCGATCTGTAACATCTGGAGCCGATATTGCCGCCTAGATGTTACAGATCGAGACAAACCGGCAGACTGCGGGAAAAGAAAAGGCAGATTTTCAGGCATGTCCCAAAAATCTACCTTTGTGCGTTAGCCGAGCAGGTCGATGACGTTAAAGCCGGCGTTGCTCTTGGCGATGACGTCTCGGCCGCCAAAGACACAGGTAGGCGACTCGGCTGCAATGCGCGTCACGTCGGCGCCGAGCGAGCGAAGCTCACCGGGCGTGGCGGCGAGCATCTGGGCGCGGCGCTCCTCGCGTGCGTGCGGATCGAGCCCGGCCAGGTAGGTCGTGTTGCGGCGCTTGGTAAGCGCGTACGGCTTCACCGGCGCGTCCATGCCGCTCACGCAGCTCACGATAAAGCCCTCAAAGGCGGCCTCGTCGGGCTCAAAGCTGCCGAGCCATTCGCCTGCGCGTGCCACGCGTTCAATCGAGGGGTCGATTGCCGGGTCACGGTAGGTGTAGAACGCCGCCTGACGCTCGCCGGCCGCGCGGAATCCGCAACCGTACGCACCGCCCTTCACGCGGATCTCGTTCCACAGGTAGTCGTAGGAGAGCGCGTTGGCAGCAACCGCCCAGGCGCCCGTCACGTCGATGCCCAGACGACGAGGGTCGCACGCGCTTGCCGCAAAGCAGATATCGCTGGGGATGACAAAGGCCTCGTGGCGGTCGCACGGCGCCGGCACCACGAGCGTGTCGCGGCCGGCATCGGCACCGTCGCCCGCGCCCAAACCCAGGTCGCCCGCAGCATCCCAGTACGCGTCAAAGTCCTCGTCACTGCCGGTAAAGCTCGCCATGCAGCCATCGGCCACAAAGATGCGGTCTGCCAGCTCGGCAAGCTTGGCACGCAGACCGTCCAGGCGCTCGTCAAAGTGGTCGAGCAGGTCGCGCAAGAACAGGTAGAAGTCCACGCCCGAAAGCTGCTCGCGCACCACAGCCGAAGGCGAGCTGTAGCTCATCGCGCGACCGAGCGCCGCCGAGTGACCGTTGTTGATAAAGCCCTGCTCAAGCTCAATGCGAATCTGCGTGAGCACGTCGCGCACGCGGTCGGCGTCGGCGTCGAGCAATAGCGTGCTCGACCACACCTCGCGCGGCAGGCTCGCCAGCGCATCGACCTTCTCGGATAGGGCGCCGGCGCTCACCAACAGATAAGGGCGCACGCCGTCCACGTCGGGCTGGGTCATGACCTCGGTCGTAAAGCTCAAAAAGCCCAGCTTGCCGGCGAGCAAGTTGTCGAGCTCCTCGGCCGAGTGCTCGCTCGTGGGCAGCTGCTTGAGCAGACGGCAGAGCAGTGTCACATAGGGCAGGTCCTCAAACGCGACGCAGCTCAGGTCGAAATACTGCATGGCGTAGGCCAGGCGGTTGGTGGGGATGCCGTGGCGTAGGCAGGGGATGGGCGCAGTCGTGTCCACAACGAGCGGCGGCTCGGGGCGCGCCTCGCCAATGTCGGAAACGCGCAGGCGCGGCAGCGTGGCCTTGGCCTCGGGTGTGTCCTCGGCCTCCTGCGCGGCACGCAGCGCGGCCGTGCACTCGACCACATCGGCCAGCTCGGCATCGGTCATGGCGTCGCGCTTGGCTGCCAGCTCGGCGGCCTCGGCACCCTCCGAACCCTCGGCGGCGTCCACCGGCACCAGCTCGACCAGCGCCATGTGGTCGTTTTCCAGCACCAGCTCGCGCAGCAGGTCCTCAAAGTAGCTGCCGTCCAGCTCGCCACGCAGCTCCTCGTACACCGGGCCGTACTTGAGTGCCAGCGTCGCGGCGTCGTCATCGTAGAGCCAGGTGCTCAGCGCGTCGCACGCAATGGCCACGCCGTCGGCGATGCCATAGTCGCGTTGGCGCAGGTCATATTCGTTGCTGCTGATGATGGCTTCCAGGCGCTCGCGCGGAACGCCGTGCTCACACAGGTCGCGGCAGGCGTCCTGGAACACGCGGCGCAGCTCGCGCGCTACGCCGGGCTGCGCGTTTTGCAGCATGATGAGCTCGTAGGGCTGCAGGCTCTCGGCTGCGGTGTAGCTCACCACGTTGCCGCCCAGGCCGGCGGCCAGAATGGCCTTCTTAACTGGTGCCTCGTTGGAACCCAGCAGTGCCTCGAACAGGATGTCCGCCGCGATCGTGCGCTTGCGGTCGAGTGCGCTGCCCAGCACAAGACCCAGGCCCACCAGGGCGTTCTCGGGCGTGGTGGCCATCTCGACGCGCTTGTACTCGCAGGTCACGGGCGCCTGCACGTCCAGAGGATTGGGCGCCAGCGCGGACGGGTTCTCGCCGGCGGCAACGGCGGCGTCCATGCGGCGGCTCGCGGCGCTCGACTGCGACAGATAGCGCTCGTCCAAAAACGCCAGCGCGCGGTCCACGTCCAGGTCGCCGTAGAGCGTGATGTAGGAGTTGGAGGGGTTGTAGTGGCGAGCGTGCGTGTCCAGGAACTGCTCGTAGGTGAGCGCGGGAATCGCGCGCGGGTCGCCACCGCTCTCGTGCGCATAGGCGGTGTCGGGATAGAGCGCGGCGTTGACGGCGTCGTCCAGCACGCTCATGGGGTCGGACAGCGCGCCCTTCATCTCGTTGAACACCACGCCGTTATAGCGCAGCGTGCCCTCGCGCAGGCTCTCGGAGCTGCCATCGCCCTCGCCCTCGGCGCCCTCCGGCAGGTCCAGCTCGTAGTGCCAGCCCTCCTGCTCAAAAATGGTCGGCTTGGTGTAGATGGCCGGGTTGAACACCGCGTCCAGGTACACGTCCATCAGGTTGTACAGATCCTGCTCGTTGGTGGTGGCAACGGGGTAGATGGTCTTGTCGGGGTAGGTCATGGCGTTGAGGAACGTCTGCATGGAGCTCTTGATCAGATCGACGAATGGCTCCTTGACGGGGAACTTAGCCGATCCGCATAGCACCGAGTGCTCAAGAATATGGAACACTCCGGTGGAATCGGCCGGAGGCGTCTTAAAGCCAATGGCAAAGGCCTTGTTTTCGTCGTCGCATGCCAGGTACAGCAGGCGAGCGCCCGAGGCAGTGTGGCGCAGCACGTAAGCGTCCGAGTCGAGCTCGGGCACGGTCTCGCAGCGCTCGACGGTAAAGCCGTGGCAGGTGGTGCCGGGCACCAGCAGCGCGGCAGCAGTGGCGCGCGGATCGGTTGAGGTGGTGGGCATATGCAGTCTCCTTTGACGCCCCAGCGGGGGCGAATCGAGTCGAATCCTCGAGAGTATACCCATATGGGGCCGCGGCTCTGCGGCGAACTGAAGACGATGTGGGTGGACTAGCCTAGCTAGGTTGATAACGAATGCCGCGGGTAGCCGCTGCACCACGCTAAAGTGAAATAACACCCGTTTACCGAATCATTTAGGAAATATATGGACTCCTAAAAAGTTCTAATACAATATAAGTCATCTATCTATAAGCTGCTGATTCCTTGCAAAGGTATGGTTGATATGGTTGAAGCAAATAGCGTTATCCCCCTGTACAAACAGATTGTCCGTGCGCTCTCTGATTCGATCGCCAACGGCACGTACCGTCCGGGAGATAAGCTTCCGACCGAGGCGGAGCTCATCGAGCAATTTGGCGTGAGCCGAATAACGGTTCGCTCCGCAATTAAAGAAATGGAAGATGCTGGGCTTGTTGAGAGGGCCCGCGGCAAGGGCACGTTCGTTTCGTCGGACACACAGATGTATGCCGCGGACGACCGTGAGAGCTTTACCCATTCGTGCCAGCTTGCGGGAAAACAGGCGTTTACCAGGGTTCTCGCAATGGGCTGGGACTTCCCAAGCCTGCGAGACGCGAAGTTCCTGGGCGTAGACGATACCCAAAAGGTATTGCGTAGTCGTCGTCTACGCCTTGTGGATGACAAGCCCACGATGCTGGAAACCAATAGCTATTCCGCTGCGCTTTCTTTTTTGGAGCATGAGTCCCTCGAGGATTCGCTGATGGCGGTACTCGATCGCCAGGGAATCAAGATGGGTCCCAACACGCGTACGCTCGAGGTCTGCTATGCGAGCGAGCTCGAGGCGGCATACCTTAACGTGGAACTGGACTCTCCGCTGCTTCTGTTTGTCGATAGACGTTATGCTCCAAGCGGCGAGCCGCTTTTCATCTCCCGTCAGGTGTACTGCACCGAGCGACTGAAGTTCTATTTGTAAATTAGAGATAGATTAGTCTATTTACCGACCAATAGTTACCGTTCGCGGATTTGGAAAATAGACACACCACGTAGGGCAGATTGCTAATATACTTTGTTATGACAATATAGTACGTCCTATTGGTATTGGAGAACTATGAATAAGATATTGCTAGCGAGTCATGGTTATCTCGCCCAAGGCATGAAAAGCTCTCTGGAGATTCTGATGGGCACTAACGACCGAATCGAGTGCCTGTGCGCCTATATCGATGACGACACGAGGGATGTCGCAGCGCTTATCGATGCTTGGATGGAGTCGAAGGACCCTGCCGACTCTTGGTTTGTCGTGACTGACATCTTTGGTGGCTCTGTAAACAACGAATTCATTCAGAGGCAGACCGCCGGATCGTTTACGTTGATCACCGGAATGAACTTGCCGCTGCTGGTGGAAATGGTTACACAGCTGGACTCCCTGGATGCGGACAAGGCCAAAGCCGCGGTCGAGGGATCACGTTCGTTTATCATGCTTTGTGAGGCGGCGGACATGCTTGCCGATGTCGAAGAAGAAGAGTTCTAGCTCAAGCTTCAACGAATAATTCAACCCTGTCATTACCTTTATTACGTGCGGAGATGATTACGATGATTAAGCTTACGAGAGTTGATTACCGATTGATTCACGGCCAGGTCGCCATGTCTTGGACACATGCGCTGGACGTCGATTGCATCCTGTGTGCCAGCGACGCCGTGGCAAAAGACGACATGAGAAAAGCCGCTTTGAGGCTCGCCCGCCCCAGCGGCGTTAAACTCGTCATCAAGGATGTTGACGCTGCTATCGAGGCGCTCAACAGCGGCGTCACCGACAAGTATTCGCTGTTTATCATTGTCGAGACGATCGAGGATGCCTATCGCCTTGCTAAGGGTTGCAAAGACATCAAGGAGATCAATTTGGGCGGAACTCGAAAGTCTCCCGAGACCACGCTTCATCCGACCCCCGCGATCTTTGCGACCGAAACCGATGCCGAGCATATCCAAGAGCTTGTCAACGATGGCGTGGTTATCGAAATCCGTCAGGTTCCCAATGACTCAAAGGTACTTGCCAAGGACGTTTTCTAGCTGGAAACATGCCATTGTCTAGCATTTATTAACTAGGTCCTCCTTTCTTTAGCCCGCCGATCATTTGACCGGCGGGCTTTTTATTCAAGACTTTAGTCTGCTGGCCGCGCAGCGGCCAGCTTTGAACCACCCGCTACG
>CABUIH010000029.1:0-17866 GCA_902491615.1 uncultured Collinsella sp. | reverse complement strand
CCGAGACGGTCCCGGGCTGACAATTTCGACTGTAATGGACGTTCTTAAATGACTACCCAATAACTACCCTGTGGTGTCATTGTCCTCAGCAAGCTGGGGGAACACGGCGTCCTTGGGCATGGTGACCTTCGTCAGCGAGGTGAGCTTTTTGCTCAGCGACGTGTCCGTCTTGACCAGGTCGCTGAGCGTCACGATCTTGTAGCCGTCGGCAATGAGGCCGTCGATAATCTGCGGCAGCGCCTCGAGCGTCTGCTCGGCGCATTCATCTCTGTCGGTGAGCAGCACGATATTGCCCGGCGTCACCGAATCGAGCACCGTCGAGACCTGCTCGTCGGCACAGTTGAGCAGCCAGTCACCCGAGTCAATATTCCACGAGACCACGGCGGAGACCAGGTCCATCGCATCAATCCAGTTTTGCTCGTCAAAGGCAGCGTAGGGAGCACGCAGCAGCATCGTCTTCACGCCGGTCGCCGACTTAATCGCATCGGTGCCTTTCGTGATCTGTTCGCGTATCGCCTCACGGTCCTGACCCTTGAGCGAATCGTCGCTGTAGCTGTTGGATCCGATCTCGCACCCGGCATCGGCAATCGCCTTGGCCGTGGCAGACGAGGCCTCGACCGCATCGCCCGAAAGGAAGAACGTCGCGGTGACGCCCTTTTCCTTGAGCACCTGCAAGATCTGTTTGGTGGCGCCGCTCGGACCCTCGTCAAACGTCAGTGCCACGTACTTTTTGTTGCCCTTGGGCGCCACGCTGGCGCACGCAACAACGCAATCGGTGGCGGGCACAACCTCGCCGCGGTCTTGCGTCTTGCCTGACTGCTCACCAACCCACACCTCGGATCGGCCCTGGACACCCCATGTCTGCACATACTCGATAGCGCCCGTGCCCTCGACCTTGAGCTTGGGCTCGATAACCGTAGCCTGAACCTCGTGCTTCTCGTAAGTGTTACGGCCATCCTTGACCGTCACCTTCTCGCCGCCCTCGAGTTCGCGGCTATCCCATTTGCCCTGCTTCACGCGCTTGCCGTCGACCTTCACCGACAGCTTTTCGCCCCCATGGCGCTTGAGCACGCTGTCATCGACGGCCAGCAGGTCGCCTGCGTCGTAGGTGTCAGTCAACTCCTGGTCGTCGATGAGATTCTGCAGCGTAGAGCCCACACGCACCGCGGTCTTCTGGCCGTTGAGCTCCACGTCCACACTGCGGTTGACGTAGCCCACGACGGCAGCGATAAACAGCACGAGCGCGCAACCCACGGCGATGAGCGCGTAGGGCAGGCGAGACGAACGACGGGGCGTACGGCTGTTGCCGATGCGCGCACTGCGGTCGCTAAAGCCGCGGCTATGGTTGAGATACATCGCGCCGGGCTTACGGTGACGCTTGCGCTGACCGCTGGGCAGCTGCCCCAGGTCGCGGCGCGCCGTCGGACGCGCACCCGAACGCCCGTTTAAGTTGGATCCGTTTTGGCGCATGTGCCCTCCCCCATAAACACAGCAAGCCGGAGCAACAGGTCTCCGGCTTGCCTCCCATCATTTGGTACGTCGCTATTTTGTAGCTTTTGACGAGCCTCCGCTCGCCTTTTGGTATTCGTCCTTAAAGGCCTTGAACATGCCGCGCGTCTTGCCGAGCTGCTTGCCCAGTGCGCGACTGCCCTTGTCCACGGCAACCGATCCCTTGTCGTCGAGCACCTTGGCGCCCTTTTTGACCTTGTCGCCCACCACGACGCTGGCCTCGGCGGCCTTGGCAGCCGCACCGCCCGAATACCCGAGCGACTTGACCTCGTCCGAGACGACCATCGCGCCGTTCTCGTAGCCGCGCAGCATCGTCGGCGGCACCTGCGTGTCACCAACCAAAACACTCGAAGCAGCACCGGCGGTCACATAGAATGCCTGCACGATGCCCGAGCGCGGCTTGAACTCAACGTCCGAGCAATAGCCCACGACGTCGCCCGATTCCGTGCGCACGTCCATACCGACCCAGATGATGCAATCGTCCAGGTTGATGTCGAGGCGCTTGGCCGCAGCGGTATCGTAGGTGCCCTTGACGTCATCAACCGCGATGGCGCCCTCGTAGACACCAATGGCGTCGAGCGCTACGAATCGGTCGGGACGCCCGATCATACCCGCGATATCGGACTGGCGGACCATAAAGCCGACCACGCGCGTACCGCCCGGGGTAAAGACCGGAAAGTGAATCTTTCCGAGCTTTTTAGGGCTGCGCGGTGTGCCGTCCTTTTTGGTACGCTTGTCCTCAGTAGGCTTGCGATAGATCTTGGCGCCGACAAAATCCCCGGCGCGCATTATGCCTCGGTCGAGGGCTCCGCAGCCTCGGTATCAGCCTCGACGGCGTTCTCGACCACGACGTCGGCGGCAGGCGTCACGTTGCCGCCCGAAATGGCGTCGTTGAGCTGCTCGCGCAGCTGGTCCATGCGCTCGCGGGCCAGGTCGACCTTGGCGCGCAGGTCGTCGGTCTTGGCGTCGACCATCGGGCCAAAGTCATTCACCGCAGCACGGGCCTCCTCGGCGCTGTGCTCGTAGGTGTCGCGCATATTGTCCCAGGCGTCGTTGGCGATATCGGCAGCCATGGCGCGGGTCTCGGCGCCCGAGCGCGGGGCCAGAGCAACGCCGACAATAGCGCCGGCAGCGGCACCAAAAAGTGCGCCGGAGACAAAGCTGAAAGTCTTACCCATGATCATTCCTCTCCTGCGGGCACGTCGGTGCCCACCGTTTGAATGCTGTCCATTATACCCGCAGCGCATCACTTGCCGCTCCGCTCATCTGCGTACGGCAAAGGCGCAGGTACGTGATGGTGATAAACGCGTAGGCCTACTCCTGGGGCATAGCCGGCATGGCCACCGTGGCACCCGGGTCCTCGCCGGCGCCGTCCACGAGCGGCAGGCCGCCCTCATGCGCAGGTCCTGCCGGAACCGTCGCAGCACCGCCAAAGACGGCAGCGGAGGCTTCGTGGTTCTCGGCAACCGCGCCCTCGGTATCAATCGCCACCTGGGGCTCGTCGTCAAAGTTGGGGACGCCCTGGGGCTCGGCGGTCGCATCGGCAACGAGCTCGGCGTCGACCGGCACATCGCCCTCGTCAGCGCCCTCGTCCTCGGCAGCATCTTCGCCGTTCGCAGCGGCGACGGCCTCGTGAGGATCCTTGCCCTCGGCCTCGGCGCGCATGCCCAACACCAGGTTGCGCAGACCCGCGACCGTGCCTTCCACGTCGGGGGCAGGCTGGTCGGCGTGCAGATAGGCCCAGTCCATCATAAAGGTGGCCGAAGACAGCGCACCGATGGCCAGCGCGTCGTCGGGGCACGAAAGCTCAACCTCAAAGACGCGCTCGTCGTGCTCGCTTACGCGCGTGCGGCCGCACGAGATGCTACCGGCAAGACCGGTCTCGTTCATGAGCTCGACCGTCACATGCTCCAGCAGGTGGCAGAGCTCGGTCTGGCCCATACAGTCCTGGAACTCGCGACCCGAATCGCCCAGGCACAGATGCTTGGCAATCGCGGGCACCAGGTAGTACACGCGCGCCGTGGCCTCGATATCCTCCGAGGTCATGAGCGGCATGCCGGGGTTCACCAGCACGTGCGCGCAGATCTTGTCCTCGCTGACGGTGACCTTAAGGATGTTGAACAGGCCTGCCATAACTCTCCCCTACTCTTCCTTGTCCTACTCGTCGCCGTCGTGCGGATTCGCAGAGCCCGCACCCGGCGTCGTCGGCTCGTCTACCGAAGACTCGGAATCTTTCTTATCGGTTTCGGCCGGAGCAATCACGCGAATGAGCGAGATGCGCTGGCCACGCATCGACTGCACTTTAAACTTGTACCCCGCGACCTCAAACACCTCTCCGATGTCGGGCACCGAGTCGCAAAGCTCCAAAATCCAGCCGGCGATGGTCTCATAATCATCGCTTTCCTCGAGCGGCCAACCAAGCTCAATCGCGTCATCGCACGAAAAACGCCCATCAACGAGCCACTCGCGGCGCGAAAGGCGCGTGAGATATTTGTTGTCGGGGTCGAACTCGTCCTCGATCTCGCCGACGATCTCCTCGACGATGTCCTCGATGGTGATAATGCCGGCCGTACCGCCGTACTCGTCCACGACCACCACGATCTGGTCGTGAGAGGTCTGCATCTCGGACAGCAGCGGCAGGATGTCCTTGGTGTCGGGCACAAAGGTGGCGTCGCGCAAAAAACCGGCGATGGGCTGGTCGCCCTTGCCGTCGAGCGCGGGCTGAATCAGGTCCTTGATGTGCGCGATGCCCGCGACGTTGTCGGGATCCTCGTGATAGACGGGGATGCGGCTGAAGCCGGTCTGGCGCATGGTGGACAACACGTCGGCGACCGTCTCGTCGTCCTCGCACATGGTGGTGTCCACGCGCGGCACCATGACCTCGCGGGCAACGGTGTCGCCTAGGTCGAAGATCTCGTGGATCATGCGCTTTTCCTCGTCGAGCAGGTCGTCCTGCTCCGAGACCATGTACTTGATCTCTTCCTCCGAGACGTTCTGGCGGTCGTCGGCGCTCTTGATGCGCAGGATGCGGGCCAGGCCATCGGAGCAAGCGCCAGTCAGCCACACGAGCGGACGGGCGATCTTTTGGAAAAACGACAACGGTCCCACGACCTGCTTGGATACGCCCTCGGCATTGGCCAGACCAATGCGCTTGGGCACAAGCTCGCCAATCACGATGGACACGAAGGCGACCGCGACGGTGATGATGACCGGCGCCAGGCCGCGCGCGATGGCGGAGAGCGGCGCGATGCCAAAGCTCATGAGCCACGTGGCGAGCGGGTCGGACAGACTCGTCGAGGCGACGGCGGACGAGGCGAAGCCCACGAGCGTAATGGCAACCTGGATGGTGGCGAGCAGCTGGTCGGAGTCGGCAGCCAGCTTAATTGCACGCTCGGCGCGCTTGTCGCCTTCCTCGGCCTCGTGCTCCAGCACGGCGCGCTTGGCCGTGGTGAGCGCCATCTCGGACATAGAGAAGTAGCCGTTGATGAAGGTCAAAACGAGGGTGGTGATAAGGGAGATGGTTATGTCCATCGGGAGTTTCTCGAACCTCCAAGATTCGGGACGTCAGGTCAAAACGTTGATGGCGGATAGGGCAGTTGCACCCGGCGGGCGCCCGGACGGGCCCGCGGGCGCAGGCGCGATCGCTAGATTACGAAGAGGATCACCGCCATGAACTGGAAGATACTGCCGGCGAGCACCCACAAGTGAAACACACTGTGCAGGTAGCGCACGTTTTTGGCGATATAGAACGGCACGCCCGCGGTGTAGCACACGCCGCCGACGGCGAGCAGGGCAAGTGCCACGGGGTTGAGCAGCGCCACAAGTTCGGGCAGCTTAAAGACAACGAGCCAGCCCATCAGCAGGTAAACCAGGCCGCTTACCCAGTGCGGTTGACGCTCGCGCATAAAGCACTCGAGGGCGATGCCGATAATGGCGATGGCCCATACGGCAAAGAACAGCGCAGGGCCGCCGTCGTTTGCGAGCGTGATAAGGCAAAACGGCGTATAGCTGCCCGCAATGAGCAGGTAGATGCAGCTGTGGTCGATAATGCGGAACACGCGCTTGGCGCCCGCGGGCTGAATCGCGTGGTAGAGCGTGGAGGCTAGGTATTCGAGGATAATGCTGACACCATAGACAATCGCCGCGGCCATGTGGGCCGGGCCCCCGCCGCGCAGGGCGGCGAATACGATCAGGAGCACCAGACCCGCGATACCCAGCAGGCAGCCGACACCATGGGTGACGGAGTTCATGATCTCCTCGCCCACCGTGTAGTGTGGAACGGCCGCGGTCTTGGGTCGCGGCTTAGAACTGTCGCTCGAATCGGACATGCCGGTTACATCCTCCAACGTAAAGAGTTCTCAACACTATATCAAAGCGTCTAGGTACGTGCGAAATTTGCACCATACGCGACCCTTTGTTTACCCATTCTTTGCCTGTTGACGCATCAACGGCGAACGTCCATAATGCGCTTGCATTAAATGTTGATGTATTAACATCTTATAGGAGAATACCGCATGGCTCAAAACGCACGTTCCCATCGAAAGCTCAAGATAGCCGGCATCGTTGCGCTGGTGTTCGTTGTAGCGCTGCTGGGGTTTGCCGGCAACTTTCTGTTTGACTTTGCCCTGAACCCCCAAGCGCCGTACACCATGAAGATGATGCAGGATAGCAAGAACGACAAAAAAGGTGAGCAGCCGGATGCCGAGGAAACCGAGGCGCGGGCGTGGTTTAAAGAGAACCGCGAGAGCAGCAGCCTCACCGCGGACGACGGGACCGAGCTTGCCGCCTGGTATTTTGCCGCGTCGGAGAGCACGCACGACTACGCCGTCTGCCTGCATGGATATACCAACGAGCCCATCGGCATGGCCCGATACGCCAAGCGCTTCCACGACCGCGGCATGAACGTACTCGCGCCTGCCGCCCGCGCCCACGAGCGTTCCGGCGGCGACTATATCGGCATGGGCTGGCCCGAGCGGCTCGATGTTATCGCATGGATCGGGCGAATTGTTCAGGCCGACCCCGAGGCGCGCATCCTGGTCTTTGGTGAGTCGATGGGTGCGGCAACCGCCATGAACGTCGCGGGGGAATCTCTGCCCGCAAACGTGAAATGCATTATCGAGGACTGCGGTTATACGAGTGTCTGGGACGAGTTTTCTCTGCAGCTCAAGGACGTGTTCGGCCTGCCCAGCTTTCCCTTGCTCGATGTAGCAAACTTGGTATGCAACGTGCGCGCGGGCTACGACTTTCATAAGGCGAGCAGCGTGGAGCAACTCAAACACGCGACGGTTCCCATGCTGTTTATCCACGGCGACCAGGACACCTTTGTGCCGTACGACATGCTCGACCAAAACTACGACGCGTGCGCCAGCAAGGTCAAGCAGAAGCTCACCATCCATGGCGCCACCCACGCCAAGAGTGCGCAAGTTGACCCCGAGCTCTACTGGAACACGGTCGATGACTTCCTCGACGAGTATTTTTAGGCAAATAGTACGGTTTACTGGTCTATCTGACCCCCTAGCACTTCCGAAAAGCCGCCCATGAGCGCTGTGCTCACGGGCGGCTTTTGCTAACGTTGCGCTATAAAAGCGCTTGATATGTCCAATAGACAGGTGCTACTTGACCTCAATGAGCTCGTACTCGCTCGTGCCCAAGCCGATCTTCTCGGCGTGCGCGATGCACACGCGCCAGTCGGTGTCGGGATGCGTGATGCAGAAGGGGTCCTTGGCCTGCTCGCCCTCCAGATGCTCGTGGTTGTGCTCCATCTTGGCCGCGCTATCGGTGAGCTCGGTGTTGGGCAGCGGCTCGGATGCCATGACGGCATCGGCGCAGGCCTGGTCGATGGCGACCGGGTCGAAGCTCGCGAACATGCCGATATCGTTGACGATAGGCGTATCGTTTTCGGGATGGCAGTCGCAGTTGGGACTGATGTCCATGGCAAGCGATATGTGGAAGCTCGGGCGGCCGTCGACAACGGCCTTTGTATACTCGGCGATCTTACAGTTGAGCACGTCGGCCGCGGCGTCATAGCCGGGCTTGATGCAGTCCTGGTTGCACGCCGCAATGCAGCGGCCGCAGCCCACGCAGCGATCGTGGTCGATGGTGGCCACGTGCACCGTGCGAGTAGCGCCGCTGGCAAGCTCGCGCTCGCGGGTGCCGTCGAACGAGACAGCGTTGTGCGCGCAAATCTTTTCGCAGGCACGGCAGCCAACGCAGTGCTCGGTCGAGACGTTCGGCTTGCCGGCGGCATGCTGCTCCATCTTGCCGGCACGGCTGCCGCCTCCCATACCCAGGTTCTTCATGGCGCCGCCAAAGCCGGCCTGCTCATGGCCCTTAAAGTGGGTGAGGCTGATCACGATATCGGCGTCCATGAGAGCCTGACCAATCTTGGCCTCGCGCACGTACTCGCCGCCCTCGACCGGGACGAGCGCCTCGTCGGTGCCCTTGAGGCCGTCGGCGATGATGATCTGGCAGCCCGTGGCATACGGGGTAAAACCGTTCTGGTAGGCGGTATCGATGTGCTCGAGCGCGTTTTTGCGGCTACCCACATAGAGCGTATTGCAGTCGGTGAGGAAGGGCTTGCCGCCCAGCTCCTTCACGACATCCGCGACGGCGCGGGCGTAGTTGGGGCGCAAAAAGCTCAGGTTGCCCAGCTCGCCAAAGTGAATCTTGATGGCGACGAACTTGTTCTCAAAGTCGATCTGCTCAATTCCGGCATGACGGATGAGGCGCTTGAGCTTGTCGAGCTGGCTCTCGCGAGCATGCGTGCGCAGGTTGGTGAAGTACACCTTAGCGGGTGCTGCGGGTGCAGGTGCGGTCATAGATCTATCCCCTCGGTCTATATGGCGTTACAGACATAGAGGATGGTACCAGTTAAAGCAGAGTTAAAGTCAAGTACGGCACCTAGTCGCTGAGGACGTTCCTTTCTAGTCATTGGGGACAGACTTAAATGACTGAAACCACTCATTGGGGACGGACTTAAATGAGTGCCTCGCCACCTGGCAGCTAGGGACGTTCCTTTCCTGCCGGCAGCTGGGGACAGTCCTTGCCAGCACGGCCGGCGAACCGGCGAATCGGCAAAGACTGTCCCCGATGACTACTCCTGCACCTTGAGAGCTTCGGAGAGGCTCACGCGCTTGATGGAGCGCGTGTGCAGCAGCGCCACGACCAGGTAGGTCACAAAGCCAATGCCCACGCACGCCGCCATGGACCAAGCGGGCACGTAGATCTCGATATTGCCGTTGTAGGCGAGCAGCATCGAGCGGAAGATGGCCGTGAGCGAGCCAATAATGACCGGCAGGCTCAGCACGAGCGACGCCGCCACGCACAGCGTGATCGAGCGGATGTACAGATGCGAGATCTCGCTATCGCGATAGCCAAAGACTTTCATGTAGCTGATCGAACGGGCGCTGTGGTCGATCACCGCCTTGGTCAGCAGGTACATAAACAGCAGAAAGATAAACACCGCGAGCCCGATCATCATTCCGATCATTTTGCTCATCATGCCGATGAACTGGTCGCCCACGGCCCGCATGTCGTCGGGCGTGGTGTCGCCGGCAAAGTAACGAGCATCGAAGTCGAGCTTCTCGTCGCTCACATAGCCGTTAAAGTAGGCGGCGTCGTTGCTGAACAGCTCGTTAAAGTCGTCGATACTCATATAGATATTCATGTCCGACTTGGAGCCCCAGGCACAGTCCTTGCCCGCGTACTCAAGGGAATAATGCTCCCCCTCGTACTTGTCGATGAGCGTGACCTTCTGACCCTCGCTCCAGCCAAACTTATCGAGCAGACCGCCACCAAAGACGACACGGCCGTCGCCGACGTTGAGGTCTTTCCAATAGCGCGAATCGGATGAAATGCCGTAAACGGAAATCGTCTCCTCGCCATTTCCGTCGCCGCGATCGTATTGCAGCTGGTAGACGGCGTATTTCTCGGCCTGCGCGATTGCGCCTGCACCGTTGTCGATCGTGTTGACCGGGTGAATGTCGTCGTTGTCGGTGTCGATCTTAGAGGCCTTGTCGATCAGGTCGATAGCCTCGTCGCGGTCGCAGCCGAGGGCATCGGCAAGGTCATCGAGGCGCGCATAAAGCGCATCCTTCTTGTCCTGGACCTTGGCGAGCGCGTCCTGCGCCGCGGCCAGGCTCTCGGCAGACGGAGCGCTGGTCGCGGCATCGGCTGCTGCCTGCGCTGCATCGGCCGCGTCGTCAAGCTCGTCATCGGCATCCTGAGCGGCAGAAAGCAGTGCGCCGTCAACCGACTGCAAACGCTCGAGTGCCGACCACTGCTCGCGCTCCTCGGCGGTGCCCTCGAGTTCCAGCGGGGCCTTGAGCGTGTACTGGTGCTCGGCGACCAGGCTTGTCTCGAGGTTGTCCGCGTAGTGCGTCATCGTGGGCAGAATCGCCAGGCCAAAGAGCAGTAGCAGCGAGGCAAACGCAATGCCCACGAAAAGCGTGGCGAAGTTGCCCAGATTACGCAGGAAGATGCGCAGGCGGAAGCGCGAGACAAAGCCCATGCGCTCCGGCAGCTGCAGGCCGCGCTTGGTGCCCGACTTGCCGCCCGCCTCGTGACGGAGGAACTGCAACGGCGTCTTGCCCATTTTGCGGAGCAGGCCCACCAGCGTAATGAGGATAAGCGCGGCGGCGGGAACCACGGCGCACTTCACAAAGATCTCCCAGCTCCAGTACACCTGGAAGGGCGGCAGGCTGTACGAGCCGTAATAGAGGCCGCGCATGGGCTCGGTAAAGAACGCAACGCCGAGCGCGGTGCCCAACAGCGCCGCGAGCATGCCCACGATGGCGGGAAGCGCGAGGTAGTGCAGTACGATCTCGCGACGGCGATAGCCGCTGGCGAGCAGTGTGCCGATGATGGCGCTCTCCTCCTCGATGGTGGCGTCGGTAAGGACCACAAAGACGAACGCCATGATCACGATGATGATGTCGAGCAGCGTCATCCACATCATAGAGTCGCCGTCCACGTCATCGCGCGCATAGCCAATGCCTTGATTGGAATCGGCGTCGATCAGATCGTCCACGCGCGCATCGGCGTCGGTCAGTGCCTCGACCATATCTTGCTCGGCGTCGATGCGGTCCGCGGTGGGGAGGTCGCGATCGGTAAAGGTGAAGGAGTAGGTGTAGGCGGGCGCGCCGCCGGCATCTTCGAGCGCGGCAAAGCCGCCATCGGTGACCTCGGCCACGCCGTACGTGATGGTGTTCACCGTAAAGTCCGAATTGTTGAGAAACAGCGCCTGGCTGTCGGGCTGGGTCATGATGCCGCAGATGATGTAGGTGCGGCCCTCAAGCTCAACCTTATCGCCCACGGCAAGGTCGTTGTTGGTGGCAAAGACGCGGTCGATGGCCACCTCGTCGTCCGCCTTAGGCCGCCTACCTTCGCAGTAGGATGCGATATCGACCTTGGTGCGGTGCGCATAGGTGCGCAGCGTGCGCTTGGTGCCGTCGTCGCCGGACGCCTTTTTGATGATGGCGTCGATGGAGAAATTCTTGTAGAGCGTGACGCCGCCGACGTCACTGGCGGCATCCTCGGTGGCCCTGAGTTGATCGTCGGTAGCCTCGAAGGAGGTGGTCACGCGGCCGTCCTCAATCGTGTACTCGTCGCGCATATCGTCGATGAGGCAGCCGATGGAATGTGCCGCGAGCAAAAAGCCCGAGGTGAGAGCGATGCTTCCGCACATAAGCAAAAAGATGCCCAGGTACTTGCCGATATTGCAGCGCAGCTCGCGCGGGAGACGTTTTGCGAGAGGTGTCATGGCGCCGCCTACCAATCGAGCTCGGCGGCCGCGACGGGCGACTCGTTGAGCTCATCCTCGACGATGCGTCCGTCGCGCAGGCGCAACACGCGATTGGCCATGCGCGCGATGGCGGCATTGTGGGTGACAATGATGATGGTGCAGCCGTACTCGTGATTGACATCTTCCATGAGCTGCAAGATTTCCTTGGACGTCTTATAGTCAAGCGCGCCCGTGGGCTCGTCGCACAGCAGCAGGCCCGGGTTTTTGACGAGTGCGCGGCCGATGGCGCAGCGCTGCTGCTGGCCGCCCGAGACCTGGCGCGGGAACTTGTTGCGGTGCTCGTAAAGGCCCAGCGAACGCAGGAGATCGTCGACATTGAGCGGGTTTTTGGACAGGTGCGCCGTGACCTCGATGTTCTCCTTGATGGTGAGATCGGGCACCAGGTTGTAGAACTGGAAGACAAAGCCCAGCTCACGGCGTCGGTATTCGCCCAGGTCGCCGGCGTTGAGCGTGGTGAGGTCGCAGCCGTCCACCAGAATGGAGCCGGCGTCGGCATCCTCCAGGCCGCCGATCAGGTTAAGAAACGTCGACTTGCCCGAACCCGAAGGCCCCAGCATGACGCAGATCTCTCCGCGGTTGATGGACGTGTCGATGCCGTCGAGCACCGTCAGGCGCGCATCGCCGTCGCCGTAGTGCTTTTTGAGATCCTTAACCTGGACGTAGGCTTCCTGCGTTGCCATGGTATCCCCCATTGTTAGCCTAGTACTACTTTATGAACGTAATAGTAAACCTTGGCGAACTATTTTGGGGCGAGGCCTAGGATTTATTTCAGACTAGGCGCGGGATTTAGACTAGTCATTGGGGACGTTCTTAAATGACCAGTCACAAGGGACGCTCTTTCGCCACCCGGCAGTTGGGGACGCT
Source organism: uncultured Collinsella sp. (assembly GCA_902491615.1). Classification (GTDB taxonomy): domain Bacteria; phylum Actinomycetota; class Coriobacteriia; order Coriobacteriales; family Coriobacteriaceae; genus Collinsella. Next base: position 5,691 of record CABUIH010000029.1, on the reverse strand, counting down.
CCCTATCTGCCCCCGATGGCTAGTCATTTAAGTCTGTCCCCAATGAATACTTTTGGTCGTTTAAGTCTGTCCCCAATGAGAAGGTGTCTAGGCGTGGGATTTGTTGTGGGCGAGGGCTAGGCCTACGGCGGCGATGGCCGCGGCAAAGAGCACTGTGACGCCCAGATCGCAAGCGATGTCGCCCAGCACGGTGGACGTCAGGTCCGCGGCGAGCGCCTTGCCAATCGCGTCGTTCACCCAATACGTCGGCACAAAATGCGCCGCGGTCTGCACGGCTGGGCCCATCAGCGACAGCGGCACCCAGGCGCCGCCCAAAAACGTCATGAGCATGCCGAGCAGGTTGCCCACACCGTTGAGCAGCTCCTCACGCGCACCCAGGCTCGAAAGGGCAAAGCCAACGGCCAGAGGCATGCACGCCAGGGCAAACGTCGCCGCCAGCGCCAGGCACACACGACCCACGCCGACCTCGGCAACCGCGCCGGCAAAGCCCACGACGCCCATCATGCTCGACACAAACCAGATGCAGACGGTAAGCACGGCGGCGGCCGCAAACACGGCGAGCGAACTCCGGCGCTCGGAGATTGGGCCGGCCTCCATGCGGCGCACGCGCTCGGGCTCGCTCATGCCCGAGAACACCAGCCCTACCGACACGATGACCGACGAGATGATCGCGTACGCGCCAAAGTTGAAGTACGACTCGAGTGTGGCGGCGGCAGTCGAGTCGACCTTGACCTGCTCAATCTCGACCTCCGCGCGCTTTGCGGCGGCATGCTCGGCGGCCTTGGCGACGCTGCCGTTAGAGGCGGCAGGCTCTAGGGCCGCCGCAGCGCCCGCGAGCGAGATCCAGCGCGAGGCCTCAGCAGACGAAAGCGCCGCCGCCATGGTGCCGGCACCGTAGGTCACATCGAGCTTGGGCAGGGCCTCCCCCGCGCGGGCGGCCGCGACCAGGTCGTCCTCGAACCCCTCCGGGATAAAGAACACGCAGTCGGCGCTGCCCTTGGCACTATTGCTCTTGGAGAGCGCGTCCGCGAGGTCGTAGGTGTCGTCGCCGACGCCCGTGACCAACTCAAAGCGCGACCCCAGGTGCTTGGTGAGCGCATGCGAAAGGTCGCTGTCGTCGCGGTCGACCACGATCACGTTGGCATCGTAGGGCTCGTACTCGGTGAGCTGCGACGAGTTCCAGCTCACCGATGCCGCGATGAATACGCCCATGAGCGAGATGAACACCGTATAGATGAGCAGGTAGAACGGGTGCGCCAGCGCCATGCGAAGCGCAGTCTTAAAGGTGCTCATAGCGGCTCCTTCCAAAGGTCAGCGTGGCGGCGGCAACGAACAGCAGCGCCATAAGGACCAGCGCGCCGGCGCGAACGACAAAGGGGCCCAGGTCCTCAAAGAAATACAGGCGGTTGAACATGTCGCAGATGAGCTTGACGGGGTTGAGCCAGCACTCGGCCGGGCAGGCGCGGGCGACGTCGTCGGCAAGCGCCATCGCCGGCTCGCCGTAGAGGCCGGCGAACAGGGCGCACGTGGTAGCAAAGCCCGTGAGGATGCCGGACTTGGACGCCTTGCCGCCCTTAACGGGAAGCGTGCCCACAAAAAGGCCCAAGCCCGTGGCGGCAAGCGCGGAAGCGGCGCCACCCACCAGACACAGCCCCTCGCGCCCGCCAAAGTCGACGCCCACGACCAGGCGCACGTAGCCGATTGCGATCGTCATCGAGGCAAAGGAGACCAGCCACGAGCCCACAAAGATACCGGCCAGCGACGCCGTCTTGGAAAGACCGCCCACACAGCGACGCGCGCCAAGGCCCGACAGATTGGGCTGCAGATCGACGACGCTCAAGGCGGCAAACTCGGCAGACATCATCGCTACCAGGCCAAAGAGCGCGTAATAGTAGATGACCGTGCCGTCGGGCGTGGTGCGCGTCAGGCTTACGCGGCGGGTGCCACCTTCGAGCGACAGGGCGCGCGCAACCGCCTCCGGGTCGGCGAGCGCCGCCGGGTCATCTTGAGCAATCTGGGCCATGAGCTCGGCATTTTGCGTATACGAGCTCGCCACCGTCTCAAGGATGCTGCGGTCGGTGAGCACCGACGAGGCGCGCGAGCTGTCATAACTCGAAAGCAGTGTGAGCTTGGGTGTGCCCGCGACATCGACCGTGTAGATGCCCGCGACCCCGCCGGCCTTGAGAGCACGGTTCGCGTCGGCTGCATCGTCGCACTCGTGGATCTCGAGCAGCTGATCGTCGCTCTCCTTGGCAAGCGACGTCGCCACGTCCTTAAAGGTCGAGGCGTCCCAGGCCTCGTCCGCTATGACGGCAACCGGCACCGGGTCGACCGTGCCGTCGGAGCTGAGGTTCGCGAACATAAACATAAACATCGTGGAAAGCGCGACGGGAAAGACCGCGCCCCAAACCCATGTACTCGGCCGGCGCAGCAGCGTCTTGACCGTGGTGATGATGGTGTTGAACATGGCCGCCCCCTAGTCGCGCAGCTCGCGGCCGGTGATCTCAAGGAACACGTCGTTGAGGGTCGGCGGTTCGGAATAAATGCGGCCGAGCGCCACGTCATGCGAGCGCAGCGCATCGAGAATGTCCGTCAGGTTATGCGGGCTCGCCTCGCACGAAAACGTGAGCTGGCCCGCCGTCGCCGACAGGTCCAGGACATGCGGCAGGCTCGCGACGGCACCGAGCGCCGCGCTCGGCACCTCGCTGACCTCGATCACGATCTTCTCGCCCATCTGAATCATGCGCTTGAGCTCGTCGTTGGTGCCCTGCGCCAGCACGCGACCACCGTCCATGATCATGATGCGGCTGCAGATCTGCTCGACTTCCTCCATATAATGGCTGGTATACACCACCGTGGCGCCCTCGTCGCGCAGGCGGCAGATGCCCTCCAGGATGGCATTGCGGCTCTGTGGGTCGACCGCCACCGTGGGCTCGTCAAAGAAGATGAGCTCGGGCTTGTGCGCAATGCCGCAGGCGATGTTGAGGCGACGCGCCAGGCCGCCCGAGAGCTTGCCGGGGCGAAACTTGGTAAAGTCGCCCAGGCCGACAAAGTCAATCGCCTCGTCCACCAGCGCGCGGCGGCGTTTGCGGTCGTTGACGTAGAGACTGCAGAAATAGTCGATGTTCTCGCGCACGGTGAGCTCGTCGAACACCGCCACCTGTTGCGGCACCACGCCGATGCGGCGCTTGAGGTCGTAGCGGGCGGGCGTCATGGGCTCGCCGAACAGCTCGATGGTGCCCTTGTCGTAGGCGAGCAGCTGCAGAATACAGTTGATGGACGTGGTCTTGCCCGAGCCGTTGGGGCCCAGCAGGCCAAAGATCTCGCCGGGGGCGATGCTCAGGTTAAAGTGGTCGAGCGCGATAAGATCGTCGTAGCGCTTGACGAGGTTTTCGACGTGGACGATGTCTGTCATGAGGTGGCCCTTCTGTTGCTTGCGGCCCGGTACGATTGCATCATCGCAGGAGCGGCCGGCGCGCACCAGTGAGCTTTGTCACGAGTGCGGGGGCTCGGTCGCGTGGCCCGCCGACGCCCCCGCTTTGCCGCGTGGGAGGAATGTCACGGTTGCTCCGGGTAGTGCCTCCCCCGTGCGCGGCATCGCGTACAATACCCGTATGAACAGGCTATTCGACAAATCGATCGTGCTGGCGTGCTGCATCGCAGCCGCCACGGGCCTTGCTGTGGACGCTCGTCTGGTTGCGGCGTTTTGCCTTGGCGTTATTGCCACCTCACTGGCCGAGGTCGCACAGGGAAACCGCGCCCGCCGTGTGAGCGAGGCCGCGAGCTACGCCTGCATCATCGCGGCCGTCTTCGTGCCGCCGTTTGTGCCGTTTGCGCCTCTCGCCCTCTATGACATCGCGCGGCGCGTGCGCCGTGAACGCATCTGGCCCGCGCTGGCGATTGGCGCCGTGTTTGTCTGCGCGCTTGTCGCGAACCTTCGCGGCGGCGCGCTCACCACCCGAACGCTGCTGCTAACCACCATTCTTTCGGTCGCCGCCACGTTGCTGTCGCTGCGCACCGCGCAGCTGGAGCGCGAACAGGAACGCATGCGTCGCACCCGCGACAAGCTGCAAGAACGCGCCCTGGCACTCGAGGCACGCAACCGCGACCTCGCCGACCGCCAGGACTACGAAGTCGAGCTCGCGACGCTCGCCGAACGCGCCCGCATCGCGCGCGAGATCCACGATAACGTCGGGCACCAGCTCACGCGCGCCTCACTGCAGGCCGAAGCCCTTCGCGTGGTCCACGCCGACGAGCCTGGCGTCGCCGCCGATTTCGCCGACGTCAAACGCACGGTTGACGAGGCGCTCCAGCTCGTACGCGTCAGCGTCCACGCGCTCAACGACAACGCCGTCGACCTTTCCGTGCAGCTCGAACGCATTGTTGAAGGCGCGCGCTCGGACGGCGGCCCGCAGGTTGAGCTTGAAGTTTTGGCCGAGCATGCGCCCGCAAATGTCGCCAACTGCTTTGCGGCGGTGCTGCGCGAGGCGCTTTCCAACGCCATGCGCCACGCTTGCGCCCAGACCGTCACCGTACGGTGCATGGAGCATCCGTCGTTTTACCAGCTCATCGTTACCGACGATGGCGCGGACGGGGTCCAAGCAAGCGGCCGCGGCGCCACGGAGGGCATGGGGCTCGCCTCCATGCGCGAGCGCATCGAGGCGCTTGGCGGCACCTTCACCGCCGGCCCGCGTGCCGGCTCCCCCGGCTGGCGCGTGTTTGCCACCGTTCCCAAGCAGCAAGGAGATGACGCCCGATGAGGCTCATTGTTGTCGACGACGACCGCTTGGTGGTCGATTCGCTCAAGATTATCCTGGGCGCCCAGCCGCAGATCGAGGTAGTGGGCACCGGCGCCAACGGCAACGACGCGGTTTCGCTCTATGCCGAACACGCGCCCGATATCGCACTGCTCGACATTCAGATGCCGGGGCGCGACGGACTTTCGGCGGCACGCGAGATCCTTGAGCGCGACCCTGCGGCGCGCGTGGTGTTTCTGACGACATTCTCGGATGACGAATACATTGTGTCGGCGCTCAAACTGGGCGCGCGCGGCTACTTGATTAAAACCGACGTCGCTGCCATCCCTCCCGCGTTGACGCAGGTCATGGATGGCAAACGCGTGCTCGAGGGCAAGGCGATCGAGGACGTCGATTTTGACGGAACGGACGTTGAGGCGGGCACGCCCCGCCGGCCTGCGGCCTTTGTCAGCCTAACCGACCGCGAGTTCGAAGTCGCCGAGCTCATCGCCCGCGGCCTCGATAACAAGGAGATTGCCGCCACCGCCTATATGGGCGAAGGCACCGTACGCAACCACATCAGCTCAATCCTTGCCAAAATGGGCCTGCGCAACCGCACCCAAATCGCCATCGCCTATCTGCGAGGGTAATTACCCAACGGCCGACCGCTCCGGCATAGCAAAATTGCTGCTAGCGATTTAATACCATTTCAAAACTATGCCGGTTTACGGGGCTAAACCCAGGAACCCCGTCCATACCCGCGTTTTCTGCAAAATGACGGCTCGTCTACCTGCGGTTTTATTTTCACGCTTTTCGGTATGGTTGGGGATTCGGAATCCGGCCCCGTAAACCGACATAGTTTTGTTCGGGCGGCCCTGCACGAATGCCTCCGCAAGCCTCGCGGGACCAAAATGATCCGTTTTCTTCCGCCCACGGAGATCGGCTGACGGCGCCC
>CABUIH010000028.1:0-18053 GCA_902491615.1 uncultured Collinsella sp. | reverse complement strand
GGTCATGCCGCCGAAGTTGAAAGGCAGATTGCCGCTCTGGCGGGCTTGCAGCGTCAACTGGTTACGCGGGTTGGTAAACCCGCGTAACCCCCTAGCACATCTTTGCGCCGGCGGGGATGGAAGCGTCGAGCTGAATCAGGTTGAGGCGCTCCTCGCCCTCCTCCTCGTGGATGGCGCTGATCAGCATACCGCAGCTGGGAATACCCATCATCTTGCGCGGAGGCAGATTGGTGATGGCGAGCAAGGTCTTGCCGACCAGGTCCTCGGGCTCATAGTAGCCATGGATGCCGGAGAGGATGGTGCGGTCGGTGCCGGTGCCGTCGTCGAGCGTAAAGTTCAGCAGCTTCTTGGACTTCTTGACGGCCTCGCATGCCTTGACCTTCACAGCGCGGAAATCGCTCTTGGAGAAGGTATCAAAGTCGACGAATTCCTCGAACAGCGGCTCAACGGCGATCTTGGAGTAATCGAGCGTGGGCTTGAGCGGCTTAACGAACGGGCTTGCGGCGTTGCCGGCCTCGGCAGCCTTGGCAGCGGCGGCACCGGACTGGAAACCCTTCTCGGGCTTCATGTGCGGGAACAGCAGGACGTCGCGAATGGAAGCCTGGTTGGTGAGCAGCATGACCACGCGATCGATACCGATGCCGATGCCGCCCGCGGGAGGCATACCGTACTCGAGGGCGCGCACGTAGTCCTCGTCGTACTCCATAGCCTCGTCGTCGCCGCCGGCCTTCTCAGCCATCTGGGCAGCAAAGCGCTCGGCCTGGTCGACCGGGTCGTTGAGCTCGGAGAATGCGTTGGCGTACTCGTGGCCGGCGATGACCAGCTCAAAGCGGTGCGTCAGGCGCGGATCGTCCTCAAAACGCTTGGCAAGCGGGCTGACCTCGATGGGGTAATCGCATACGAAGGTCGGGTTGACGATGGTGTCCTCGCCCAGCTCATCGTAAATCTCGGCGATGATCTTGCCAGCAGTCCACTCGGGCTTAATCTCCAGGCCCTTCTCGCGTGCGGCGGCGGCAAGCTCCTCGACCGGCGTGTCGATGGTGACCTGCTTGCCGAGCACGTCCGAGACGATGTCGGTCATGGGACGGCTTGCCCACTCACCGGAAAGATCGATGGTCTGACCCTGGTACTCAATGACCTCGGGGTTGCCGATGGCCTTGTTGGCAGCCTTGATGACACCCTGGGCGAGTGCCTTCATGCCCTCGAGATCGGAGAAGGCACGATAGGCCTCCATCGTGGTGAACTCGGGGTTGTGGGTGAGGTCCATACCCTCGTTGCGGAAGATGCGGCCGATCTCGAAGACGCGCTCAAAGCCACCGACGATGCAGCGCTTGAGGTGCAGCTCGGTAGCAATGCGCAGGTAGCACTCCTGATCGAGCGCGTTGAAGTGCGTGATGAACGGCTTGGCAGTAGCGCCGCCCTGGATGGTCTGCAGGATGGGGGTCTCGACCTCCATGTAGCCGTCGGACTCCATAAAGCGACGGAAGGTGGAGAGAATCTGCGAACGCTTACGGAAGGTCTCGCGAACGTCGTCGTTGGCGATCAGGTCAACATAGCGCTGGCGATAGCGGGTCTCCTTGTCGGAAAGACCGTGGAACTTCTCGGGCAGTGGACGAACGGCCTTGGAAAGCAGGGTCGCGCTCTTAGGGGCAACGGAAAGCTGGCCGCGCTGGGTGCGCACGACCACGCCGGTCACGCCCAGGATGTCGCCCAGGTCGAGGGCCTTGAGCGTATTCCAGGCAGCCTCGTCCATGTCGTTGATGCGGCAGAACAGTTGAATCTCGGCAGTCGCATCGCGCACGACGATGAACATGATCTTGCCCTGACCGCGCTTGGCGACCACACGGCCGGCGATCTTCACGACATCCTCGGTGTCCTCACCATCGGCAAGATCGGCGTACTTAGTCTCGATATCGGCGACGTAGTCCTCAAGCTCAGAGTGCTCGGGATAGGGGTTCTGGCCCGCCTCGAACAGGGCGGCGCGCTTGGCCAGGCGGGTGGCGCGCTCGTCGTTGAGCGTCGATGCCTGATCGGCGGCGTTCTGGTTCTCTGCCATAAGTTAGCTCCTCAAACTAAAACGCTCCCCAGGATTCGGTCCCAGGGAGCGAAAACATACCTTTACGCGGGACCGTGGTCTAGCGTGCGATCTTGGCGATGGTGTAGACGCGAGTCTTGCCGGAAGGCGTAACGACCTCGACGGAGTCGCCCTCGCCGTGACCGATGATGGCGTGACCGACCGGAGACTCGTTGGAAATCTTGTGCTCGAGCGAGTTGGTCTCGGTGGTACCAACGAGCGTGACTTCCATGACCTCGCCGTTGGGATCAATCAGCGAAACGGTGGAACCGATGGAGACGGTCAGATCGCCCGTGGTGGCAGCAACCTGAGCGTTGGCAAGAATGGCCTGGATCTCGGCGATACGAGCAGCATTCTGGGCCTGCTTGTCCTTGGCGGCATCGTACTCGGAGTTCTCCGAAAGGTCGCCGAACGCGCGGGCTTCCTTGATGTCCTCGACGATCTCCTTGGCGTAATCGCCCTCACGCCAGGCGAGCTCCTCGACGAGCTTCTGGCGGCCCTCAGCGGTCAGTACGATCTGGCTTGCGTCCATACGGATATCTCCCCAACTCTGATCAAACAATCAACTGTCAACAAAACGAAAAAGACCGGCTAGCCTGCGGGCAAGCCGGTCAGGTGCTCACCCCAAAGGGATGGGACTACTCTGCGTCCGCGTCGCTGTCCTCTGCCTGCTTCTTCTTGGCAGCAGCGAGCTTGGCTTCGAGCTCAGCGATCTCCTTGTCCTCCTCGGACTGCTCGACCACGACCTCCTCGGCCTGCTTGGTCTCGGCCTTATCGTCGCCCTCCATACCCTCGCGGATATTCTTGACGGTAGAGCCGAGGGACTTGCCGAGCTTCGGCAGGTTCTTGGGCCCGAAGATAATCAGGACAACGACGAGAATAATGATGAGCTCAGGAGCCCTCAGTCCAAACATGTAGACCTCCACAATACAGCGAGACAAGCTCGAATGAGTATACCGCGGGTATCGCGGTATCACAACAATAGCTAAAAAAAGGGACCGCAAGAAGCGGTCCCTCCTCATGCTCTGGTCGGGTTGACTGGATTTGAACCAGCGACCCCTGCGTCCCGAACGCAGTGCTCTACCAAACTGAGCCACAACCCGTTAGCTCGACTATAGTAACAAAGATTTCCGTCGTGTGCTAGAGAAATTTTTACTTCTTTGGCACTTCGACGCGAACCGTGTTGGGAATAAACTCAGTCGCGCAGGCCCACCAGCCATTTTGCTGGGCAGCATCGGCAAGCCTTTCGACCGTGGCAGCGGTGTCGCAAATGGCAAACGAGCAGGCACCCGATCCGCACACATCTACAGCAACGGTTCCGTCCTGTTTACGCAGCCAGTCGAGGACCGTTTGAATCTGCGACGCCATCTGTGCGGAAATGACACCCAGATTGTTATGGATGAGTGCATATGCCGTCTCGGCATCACCAGCACGCAAGGCAGAAGCTATCGCGCCGGGCTTGTCCGCAGGCACCGGGGCCTCGTCAAAACGTCGATAGGCTTCAATTGTCGAAACGCTTGCCTCGCGCGGCTTGACCAGCACGACGGGCGTCGCGGGCAGCGCGGGGTACTCAGTTGCCAGCACGTCTCCCCCACCTACGTAGAACGCAGGACTCGCGTGCAAAAAGAACGGGACGTCGGCACCAATGCCCCGCGCAATATCGTCGAGCGCGGGGTCGGTGCGATCAATGCCCCAGAGCTCTGCCAAGGCGACAATGACCGCGGCCGCATCCGTCGAGGGGCCGCCCAAGCCGGCGCACAATGGAATGCGCTTCTCAATCGTCACGCAGATGTTTGCCTCGCGACCATAATGCTCGGCCATAGCAACCGCAGCCCGATACGCTGTATTCTTTTGCATGGGAAAATCTGATGCCGGAACCGTCTGGACGGTCAGCGCCTGCGCCGGCGTGACCGTCACGGTATCGGAAAGACCGACGGCCGCCATCAGGGAATCGACCCTGTGATAGCCGCGGTCATCGCGCTCGGTATGAACCCCCAGGTAGAGGTTAATCTTTGCCGGCGCGGAAAGAGTCAGGGACCGATCGGTCACCGTTAATGCTCCTCGAGCTGATTGCCGAGCGGGGTAAAGATGTGCTCGCCGCTCTCGGGGTCGAACAGCTCGACCTGACCGGTGAGCACATCGATATACTGGTAGGACTGACGCGACTTGCGGCCGCGACGCTCGTCAACCTCGACAATGAAGACGGCCGGGTGGACGCTCTTGATGGTGCCCATGCGCTCGACGACGCGGGTACGGCCCATGTTGGCCTTAACCTTGACGCGATCGCCCACCATATCGGTCAGCTTCTCGTGGATGTCGTCGACGTGATTGACTTCCATCTCTTCCATGAACAGGGCCTCCAGAAGGTGCAATTCAAAAAGGGGATAATACTCCTAAGATAGACAAAACTCTAATACTATAGCACCCTGTTGTGGCCATACGCAAGTAGCTAAAAAAGCCCGGTCCCAAATTGACTACTTACAGACTATCGGTGTCCAAGACGATGGTGAACGGACCGTCGTTGACAAGATCGACTTTCATATCGGCGCCAAAAATGCCGTGCGCCACGTGTTCGACATCTTGACGAACGAGCGTCAGGAAGTACTCGTAGAGCTCGTTGGCGACATCGGGGGCACCGGCATCCGTAAACGATGGGCGGCGACCGTGGCGGCAGTCGGCGAACAGCGTGAACTGCGACACCACGAGCACCTCGCCGTCGACATCGGCAAGCGCCAAGTTGGTCTTGCCGTTCTCGTCCTCGTTGATACGCAGCCCGCGGAGCTTGCCCCACAGCTTGTCGGCCTCGGCACGCGTATCGCCATGGCCCACACCCAGCAGCACCAGGTAGCCGCGTCCAATGCGGCCCACGCACTCGCCGTCGACCGTCACGCCGGCGTTGAGCACGCGCTGCACCACCGCACGCACGGTCTACTCCTCGCCCGTCAGCTTGGCGGACAGATGCTCGAGCGCGTGGAAACGATGGCTGATGGCGTTCTTCTCGTCAGCCGTCAGCTCGGCCATGGTCTTGCCCGGCGTGTCGACCGGCAGGAACAGCGGGTCGTAGCCAAAGCCGTGATCGCCGCGGCCCTCGTGCGCGATAACGCCCTCGCAGGCGCCCTCGCCATAGGTGACCAAACCGTCCGTGTCGATGAGCGCGACGACGCTCATAAAGCGCGCAGTGCGGTCCTCGTCGGCCACGCCCTCCAGATTCACGAGAAGCTTGGCGTTGTTGGCGGCATCGTCGCCGTGCACGCCCGCATAGCGCGCGCTATACACACCGGGCTCACCGTCCAGCGCGTCGACGACCAAGCCCGAATCGTCGGCGATGGCCATAAGGCCCGTCTCCTCAACCGCGGCTTGGGCTTTGATGATGGCGTTCTCCAAAAACGTCGTGCCGTTTTCCTCGGGATCCTCAAAATCACCCAGCTGGCCGAGCGCCACAAAGCGCACCTCGGGCATGACCTTGCCCAAAATGGCCTCGATCTCGGTGAGCTTATGGGCGTTGCCCGTTGCCACGACGATGGTCGCCGCCGGGTCGAGGGTGTCGATGTCAATCTTCTCAAGTGCCATGACTGGCCTCCTTGTCTCTATAGCAAGCCGCGTGAGGGGCGTTTGGGCACTTGACCTCTCCCCTCTCAGGCGATCGGACCTTTCAACGCAGCATTTCAGCAGATAAAACCTACCAAAATAAACCTGTCCCTTTTTGGCAGGTTAGGCGATGGCTTGGCGCTGAAGCTCGATGAGCTCGGCGACACCCTTGTCACCCAGGTCAAGCAGGGCGTTGAGGCGTTTGCGGTCGAAGGGCGCCTGCTCGCCGGTGCCCTGGAGCTCGATCATCTCACCGGTATCGGTAGCGACGAGGTTCATGTCGACCTCGGCATGACTGTCCTCGGAATAATCGAGGTCAAGCAGCGTATTGCCGTCGACAACGCCCATAGAGATGGCAGCCACCTGGCCGGTAAGCGGGATGCGCTCGATCTTGCCCGCCTCGACCCACATGGCAAGGGCGTCGTGCAGCGCCACCCAGGCGCCGGTGATGCTCGCTGTACGCGTGCCGCCATCGGCCTGAATCACATCGCAGTCGACGGTGACGGTGTACTCGCCGAGCGCCTTCATGTTGACGACGGTACGCAGGCTGCGGCCAATGAGGCGCTCGATCTCCATGGAGCGACCCTTGCGGTTGGCGTGTTCGCGCTTGCAGCGCTTGCCGGTCGACGCCGGCAGCATGGCGTATTCCGCGGTCACCCAGCCGGCCTTAGCTCCCTTTCGCCAGCCCGGCACGCCCTCCTCGATAGTGGCGGCGCACAGCACGCGCGTGTCACCGAACTCGGCCAAACACGAGCCGTGGGCGTGCTTCATGACGCCACGGGTGAGCTTAACGGGGCGCAACTCGTTGGCGGCGCGACCGTTGGCGCGGTTGACCTGCATGTACTCCATAGAAATTTCCTTTCGGCAAAAGATGTGGCGAAGGCTTTGGCGGCTGCCTTACATCTATTTCAGCTCATCGATATCGATATGTTCGATGCTCTTGAGCGGCTGACCAAAGATAAAGCTGCCCGCCACCGCAAACTCGGCAATGTTATCGGCCGTCGTGGCAAAACGATGCTGCGGCTCGGCGGCGTCGCCCGCCAGCTGCTCGCGGCGCGTGAGGATATCGGTCAGCTCGCGTGTGGTCTCCTCGGCGGAACTCACGACGCGCACCCCAGGCCCCAGCGCATGCCGGATAGGTCCCACCAACAGCGGGAAATGCGTACAGCCGAGCACCACGGTATCGATACCGTGGTCGCGCAGCGGCTCAACCGTGGCACCCACCAGCGCACGCACGGCAGGCGTATCGAAGATGTCCTCGTTCTCAAGCCACTGTTCCTGCAGATGTGCACCCGAGGCGAGCTCGTGTTCGACAACCTCGACAAAGCTCGAGGCAGGACAGCCGTATACATCGACGCCGGCATCTAGATCCTGAATGGCGCGCGTGTAGGCGCCCGAGCGAATGGTGAGGTTGGTAGCGAGCACGCCCACGCGACGCGTACGCGTGCTGTTGATTGCTGCACGGGCACCCGGCGCGATCACGCCGATCACGGGAACGTCGAGCACCTGCTGGGCCAAACGCAAGGCCGCAGCGGTCGCCGTGTTGCAGGCGATGACCATAATCTTGACGTCGTGCTTCGAAAGCCAACGACCCGCCTGCAGCGCAAACGAGCGCACTTCATCCTCGGTGCGCGTGCCGTAGGGGCAGCGCTTGGTGTCGCCAAAGTAGTAGACGGACTCGTGCGGCAGCGCCGTCGCAATCGCGCGCGCAACCGTCAGACCGCCCAAACCAGAATCGAACACGCCAATCGGGCGCGTGTCGCCTGCCGGATTCTCGATATCGGACATTACCTCACCAGTCTCTCTCGAAAAGACATGTCCAAGTGCAGCGACGCCGCGCTACGAACGCGCCGCGACCAGCAGCTCTGCCGTCGCCGCCCAACCGTCGACAATTTTGCCGCGCGTAACGAAAGCGTTCTCGCAGGCAGCCAGGAACTCGGGCGCGCCGGCGCTCGTCAGGCCATTCTCGACCAGGCAGAACGTGCCCACGTGATCGGCCATGTAGAAGTCGGACTCGGAATCGCCGAGCGCGAGCGTCTCCTCGCGCTCGATCCCCAGGTGCTCGCAGAAGCGCGCGATGGCAACGCCCTTGTTGAGACCCGCGGGGTTGATGTTGAATGCGCGACCGTCCTCGACGCGATCGAGCTCGAGCGTCGTCGGCTTGGACAGGTGAGTCAGATGGCCGTTGCAAGCCCAGATCAGACCGCAGCCGGCCTCGTCCAGGATGGCCTGAACCTCATCGTCGGGCACATCGCCGCGCATGCCGACGGTGACCTCACGGTATTTGTAGCCGGTCGACATGTCGTTGTGATACTCGATCTTGTGCGGCCAGCGGGCGAGGATCTTCTCGCACACGCCGGTCTGCTCGATCACCTGGTGCGGCGTGAGGCCGCAAGAGGAGTCGTAGGGCATGTCGCCGGTCAGATACTCCCAATCGTTGGCTTTGAGGTCGTACATGACCAGGCCGCCCATCTCGCCGATGTAGGAGTTGAGACCGAGCACGCGCGCGTCCTCGTGGATCATGGTACGGTTGCGGCCCGAGGTGGGAACCACCTGAATACCAGCGCGAGCGAGCGCCACGACAGCCTCGACGAGTTTGGTCGAGGGGTTGCCGTCGTTGTCGCGCAGCACGCACGAGCCGGGTGCAAGCATCGTGGCATCCAGGTCGGTAAAGACGTACTTGACCTTGGCCAAGCGCTCGCGCATCTCGCCCGAAAGCTCGGCAACGGTCGGCAGGGTGTTGTGGGACATGGTTACTCCGTTTACGTAGAAGGGTTTGGACTTGGACGGCATGTTTTGATTGAGGGAACACGCTTATGGCGACAGCGTACTCAGGGCGCCGCCGCCATCATGGTTCATTAGTCAAACTGGGTAACATCGATCAGGCGATTGGCCAGCGAAAGGTCGCTCTCGATGGGCACGAATTCGTCGCCCACGTGCATGAGCTCCTCGTCACCCTTTGCCAGCAGCAAGACAATGGTGGGAGCATCGGGGTTGACGTACTCCTCGCGCGCCGCCTTGAACGCCGCATGCACAGCGGCTTCGCGATCGAGGATGATCTTGTTCGGCGTATCGTCGGGAACATGTTCGGCAAGCTCGCGACAGACCTTCATCGGGTCCTCGTGAGCTGGATCCTCGTTCGTAAAGATCATCAGGTCGGAATATGGTGCGGCCTCGCGTGGCAATTGCTCGCGGCGCTCCTGAGCCTTGCCGCCGGCGGCGCCAAACAGCGCAATGACGGGGCTGGCGGGAAACGCGCGCTTGACCGACGAGAAAAGCGAACGGAACGAAAGCTGGTTGTGCGCATAGTCAACGACGCAGATCACGCGGCCGTCCTTCGACTCCACGACCTCCATACGGCCCGGCACACGCAGTTTGGAGAGGCCCTTCTTGATGGCATCGATACCGATGCCGATCTCGCGCGCAGCGGCGATAGCGACCAGCGCGTTTTCCACGTTAAAGTCTCCCGCGATGCCCAGCAGGACCTTCTCCCCCGCCTCGGACTCGTCGGCACACAGGCCATGCAAGTTGAACTCGATGCTAAAGCCGACCATGCGTACGTCGCTTGCCCACAGGCTTGCCTCGGGATGCTCGACGCCAACGGTCACCAAGCGCTCGGCCGTCGACGCTGCCTCCAGCACACGGTCGACCTCTTCGGTGCCCAGATTCACCACGGCGGTCTTTGCCCGGTCAAAGATCCTGAGTTTGCTCTCAAAATAATCCTCGAAGGTCGGGTGCTCGATCGGCGAGATGTGGTCGCGGCCGATGTTGAGGAAGCACGCCACGTCAAACGGCAGATTCTCGACGCGTTGGTACTTGAGCGCCTGGCTCGAGACCTCCATGACCATGGACTGGCGACCGGACATGCGGCAGTTGGCGATATGGCGCCAGACCTCGGGGGCCTCGGGCGTAGTATTGGTGCTCTCGTAGCACTCGATGCCATCGTCGGTACTCACCGAGCCGATCATGCCGCAGGACTCGCCCGCCGCTTTGATGATGGACTGGAGAATAAAAGCGGCCGTGGTCTTTCCCTTGGTGCCGGTGATGCCCACGATCTTGACGTCGTGGTCGGGACGGTCGTAGACCTCCGGCGGCAACAGGGCCATGGCCGTGCGAACACTATCAACAACCAGCATCGCAGCACCGCTCTCCTTCGCCAGCGGCTCCAGAGACTCGACCAGCGACTCCTCGCACACAAATGCGACGGCGCCCGCATCGAGCGCCATGCTCAAAAACGCGGGCTTAAAGGCAGCACCTTTGCAAAAGAATACGTCACCTGCCGAGACCGCGCGCGAATCAAACGAGCAGCCGGTCACGGCACGCTCGTCAACCTGCTCTGATGCGCGCAGCTCGCCGCACACATCGAGAAGCTTGGCAAGCGTATCGACCGTGGTCACGGTCGCGGAATCCGAATGGTGCATCTTTCACCTTTCTCAGCCATTTGGCAGGGACGGTTTTCATAGTAACTGAAACGTGCTCGCGCAAAAACGGCTCCCGGAGGAGCCGTTACGCGCAGGCATTCGTAGGCCGAGACTAGGCAGCCTGAACAGAAGGCTGGCCCTCGTCGATAAAGAAGCGCTTGTACCACACTAGGAACACGAGCGGCGTATAGATCTTGCGCTGGAAATCGCCCTTGCCCGCAAAGTGCAGATCGAGCAGGTGCATGAGCTCGTCGGTATTGAAGAACTCACTTGCCCACGGCGCGGTGAAGTACTCCTTGACATAGTCGTACCACTTTTGCTCGCGCAGCCAGTAGACAATCGGCACCGGGAAGCCCACCTTGGGACGGGTGGCCCACTCATCGGGCAGCGACTTGTTGGCAGCGTGGCGGAGTACCTGTTTGTTGCCGTTCTCGTTGATGCGGTAGCGGTCGGGAATGTGCTCGGCGAACTCCATGACTTTGCGGTCCAGGAAGGGCACGCGCAGCTCCAGCGAGTGCGCCATGCACATCTTGTCGGCCTTGAGCAGAATGTCGCCCGGGAGCCACATGTTCATGTCCAGGTACTGCTTCTTGACCAGTTCGGGCTGACCCTTCACGCGTGCGTAGATGGGTGCAGCGAGCTCGAAGGCGCCGTCGCCGGTGTTGTACTCGGGCTTGAGCACGCCGTCGACCTCGCGCTCCGGCCATACCAAAGCCTGTCCCAGGAACGACTTCTCGGGAATCTCGGCACCCTTGACCAGGAAGTTATGTCCCTTGAAGTACGGCATATGCAGCGCCAGGTTACCGAGCGCGCGACGGATGGGCAGCGGCACCATCTTTTTGTACTTGCGCACCGGGACCGTATCCTCGTAGTAGGCGTAGCCGCCAAAGAGTTCGTCGGCGCCTTCGCCCGAAAGCACCACGGTGACGTCCTTGCGGGCCATCTCGGCCAAGAACCACAGCGGCACGGAAGACAGGTTGGACTGCGGCTCGTCCATGTGATACTGGATATCCTCAAGCGCACCGAAGAACTCGTCGGCGGTAATCATCTTGCGAACGTTCTCGACGCCGAGCTTATCGGAAAGCTCCTTGGCGTAGTTGGTCTCGTTGAAGTTCTTGTAGTCAAAGCCCACCGAGAAGGTCTTGTTGGGCATGAGGCAAGCGGCAATGTAGCTGGAGTCGACGCCACCGGAGAGGAACGACGCGACCTTGACGTCGGCGATGCGATGGGCCTCGACGCTCTCGTGCACGACCTCGTCCAGCTCGTCGACGTACTCTTCGAACGGCTTCTCGACGGCAGAGTAATCGCAATCCCAGTAACGCTCGATGTTCATCTTGCCGGTCGGGATATCGACGGTAAAGTAGTGCGCCGGCGGCAGCTTGTAGACACCCTCGAAGAAGGTCTCCTCGGTTGCCGAATACTGCAGCGTCATGTACGGACGCAGGGCCTTTTTGTTGACCGCCTTGTGGAAGTGCGGGTAGTCCAGGAAGCTCTTGATCTCGGAGCCAAAGAGCACGCCCGGAGCGCCGTCGCCCGCATCGGCCATGGGATAGTAGTAAAGCGGCTTGATGCCAAAGATGTCACGGGCGCCAAAAAGCTTGTTCTTCTTTTTGTCCCAGATGACGAAGGCGTACATACCGCGCAGGCGATCGAGGACGGCCTCGCCCCACTCCTCGTAGCCGTGCAGGAGGCTCTCGGTGTCGGCGCCGCAATGGAACTTGTAGCCCTTGGCTTCGAGCTCGGAACGGAGTTCTTGGAAGTTGTAGATCTCACCGTTGAAGACAATGACGACGCTACCGTCCTCGTTGGCCATAGGTTGGGCGCCGGCCTCGGTCAGGTCGAGGATCGACAGGCGGCGGAAGCCGAGGGCAACGCGGCCGTCGATAAACTGACCGCCCATGTCGGGACCGCGATGGACGATGCGGTCCATCATCTTGGTGAGCACCTCGGATTGGTTATCCGTCCCACCGACAAAACCGACAAAACCGCACATATACTATCCCCTCTGCTGTTGCTGGGCATCAAATCGAATCAGTAGCTTTTGAGTATACCCGAGGGCGTAAAGAGGGGCGGAATGTTCAGGCAATCTCAACTGAATCAGCTCCGCTGTGACACGCGCGAGTTACCTTTAATGGATATGAGGTGAATGAGGCGATTGTTT
The DNA here is from genome assembly GCA_902491615.1 of uncultured Collinsella sp. GTDB lineage: Bacteria > Actinomycetota > Coriobacteriia > Coriobacteriales > Coriobacteriaceae > Collinsella. The sequence continues at coordinate 5,809 of CABUIH010000028.1, read as the reverse complement.
TGCTATACTCTCTCCGCACGGGCGATTGGCGCAACGGTTAGCGCAGGTGCTTTACACGCACAAGGCTGGGGGTTCGAATCCCTCATCGCCCACCACTGAATTGTTAGGCTCCCAGCAATGGGAGCCTTTCTTTTTTGGGCCCATCGCAGAGGGATTCGAACCCGCCAGGGTGCGGAGCTGAGGAAACGCGAAGCGTTTTCCAGCGCAGCACGCGAGGAGCGAAGCGACGAAGCGAAAGCGGGCGGCGTCAGCCGCACGCGACATCCCTCATCGCCCACCACCGAATTGGAAACGGTCCTCGCAAGGGGACCGTTTTTGTTTGTGCCCATCGCAGAGGGATTCGAGCCCGCCAGCACGTCTGTCACAAAGGCCGTGGCCAAATAATGGCAAAAATGAGTACTGCTGCTTTGTTTGCAACATATAAAAAGATAGTATTTGCTTAAGTTACGCAACATATGTCCATTATAAGGACTAACAGTCAGATCAAAATCATGCTTTCATCGCCATTTCGACTTGCTATCTGGCCTTATTAGTTCAAAATTGCTGCTACCAAATCGGTAACAGTACTCATATTTGATGTTTTTTGACCAGCAGGTCTCCCTGTCTTAGCAAATCTAAGGCAAAACGGGCTCCAGACCGCTGAATCATGCCGCATAGGGCACGTCCGCAGTCCGGAACCCGGTCCAAATTGAGTTATTGCGCCGCGTTAGCCCAAGACACCCGACAGGATCTCGATCAGACTGTCCACGTCGGCTTCCTCGCAGACGAGCGGCGGCAAGAAACGCAGCGTATGAGCACCCGTAGCGTTAATCACGGCACCGGCGGCCAGCGCGCGGGCAACAATATCATGTGCGTCGCCCGCGGCATCATCCAAATCACAGCCGAGCATCAGGCCACGGCCACGCACCTCTACCACATGCGGAAGCTTAGCCAGCGCCTGCTCCATATAGGCACCCACCTTGGCAGCATGCTCGGCATAATCGCCGCGCACAAGCGCGGAGAGCGTCGCGGCACACGCCGCGATGGCCAAGCAGCTACCGCCAAAGGTCGAGCCGTGGTCGCCCAGCTTAAACACGTCGGCAATCTCCTTCTTTGCCACGACGGCACCCATGGGCACGCCATCAGCAATGCCCTTGGCAAGGCTCATGATGTCGGGCTCCACGCCATAGGTCTGGAACGCAAACGACTTACCCGTGCGGAAGATACCGCACTGGACCTCGTCGGCGATAAGCACGGCGCCCACTTCGTGTGCCAGGTCGCGCGCCGCCGCCATAAACTCCTCGGTCATGGGGTGCACGCCACTCTCACCCTGGATCGGCTCGAGCATCACGGCACAAATCTCGCTCCCCAGCTGCTTAAAGATTGCACGCAGCTCGTCCACATCGTTGGGCGTGCAGGCCACAAAGCCACCCGGCAGCGGACGGAAGCTGTCCTGCAGCCAATCCTGCATGGTGGCGGCAATGGTCTCGAGCGTACGGCCGTGGAAGCCGCCGCGCATGCACACGATGGTGTTGCCGCCATTACCGGCACGCTTGGCGTACAGGCGCGCGAGCTTCATCGAGCCCTCGTTGGCCTCGGCGCCAGAGTTGGCAAAGAAGGTCTCCCAAACCTGCTCATCCGCAGCCGGGGCACCAAGAGCAGCTGCCGTGGTCTCATCGCCGGCGGCAATGGCATCGGCAAGCACGCGCGCACCATCTACGTCGTCGTTAGCAAGCTTGGACAGCAGCGCCGCGACCTGTCCGCGCTGCTCGATGTAGAAATAGTTGGAGACATGCATGAGCTTTTTGGTCTGTGCTTCGAGCGCCGAGAGCACAGCCGGGTCGCCATGACCTAGGCTGCACACGCCGATGCCGGCAAGAAAGTCGAGGTACTCACGGCCATCGTCGCCGGTGAGCTTCATGCCGTGACCCTCGACAAACTCGACCGGAGAGCGGCCAAAGGTATGCATAACGTAATGGGATTCAAGCGATTGCTGAGCTACAAGTGACATGAGATGCCTTTCGTTGGGCGCCAGACGGCGCGGGGCTATGGGTGCAGGAATGGGGCGGCTGAGGGTCAGCTAGACCGTCTGAAGCTTCTCGACCTCGTCAAGGTTCTCGGTCAGACGCGCAGCAAACGTCGAAAGCGGATGCGGATGCGTATCGAACTCGTAAGCCGTCTCGGTGGAATGGATCACGGTGCCGACGCCGGCATCGGTCAGCAGCTCCAGGAGCAGCGAATGCGGCGTAGTACCGTTAATGATGTGGGCACGAAATACGCCGCCGGTAAGCGCATCGACGGCCGCGCGCAGCTTGGGAATCATGCCCTTATCGACCTCGCCGCCGTAGAGCATTTCGTTAACCTCGTCGAGCGTTAGGTTGGAGATAAGCGAGTCCTTGTCGCTAAAGTCCTTGTACAGGCCATCGACATCGGTCAAAAAGATCGCCTTATGCGCGTGGAGCGCCGCGGCAACGGCACCGGCGGCGGTGTCGGCGTTGATGTTGAAGAAACCGCCGTCCTCCCCCGCCGCGACGGTAGCGATGACGGGGATGTACTCGCTATCGAGTAAGCGCTCGATATAGTCGGTGTTGACGTGCGTCACTTTGCCCACGCGACCGAGCTCGGGGTCGAGCGGCTCGGCAATGAGCGTGCCGGCATCGCTGCCCGACACGCCCACGGCCAGGTTGCCGTGGTGGTTGATGGCAGCAACCAGCTCCTGGTTAACCTTGCCGCCCAGCACCTCGCGCACGATATCCATAGTCGCCGGCGTGGTCACGCGCTGGCCGTTCTTAAACTCGACGGGAATATCGTAATGGTTCAGTGCCTCGTTGATGGCCTTGCCGCCGCCGTGCACGATGACGGGGCGCATGCCGATGATCTTGAGCAAAACGATGTCGCTCATCACGTCGCGGCGCAGCTGCTCATCAACCATGGCGGCTCCGCCATATTTGATAACAACCGTCTTGCCGGTCAGGTTCTTAATCCACGGCAGCGCTTCGAACAGCAGCTGCGCGGTTGCTTCGTTGGATTCGCTCGAACGACAATCGCGTGCGAATTTCATAATCTGCCTCGTCTTTCGTATCGTTATCGCGCCGTGCTCAGCTGTCCGCAATCGCGGCAAGATGCGCAGCGTGCCCGGAATCTAGGAACGGTAGTCGCCGTTGATGGAGATGTACTCATGCGTGAGGTCGCAGGTCCACACGGTCGTTGCCGCGTCGCCTGCGCCCAGGTCGGCCGAGATCACGATCTCGGGCGCCTCGAAATGTCGTAGAGCCTCGTCCTCGTCAAAGGGAACAGTCAGACCATCGCGACAGACAGGCATGCCCATCATGTCGATGGAAACGTCTTCCTGATTAAACTTCACGCCGCACTTGCCAAGCGCCATAGCAACACGGCCCCAGTTGCAGTCGTGGCCGGCGATGCAGGTCTTAACGAGCGGCGAGTTGGCAACGGCACGGGCGGCGATATCGGCCTCCTCGTCGTTCACGGCGCCGGTAACGTTGACCGTAACAAGCTTGGATGCGCCCTCGCCATCGGCGGCGATATTGCGCGCCAGGCTCTCGCACACCTCGTGCACGGCAAATGCCAACTCGTCAAAGGCATCGGAGCCCTCGACGATAGGCTCGGCATCTGCGGCAGCGGCGCCGGAGGCAAGCATGATGCAGGTGTCGTTGGTCGAGGTGTCGGAATCGACCGTTACCTTGTTAAAGGTCTGTTTGACGGTCGAGAGCAGCAGGGCATGAAGTGCCGCAGGCTCGACGGGGGCATCGGTGGTGATAACTGCGATCATGGTGGCCATGTTGGGCATGATCATGCCCGAGCCCTTGCACATGCCGCCTACCGTATAGACATTGCCCGCATGACCCGCAGCCTCGCTGACATAGGACACGGCGTACTCCTTGGAGTGCGTGTCAGTCGTCATGATGGCGCGAGCGGCATCGGCGCCACCGTGGGCGGAGAGCGCCTCGTAGGCAGCAGGAATGGCGGTCTCAAACGTGTCGATCGGCAGAATCTGGCCAATCACGCCCGTGGAGGCAACCAGAATCTGCTGGGGCTCGCAGCCGATGACCTGCGATGCGATGCTGCATGTCTCGCGCGCGCATGCAAGGCCGGTCTCACCCGTGGCGGCGTTCGCGTTGCCGGAGTTGATTGAAACACCGGCGATGATACCGTAGCCCTTGTCCGCACCGCCCAGGTTGGCACGGCTCACCTGCACGGGCGCCGCGCAAAAGCGATTGGTGGTAAACACGCCGGCACCGGGACAGGGTTTATCGGGCACGACGAGCGCGTAATCCAGACGCTCGGGGTTCTTGCGGAACCCAGCGTGGATGCCTGCAGCCTTAAAACCAGCCGCAGCCGTGACGCCACCCTCGACGGCGCGAATCTTGATATCAAACAGCTCGGTATTCATCGTCTTTATGACTCCTTATGTCAAACAAAAAAAGGACATCGGTTGGTGCGCCATGCCAGTCGTGATCATGAGACCAGCTTAAGAGTGGCGCCCCACTCGATGCCCGACTACCAAATCGTTAACAATCGAATGTGCTACACCGGGCACGCCACTGTGGGCAAGCCTCGTCGCTCGTCAAAGCCAAAGACGATATTGGCGCACTGGACTGCTTGGCCCGCAGCGCCCTTGCACAAATTGTCGATGGCGCCCGTCGCCACCAGCACGCCAGCGCGCTTGTTGAGCGCGAGGCCAATCTGGGCGGCGTTGGTGCCGACGACCGAAGCCGTCTTGGGCTGCTGACCGGCATCGAGTACGCGCGCGAAGGTGCGTCCAGCGTAGAACTGCTTGTAATAGTCGACAACATCCTCAAGAGCCAGGGAGTCGATAGCCTGCGGCGTAAGCGGCATCGTCACCGTAGAGAGCAGACCACGCTTGAGCGGTGCCAGGTGCGGGGTAAAGACGACGCGATCTGTTAGACCAAGGATTTGCTCGATTTCGGGCGTGTGACGATGCTTGCCCACGCCGTAGGCCTCCAAATTCTCGTCGGCGCTGCAAAAATGCGTACGAGCGTTGCAGGACTTGCCGGCACCCGTCACACCGCTGATGGCATCGACAATCACGGGGCCGTTCTCGGCCACCCAGCCCGCACGCACGGCAGGAGCGGCAGCAAGGCTCGTTGCGGTGGGATAGCAGCCGGCGCAGGCGACCAACACGGGCCTGCCAGCGGCATGGCTGGAGGCAGCGGTCTCTAAGTCCTGGCAGAACAGCTCGGGCAGACCGAAGGCACGTGTCTTGAGCAACTCGGGACTCGTATGCTCGGCGGCATACCATGTCTCAAAGACAGACGCGTCGCTCAGACGGTAATCGGCCGAAAGATCAAAGCAGGAGACGCCCGCGGCAAGCAGGGCGGGCACCTGTGCCATGGCAGCCGTGTGCGGTACGGCAAGAAAAACCGCATCGCAGCTCTTGAGCTCGGGGGCGTCATGCGTGGTGAAAACCAGATCGCTCACGCCAGCAAAGCTCGGATACACCGCGGACAGCGGCTGGCCGGCATCGGCGTTGGACGTAATGGCAACAAGTTCAAACTCGGGATGGCCGAGCACGAGGCGAATGAGCTCGGCTCCGGCATATCCAGCCGCGCCGACGATTCCAACCTTCAAAGACATATCAGACTCCTTGTCTGCGATTTATGCACCGATGCGCATTTCGCAGCGGTCGTTATGAAGTGGGTTGAAACTTTAGCACCAAAAGATGCATGAATACGTAAATGGCTTGCATATTCATGCATTGAAACATTCCCGACACATTCGCTTGAAGGAATTGACAATCAGAACCACCCTTAAAAAGGGTGGTTTGCTCTTAGGGTATAACCCACGGGCC
>CABUIH010000027.1:0-18214 GCA_902491615.1 uncultured Collinsella sp. | reverse complement strand
CCAGGCCCGATTTTGCCTCTTGACAATGTCCTGCTCATATTAAAAGGAACGTCCCCATCTGCCGACTAGAGGGCGCCGACGCCGAGGAGGATAGCGTAGGTGGTGGATTCGCCAAGTCTGAGCTCGTCGCCGGGGTTGAGCTGAGCGGAGCGGCCGGGCTCGACCTGGATGCAGACGTTCGTCGCGCCGTTTACCACCATGGTTCCGTTGGTGGACGACAAGTCCTCGACGTGCCAGATATTTTGAGCATCGCACCAGATATGGGCATGGCGGGCCGAGACGTCGTCGGTGATGCCGCCCTCCCCCGTTGCCAGCGCGCCGATCTCAACGCCTTCCTCACTCGGCTGAATCCAGCGCGGGACGCTCACCACGTAGCCGTTTTGCACGCACAGCAGTCCCAGCGGATGCGCCGGCGCGACCTCGTGCTCGCCCGCGACCGAAGATGTGCTCAGCGAGCGCGGCGTCGACGTGTCGCCGCCACGGGTCGCATGAGCGCGGCGGCTCGCCCGACTTGGAACTAAGGCGGGCGTGAGAGCAAACGGCATAGGGAACGAATCTTGCGGATGTACTCCTCGACGTCAGGCAGGTAAGCCCCACGAAGTCACCGGGGAGGCCCAAGCGGCCCGGCACCACTTCCAGATTCTGACCAGGGCGAGTCGTTCGCCGGTGGCTGAAGGCTCGCTCCCACCCAAAAGGGGAGACTCGCGTTGTTCCCCAATCGCTCTCGCATCTTTCATTTTGCTCGAGGTGGGCTATAAAAACTTTCCTGGTGAAAGGCGGCGATTGGTTTCCTTTCTTTCTAGAGGAGCGCGCCTGTAATCTGTTTTCATCCTAAATCAAGTTAAGATCGGACCTTCCAGAGGCAAGTCGACTCAAACTGCGAGGCTCCATGTTGGAATAAAGAGCGCTGTCGAAGTGCCAACAACACAAAGCTTGCCAGTCTCAAATAGAACCTTTTGGGAGTCCGATTGGGCCGCACACCGAATCCCCGCTGGTGGTTTTTTATAGCTGCGCAACAATAAACAAGGTTAGTGCCAGTCCAGCATGAAATTGAGGAACGTATGCATTTTTTCTCAGTAAGTGATCGTCGTTACTGCTTCGATGAGGTCACTCGCAATTGCTTTCAGGTTGACCAAGCATCAGAAGATGCGCTTCGCATATTTGAAGCATCGGGAAGAACGGTCAACTCGAAGTTGCTAACAAAGTCACTTGCTGCGAAAGGCTACGACCAAACGACCATAGCAGAACTTGAAGACGACATTGATGAGTATCAACGATTGTCTGAGCGGACTTTCTTAACAAAAGACACGCCTCGAAAACTTAGATCCATCGAACTCCACGTTTCACATGCATGCAACCTTGGTTGTAGTTACTGTTTTGCCGGTAAAGGAGATTATGGAACGTCTCCTCTGCTGATGACAGACGAGATAGCCTTCAAGGCGGTCGACTACCTCGTCGCAAGTTCATCGGAAAACGAAACGCTTGCGATCGTCTTTTTTGGTGGGGAACCCATGATTAACGAGCCGCTGATATGGAAAACGGTCGACTATTCAAAAAGAATATACCCCAATAGAAACTTTACCTATTCTATTACGACCAACGGAACGCTTTTGAATGACACTGCTGTGAATTCTTTCAAGGAGCACGGGTTTTCTGTTCTGATTAGTCTCGATGGTACAGGATGCAAGCACGATGCATCGCGCCCGTACAAGACGGGAGGCGGCTCTTTCTCCGATATCGACAAAAACGTTCGTCGTTTTTCCGAGTCGTTCCCCTTCGGCGCAAGAGCGACCTTAACAAATAATAACTGTAACCTTGTTGAAGACTATCTTCAGTTTAAAGAGATGGGCTTCAGAAGGATTTACTTCTCGCCCGTGAGCTCATTCGATGAGAATATCAAACTCGACGAACACTCATTAAACAAAATCAGGGCGGGCCTAATAGATTTGGCGGATCAATATCTCAAACAGATTGATCAAGGGGAAAAGCCCTTGTTTAGAACATTGAAAACTGCAGTTGATTTGATTATGAGCAACAGGATCGCCTTTGTCGGATGCGGGGCTGGCAGGCGTTTTATTTCCGTGACTCCCGAAGGGGACGTATACCCCTGTCACAGGTTTGTCGGGATGATGCGATTCAAAATGGGCAACATCGTCACCGGAATTGACGAAACTAGGTATATTGAAAACTGGAGTCAGGGTGTCGAAAAAAGAATTGACTGTACGGACTGTTGGGCTCGGTCTTTCTGTGGTGGGGGCTGTAGCTGGGAGGCTGCAGACGAGCACGGCTACTTGCCCAAGAGTCTACACCCTGCATCATGTGAATATAGAAAAATGTGCTACGAGATGGCTTTTGACCTTATTTCCCGCCACTCATCTTCGCAGGAGAAAAATCAACGAGAAGCTACTGTATCGGAATAAGCGGTTCAGCGCATTGCTGTCACCATTGTGGAGGTGTTCGTTCTTCTGATTACCGTCTGCGAAGCTTATTGCTACGTTCGCCGAAACCATTCTAGAAATATGGTGAACTAGACATCTTGGTTTGTTATACACAATATTGAGGTTTTTCTGCACTCAAAGGGAGGTAGTCGTGAAGCATATTCATCCGATTAATCCAGGAAGTGGCGACGAGGCAGGCGTGAAGCCGATGTCTTTTGACTGCCTCTTGGGCATTACTGACATCTGTACTGTTTATGATAAAGCAGATGGCTGTGGTGCATACGATTACTGCGACTATGACATGGATGGCGGCAGCATCTGCGTTGTAGATCACTGTGGCATTGATCAAACGTAGTCTCTAATTGGATTAAGGTGAGGAGCTGTTATGAAGCATATCCATCCTGTTGGTTCAAATGAACATCCTCCCGTTGAGCCTTGTTGTCTTGGAGTTGATATATGCAATTTTTACGACATCGCCGAGTGCCCTGTTGCGGATTGGTGCTATGTCGATAAAGAATCAAGCTGTGTTTTGCCAGCAGATTGGTGCGATCCAGTTGACGAGTAGTTTTGTGGCTAGGAACTATTTGGTCCAATTCAGAATAAGATGGGAACAAATACCAAAATCTCGTGTCTGGGAGGAGTTATGCCATTATTGCAAGGTCTCGTTGGATTAGCCTTTATACTTGCGTTATATCTGGCACCTTTTTTAATTCTATTCTTCATTATCCGACTCTTTCTTCGGAGAAAATAGGAGTGTCACGCAAACATTAGCGTAGCTTTCTTCCAATATGAGCCGAGCATTGGCAAGTGGAATAAGAAGCCCGACCGTTCGCCACATGAAAGTGATCGGACGGGCTTCTCTATTTAACCCGGGCCGCCACCCATAGCGGCTTTCCAAGCGTATTCTCAGTGCAAAGCAATCGTCAGTTTAATCCTATGCGCTGATACCGCATTTCATTTGTTCGGCTCGAATTCTACGGCCTGGCAACCCTCGCACTCTCCGGCAAATGGATTGAACGCGAAGGCAGAGATGATGTGTGCGTGGACATCGAGGCTGCTGTAGGCAACATACTGGGACATGGACCCCCGCTGCGCGTGGTATGCGGCCCGGCATATTCATTGCCGTCCAACCCCGTGTAGTTGCAGCAAAGGGTGGAACCTCAATGCTCAGCTCATGTTGTCCGTGGGACACGAGAATCGTAAGTACACTTTGGTGCGATTCTCACGCTGATACTGAGCCACCTGGAATAAGATACGTCGCGACAACACTTCGCTTCACCTCTGTCTCGACAAGATGACGTAGACTAAAGTTTCCTTTGGTAAGAGAACGAGAACTATATCTGAAAGCGTTGCGATGGCGTGAAGGCACCGAGTCCGAACCGCCTGAATGCTACGTGCATCTGCATCGCCTTTTTGTTATCTCTGCCAGTTGGGTAGCACTACACTTGTCATCATTTACCCTGGTACATGCTGCCTAAATCCACTACCCCTTCTACCGCGCCGACCATCTCGTCATCGTGAGAGACAACGATGATCAGCTGGCTTTGCTTGTTGCGCTTAACATAGGCCGCAAGCTCGGCGCGGCTTACAGCGTCTAACCCAGTCGTGGGCTCGTCGAGTACCAAAACTGACGACTTGCGTGAAATCGCCGACCATAAGTACACTCGGCGCAGCTCACCGCCCGAAAGCGCGGAGCAACGTTTCCCGAGCAACTCCTTCACGCTGTTTTCCAGCGAAAGTAGGCCATCTACACCCCGGTGATAGGAAGAAAAGGGCGTGTCGAAATACTCTAACAGCTCTTTCACCGTTTCGTCCGGCGCGAAGCACGACTGTGGGCAGCACGATATCTCTCTCGCACGTATGTAATCCAAGTCGCATTCTTCGATTGGCACGCCGTTGTATTTTACTTTGCCTTTCGATGAGTATAGCCCGAGCATCAAGTAAAGAAGTGACGTCTTGCCTCTTCCGTTTTCCCCAACTATGCAATATGTACCAGGACCGGAAAACTTGAAAGAAAACCCGCCGAGGACCTCTCGGACAGATCCGTCTGGAAGGGCAACCGAGAATTCCAAATCAGATACCGAAATGTCATTTATTTCATCGAGTTTAGCTAAATCGGTCCGATTCCACCCCGATCTCTCCTTTTCTCTCGTCGCGATAGCCGTCCTATCCCATGATGCTTTGGCATCTTGATAGGATTTGAACAATGACATCATACTTTTCAAAGTCTTAAAGAGAACCGCGAAGTATGTACCGATGATAGTGTACTCGCCTATTGACATAGTTCCGTTAATGATTCGTACTCCGGAAACAACAAGTATCACCGCTTGAAACAACGCTGCGAAAAGACCATCGAGCGATGTCAGAGAATATGATAGCTTTCCGGAGCGCAAAACTTTGGGAAAATAGCTCTTAAACCCAGCGTCGAGCGCTTGTTCGCTCTTGCCGTACGAAGATGTCAGTTGAATGTTGAGAATCTGATTAAGCTGCGATGCAATTGCGGCGTAAAAGGCGCTGTCCGCCTCTTTCTTCTCATACGTGACCCTATACAAAAGTTTCCTCAACCCAGTAATTACACAGAAATACACGATGAGGAGAATGATGGAAAACACCGCGAGAGTTGAATCAATTGACCATATGATAAGCAATACGATGGGAATGGCTACAATGGACAGCGGCGCACTGATAAAATTCGCCAAAACGAAGGATGAGACCACGCTGGAGTCGGAAATAATCCGTTGCGTTGTATAGGCTGGATCGATGGTCCGACTCACCAAGTAATCGTCTCTTTCAAAACGCAAGACGGCCCCCCTGAGAAGATCAAAGGAAAGTCTCGTGGTTATGCGAATGGAAAGTGTTCCTGCAAAATAAGTAAAGAGGGTGGAGAAAACTCCTATTGACGCAACCAGGAGCGCGAAGAGTACGGCGTCTCTTTCGCTGCGGTTACCGAGAAGAAAATCTAAGAATTTCCCGTTCACGTATGGCATGGCATAGGAGAGAGCGGTTCCAATCACCGTGATAGCAATGAAGACGAAAGCCCCTTTTGCTCTGATGAACCTCGAGAGAACGCATCGAATCAAGGAAGGCCCCAATCTACCCGCCACAAAACATCAATCACTGATACCTTACACCTCAACACAACAGGAGCGAAGATTTGCCAATGAGACTGCTTTAAGATTGCCTTGGGCCAATACGATCTCAAGCTCTTCCTACAAGAGAGTCGGAATCGGACATCTCCTCCGACGAACCTGGCAATCGGGCGGTTGAAATATCTTTTTCAACCGCCCGATTGCCACAATAGATTTGAGCATCCGCCCACAAACGTCCGCGTTTTATACCCATCAAATCCTTTGCCTTTTGTCGTCTAGACTAGAAAAATCGCTCGAAATAACGCAACCGGCCTGCTCGCTTGAAGAAACCTAAGCCCGTAACGTAGATGTGCAAACTTCCGAAACGCCTTGCGCGGCATAGTGCGTATAAACTTCGTCAACCGCCTCAGAAATATCTGAGTATCGCGCCGGGTCAAAAGCATACGATGTCGCAGCTATACCCTGCACCCATTCGGAACGCGGATTAATTGAATAGCCACACAGCATCATCATACATGCATCTAGACCTGATTTCCCAAGTATCCGACGTATTGATGAGAGCATCGCGGGTCGCCCCTGCACCATCGTCGTCACCCCTATTAGCAGTATTTACCGTTTTTCTCTAAATGCGTATCGCCACCCTTAAGAATACGAAGTGTTTTATCCAGACCCGATTGTCCTCCATCTCAAACGAAGGGATAAGGAATCTCATCCGGAATCGGCAGTAACGGAGGATTCACAACGACAAGCGAAAAACATGAGTCATCTCTCAGAGGGGAGTAAAGGCTCCCCTCAAGCACCCTAGTTTCGTCATCCAAAGAGTTGATGGCAGTGTTTTTCTTACAAAGGTCGACAACAAAAGGGTTGATTTCTACAGATGTTACATCCATGCCACAGTTGGTAAGTATCAGGCCCTGTATTCTGGGGCCAGAACACAAATCGAGAGCCTTCCGTGCGCTCTGCGGTGTAAGGCGCCAATCTCAGCAAATCTGTCCCACAATACTGCGCTGAAGAACAAGACGGAACCCCTGAGCCAAACTCCCCTATACCTTATTAAGGCTAAGACAGGCAAGTTCACGCACCCGGCATATTCCAGAATAACATCCTATTGTTTTAGATGCTCTACAAGCATGAACAGCCGCGAATCGGAAAGATCTTCTAGTTTCGCCCCGACTGACCGCCAAGGGCCAAAATGGCCCCTCCATCCCCGGGCGACTGGCTCTGGCGCGCCGAGGAGTGTCCCCAAGTGCCGGCAGAAAAGAAACGTCCCTATCTGCCGGCTAGAGGGCACCGAAGAGGATGGCGTAGGTAGTGGATTCGCCGAGCTTGAGCTCGTCGCCGGGATTGAGTTGGGCGGAACGGCCGGGCTCGACCTGAATGCAGACGCGCGTGGCCCCGTTTACCACCACGGTTCCGTTGGTGGACGACAAGTCCTCGACGTGCCAGATATTTTGAGCATCGCACCAGATATGGGCATGGCGGGCCGAGACATCGTCGCCGACGTCGGTAATATCGCCCTCACCAGTGGCCAGCGCGCCAATCTCAACACCCTGCTCACTCGGCTGAATCCAGCGCGGGGCGCTCACGACAAAACTGTTTTGTACGCGCAGCAAGCCCAAGGGGTGCGCCGGGGCGGGTTCGCGTTCGCCCGCGGTCATCGACATGCCAAGCGAACGCGGCGTGGAGGTGCCTCCGCCACAGGTCGCGTGCGCGTAGTCGATGGCATAGGTCACCGAGGACCGCACATCCGCCGAACAACCGACGGCGACAAACAGCACCAGCACGGCCTCGGCGCGCTCGGCGGGCATGAGTTCCGCCGCCTGGGACAGGCGATCGAGCGCGTTGCGATAGAGATTCGTGTCCTGGTGGCACTCTTCGAGCGCGCGTACCATCGGTTCACCTGCAGGACCGCACACCATATTGATCACAGCCGTGGAGTCCATGGGATTGCGCTGGCGCAGGGCCAGTTGCGACATAATACGCGCAGCCGAGGTACCGTATTCGGCAAAGTAGCGCTGCTGAAGCGTGCCGACCGGCGCGCGAACGATAAAGCGGGAAACCCAAGAGCGATCGGCGGCTCGGCTCTGCGGGCTGCGGCCGTCGGCGAGCGGACGGGACGAAAGCACCAAGCCGCACAGCTCGATATGGCTCAGATGCGCCGCGCGCTTAAAGATGTCAAACATGGCCCCGCATGGGGTGAGCTCAACTTGAGATGCCATGACCTAGGCCTCCTTGGTCGTAGAAATAGAATCGGACGATACCTCGACAGGTCCGCCAAAAGTACGGGCAGCTGCGGCTCCACCGGCAAGCGGAGTCGCCATCTGGGCTTTTGTGCGTCGCGGTGCCGAAACGGGAAGTTCAAAGGCAAAGCCCATCGCAAGCAAAAACCACGTAAGCGTATAGGTTGCAACCAGAGCGGCAACAAGGCCGCCCATCACGGCGCGTTGGGAAAATACGCTACATGCAGCCACAACCAGCACCGGAACCTCGCAGGCAGAAAGCGCAAGCACACCCTGCAGGAAGCCCGAGCGCCGATTGCGCGCAAGTGCCCCCGCGGCAACGCCGGCTATGCCTGGCAGCGCCAACTCCAGTGCGGCAATAATACCCGGTAGCGACCCAGACCACACGAGCGATCCCAAAGTCGCCGTCACGCGGGCGCCCGACGCCAGCAGCGCGGCCGAGACCACGACCACAGCCCAAACCACGCTGCAAACGACCGCCGCACCGATCATCGCCGCGCGACGAACCGCGCGGCCAGACGCATCCATGGGGCACGGCGTGAGCGGCTCGCCGCGGAGCGAACGACCGACATTTTGCGCATAGTGGTCACAAAACGCCGAGAGCGCCGCCTCGACCGCCGCCGGCTCGGGACGATCTTTTTGATGGCTGGACAGACAGGCCATCACCACGTCGAACAGCTGGGCATCGACAAACGCCAGCGCATCGCGTAGCTCTTCGGAATCCGGCTCAAGCCCTAGCTGCTGGGCCTGCTCGGCCGCGGCGAGCGCCACATCGGGCTCACGACGAAGCAGCTGAGTCAAATCACAACCGGGCGCATGGGCACCAATGGGATAGTCGGGCCGCGTGTCCATCTTGAGACGGTAGGGGCTCGCGATGTCGCGCGTCTTTTTGCGCGAACCCGAGGCACCCGAAGTGCTCGGCGCGGCTTCGTATGGCACGACGCCGGCAATGAGCTCGTAAACCGTGCTTGCCGCGGCATAAACGTCAATCGCCGGCGACATACGCAAAGCGCGCAGGTCGGGAATATCGTCGGTGAGCATCTCGGGCGGGGCATAGGCAACCGTCGCGCGACGCAGCGTGGCATAACGCTCCGTAAACGACGCCTTGCCGCCGGTACCGGCCACGGCCGACGCAGGCTCAAGCGCCAGCGACGAGCCAAAGTCGATCAGGCACAGGTCAAAGGTGCCCTCGGCAAGCTGCCGGTCAAGCGGTAGACGCGCCGTGCGCACCATAATATTAGCGGGCGAGATATCGCGATGGACAAAGCCCTCGCCCACCAGGCTCATACGGCAGAGCAGATCGAACAGGTCGCGACCCAGACGCGCCGCCACAAGCGGCGACAGGCGTCCGGCATCGTCCACGGCGAGTCGCGAACGCAAGCGGGCGAGCGTCTCGCCCTCGACCCATTCCATGACAATTGCAGGCACACCGTCGACCTCGCCCCAGCCATAGAGGCGGGGAAAGCCCTTGAGGCCCGAAAGGGCGCGGTGGCATTCATATTCCTCGCGAAACGCCGCCTTGAACTTGGCGACCAGCGCCTCGTGAGCGGCATCGTCATCAAACTCATCGCGCGCCGGCAAGATGAGCTGCTTGAGTGCCACGGCCTCGCCTTGGGCGTTGACGGCACGCGTCACGCGGCCAATACCGCCACGGCGCATGGTGGCATCGTCGGCAAACAGCATCGTAAAACGACGCAGATAGGCAGGCAGTTCGTCCTGACCGAGCGCAATGGCCGGCTCAAACCCGTCGACACGCGCCAGGCGCAGGCCGACCATGGAATCGCGACCGAGTGATTGTGGTGTGGTGGATACAAGATCGGTCATCATAGGGCAAGCGCCGCCACGTTATTGTTGAAGTTACCGAGCGCGACGTCATCATCGCCGTAATGGCCGACCCATTGACATAGGTTGGTGTAACAGCCCCACAGATTGGCATACTGCTGATACCACTTTGACCGGGGCGAGAATGTCTGACGACCGAACTCGGCTCGAATGACAAACATCTCCCCGACCAGGCTGTCGCACGGCCTGGGATCTCCCGTAGAGTTATAGGTCGAGACCACGTCATTGGCACGAGAAACGTAGCCGTCGAGCATGTTGTACTTGGTCACAAGCCAACTGTGAATGCTCTCTTCCTCAGCAGCGGAAAGGCCACCGGAGTTTGCATCGTTGTCAGTGTTGCCGCCCGTCGAGCCGCCATTTCCAGACCCTCCGGTAGAGGAGCCCGACCCAGAGCCGCCGCTCGAACTCGACGAATTCGAGCCGGAGCCAGAAGTATCCGAGCTACCGGGCTTTCCGGACTGCTGGGCGTCCTGCTCCTTTTGCTGCTCGACCTTATTCACCGTTGCCGCCACGCTATTGTTGGACAACCGATCGATGATCTTGGTGTTGGTGAGCACGATGGTTTTGCCATTGGCAAGCGTGACTTCGTTGTCCGGGGCCTCGGCGCCATCCGCATCGTCGGTGCCAAACACAATATGCGCGACCACACTTGCCCAAGCATATCCAGTCGTGGTACCCAGATCACTTTTGACCTCATGCCCCACGTGCGGTTCGCGTGCGGCATGCGCCTGCATCATGGACGGCACGGTCATGCCATAGGCAGAAACGCCAGCTATGACCAGCACCAGCGAGCACGATAGCAGTGCGTACGCCCGCGGCGCCAAGCCCAGTCGGCGTCGCATGCGCACCGCGGCGCCGCGCTTTGTCTGAGTGCCACCGGGCCGCATGCGTTCTCATCCAACAAAAACACGCCGCTCAGAAGCGGCGCATTCATTCAAATCCATATTTGAGTGTATCAGCGAACC
Organism: uncultured Collinsella sp.; assembly: GCA_902491615.1. Classification (GTDB taxonomy): domain Bacteria; phylum Actinomycetota; class Coriobacteriia; order Coriobacteriales; family Coriobacteriaceae; genus Collinsella. Next base: position 7,640 of record CABUIH010000027.1, on the reverse strand, counting down.
CAAAAGGTTGCGCAACGAATGGGCAAATTAAGGATGCGAGCGGAAGCATCCATGCGATAAGCGGATACGAAGCATCTTTGTTGCACAACAAACTCACAGTCGCACGGGGAAATTATGACTACCCCGTGCGTCGCGAGGAAAACATACGGCAGGAGCAGGCTCGCCACCTAAATCGCGCGACGGGCCTCGATGGCGCGGCCAAGCGTAAGCTCGTCGGCATACTCCAAGTCGCCGCCCACGGGAAGGCCGCTTGCCAGACGCGACACCTCGACGCCCAACGGCTTGATGGTACGGGCCAGATAGCTCGCCGTGGTCTCGCCCTCGATGTTGGGGTTGGTGGCGATGATGACCTCATGGATATCCTCGTGGCCCAGACGCGCCAGCAGCTCGCGGATGTGCAGCTGCTCAGGGCCAATCTTGTCCATGGGACTGATCACGCCGCCCAATACGTGGTAGAGGCCGTGGTAGCTGCCCGTGCGCTCAATCGCCTGGACGTCGCGCGGCTCGCCCACCACGCAAATGCGAGTGGCATCGCGCATCGGGTCCTGGCAGATGGAGCACTCGTCGGCCGTGGCGTAGTTAAAGCAGCGGCTGCAAAAGTGGACCTCCTGCTTGACCTCCAGGATGGCCTCGGCCAGGCGGCGGGCCTCCTCGGCATCGGCCTCGAGCAGGTAATAGGCGATGCGCTGGGCCGACTTGGGACCAATGCCCGGCAGACGGCCCAGCTCATCGAGCAGTTTTTGCAGACTGTGATTCGCACTCATTTATATGTGTGTCTTAGAACGGCATGCCCGGGATGTTGAGGCCGCCGGTGATGGCGCCCATCTGCTTGTTGGCGAGCTCGTTGACGCCGCGGACGGCCTCGTTGACGGCAGCCATGATCATGTCCTGCAGCATATCGACGTCCTCGGGATCGAGCGCATCGGGATCGATGGTGAGGTTGACGAGCTCCATCTCGCCGTTAACGGTCACCTTGACCATGCCGCCGCCGGCAGAGGCGTCGACGGTCTGGGACTTGAGGTTCTCCTGCGCGGCGGCAAGCTGCTCCTGCATCTTGCGAGCCTGCTTCATCATCTGCTGCATGTTCATACCGGCCATGATGGCTCCTTTACGTGCGGCCGCACGCCGAGCTGCAAGGGCAGCCGGAGCACGGCGGGACTTTCAAACTCAAAAATCGTACCACGGCGCGCGGCGAGAGAGCGGGGCGGACGTGTTACCTCAGTCGATATACATGTCCTCCAATACAAACCGCACTCAAAGATTATGCAAGGTCGAATTATGCAAGGTTGCATAATATCGCACACTCAATCTAGTAGAGCCGAATCCGGCATTTCATGTGCGCCACTAAATAGCTAAATGCCGAACCGCTGCTCGAGGCGGCGCACATGGCGGCAGGGTATAATTTGATTGCCATAGATAGTAATTTGGAGGTGCCCCATGAATGCCCCCAACGCGCTCCAAAACATCCGCTCAAAACACCCCGTTGCATATGTGGTTCTCTATCTCTTTGTCGGCTGGGCATTGCTGGTTGTCATCACCCATGCCATAGCTTTTGGAGCAGAACTGCTGATAGCCAGCTCGGACCAGCCCGTCGTCAAATGGGAGACGACCGATGAGTGCACCGACGGAACCCGAACCGTCTACTACAACAGCCCGTCCCTCTATCAAGAGTTCAAGGTCAAGATAAAGGACTTCAAGATTGTCGATGCCGAGCTAGGCGTTTATTTGGCAATCGGAGCAACCATTAACGCCGAGCAAGTCGAGTACACGGACAGCCATGCGACGTATCGTATCGACCTCAGCATCCTAGGCCGACCGTCACGCACCTGTCTGCTCAAATGCGACATACGCGGCACCACACTACACATGTCCGAAATACAGATGCGCCCGGACAAGGGGTCCTCTTCTTGAGCAGTATACCCGCCCGCACGGTTACTCCACCGGTTTGAAGATGGTGGCCTGGCCGAAGACGTTGCGGATGAGGGCTTTGGCCTCGTCCTCGGTCTGCGGAATGCTCGGGGCTGCACCCTGATGGCCGAAGGGGCTGCCCGCACCGGGGTTGGACTCCCAGGGAGCTGCAGGAGCGCCCTCCTCTTTGGGGGCAGTTGCAGCGGACTTGGGCGCGGACGCCGCACCCGGCACGTCGAACGGAGGCAGATCGTCCCCGCTCGCATCGACAGCGAAGCCGCCGACCATAGCGTCGTCGTAGGGCACCTGCTCGGATTCCCACGGCGCGGACTGCGCGACAGGCTGAGCCTTGGGGGCAGCCGAGCGCTCGGGCGCACGAGGTGCGGGCTCGGTCGGGAGCTTACCCGTGGCAGGAGCGCCGGCGGGGTTGTCGGAGCGTAGCCAGGGGGCTTTGCCCAGGTCAGACGACTTGGGCGCGGGCGAGACGGGCTTGGGCGCGGGTGTCGGAGCAGCCGGTTTGGGCGCCGCGGGCTTAGGCGCCGACGGGGTCGATGCCGCTACCGGTGCCGTTTGCTGCTGCGACGCGCTGGCGCTCGAGGATGCAGGGGCCGCCGAGAACACGGGTTGCGGGTCCGCAGATGCCGCAGCCCGTGCAGATGGAGAATGCTCCTCATGTTGAGGAGCCGGCGTGCCACCCCCATCCAGGACATAGTCGACGGTGCGACGACCGAAAACCGCGCAGACCGTCGGCAGGACCACCGACTGCGTATCGGCGCGACCGAGCATCTTAATGGCAAAAGTCGAACCCGCGGGGAACGAGACCGTGAGCTTGGAGCCGTCGTCGGCCGTGGCGCGGGCGTTGAGCAAAAGCCCTGCGTAGGAAGCCTGACGCGCCTTGACACGCTCGACAACCTCGGCCCATTTGCGCTGCAGCTCTCCGGCATCCTCGACCGCGGGCGTCTCGGCAGCACCGGCGGCGGCAACCTGGGCGGCATTGTTGGACTGGGGCTTAGGTGCCGGAGCGGTGGCAGGCGCGGGGGCCGCAACGGGCTGAGGTGCAGGCGTTACAGGTCTGGGCGCCGGCGCAGGAGCCGCGGACTTGGTCGCAGGCTGGGCAGCCGGAACAGCAGCGCCGCGGTCCCAAGGCATACCGCCCTGGCGCGCGGACGTAGCAGCGGGGGCAGCGGATGCCGCCGGAGCGGCAGCACGAGCGCCCGAAATGAGCGTCGGCTGTTGGGCAGCAGCGGGTACGGATGCTGCAGGCGCGGCGGCCTGAGCAGCAGCCACGCTCGCCGGCACGGCGCCGTTGGCAATCATGGCCTCCAGGCGTGCCACGCGCTCGGCCAATGCCTCAATCGTTAAATCGGCCTCGGGACGCGCCAGACGCGTGCAGGCAATCTCGAGCACCAGGCGCACGTCGCTCGCGCCCCTCATCTCCAGTGCGGCATCGTCGAGCACCGTCAGCACGCGGGCCAGGCGGTCGGCAGGATGCTCGCCAAAGGCAGCGGCCTCGGCAGCAAGCGCCTCGGCCTGCTCGGAGCCGCCCTCAAACAGCTCGGCACGGGCACCGGCAACGCAGGCAACGTACACGTCGCGCACATGCGCCACCAGGTCGCGCGTCAGCTCCAGCAGGTCATTGCCCTCCTCGACCTGCGCACGGATCAGTCCATAGAGCTCGGCAACATCGCGATCGGCAATGGCGCGGGAAAACTCGCCCAGAATCTGGTCCGAAACCTCGCCCAAAAGCGAGCGGGCGTCGTCCGCATGCACAGAACCGTTGCCAAAGACGCTCAGCTGCTCCAGCGTGGAAAGCGCGTCGCGCATACCGCCCTTGGCATGGCGCGCCACAATGGCGAGTGCCTCGTCGTCGTAATCGAAGCCCTCCTGCTCGCACACGTAAGACAGGCGATGCTCGATATCCTCGTTGCCGATGCGGTGGAAATCGAAGCGCTGGCAGCGTGAGAGAATGGTCTCCAGAATCTTTTGCGGGTCGGTGGTGCACAGCACAAAGATCACGTGTGCCGGCGGCTCCTCAAGCGTCTTGAGCAGCGCGTTGAACGCCGCCGTCGTGAGCATGTGGACCTCGTCGATGATATAAATCTTGTACTTGCCGCGCACTGGGGCAAAGTTGACGGAGTTGATGATCTCCTCGCGCACGTTGTCCACGCCGGTACGGCTTGCGGCATCGAGCTCGTAGACATCGGGGTGGTTACCCTCGGCAATGAGCTCGCACTCCTCGCAAGTACCGTCGGGCATGCAGCCGCTTGCACCCTCGGCGCGCGCCGCCTCGGCATTGCGGCACAGCAGCGCCTTGGCCAGAATGCGCGCCATGGTGGTCTTGCCCGTGCCGCGCGGTCCGCAGAACAGGTAGGCGTGGGACAGGCGCCCCTCGGTGATGGCGTGCTCGAGCGTCGAGACGATATGCTGCTGGCCCACCACGGAGTCAAAGGTGAGCGGGCGATACTTTCGGTACAACGATTCCATGGGTGCTCCCCCGGGTATACTGAGTCTTGTTGCCGCGGCGGCCATGCGGTCGCACGGCATACTGCATTCCATAATAACCCGTACGGCGAGCCCGCCGCGATAGGAGTCCAAAGAGCATGGCAGACGCAGAGAGCAACCTCGTTCCCTCCGAAGCAGCCGACCAGGTCGAGGTCGCGCTCGAGGAGCAGGCCGCAGCCGATGACGGCATCCTGTACCTCAACGAGTACCAGTACGAAAACGACCTGGTCACCGACTTCGCCCGCCTGGTCGCCTCGCCCAGGCGTCGCGGCTCGCTGTATGTCGCCGCGGCAGTTGCCGCGCTCATCGGCATCGGCATGCTGGTGGCCGGCGGCAACTGGATCAAGTTTGGCGTCGTCCTGATCGTGTTCGGCACCTTTTTGGCCTGGTGGAGCAAAAACCTGCACCACACCCTCGCCCGCGACTTTATCGACGCCGTCGAGGCCGACGAGTCCATGGGTGGCCGCTATCGCCGCGTCGCCGCCAACGAGGACGGCCTGATGGTTTGGGGCAAGAGCGGCAAGTCACAGTTCTTCCCGTTTGAAAAGCTCGACCACGTGCTCGACGGCGAGCGCATCTTTGTGGCCATGTTCGCCGACCAGGGCGTGACGATCCCTAAGGACACCTTTGTCCGCGGCGATGCCGAGCAGTTCGGTCCCTTCCTCAAGGCGCGCATCAACAAAAAACTCCGCATCGAGACCAAGCGCAAGAAGATGAAGGCAGAAAAGGCCGCTGCCGAAGCCAAACAGGGCGACAAGCCCCAGGAGACCAAGGGCAAGCAGCGCAAGCAGAAGAAGAACAAGAAGAAGCGCTAAGGCCAAGCCAGGCAGGCAGCCTCGCATCCCGCTATCCTCCCCATGCACCCGAGCGTGCTACACTAGCAGCATCTATGCCACCGCGAACGGCTCGGCCCCGCGCCCGCCGCTCGCAAACGAACTTTAAACGCACGAGGGTTGGCCATGCCGCTTTTCTCGCAACATACCGCCCGGTTCTCGCCGGACGTTCCTTTGGAGGGCACCAGCTCTCGCGAGCTGCTCAAGCGGTACCAGCCGCTCGAGACACTTGCGACCGGCGGTTTTGGCTCCATCGAGATCTGCCGCGACACGCACCTGCGCCGCCGCGTCGCCATTAAGCGCATCCCCCTTATTAACGGTGTCGGCATGCCCGCCAGCGACATCATGGATGTCCTGCGCGAGGCGCACACTGCCGCCATGCTTCAACATCCCAACATCGTGCAGGTCATCGACTTTACGCACGACACAGCCTATGCCTACCTAGTTATGGAATATGTCGATGGCATGTCGCTGGCCGAGTTTTTGCACCGCGTGGACGGTCACTCACTTACCTTTGACGAGGCCGCGGCCATTGCCGATGCCCTAGGCCAGGCGCTCACCTTCGCCCATAGTAATGGCGTACTCCACCTGGACATTAAGCCCGCCAACGTGCTCATCGACCACTCGGGCAATGTAAAGCTCACCGACTTTGGCATGGCGCGACTGTCGTCCGCCGGTGGCTTTGGCGGCTCGCGCGGCGGCACCATCGGCTACATGCCGCCCGAGCAGCTCGATATCGAGACCGGCACGGTCGATGAGCGCGCCGATGTCTTTGCCCTCGCCTGTGTAATCTATGAGGGCCTGTGCGGCAGCGCTCCCTTTATGGCGGCCACGCCCGCCGACTCGCTCGACCGCATCATCGGCGGCGCCACCTATCCCAGCGAGCTGATACCACACTTTCCCCCGGGAGCCGAGGCCGCGCTCATGAGCGCGCTCTCCCCCATGCCGCAGGACCGCCCCAGCAGCGTCGAGACATTTTGCGACCAGCTCCTTGCCGGTCTGGGCAGCGTGCGCGAAGGCCGTCGCAGCCTGGAGCAAATGGTTGGCGAACTTTCGGATGACGAGCAGGAGCTCGACGATATCGAGCCGTCGCACTACGAGGACGACGCCATCGAGGTCGACCCCGCACTCGGCTGGGCGGGCACGCGCTGGAGCCATGCGCGCGACTACACCATGCGCACTATCTCGGCGCTAACGTGCGGCACCTTTAGCTTTTTGCTGATGCAAACGGCCGGGGTCGCGGCGCTTCCCGGCCTGGTCATTGCGGCCATCGCGATCGGAGTGGCGGCTGGCCTGGCCCCCCAGATTGGCTCGGCCATCTCGGCTGTGGGCTTTTTGGTGCTCATGGCCAACGCCACCATGCAGGCACAGGGCATCCTGTCGATGCTGCCCGTCGCGGTGATCTTTGCCGCCGCCATGTCCGGTTGGTGGATCGCCTGGGGTCGCACCGAGACTGCCGCGAGCGCCACGCTCACCTGTGCACTCGCGCTTGGCTGTCTGACCGGCAATACCTTCCTGGCAGCTGGGGTCGCCGCCGGCGTCGCGTCATTTTGGCTCGGCCCGGCAAGCGCCGCCGCGGCAACGGGCATGGGCGCGCTTTTTGCCCGTCTGGCCACGGTCGCGCTTTCAGCCGGAGGCGTACTGGGGCTCGGTAACGTTGCCGCAGCGCTGGGAGACCCGCTCCTTTGGGCTGCCTTTGTGCTGGTCGCGGCAACTGCCGCGGCGTCATCTGCGCTGCTCAATGCCCATGCCAAGCGTGCCAATCAGGGCTCAAACCTTGCCGCAATCGCCGCAATCGCTGTCACCGGCATCGGCTGCGCAGCGGCGTCCTGTCTTGCACACCATATGGAAATTGCCAGCCTTGCAGCCGCGGTCGTCGCCAAGGCGGCGGTTGCGGGAACCCTATCCTCTATAATCGTTGGGATATGCCTATATTTGCTCGGATACCAAAGAACCTATACGGAGAGTGATCTTTCGTGAACTTCCTGAACATCTTCGAGGACCACGTGGCCGGCATCTTCGGTGCCACCCGTGCCCCGTTCTCCTTTAAGAAGCTTGCCAAGCAGGCCGCTCGCGACATGGAGGATCAGACTCTGGTGATCAACGGCGTCAACACGGCGCCGGCACTCTATACCATCCTTATCGCCGCCGACGACGATCCCATGCTCGCCCCGTTCTACCCCGAGCTTTCGCGCGAGGTCCGCGAGTTTGTGAAGGCGCAGGCCGAAAAGCGCCGCTATGTCTTTGTCGGCGAGCCCCTCGTGCGCTTTATGATCGATCCGCAGCTGCGCGCCGGCAAGTTCTCGGTCTTTGCCGAGAACGTCGATGCCCCCACGCTCGGCCGCCTGTACGAAGAAGAGCGCGCCTATCAAAACGGCCTGGGCCAGAACAACTCCG
>CABUIH010000026.1:0-20037 GCA_902491615.1 uncultured Collinsella sp. | reverse complement strand
GGGGGCTCCTATCTTTTTAGTGCCCTCGGATTGGGTCATAGTGTCTGTCGTTGCCAAAACAACGTCGTTCCCTTGGTTGGCTTAAAGTGGCACTTTTACCTGCGACGTTGCCATCGCTGAAGTAGTCATTGGGAAGGCGGCAGCTGGGGACGTTCCTTTTCTGCCGGCAGTTGGGGACACTCCTTGTGCCAGCGTTGCACCGAGTGCTTGGGAAACCGCGACCCGGTTTTTGGCCGAATAGTGGGTCGCATTTTCCGGATGGGGTGGGTTGCGGAAAGTGCGACCCGGAATATTGTTCTGAAACGGGATGCGGTTTCCCTGATGTGCCTCAAACGGAAAGCATATCCCATTCCGGAGCTCCAAAACGGGATGCGCTTTCTGCGCGGAAGAATTGTCGCAGCTGCGTTAAGCAGTGTCGCTCGTTACTCGCCCAGGATCAGCGCTGCGAGCTCGTCCTGGGTGTCCACCACGTAGTCGGCGCCGGCGGCTTCCAGCTCTGCGCGGCCGCGGAAGCCCCAGCTGACGCCCGCACTCTTAAGGCCGGCGTTGTGACCGGTCAGGATATCGACATTGGAATCGCCCACATAGAGCGTGGTCGACGGATCGGCGCCTAGCTCTTTCATCACATGCAGTGTAACAGGCGCCTCGGGCTTGGGCGGAAACGCATCGACGCGGCCCTGCACCAGCGCAAAGCGCTCGGAACCAAAATACTTCTCGATAAGCGGAGCCGCCGAGACGTGGTCCTTGTTAGTGAGCACGGCAAGTTGCACACCCGCGGCGCGCAAGCGGTCGAGCATCTCGATCGTGCCGGCATAGGGGGCGGTGTGGTCCTCCTTGTGCTCGCCGTAGTAAGCCCTAAACTCGGCAAGCGTCTGCTCAAACATGCGGCCGTCGCCCGCATACTCGGCGGGCATAAAGCGCTCAACCAGCTTGAGCATGCCGTTTCCCACCTTGTAGCGGTACTCGTCGACGGCAAACGTAGGCCAGCCGTGCGTCTCGCAGGTATGGTTGCCGGCGGTCGCCAGGTCCTCGAGCGTGTTGAGGATGGTGCCGTCCAGATCAAAAATCACATGGGAAAAAGCTGCTGCCATGAAAGCTCCCGTCATTGGGTTCCAAAACGCACCTCATAATACTGGGCATGCGTGCCGGGCATGTTTGGAATCTGAATATCTTTAATAGCCCTGAGCCTTTGTCGTTAGCAAATCCTCGGCAGCTGCTCTCCCACGAGCATGTCGAGGATGCGGGTCGAGCCCCAGCCGGTGCGCACGCGCACGGCGGGACGGGCGCCCTCGGCAAGTGGCAGCACGCGACCGATGATGGCGGCGTTTTCGCCGTAGTGGGCGGCGCGCATGGCGGCTAGGGCCGCATCGGCCTGCTCGGCCGGCACGACGGCAACCATCTTGCCCTCGTTTGCCACCTGCAGCACATCGTAGCCGAGCATCTCGCAGGCGGCCTGCACGTCGGGACGCACGGGCACGGCATCCTCGTCGACCTCCATGGCAACATTGCTGGCCTGGGCAAACTCGTTGAGTGTGGACGCCAGGCCACCGCGCGTGGGGTCGCGGAAGCAACGCGTGCCGGGTGCTGCGGAAAGCACATCGGCAATCAGGTGGTTGAGCGGCGCGGCGTCGCTTTCGATGGTGCTCGAAAACGCCAGACCCTCGCGCTGACTCATGATGGCGATGCCGTGGTCACCCAGTGTGCCCGACACCAGGATGACGTCGCCGGGCCGGCAGTTTGCGCCGCTGAGCGCCACGCCCGCGGGTACCTCGCCCACACCGGCGGTATTGATATAGACGCCGTCGGCCCCGCCGCGCTCGACCACCTTAGTGTCGCCCGTGATTATGGACACGCCCGCTTCGTGCGCCGTTTCGGCCATCGTCTGCACAATCTGGTGGAGCTTATCCATGGGATAGCCCTCTTCGAGGATAAAGCCGCACGATAGGTAGCGCACGTTGGCGCCCGAGGTCGCGACGTCGTTGACGGTTCCGCATACAGCGAGGCGGCCGATGTTGCCACCGGGGAAGAACTGCGGCGAGACTACAAAGCTGTCGGTCGACATGGCGATGCGCCCGCTCGCGGGCAGCGCGGCGACGCCGGCGTCGTTGCCTTCGAGCAGCTCGGGCGACCCAAAGGCATCCAAAAAGACCTCATCGATGATGCGCTTCATCATCTGTCCGCCGGAGCCGTGGCCCAGCAGGACGGTGCTATCGGTAACGCTATGGGACATATCGAAAACTCCAATCGTGGGTGGAATTATATGGGTGAGGCGCAGCGTCGACTGGTCCGCCGTTCGTTAGAACGGCGGAACCTATTAGCCTCGGTAGCGGAAATATGCTGCGCAGCTGCCCTCGGAGCTCACCATGCAGGGGCCGACGGGATGCTCGGGCGCACAAGCGTGGCCGAACAGGGGGCAGTCGCTCGGCGTAATGGCCCCGCGCAGCACGTCGCCGCAGCGGCACCCGCGTGGCTCGACCGTCGGCTCGATGGACACGTCAAAGCGCATGCTGGCATCAAAGTGCGAAAACTCGGGACGAATGGCGAGTCCCGAAGCCGCAATCGATCCCAGCCCGCGCCACGTGGTATCGCACGGCTCAAATACCTGCTCGACCAGCTGGCGCGCTACGGGATTGCCGTCGGCATTGACGCCGCGACGGTAGGCGTTGTCAATCGCCGGCCTGTCCTCGACAACCATCTGGACCAGCATGCAGATGCCCTGCAGGATATCGACGGGCTCAAATCCCGTGACCACGCCCGGGGTATTGAATTCGTCGACCAAAAAGCCAAAGGGGGCCAAGCCCGTGATGGTGGCGACGTGGCCCGGCAGGATAAAGCCGTCGATGGCGGTCTCGGGGTCGTTGGCGATGGCGCGCAGCGCCGGCGGCGTGGTCTTGTGGGCGCAATAGACCGAGAAGTTCAAAAGCCCGCGTGCCTCGGCCTCCAAGATGGCGACGGCGATGGTGGGCGTCGTAGTCTCAAAGCCCACGCCCATAAAAATGACCGGGCGATCAGGGTTTTGCTCGGCAATGTCGAGCGCGTCGAGCGGGGAGTACACAATGCGAATATCGCGCCCCGCCGCCTTTTGCGCAGCGAGCGAGGTGGATGATCCGGGCACGCGCATCATGTCGCCAAAGGTGGTGATGATGGCGCCGTCTATGTTGGCGAGCGCGATTGCGTGGTCGATGTCGCGGTTGGCGGTGACGCAGACGGGGCAGCCCGGGCCGCTCAGCAGCTTGAGCCCTGCCGGCATAATGGAGCGAAAGCCATAGCGCCCGATGCTCACGGTATGCGTGCCGCAGACTTCCATAAGGTTGATGGTGCGGTCGCCGACAAGCTCATGAATGCGCTCGATGAGCTCGCGAGCCAGCTTGGGATCGCGGAATGCCGAGAAATCGATACCGGAGCGAGCCGGCTGCTCGGGCGCCACTAGTAAGCCTCCGCCGGGTTGGTGGCCAGCTGGTCTTCTTCGACCAGCTCGGACATGGCATTAACAAGCTCGAGCGTTTCCTGTGCTTCCTGCTCGTCGACAATCTGGATGCCAAAGCCGGCGTGTACGAGAATATAGTCGCCAACCTGCGCCGTCGGCACGAGTCGCAGCGACACGGGGCGCTCGATGCCCATCATGTCGACGGTGGCCTTGAGGCCGTCGTCGCGTTTGACTACTTTACCGGGAACGGCAAGGCACATATTGTTCCCCTTGTATACGCTTTGCGCTGGATGAGCGCTCAATAATCCATCAGTTGATGGTAGCGCTCGCGGGGTTCGCGGGCAAACGCGTTACGCCTGTGAGACGGCGGCTTGCGGGCTGGCCGAACAGCCTATTGTGGCGCGACCTGTGCGAGGCGAGTGCGTGCGACTGCTGCCTGACCGTAGGCGATGCAGCCGTCATTGACGGGTACGGTGTGGGGGACAAGGACAGTAAAGCCTGTGCTTTTGAGCTCGCGGGTGAGAAGCTGAAGCAGAAGTCGGTTCATGAACACGCCGCCCGAGAGCGCGACGGTGTCGATGCCCTCGTGCACGCAGATATCGCTGGCGATGCGCGCCGAGGAGCGCGCGACGGCGACATGGAAGTCGAGTGCGAGCCTGTCGGCGGGCGCTCTGGCTTCAATTCCTCCCAAAAGTGCCTCAAAGAGTGCTTTCTGGTCCAGAACATAGGGGCCGTCCAGCCACGATGGGCCAGATGCGAAATAGCCGGCGTTGTCGTCGGGAAAATGGGCGATTTCGTTGTCGAGCGCGCGCCAGGCGGCGGCTTCGAGTTCTATGGCGGGTTCGCCCTCGTAGGTTGCCTTGTCGCAGATGCCCAGAATTGCTGCCGCGGCATCAAAGAGACGCCCCATGCTGCTGGTACGCGGGCTGTTGATGCCGCGCTCGATCATGGTGGCTGTCACGCTGCGCGTTTGTTCGTCGAGGCTGTCCAAAAGCCGAGCGGCACCTGGGTGCTCGAGCAGGCCGAGCTCACTGAGCAGGGCGAAGGCGTTGCGGCGGGCGTCGCGCACGGAGGCCGCCCCACCGGGGAGCGCCCAGGTGCGCAAATGCGCGGCGCGCTCAAAGCCGCCAAGGCTGGCAACAAGAAACTCGCCGCCCCAAATGGTCCCATCGGTGCCGGCGCCGGTGCCGTCAAAGGCGATGCCAAGGACGCGCGCTTCGGTTGTAAGCTGGCCCGCGGCGATGGCTTCGGCCATTATGCTCGCGATATGCGCATGATGGTGCTGCACCTCGACGAGCGGCAGATTGCATTTTCGCGCCTGCTCGCGCGCCCACTGGCCCGATAGATAACTGGGGTGTACATCGCAAGCCAAGGCGGCGGGCACCAAATCAAAGAGATCTTCCAAGCGCGTGCGCGCAGCGTTCCAGGCATCGAAGGTCCCGCCGTTTTCAACATCGCCGATATGCTGCGACACAAAACAGGTTGCCTCGCCGCTCGTCCCTTCACGCGTGAGCGCAATCGTGGCCTTTTGTTGTGGCCCGCAGGCGAGCACGCAGGACGGAGCGCCGTCGAGCTCCGGCAGCGGCAACGGCCGAGGCGCATATCCGCGAGCGCGGCGCACGGGCATAATGGCGCCGTCGACCACGCGCACTACAGAGTCGTCGTAGCGCGAGAGGATCGCGCGGTCGTTACCGAGCAACGCGTCGGCAATGCCGGCGGCAACGAGGTGTTCCCAGGCAAGGTCGTCGTCGGTCTCGATGGGTTCTTCGCTCAGGTTTCCGCTGGTCATGACGAGCGCGTGCATACCGCGGGCTTCTGCCGCGGCAAGTAACAGATGCTGAAGCGGGGTGTAGGGGAGCATAACACCGAGCTCAGGAAGGTCGCGCGCGACGGACGGCGCGAGCGCGAGGGCGTCGGGGGAGCCGCCGCTCTCGCAAACAGCACGTCGGCGCAGCAGCACAATGGGACGGATACTGCCGGCGAGAAGCTCGCGCTCAGCGTCGTCGATATGACACAGGCGCTCGGTATCAGCAAGACTGCGTACCATGACGGCAAGTGGTTTGTTGCTGCGGCGTTTGCGACGGCGCAACTCGGCCACCGCCTGCTCGTTGGCAGCGTCACAGGCTAGATGGAATCCGCCCAGGCCCTTGATGGCGACGATGCCACCGCTGGCCAGCAGCTCAACGCAGCGCTCGATGATAGCGTCGCTGGCCTCGCGTGTGGTGCCGACGGCCGGTGTCGCGGACGAATTCCCGCACGCATTGCCGTTTACAGCCTCGCGCCACGTAATATGCGGCCCGCAATCAAAGCAGGCATCGGGCTGCGCGTGAAAACGCCGGTCGAGTGGGTCGACATACTCCGCAGCGCACTTGGGACACATGGGAAAACAATCCATCGACGTGGCCGCTCGGTCATAGGGCAGCGATCGGATGATGGTAAAGCGTGGGCCGCAGTTAGTGCAGTTGATAAAAGGGTAGTGATAGCGTCGGTCGGCGGGATCGAACAATTCGCGCAGGCAATCGTCGCAGGTAGCGATGTCGGGCGAGACGAGCGTCGTGTGCGCGGTCTGGTCCTGCGATGCTACGATGCGAAAGCCCTGTTCATCGGCGGCATCCCAACCGTTGGCTACCAGGTCCACAACCTCGACATGCTCTACGCGGGCTGCCGTAGGCGCATGCTCAGAAAGCGCGGCGACAAATCCGTCAACCGCCTCGGCACAAGCGTGCGCCTCGATATGCACGCCGTCGCCCGCATTGAGCACCCATCCGCAAATGCCATACGCAATGGCCTCGCGATACACAAACGGCCGCATGCCAACGCCCTGCACAATGCCCGTCACATGAATATGCACATGCCGCATGCGACACCCCTCATCAAAACCGACCAAAAAAGGACAGGTTTGTTTTGGTAGGTAAAACGCTAAACCTGCCAAAACAAACCTGTCCCTTTTTGGCAGGTGCGCTGCGGGAAATCCCGCTACAGCCCCAGGCTCTGCTTGGTGGCGGCGCACGTGAGCTCGCCGTGCTTAACGCCGCGCAGGCCCAGCAGGCGGTCGGCTAGTTCGTAGACGCGCTCGCCGCGACCCTTGAGCGCCAGAATCTCCAAACAGTTGTGGTGATCCAGATGCACGTGCATGGTCGATACGATCTCGTTGGTGTAGTCGTGCTGCACCTCGTCCAGGCGGCGCGTCAGATCGCCGGTGTGATGGTCGTAGATCATAGTGAGCGACCCGATAACGTGCTCATCGGGCGTGCGCATCTGCTCTTTGGCGATCGAGGCGCGAATCAGGTCGCGCACGGCCTCGGATCGGTTGGCCACGTCGCCGCGGCGTGCGATCTGCTCGTCAAAACGGCGCAGCAGGTCGTCGGGTGCGGTAACCGAAAAACGGACCAGCTCGGAGCCGGAGCCACTACAGTGGCAGCCCGCGTCACCGTCCGCCCCGTGCGGATGCTCGTGCTCGTACCCGCAGCCGTGCTCGTGCTCGGCCACGCTACACCAGCTTTACGGAGCCAACGGAGTTGTGGTCGGCCTCGATGGCCTCCTCGTAACCCTCGAGTGCGTCGTGCGCCTCGTGGAGCGCCGCCATGGCGGCCTCGAGCTTGGCGCCAATGCGCTCCATATCAAAGTTCTCGGTCGCATGCAGCAGCTGATGGCTCCACTCATGAGCGAGCTCGATCGTGTCGTCGACCTGCTTGACGCTCATGGCAAGCTGGCTCATGTTCATTCCAACATCATGCATGGGAAATCTCCTTTTGTATGGGGCAGTTCAGTGGTTCAGATTTTACTACGCCCGCTCTGCGCGCAGTTGCATAAGAAAACGGGTACGAGTCTGTGCGACCCGCACCCGTTCACTGGGGGCTGTTTGTGACTACCATACTATCCGTGGTTGCACTCGGTGCATCCAGAAGTCCGGCGAGCGGTGCAAAAGCGCTCATAGACGGCGGGTAAGTAACAAGCGTATTACAGATGCTTCTCCAGCAGCGCCTGCAGCCTCGCCTTGGGCAGAGCGCCAACCGAGCGGTCAATCTCCTCGCCGTTCTTAAACACAATCAGCGTGGGGATGCTCATGACGCCATACTTCATGGCCAGGTCCTGGTTGTCGTCGACGTTGCATTTGGCAACGGCAAGCTTGCCCGCCAGCTCATCGGCAACCTCGTCAACGATGGGCGAGAGGGATCGACAGGGCCCGCACCACGGTGCCCAAAAATCAACCAGCACGGGCAGGCTGTCGTTAACGATGGAATCGAAGTTCTCGGGGGTAATCTGATTAATGTCAGCCATGGTGACCTCCATAATGCGACGCGGCTCGGCCGCGTAAAACTCAGTACGACCGTGCTTATACCCAGCCGCCCGCAAAGCAACCACTCGCGGGCGGCTCTTTTATATAATGGTGGGCACGCAAACGATTGGAGAGCGCATGTCCACGTCACAAAGCCAGAAAAAAGAAGCCATCGCCCAGGCGACCGAGCAGGAGCTCGCATCGCTCGCGGGTCGTGGCGTGCGTATCGCGGGCAACGCGTGCTCGCCGATCGTGCTGGTCAAAGGCGATTTGGACGAGGCCGAGCGTTCGGGTGGCGAGCTTGCCGCCGGCCCGGATGGCGCGGCGTTGCGCAAGGCGCTTGGGGCCATCGGCTACGCGCCCGAAGATTTTTGCGTGCTGGCAAGCGTCGCCGGCGTGGGTGACGGAGCGGTCGCGGTGGGCGAGACTCTGCCGTGCGAGCTGTTCCGTGAGGCGCTTGAGGCTTTGGACCCCGAGGCGGTGCTACTGCTCGACAACAACGCGGCTGACGCCATGCGCGAGACCTACGCCGATATGCTCGTGGCGATCGATGACTTCGACACCGCCATGCTCAAGCCCGGCCTGGTCGCCCATGTGCAGGGCCGCCGCGTGCTCGCGCTCGACGGTTTTGAGGCGGCGCTCACTGACAAAGCCGCCAAGCAGCGCATGTGGGCATACATCAAGCAGCTGACCCCGGCAGCCGCGCCGCTGTAGCGAGCCCGCATCGACAAAAGACCCCGAGCGGGCGAGCCGCACCCGCGGAACGCAAATCCGTCGCGTCCGCGCCCTTACATCACAACGCGCAGCTCAAACCGATCGCCGTTAATGCGGAACTGGCAGTTGCCGTTCATGCGCTCCACGGCGAGCTTAATGCTCTTGGTGCCAAAGCCGTGACCGGCGTGCTGAGCCACGGGCATGCCGTCGACCATGTGCGGCGCCCGTCCAAATGTGTTGGAAACCGAAAGCAGCAGCTGCCCGTCCTCAAACCGCAGATCAAGATCGACAAAGCGCTTGCCCTCGGGGGCGGTGCTCGCCGCGGCAATGGCGTTTTCCAGGGCATTCGAAAGCACGCTGAACAGGTCGACATCGGCCACATGCACGCTCTGGGGCACGGCGGCGCGCAAGTCGGCGGAAATGCCGCGCTTGCTGATATCCGAGCCAAACGACGAAAGCGCGATGTTTACGGTCTCGTTGGCGCAGAAGCGGCGTACGGCGGTGCGGTCGCCGGCTTCGCAGAGTTCGTCGATGCGTTTGAGCGCCTCGTCGGTGTGGCCCTCCTCAATTAAAGCGGCCAGACCGCGTAGGAAGTGGCGCATATCGTGGCGAAGAATCGACAGCTCGCGCCCAGATTGACGCCAGGCCTCGAGCTCTTTGATGGCGGCGCTGTCGCGTGTCTCGAGCATCCAGCGTTCACGCTCGGCAGCTTCTTTTTCTTCGTATTCGCGTAGGTAAACGGCAAGAAACATAAGATAGAAGGCACAGAGCGCAAATGCCAAAAACTCAACCGTCACCACCGAGCCCGAGTGGAACAGCGTGGTATAGACGTTGGTGGCATAGTCAAAGACGTAATAGACGAGCGGTAGGATTAAAAGGATGCTCAGCTCGGTGGTGCTTTTAATCGCCAAGCGCGGACCGATGTCGCCGGCCCAATGCAACAGGACGGCAAAGACGGCGAGTGTGGTCGCGATGCGCGCCAGATAGTACGCGATCTGAGAATCGGTTGCGGCAAATGCGGCGATGCCCATCCAATTGCTGAACTGGCAGCTCAGATAGGCACTCGTAATGCCGAGCACGGCAAGCAGCGGGCTCAGGCGGTAGCGCGCGCACAAATAGATGACGAGCGGCAGATGCACGACGAGCGGATATACCTGGCGGGCGAAAAGCTCGCCGCCGACGGCATTGGCGATCGAAAAGGCAGCGCCGGTCACGACGCCGACCAGCACCAGTTCAAGCGCATGACGCCGGTTGATCTCGACACCGCACAGCGCCGCCGAGGCAAAGACGCCAAAGAGCAGCGTCGTGGCGTGGTGGATTGCCCAAAGGATCATTTCGACCGAGGAGACCATCAGCGCCTCCCGCCCTCAAAGCGCACCGCAAAGTAGGCGTCTTGGAATCCCTGCTTGCAGCTGCGCGAAAGCGGGATGCACGCGCCCGAGCGCATGACGATGTCCGTGCGGTCAAAGTGATCGATATTGCGCAGGTTGACCTGGTAGCTGCGGTGGCATTTAAAGAAGACCGCGTTTTGCTCCAAGCGGTCCTCGACGCTGCGGAACGACTCGAGTGCCTCGATATCGCGTCCGTCGCGCAGGTGGAAGACCACGTGCTTGTTGCGCGCCTCGGCATATTCGATGTCGGACAGGCGCAAGGCGTGGTAGCCAAAGGAAGTTTTGATCACGAGCTCGTCGGTTGCCGCCGGGCGCATGCTCGAAAGCTCGTCGAGTAATCGCGCCAGGCGTTCGTAAGTCACGGGCTTGAGCAGATAGTCGAAGGCGCGGACCTCGTAGGATTCCAGCGCGAACTCGGGCGACGAGGTGAGGAACACCAGGCGCACGGCGGTGTCGGCCTGGCGCAGTTCGCGTGCGGTGTCCATGCCGTTGACGAGCGGCATGATCATGTCGAGCAGAATGATGTCGGCGCGCGATGCGGCATGGCGGGCCAGCAGGTCCTCGCCGCGCGTGACGAGCGCAACATCGACCGCCGTGCCCGTCTCGGTCGACCAACGGTCGATCATCCGGTGCA
This sequence comes from uncultured Collinsella sp., assembly GCA_902491615.1. Taxonomy (GTDB): domain Bacteria; phylum Actinomycetota; class Coriobacteriia; order Coriobacteriales; family Coriobacteriaceae; genus Collinsella. The sequence goes on along the minus strand of CABUIH010000026.1, from coordinate 9,592 downwards.
GTCTATCTAGAAAAGCGACATCATCGTCGCAGGCAATAATCTTGAGCATTCGGCCCCCTTAAGTAGTTCGATTTTGCCACATCGGGTACGCGCCGCTTGCGGGGGTGCGGACCGTTTGCGCCCCACGGCGTGCAACTCGCGCCAAGCGGTATTGCGGTGGCGAAAGATGCCTCCTGCGCTATCGAGAACTCGGCTATCCATAGCTTGCCAGTTCGAAAATGGACCTGCCACATGATTGAATCTTTATTTCAACTTTACACCTAGGTTTACAGCTGTCTTGTCAGCTGTAAACCTAGGTGTCATACTAAAGCCCCAAGATTCGCCAAAAGAGAGGGGCCTTGATGGCACAGAGCGCGAACATGGATGCATCGGAGCTTGCACGCGATATTGCGGCCGGCCTGGCATCGGCAACGACGGCAACGGAGCGCGCGGCGCTGGTGCCCGCAGAGCTCGTCGAGGCCATTCAGCAACTAAAAACCCAACGTGACGCGGTGATCCTGGCGCACTATTACGTGGCGCCCGAGGTGCAGGCCGTGGCTGATTACGTCGGCGACAGCTTCTACCTGGCTAAGCTCGCTAAAAGCCTGCCGCAGCAGACCATCGTGCTGTGCGGCGTGGAGTTTATGGGCGAGAGCGCCAAACTGCTCAATCCCACTAAGACCGTGCTGCTGCCCGAGCCGGGCGCGGACTGTCCCATGGCGCACATGGTCAAGCGCGAGACGGTCGACGCGGCGCGCGCCGAGTACGGCGACGACCTGGCCGTGGTGTGCTACGTCAACTCCACGGTTGAGATCAAGAGCTGGAGCGACGTGTGCGTCACCAGCTCCAACGCCGTTAAGATCGTGTCCGAGCTGCCGCAGCAGCATATTCTGTTCATTCCCGACCAAAACCTGGGCCGCTTCGTAGCCGAGCAGGTGCCGCAAAAGCACGTCATCCTCAACAACGGCTACTGCCCGCGCCATCACATCATCACCGTCGAGCAGATCGTCGACGCGACGGAGGCCCACCCCGACGCGCTCGTGCTGGCGCACCCCGAGTGCAAGGCCGACGTTCTGGCCGAGGCCGACTACATCGGCTCCACCGCCGGCATCATCAAGTATGCCGAGGAGTCGGACGCGAGCGAGTTCATCATCGTGACGGTCCGCGGCGTGCTCTACGAGCTCGAGCGCCGCTGCCAGGGCACCGGCAAGAAGTTCTACTTCCCCGCGGTACAGCCCACCTGCGTCAACATGGATCTCATCACGCTCGAAAAGCTCGTGCGCTGCCTGGAGACGGGCGAGGGCGAGGTGCAGATCGGCGTGTCGGACGAGGCTGCCGACCAGGCCAAGCTCACGCTCGACCGCATGCTCGAGTACGCGGCGCGCTAAGCCAATGTGACATGAGGGGCAGTCCCTTATGCAGCATTACAAGGGAGAGGATTCCTATGGAAACCAAACAATACCCCGATATGGAGTGCGACGTCGTTATTGCCGGCTGCGGCGTGGCGGGTCTGTACGCGGCCCTCAATCTGCCGACAAGCACGCGAGTGATCATGCTCTCCAAGGGCGCTGTCGACGAGTGCGATTCGATGCTCGCGCAGGGCGGAATCTGCGTGCTGCCCGAGGGCTCGGACTACGATGCCTTCTTTGAGGACACCATGCACGCCGGCCACTATGAGAACCGTCGCGAGAGCGTCGACATTATGATCCGCTCGAGCCGCTCGGTCATCAACGACCTGCTGGCCATGGGCGTGGATTTTGAGCGCAAGGCCGACGGCAGCCTCGACTTTACCCGCGAGGGCGCGCACAGCCGTCCGCGCATTGCCTTCCATGCCGACATTACGGGCAAGGAGATCACGACCAAGCTGCTCCAAGCCGTTCGCAAGCTGGATAACGTGCAGATTTTGGAGCACGTGGCCATGACCGACATCCTGACGGGCGAGCGTGATGGCGTTACGGTGTGCACCGGCGTCGTTGCCGTTCCCGTGGATGAGGACAACTCGGTTCGTCCCGCCGACGAGCTGGCAAACGCCGCCGAGGGCGTGCATGCCAGCGAGCCGTTTAAGATTCATGCCCGCCACACGCTGTGGGCGACGGGCGGTATCGGAGGCGTATACGACCATTCGACCAACTACCCGCAGCTCACGGGCGATGCCTGCTACATTGCTCAGGAGCATGGCATTAAGATGGAGCACCTGGACTACGTGCAGATTCACCCCACGGGGCTGTTCTCGCCGCAGCCGGGCCGCACCTTCCTGATCAGCGAGAGCTGCCGCGGCGAGGGCGCGATTTTGCTCAACGCCGCTGGCGAGCGCTTTACCGACGAGCTTCAGCCGCGCGATGTGGTCGCCGCCGCCATTCGCGAGCAGATGAAGCAGGACGGCACCGAGCACGAGTGGCTGAGCTTTGCCCCCGTCGAGCGCGATGTGGTGACCGGGCACTTTGCCAACATTCGCGCACGTTGCCTGGAGGACGGCCGCGACATCTTGGACGAGCCCATCCCCGTTACGCCCACGCAGCACTACTTTATGGGCGGCGTGTGGGTCGACAAGGACGGCCGCACCTCGATGCCCGAGCTCTACGCCGCGGGCGAGACGGCTTGCAACGGTGTTCACGGCAAGAACCGCCTTGCATCAAACAGCCTGCTCGAGGCACTGGTCTGGGGTCGTCGCGCCGCGTGGTATATGCGTACCGGCGAGTCGCTGGCCGTGGAGCAGGCGGGCGATCCCGCGCTCGATGGCCGTCATCGCGCCCTGATCGCCGATACCCTGGCAATCGATGATTTGGCCCGTGCCGCCGGCACGCAGGCCGTGGAGGAGTAGACCATGAATCCCATTACCATGAAGCTCGTCGTCGATGATCTGATTCTGCAGGCTCTGCGCGAGGACATTACCTTTGAGGACGTGAGCACGGCGAGCGTGTGTCCCACGGCGCGTCCCGCCACGGTGGAGCTTATCGCCAAGGCCGATGGCATCATCGCGGGCCTGGATGTATTCGCTCGCACCTTTGAGCTGCTGGATTCGCAGAGTTCGGTGCTGTTTGATGTTGCCGATGGTGACGAGGTGCACGCCGGTGACCACGTGGGCCAGGTGCGTGGCGATGCGCGCGTGCTGCTTTCGGGCGAGCGCGTGGCGCTCAACTACCTGCAGCGCATGAGCGGCATCGCTACCTATACGCACCAGATGGCCGCGGCGCTCGAGGGCACCAAGACCGTGCTTGTCGACACACGCAAGACCACGCCGGGCATGCGCGTCTTCGAGAAGGCCGCGGTCGAGATCGGCGGCGGCAGCAACCACCGTTACAACCTGTCGACGGCCGTCATGCTCAAGGACAACCACATCGATGCCGCCGGTGGCGTGACGCGTGCGATCGAGATGGCGCGCGCCCATGCATCGTTTACCACGACGGTCGAGATCGAGTGCGAGAACCTGGACATGGTACGCGAAGCCGTGGAGGCCGGTGCCGACATTATCATGTTCGACAACATGACCCATGACGACATGGCCGCCGCCATCGAGCTTATCGCCGGTCGCGCCAAGACCGAGTGCTCGGGCAACGTGGATGCCAGCAATATCCGCGCGCTTGCCGACCTGGGCGTTGACTTTATTAGCTCGGGCGCCCTGACGCACTCCGCGCCGATTCTCGACCTCTCGCTTAAGCACCTGCGTCTGCTGGACGGTAAATTATGAACGCCCGCGAGCGTCGCCGTGCCATCATGGCCGTGCTCGAGCGAGCCAAGGGACCCGTATCGGGCAGCGCGCTTGCCCACGAGGTGGGTGTGAGCCGCCAGGTCGTGGTGCAGGACATCGCCCTGCTGCGCGCCGATGGGCACGATATCGTGGCGACCAATCGCGGCTACGTGCTGCAGGAGGCCGCGAGTAGCCCCGCCGTGCCCACGCGTCTTGTTAAGGTGCGCCACAGTGTGGAGCAGGCGGGCGACGAGCTCACGAGTATCGTCGACGCGGGTGGCGCCGTGCTCAACGTGATCGTCAACCATCGTGTGTACGGCAAGATCACGGCCGACCTGGACATCCGCAACCGTCGCGATGTTGAGCGCTATCTGCGCGATATCGAGAGCGGCAAGAGTTTCCCGCTACTAACGGTGACGAGCGGCTATCACTTCCATCGCATCGCGGCGGAGGACGAGCAAACCCTCGACGAGATCGAGGCGATACTCAAGGAGAAAGGCTACTTGGCGGACCTAATGCCCTACGAAGACGACCTGTCCTAGTAACGACGAATGCAAAAGGAGGCCTCCGCGGCGATGCGGAGGCCTCCTTTTTTGTGCACGGTGTACTTTTGAGTGTGCAGGTGGGGGAGTTGTTACTCCTCGACGATCTCGGTGATCGCGCCAGCGGGGCAAGCGTCCTGGCAAGCGCCACAGGCGACGCAGGAGTCCTCGTCAGCGACGGTAGCGACGTCCTGGAGCTCCAGGACGCCAGCGGGGCAGGAGTCGACGCAAACGCCACAAGCGATGCACTCGTCGGCATCAATTACGGGATGAGCCATGGTAGTTTCCTCTCTGTTGACCGACGCTACAGGCGATGCGCGCCGGTTTGATTCGGGCAAAAACATACCACGGGAGCGACCGTTTGCAATACCCTCTGACCGGCATCTTCATACCGTTCGCCGAGTATGCCAAGGTTTACTAAAAAACACGCAGGTGGGGCCGTTGAGCTGCGTAAATGTTAGCTAAAGGTGACTTGAAATATAGGGCGATTGAGCGTGCTTGCGGAAACCGCATCCCATTATTTTGTCGAAAAACGGGTTGCAGTTTCCGGTTAGGCCCGCTAGCGGAAAATGCGAGCCGGTATCAGCTCCCAAAACGGGATACAGTTTCCGGTTGAGCCTTCAGACGGAAACTGCGACCCGGAATCCACGCTCAAACCGGGATGAGCTTTCCGCAAGACGGCCCCCAGGCACCCCCGGACTCAAGCCTCAGTTATCTCTACATAGATCTCAATAGATTTGCCGAGAACTCATTCAGCGCATCTACCTGCGTATTTAAGAACCTAAACTCTCAGCAATAAGAAATCTTATATGAATTGACTTAGATTTTGTATATTCCGGCCCATAAGGGGATACACTACATCCTGAAAGACAAGCCGAAACACCGCTCGACAGACCGCCGAGTCGGTGCAAACGCACAAGAGAGAGGGAATTTCTAATGGGCAAGATTCTTGGTATCGACCTTGGTACTACTAACTCCGCTATGGCCGTCCTCGAGGGCGGTTCTCCGACCATTATCGTGAACGCCGAGGGCGACCGCACCACCCCGTCCGTCGTGGGCTTCCGTGCCGACGGCGACCGCGTCGTGGGTAAGGCCGCTAAGAACCAGGCTGTCACCAACCCCAAGAACACCGTGTTCTCCATCAAGCGCTTCATGGGCCGCAAGTACTCCGAGTGCACCTCCGAGATCAAGACCGTGCCGTATGAGGTCAAGGAGGGCCAGGGTGGCCGTGCCGTCGTCGACATCGAGGGCAAGGATTACACCGCCGAGCAGGTGAGCGCCATGACGCTCGCGAAGATGAAGGCCGACGCCGAGAAGTATCTGGGCGAGACCGTCACCGACGCCGTCATCACCGTCCCGGCCTACTTCAACGACGCCCAGCGTCAGGCCACCAAGGACGCCGGCAAGATCGCTGGCCTCAACGTCAAGCGTATCGTCAACGAGCCGACCGCTGCTGCTCTTGCCTATGGCCTGGACAAGCAGGGCACCGACCAGCGCATCCTGGTCTTCGACCTGGGCGGCGGCACCTTCGACGTCTCCATCCTCGACCTCGCCGACGGCGTGTTTGAGGTTCTGTCCACCTCGGGCGATAACCACCTGGGCGGCGACGACTGGGATCAGCGCGTCATCGATTGGATGGCCGATAAGTTCCAGCAGGAGAACGGTGTCGACCTGCGTCAGGACCCCATGGCCCTGCAGCGTCTGAAGGAGGCCGCCGAGAACGCCAAGAAGGAGCTCTCCGCCGCCCAGCAGACCACCATCAACCTGCCGTTCATTACCATGAACCAGTCCGGCCCGCTGCACCTCAACTACACGCTGACCCGCGCCGAGTTCGAGAAGATCACCCGCGACCTGCTCGAGCGCTGCAAGCAGCCTGTCACCAACGCCCTGCGCGACGCCAAGCTTAAGCTCTCCGATCTGACCGAGGTCATCCTCGTCGGCGGCTCCACCCGTATGCCCGCCGTCCAGGAGCTCGTCAAGACCATGACCGGCAAGCAGCCCAACATGTCCGTGAACCCCGACGAGGTCGTTGCCGACGGCGCTGCCGTCCAGGGCGGCGTGCTCACCGGCGACGTCGAGGGCATCCTGCTGCTCGACGTTACCCCGCTGTCGCTGGGCGTCGAGACCATGGGCGGCATCATGACCAAGATGATCGACCGCAACACCACGATCCCGACCTCCAAGACCGAGGTCTACTCCACCGCTGCCGACAACCAGACCAGCGTCGAGATCAACGTGCTCCAGGGCGAGCGCGAGCTTGCCCGCGACAACAAGTCGCTCGGTAAGTTCCAGCTGACCGGTATCCCGGCTGCCCGCCGCGGCGTGCCGCAGATCGAGGTCACCTTCGACATCGACGCCAACGGCATCGTCAAGGTCTCCGCTAAGGACAAGGGCACCGGCAAGGAGCAGCAGATCACCATTTCTGGCTCCACCGCGCTTTCCGACGACGAGGTCGATCGTATGGTCAAGGACGCCGAGGCTCATGCCGAGGAGGACAAGAAGCAGAAGGAAGAGGTCGAGGTCCGCAACCAGACCGACAGCCTGTGCTACTCCACCGAGCAGACCCTCAACGAGTTGGGCGACAAGGTTTCCGCCGACGTGAAGTCCAAGGCCGAGGCCGCTATCGCCGACGCCAAGAAGGCGCTTGAGGGCTCTGACGTCGAGGCCATCAAGGCCGCCGGCGAGTCCCTGCAGTCCGTGGCCTACGAGCTGGCCCAGGTTGTCTACGCCGACGCTCAGCAGCAGACCGACGGTGCCGCCGGTGCCCAGCCTGCCGACGATGATGTTGTCGACGCCGACTACGAGGTTGTGGACGACGAGGACAAGTAATCATGTCCGCTCGTAAAGCTCGCACGGAGGCGGCCGCCGTTGGTGCCGCCCCCGTTGACTCTGAGGAGAAGGACGTGAAGATTCCCGTAGAGGCCGCAGACGTTACCGAGGCCAACGAGGCCCCGGCCGCCGAGGCTGCCGAGAACCAAGTAGAGGATTCCAACAAGGAGGCGACGATGACCGAGGACGAGATGGTGGAAGCCGCTATCCGCGCCGGTGAGGAAGCCGCCGACAACGACTTTAAGCTCAAGTTCGAGCAGGCTCAGAAAGAGCTTGCCGACGTGCGCAACGAGCTCGATGCTGCGGCAGAGGCTCAGAAGGCCGCCGAGGACAAGGCAAAGGACGCCACCGAGCGCACCGCCCGTCTGCAGGCCGACTGGGAGAACTTCCGTCGCCGCACCGCCAACGAGCGTATCGCCGAGCGCGAGCGCGCGACCGAGAAGCTCGTCACTGCGCTGCTGCCGGTGGTCGACGATATCGAGCGTGCGATCGACCACGCCCGCAGTCAGGAGCTTGCCGACGACTTTAAGCAGTTCGTCGACGGCGTCGACGCGGTGCATGCCAAGCTGCTCGACGTGTTTGCGCATGAGGGCGTTGAGCCCATCGACCCCAAGGGCGAAGCGTTTGATCCGCTCGAGCATCAGGCTGTGGGTCGCGTCGAGGACGCATCGCAGTACGACGAGACCGTCAACGACGTGTACCAGAAGGGCTACCGCATGGCGGACCGCATCCTGCGTTCCGCGATGGTGACGGTGACCTACGGTGGCGAGAAGCGCCCCGCACCGGAGCCCGAAGCGGCGCCCGAGGATGCTGCGGCCGATACGGCCGAGAGCACCGAGGAGTAATTGAGAAGGGCCCCGGGGCAACACCCGGGGCCCTTTCTGGCCTAGTGCCATATGAAAGCATGAACCGCCGCCCGCTGGGCGACGGATGAAACAGGAGAGGAGCTACGATGGCTGCAGGCAAAACCTTCTATGACATCCTGGGCGTATCCAAGAGCGCCTCCGACAAAGAGATCAAGAGCGCGTTTCGCAAGCTCGCGCAAAAATATCACCCCGATGCCGGCGGTGACGAGGCCAAGTTCAAGGAGATCAGCGAGGCCTACGAGACGCTTTCGGACGAGAAGAAGCGCAAAGAGTACGACCAGATGCTCATGTTTGGCGGCATGCCGGGCGCGGGCGGCGCGTATGGCGGCGGCTACGGTGCCGGCGCGGGTGCCAGCGGCTGGGGCGACATCTTCGACAGCATCTTTAGCGGCAACGGCGCCTGGGGCAGCGATTGGGGCTCGGGCTTTGCCGGGGCTGCGGGCGCTGCCGGTGCCGGCGCGGGTCGCAGCCGTGCTCGCAAGGGCGGCGACCTGTCGCTGACCGTCGATGTGACGGCCGAGGACGCGTTTCGCGGCGTGACGCACAAGGTCACCTATCGCATTCCCTCGACAGGCGAGCAGCAGACCATTACGGTCTCGGTGCCCGCGGGCGCGGTCGACGGCGGCAAGCTACGCTACAAGCGTCGCGGCGAGTATGGCGTTGCCGGCGGCGAGCGCGGCGACCTGGTCGTGACCACGCATGTGGAGGAGCACCCGCTGTTTAAGCGTAAAGGTGCCGACGTGACCATGGAGGTACCGGTCTCGGTCTATGAGGCGGCGCTCGGCTGCACGGTGGACGTGCCGACGCCCGGCGGTGCGGCGGTTCGTCTGAAGGTGCCCGCGGGTACCCAGACGGGCAAGAAGTTTCGCTTTAAGGAGATGGGTGCGCCCGACGTTAAGCATCGCGGCCGCACGGGTGCGCTGCTCGTCGAGATCAAGGTGCAGGTCCCCACGAACCTGTCCGACGATGAGCGCGATGCCATGACCAAGCTGCGCGAGGCCGACACGCGCGATTATCGCGAGAAGGTCAACCGTTACAAGGCGACGTACTAGGGCGGTCGCGGCGCACGCCCACGCCCGCGGGCTTATGATGGACGATAACGAGACGGAAAGGGGTCAGGTAGCATGGCCGAGGACAATAGGAACAAACCGCTGTACATGATTAGCGTGGCGGCCGAGCTGACCGGTATGCATCCGCAGACTCTGCGCGTCTACGAGTCCAAGGGCCTGGTGAACCCCCAGCGCTCGGGCGGCAACACGCGTCTGTATTCGCGTGCCGATATCGAGCGCCTGGAGCTCATCAACCAGCTGACCGACGAGGGCATCAACCTTGCCGGCGTGGTGCGCATCCTCGATATGAAGGAGCGTGCCGAGGAGCGCGAGCGCGAGAACGAAAAGCTCCGCGCCCGCGTGCGCCAGCTCGAGGACGAGCTGCACGAGTACAAGATGCAGAAGAAGATCACCGCCCTGGCCCCGCGCGACGGCTCGGTTAACCCCGAACAGGTCATGCGCAAGCTGCTGGGTGCCGGCGGGGATTTGTAGTTACGCGGGTTTACCAACCCGCGTAACGGGCCGACGCTGCGCGCCACCCAGAGCGACAATTTGTCATTCAAAAGGCAAGGCATGACCAGAAAGTCTATGCCTTGCCTTTTTCATGCCAACTTGTTCGCTCTGGACGTCGCTCGCTGT
>CABUIH010000025.1:0-20353 GCA_902491615.1 uncultured Collinsella sp. | reverse complement strand
GACGGCACCGCCTACACCTACCTGGTGGACGCCCACTGGTCGCTGGAGCTCAAGAGGACCTACACCTTCGTGAACCTCGCCGACCCGGAGCTTAACATCCAGTGGCCCATCCCGCTGGACCGGGCCACCGTCTCCGAGGCCGACCTCAACCACCCGATGCTCAAGGACGTCGTCCCCATGGCGCCCAAGAGGACGCTCGTCACCGGCTGCAACGGCCAGCTGGGCCGCGCGGTGCGCGCGCTGGCGGAGGAGCGCGGCGTCGCCAAGGACTTCGACTTCTGCGACATCGACACCTTCGATATGTCAGATCCGGACGCCTACACACAGTACGACTGGTCGCTCTACGGCACCGTGATCAACTGCGGCGCCTACACCGCCGTGGATAGGGCGGAGACCGCCGAGGGCCGCGCAACCGCCTGGAAGGCCAACGCGACCGGCCCCGCCCTCCTCGCCCGCACATGCTCTGATCACGGGATCACCCTCGTCCACGTGTCCAGCGACTACGTCTTCGACGGCACCGCCGAGGTGCATGACGAGGACGAGCCCCTCAGCCCGCTGTCCGTCTACGGCCAGACCAAGGCCGCCGGCGACATCGCCGTGGCCGGGTGCCCGCGCCACTACATCATGCGCTCCAGCTGGGTCATCGGCGAGGGCCGCAACTTCGTCAAGACGATGAAGGGCCTGTCCGACCGCGTCGCCGACCCCGAGGACGGGCTCGAGCAGGTCACGGTCGTCGACGACCAGCTGGGCCGCCTGACCTTCACGCGCGACATGGCCGAGGCCATCTTCCACGTGCTGGGGACGCACGCCCCCTACGGCACCTACGACTGCACCGGCTCCGGCACCGTCAAGTCCTGGGCCGATATCGCCCGCGCCGTCTTCGAGGCCGCCAACGGCAACGGGGACAGGGTCGTGCCGGTATCGACCGCCGACTACTACGCGAGCGCCGAGGGCCCCGTCGCCCCGCGCCCGGTCCACTCCGCGCTCGACCTGTCCAAGCTCGAGGCTGCCGGCTTCCACATGCCCGACTGGGAGGAAGAGCTGGGGGAGTACATCAAGACGCTCTAGCCGCTATTAACTTTTCGAGAGTAAAAGCCGCCGTTCTTTAACGGCGGCTTTTCTTGTTGGTGGCTATCTGCGCAGTGGTGCCAATAGTATTTTGCGGAAGATCTACCTCTCGCTTGGCATGGAAGTAGGGTGGCCGGGCTGGTCGTCGTAGGCGTATTTGCTGTACACGTTGACCTCCCACTGCTTTTTTTCGACCTTTGCTACAGAATCTAGGATGAAGCCGGTCGCAAGGCTCAGGCCGCACAGGAACATAAACGAGGCGGCGAGCATAGCGGTGGGGAAGCGCGGGACGAGGCCGGTCTGGAAATATTCGACAACGATGGGCATGCCCAGGGCGAGGCCGAATACCGCGAACAGAAGCGCAACGAGGCTGAAGAACTTCAGCGGGCGGTAGTCCTTGAACAGCGTGCCGATCATCGCAACGACTTTAATGCCGTCGCTCACGGTGTTGAGTTTGGACTCGGAACCCTCGGGACGGTCGCGGTACTCGATGGGCACATCTTTGATGCGCCAGCGGTGGTCGACGGCGTGGATCGAGAGCTCGGTTTCGATCTGAAAGCCCTCGGAAAGCACTGGGAAGGTTTTAACGAACGGGCGGCTCATGGCGCGGTAGCCTGTCATGACGTCATCGAAGCTGTAGCCATAGATCCACTTGATCATGGCGCGGACCAGATTATTGCCAAAGCCGTGGAAGGCACGCTTGTTCTCCTCGGCGTAGGTGCCGTTGGAAAGGCGATCGCCTACGGTCATGTCGGCCGTGCCGTTAAGGATGGGCTCGCAGAGGGCCTTGGCCGCCTCGGCGGGGTAGGTGTCGTCTCCGTCGACCATCAGGTAGCAATCGGCGTCGATATCGCGAAACATCTGGCGGCACACGTTGCCCTTTCCCTGACGGGGCTCAAAGCGGACTGTGGCGCCGTGCTCGGTGGCAATGCGTGAGGTATCGTCCGACGAGTTGTTGTCATAGACATAGACCGTCGCCTGCGGAAGCTCGCGGTGAAAGTCGTCGATGACTTTGCCGATCGTGAGCGCTTCGTTGTAGCAAGGGATGATGACGGCGATGGATTCAGAATTCACTTAATGCTCCTTATACATTCAATCCTAGAAAGTATAGCCGTTTGGGCCTGGCATCCTAAGATGTGGGTTAGTTCTCCAGTTTTGTTGCGCGAATCGTTTGCATGGCCGTCGGGTCTATACTGTTCGTTTGTCAACGATTACGAGTAAAGGAGTTGCATCCGTGTCGGATCAGACAAAGCAACAAGAAACTCGCAGTCTGCCTGCGACGTTTGCTAAGAACGAATTTGAGAAGGACGCGTTTATCCTTCGTCAGCTGGTTACCAAGGATTTTAAGATCAAGTATCGCCGTAGCGTTCTGGGCGTCGCATGGTCGGTGCTCAACCCGCTGCTGATGATGATCGTCATGGCCATCGTGTTCTCGACGATTTTTGGCCAGGGCCGCAATGGCTCAATGACGCCCGAGATGTACCCGCTGTACTTGATCGTGGGTAACATCACCTTTGCCGTCATGTCTGAGTCTACTAACCAGGCCCTGACGTCGATCGTGGGCGCTGCCCCTCTGCTCAAGAAGGTTAAGGTGCACCGCTGGGTTTTCCCGGTGCAGAAGGTGCTCTTCTCGCTGGTCAACTTTGCCTTCTCGCTGGTCGCCGTCGCCATCGTCATGCTGTGGTTCCGCGTTATGCCTTCTTGGCACCTGATTCTGTTGCCGGTTTGCCTGCTGCTGCTTATGTGCTTCTGCATGGGCCTGGGCATGATGCTCTCTGCCCTTACGGTCTTCTTCCGCGACGTTATGCATCTGTGGAGCGTCGTCATTACGGCGTGGACTTACATTACGCCCATCTTCTGGACGACTGACTATATTGCGCAAATGCCGCATCTCGTGCGTATCTTGATGTATGCGAACCCCATGTTCAACTACCTGCAGTTTATGCGCGATATCTTCCTGTTCCAGACTACGCCCTCGCTTATGACGTTTGGTATGTGCGTCGCTTGGGCGGTTCTTGCGCTTATTATTGGCTATACCGTGTTCCATAAGTCCGAGCGCAAATTTATCCTCTACATCTAAGGAGTGCTGTGATGACTGAATCTGTTGTTGATTACAGCGAGCAGCCTCTGGCTGTCGAGGTCGACGACGTCACCATGATCTTTAACATGGCGTCCGAGTCGCTGACCAACCTCAAGGAGTACTTCATCAAGCTTGCCAAGCACGAGCTGTTCTTTGAGGAGTTTAGGGCGCTTAAGCACATCTCGTTCGATATTCATCGCGGCGAGGTCGTGGGTCTGGTCGGCACCAATGGCTCCGGCAAGTCTACGATGCTCAAGATTATCGCTGGCGTGCTTGAGCCTAGCGAGGGCAGCGTTAAGGTGCACGGCAATATCGCACCGTTGATTGAGCTTGGTGCCGGCTTTGACCCCGAGCTGACTGCCCGTGAGAACATATATCTGAACGGCGCCCTGCTTGGCTATACCAAGGAGTTCATCGACGCCAACTTTGACGGCATTATCGAGTTCGCTGAGCTGCAGAACTTTGTCGATATGCCGCTTAAGAACTTCTCCTCGGGCATGGTGGCGCGTATCGCCTTTGCAATCGCGACGATTACCGAGCCCGATATTCTGATCGTTGACGAGACGCTGTCCGTCGGTGATGTGTTCTTCCAGCAGAAGTGCGAGGCCCGCATCCAGCACTTTATCCAGAGCGGCGACGTGACGGTTCTGTTCGTTTCGCACTCTATGGAGCAGGTTGAGCGCATCTGCCAGCGTGCCGTTTGGATTGAGAAGGGTGACCTTCGCATGGACGGCCCGGTCGATGAGGTCTGCAAGGCGTACCGCGAGCAGTTCAACTAGGCTATAATTACTTGCGCTTGACAGGCTTGCGCTTGCTTGGGCGTGCGGTTATTTGCTCCATTAGCTCAGTTGGATAGAGCAGGGGACTTCTAATCCCAAGGTCGACGGTTCGAATCCGCCATGGAGCACCATCGTTTATTAAGCCCAGACCGCTTGGTGGTCTGGGCTTTTTCACATGCCGGTGTTCTTTGTTCTTGCCGGGTATACGTTTAGGCCGAAGCCGTGTCGTGAGCTGCTATTGTGCTGCTGATGTGGATTGGTTATACGGCGCGCCAAAGGGGGCTGGAGCCGAGCGTGAGCAAGCCTCTGCTTATGACGCTGCCAGCATCGTGGTTCTTCGCGTCAATCGTACGCTGTGCCTGCGATATTGGATTGGCGTACGTGATCAAGAAGGCGTAACAAAAGCGGGGAGGACCAACTTGGCCCTCCCCGCTGTATCTAGTCTGCCTTCAGGCACTCGGGCAAGACGTTTGCAACTGCATTCATCGCCTGCGGCCTCAGGTACTGCTCATTGAGCTTTGCCTTTCTGTAGGCGTAGCGAGTGTCTGCCGAGAATTTGATCAACACATCGGTGAAGAACCGCTCCCAGCTCAGGTAGTCGCGGCTTTCGATATAGCTTGAGGGATCCTCGAGGATTTTTAAGATATCGTTACTGGGAATGAGGCCAGATTGCAGGAGTGTCCACTCGAATGATTCGGGGAGGAACAAGCGTACGTTCTTGTAAACGCGCTGTCCGAGCACCTTTTCGATGTAGGGACCAAATGCTGCTCCGTCTCCAATAGCAAGGATGTTTTGCTCGGGACATTCGTGAATCGTACGTTTTAGATTCGCAACGCCGGTGGCGGTATAGCAGGGGATCCCGAGTCGGTTGCAAAGAGCGTCGTAGAATTGATAGCCAGATTTGCTATCCTCGACAACTACGGCGTCGGGTACCTCGAATCCAACATTTAGATCCTGATACAGCATACTTGCCGTGTGGTCATATAGCGGCTTGGCCACCGAGTAGAAGCGCCTGTCGCTCTTGCGGCCATTGATTGTTTTACTTGTCGTGTTGACTAGCTTCAGGATCTCATCAACGCTGTAGGGGAGCTCGTTGGCATCGCGACGAGATATCAGAACAAAATAGTTGGACGAGCCGTTGACGGCTTTGGCGAAGTCCTTTGAGTAGATAAACTCGTTACCCTCATCTAGAAAGACGATTGAATCTTCGATGATCGATAGCTCGCGCTCCCAGCGTCTGCCGGAAAGCGTTTCGCAAGGCACGTCGCAACTGAGTGCAACGCCGCTTTCCGGTCCTCGGTCGTTGTAGTCGCGAATCATCGAGATGAGCGTCGTTTTACCCGTGCCGCTGTTGCCGCGTATAAAGGAAATATTGCGCTTAAACGTGAGTGTGTATTTGACCTTTGCACGCTCTACGACAACGGTATGCGTTCCCTTCATTACTCATCAACATCCAAAAAGTCATTCGTGGCGCCGACAAACTCCTGCATGTTTCTGACGATGCGGCCATCGTTTTCAATGCGGATTTCAAAGCTCTTCCAGGGGAATTTCATGATGTGGTATAAGGTCACCATCACATCCTGCTCTTTGCCGATCTTGAGTAGCCAGCGGGCACAGTTGTCTCCGCAGGTGGATGCGTTGAACACCATATTTGGGAGATTGCGTACCAGCAGCAGCGTCTTAACGCCGCCGGACAGTTCGAGTGGGGTGATCGAGCCCAGCTGTTTGCTTACGATGTTGTGGGGACCGATGAGCTCTGATCCGTCCACGCTTTTAATAATCTGTGCGGCCATAGGGTCTTCGAACCATGAGTCCAAGTATGAGTTCCTAAAATAGGTTTCGGTATCGTAGATGGAACCGGGGTAATCCCCCAGATGGATGCTTAACATGCGCGTCTCCAGACGTTGTGTGACTGCAATGATTATATGCCAGTAATAAAGTGCCGCCAGTAGCGAGGTTGCTGCTGGCGGCACTGGCATTATTAGCGTGTGAATCGCGTTGATGGATTTGCTCGCGAGGCTACTTTTCGAGACGTTCCCTCAGCAGCTCCAGCGCGTGGGCGTAGCCTTGCAGGCCCTCGCCGGTGATGGTGGCGAAGCAGGCTAGGCGGGCGTAGCTCACCTGGCGGAAGTCTTCGCGCGTCTCTACGGCGCTGATGTGCACCTCGACGGCAGGGATGGCAACGGCCTTGAGGGCGTCGAGGATCGCCACGCTCGTATGCGTGTAGGCAGCCGGGTTGATGACGATGCCGTCGACCTTGCCGTAGGCCTCCTGGATCTTGTCGACGATGTTGCCCTCGTGGTTGGACTGGAAGACCTCGACCTCGTCGAAGCCCTGTGCGGCGCCCGCTTCCTGGCAGATCTGCACTAAGCGGTCGTAGTTGTCGCTGCCATAGATGCCCGGCTCGCGAATGCCGAGCATGTTGAGGTTGGGGCCGTTGATGACGAGTGCTTTCATGGTTGCTTCCTTTGCAGTCGAGAAACCACCACAAAGGTGCCTGTCCCCTTTGTGGTGGTTTTTTTAGAGAGCGGGTGGGAGGGTGTCGAGGAGGGCTTGGGCGGTATTGGCGGCGCAGTCGCGTGAGTCGATGATGTGGTCGGCCCAGGCGCGGTAGCGTGGCATACGTTGTTCCGCGAGCTTATCGATGCCGTCGCGTGCGGTGATGGGGCGGCCCTTGTGGGCGAGCTCTTCGAGCTTGCGGTTGAGCATCACAATTTTGCTGTTCTGGTGCAGCAGCGGATAGTTCTCGTCTCGCGTGACCACGCCACCGCCGGTGGAAAGCACCAGGCCGCTGCGCTTGGAGATGTCGGAGAGCGCCGCCGTTTCCTGCTCGCGGAAGGCCGCCTCGCCGCGCTCGACGATATAGTCGGCGCAGGGCATCCCCAGGCGTTCCTCAAGCGCGCGATCCAGGTCGATGTGCTCTCGCCCCGTGAGCAGGGCAATCTGCTCACCCACGCGGGTCTTGCCCGAGCCCGGCATGCCGATGAGCGCGATGTTCTGTTCGCGGCGTGACAAGCGCTCCGTTACGTCCAGGATGCGCTCGCGCGGGGTGACCTGGCCGGTATAGCGCTCGACGGCCTGTGCCGCTTGGGCCACGAGCATCAGCAGGCCGCCGATGCAGGGGATACCGCGGCGCTCGGCCTCGAGCATGAGTCCCGTGCGGGCGGGGTTGTAGACAATGTCGATAACGCCTTCGAGCGCATTGAGCCCTTCGAGCGTACAAGGCGCGTCGGGGCAATGGGGGAACATGCCGGCGGGCGTGCAGTTGACGAGTAGGGCGGCGTCGGACTGCTGCACGATGTTGCCGTAGTTGACCTCGCTCGTGCGACCCACGGGCACAACGATGGCGCCCAGGTCTCCCAGCACCATCGTTGCCGTGGTGCCGGCGCCACCGGTGGCTCCGAGCACGAGGGCCTTCTTGCCGGCAACCTCCACACCCAACTCCTCAACCAGGCATTGGAAGCCAAAGTAGTCGGTGTTGTCGCCGCGCAGGCGGCCGTCGGGCAGGCGCGTGATGGTGTTGACGTTGCCCATACGCTCAGCGAGCGGGCTCAGCTCGTCCAGGTACTCCATGACGGCGCGCTTGTAAGGGATAGTCACGTTGGTGCCCTCCCACTCTTCGCCCGTCATAAAGGCCGCGAGGTCCTCGGGCTCGCGCTCAAATCGCACGTACTCGAGCCCAGCGAGCTCTTTGTAGATGGTCGGGGTGTAGCTGTGGCCCAGCACGCGGCCCAGCACGCCGTAGGGGCGGGTTGCGGCGACGTCAGTCATCTAGAGCACCTCCGTGTAGCTGCCAAAGTAGGTGAAGCTCTCGCACACGTCGTCGATGGAATCGAGCAGGTCGTCGAGGGCCTTGCTGCCAAAGGGGCAGTCCAGATCAAAGTAGAACATAAACTCAAAGTCGTGGCCGGGGATGGGGCGGCTCTCGAGTTTGATGAGGTTGATGTTGAGCGCGTAGAAGCGCTCGAGCACGCGATAGAGGGCACCCGGCTCATTGGCCGTGGTGATCATGAGCGAGGTACGGTTGGCACCGGGATAGACGCGTGGCTCGCGGCTGATGACGACAAAGCGTGTGTAGTTGTTGTCCGAGTCCTGGATGTTGGACTCCAGCACCTCCAGGCCATAGAGTGTCGCGCAGCTGCGCGATGCGATGGCGGCAACATCGGTGCGCCCGGAGCTGGCGACCATCTCGGCCGACATGGCGGTGTTGGGGTACTTGGTGGCGTGCAGGTCGTGGGACTCGATAAAGCCGGCACACTGGGCAATGGCTTGGCCGTGGCTGTAGACCTCGCGCACGTCGGCGAGCTTAGTGCCGGGCTTGACGAGCAAGTTGTGGTCGATCTTGAGGCGAAGCGAGCGCACGATGTGGAAGTCGAACTGGGCGAGCAGGTCGTAGACGGCGTTGACCGAGCCGGCGGTAGAGTTCTCGATGGGCAGCACGCCAAACTCGCAGAAGCCGTCGCGCACAGCGCGCATAACGCCTTCGAAGGTCTCGAAAAACGCGATGTCGGGCACGTCGAAGAGTTTGCACGCGGCGATTTGGCTGTAGGCGCCTTCGACACCCTGGCAGGCGACGGTGGCCGTCTGGGGGAAGGGTGTGTCGGAGGCTGCAGCCGTGGCGTGGGCCTTTTGCGAGACGGTGATGCCCTTGAGCTCGTTGATGTAGCGCTGCTGCTCGGCCTTGCTCATGCTCATGAGGAGACGGAACAGGGTGATGGTCTGCGCCTCGTAGCGCTCGGGCGCGCGGCTGGCGAGGTTGTTGAGCTTGGAACGCTCGCGGGCGGGGTCAAAGACGGCCTTGCCCATCTCGATTTTTGACTTGGCGACTTCGGTGGCAATGTCCATGCGCTCGATAAAGCTGTTGAGAAGCGTGGTGTCGATGCCATCGATGGCCTGGCGAATATCGGCAAGGTCCATGGAGACCCCTTTCACGTGTCGGTGATTTTTCTGGGACGGGGATTAAAAAATCATTGTGTACCTAATGATTTTTTAATCCCCGTCCCAGAAAAATCACTGGGTGGGCGTGGGGGCCGGAGTTGGCCCCCACGGGGATTACTGGCGCTGAGCGGCGTCCTCGAGGAGGGCGTCCCAGATGGCCAGTGCTGCGGCTGCTTCGGCTACGGGGACGGCGCGGGGGACGATGCAAGGATCGTGGCGGCCGTGGACCGAGAGCTCGGCATTTTCCATGGCGTCCATGTCCACCGTCTGCTGCTCGCGGCCGATGGAGGGCGTCGGCTTTACGGCCATACGCCACATGACGGGCGCGCCAGTCGAAATGCCACCCAGGATGCCGCCGGCGTTGTTGGACTCAACCTCGATCTCGCCGGTCTCGGCATCGATGCGATACGGGTCGTTGTTCTCGCTGCCACGCATGGCGGCGACGGCAAAGCCCATGCCAAACTCCACGCCCTTAACGGCGGGAATGCCAAAGGCGATCTGCGCGATGCGGTTCTCGATACCGTCGAACATGGGGTCGCCGATGCCCGCGGGCAGGCCGTAGATGCCGCACTCCACGATGCCGCCGATGCTGTCGAGCTCATCGCGCGCGGCCAGAATCTCCTCGCGCATGCGGCCGGCAGCCGCCGCGTCGATGCACGGCAGGTCGTTCGAAAGAATCGCCTTGCGGTCGGACTCGCGATAGACCATGTCGTCCATGGGCAGGTCGGAGATGCCGCCGATCTGGGCCACGTGCGCCATCACCTTGATGCCGCGGGCTTCGAGCGCTTGCAGCGCGATGCCGCCGGCGATACACAGGGGCGCCGTCAAGCGGCCGGAGAAGTGTCCGCCGCCGGCGACGTCGTGCATGTTGTGGTACTTCACGCGCGCGGGGAAATCCGCATGGCCCGGGCGGGGCTTACGGCGCAGCTCGGAGTAGTCTTTGGAGCGCGTGTTGGTGTTCTCGATGATCGCGGCGATAGGCGCACCGGTGGTGTGCCCATCGACCACGCCGGCGATAATGTGCGCGGCGTCGGCCTCGCGGCGCTTGGTCGCGGTCTCATCGCGGCCGGGGGCGCGACGGTCCAAAAACGCTTGCAGCTGCTCCTGGTCAACGGCGATACCTGCCGGAATGCCATCGAGCGAGCAGCCGATGGCGGGGGAGTGCGACTGGCCGAAAATGCTCAGATGCAAGACGTTGCCAAAGGTCGAGGACATGCTATTCCTCCTCGAGCGTGACCTTGCCGCCCAGCAGGCGGTAGTGGTCAAAGAAATCGGGATAGGACTTGTTGACCGCCTCGGCGCCGTGGATCACGACCTCGCCGGTGGCGCGGCTCGCGGCGATGGCGGCCATCATAGCGATGCGATGGTCGTTGTGCGAATCGACCTCGCCGCCGGTGAAGGCATCGACGCCCTTGATGATGAGGTCGTCACCGGCGATGCGCACCTGCGCGCCCAGCGCGGTGAGCTCACGGGTGGTGGTGACCAGGCGATCGGATTCCTTGATGCGCAGGCGCGCGCAGTCACGGATGAACGTGCGGCCCTGGGCCAGCGATGCCACGGCCGAGATAACAGGCACCAGGTCCGGAATGTCGTGGGCGCTCATCTCAAAGCCGGCGAGCTTGTCGGACTGGACGGTGGCGGCGTTCGTGGAGCGCACGATGCGGGCGCCAAAGCGCGAAAGTGCGGCGAGCACGTTGCGGTCGCCCTGTGCGGAGCTCAGCGACACGCCTTCCACGGTGATGGGGTCGGAGCCGATGGCGCCGGCACACAGCCAAAAGGCGGCGTTGGACCAGTCGCCCTCGACGGATACGCTTCCGGGCGTGCGGTACGAGCCGCTGTTCACGCGGAAGTTCGTGACCTCAGGCTGGCCGTCCTTGGCCGGAATACGCTCGACGTTGACCTCGACGCCAAAGGCCTTCATGGCCTGGATCGTCAGGTTGATGTAGGGGCGGCTCTCGATAAGGCCGGTTACCTGCACACAGGAGGGCTGGGCCAGCAGCGGGGCCGCCAGCAGCAGGCCGGAGATATACTGCGAGCTCACGTTGCCCGGAAGCACAAAGGTGCCCGGGCGCATGCGGCCGCTCGTCTTGAGCGGAAAGCCGCCCAGGCCCTGCAGGTCGCAACCGGCGGCGATGATCTCGTCCGAAAGCGGGGAGAGCGGGCGGGCGCCCAGGCGGCCCTGGCCCACAAAGGTGGCCTCCGCACCCAGCGCGCAGGCGACAGGCAGCATAAAGCGCAGCGTGGATCCACTCTCGCCGCAGTCGAGCGTGCCGCCGGCAAGGGCCTTGAGCAGGCCAAATTCAATGCTCTTCATGGTGGGGTGGACCTGGAAGCCGTCCTCGACGGTCTCGATGCGGGCGCCGAGCGCCGTGAGGCAGCGCACCGTGGCCTCGATATCGGCGCAGGTCGTGTTACAGGCAACGTGCGTCTCACCGTTGGCAAGCGCGGCGCAGATGATGAGGCGATGCGCCATCGACTTGGACGCGATGGCGGGAACGGTGCCCTTGAGCGGGGACGGGGTGATGCGGGCTAACATGCGGAAACGTCTCCCTTCTGGCCGAGGCCCTCGGCAATCAAATCATGGAAGGTGGAAAGCGGCGTGCGGTCGATGCTGCAGCGGCCAATACCGTGCGGAATCACCAGGTCGATAGTGTCACCGGTGCGTTTTTTGTCGTGGAGCGCCTCGGCAAAGACGGCATCGGCATCGAGGTCGCAGCGGGTCTTGAGGCCATGGCGGGCGCAGAGCTCCTCGATACGACCGGGCAGTGCAGCATCGCACACGCCATGCAGGGCTGCGGCACGCGTGATGATGCCCATGCCTATTGACACGCAGTTGCCGTGGCCGAGCTCAAAGTGCTCGCAGGCTTCGACGGCGTGCCCCGCGCTGTGTCCAAAGTTGAGGAGCTTGCGCTGATTGGTTTCGCGCTCGTCGGCAACGACCACGGCGCGCTTAATGTCGATATTGCGGGCGATGATGAGCGCCACGCGGGCCACGTCGCGGTTCAGCAGTTCAAGCGTGAGTGGGGTCTTCTCCAACTCGGCGAAGAGCTCGGGGTCTGCGATCACGGCGTGCTTGACGACCTCGCCGCAGCCGTCGGCGAACTGTTCGGGCGTGAGGGTTGCCAGGCACCCCACGTCGGCGATGACCACGCTCGGCTGCCAAAAGGCGCCGGCCAGGTTCTTGCCGGCTGCCAGGTCGATGGCCGTCTTGCCGCCGACCGACGAATCCACCATGGCGAGCAGGCTTGTGGGAATCTGCACAAACTTGCAGCCGCGCATGTAGGTGGCGGCCACAAAGCCTGCCACGTCGCCCACGACGCCGCCGCCGAGCGCCACGATCACGTCGGAGCGCGAAAGCTCGTGCTCGGCCACAAACTCCAAAATGGCAACGTAGGTCTCGGCACGCTTATGGGCCTCGCCGGCCTCGAAGGTGCAGATGCTTACCTCGTAGCCTGCGGCCTCCAGGCTCTGCTTAACGGGCATCTGGTAGAGGGGGCCTACGTTGGTGTCCGTCACGATGACGGCGCGCGAGCCGCCGGAGGTGGCGCGGACGAGCGGGCCTGCCTGCTCCAGCAAAAACGTGCCCACATGCACCTGGTAGGGGCGTGCGGTGTCGATATCGATGGTAATCGCCATAAGCTTCGGTCCTTTCGACCTGGCGTGATGGGTGGTCTAGTGGGAGGCCTCGTCGTCGAGCGCACGCTTGATGCGGTCGCCCTCGGCAAGGAGATTTTCCAGATAGCGCTGGTCGCGGTCCTTAAGGGCGCGGCTGTAGGCGCCGAGCGATTCGATCAGATGGTCGATCTCGAAGGCGAGCGCATCGGCGTCGTCGATCATGAGCTCGGACCACATCTGCGGATTGAGGTGCGCCACGCGGGTGAGGTCGCGGTAGCTGCCGGCCGAAAAGCCGTGGTGGACCTGAGCGGTCGGGCTCTTAACGTAGGCGTTGGAGACGACGTGCGCGAGCTGGCTTGTAAAGGCGATGACGCGGTCGTGCTCGGCGGCGCTCGTTACGCTGAACTTGCCAAAGCCTAAGGGACGTACCATCTCGCGCACCTGGCCCAAAAGCTCCAGCTTAAGTGCATCGTCCACTGCGGGCGGTACAAGCACGAGCGGTGCGCCCTGGAACAGGTCGGCGCGGGAATGCGCGTAGCCCGAGAACTGCGTGCCCGCCATGGGGTGCGCTCCTACAAAGTAAAAACCGTGCTCGCGGGCAAGCTCAAAGGCGCGCTCGCACACGATACCCTTGACGCCCACGGTGTCGATCACCACGGGGCCCATGATGGCCTCGGTGTCGGTGGCGTCGGCGAGTGCCTGGGCGTGCGCCTCGAGCCACTCGATGCAGGCCTCGGGATAGCATGCCAGGACGATGATGTCGCATTCGCCGAGCGTCTCGTCGTTGAGCTCGCCGACAACGGTGCCCATGCTGGCGGCCGTCATGACGTCGTCATCGGGGTCCCAGGCCAGCACGCGGACGCCCGCCTGCGCATAGCCGCGGGCAAAGCTGCCGCCGATGAGGCCCAGGCCCACGATGCCGGCGCACTTGGGGCCACCCTGGTTAACGCGTGCGTTTCTCACCGTACCCATGGACTACTCCTGAACGGTCTCTTGGCAGACGACCTCGCGGATGGCGCGGATGCGGCGCATGGTGTCGTCGAACTGGTCGGGGGTGAGGGCCTGGGCACCGTCGGACCAAGCGTGGCTCGGGTCGTCGTGGACCTCGATCTCCAGACCGTTGGCGCCGCAGGCAGTCGCGGCGAGCGCCATGGGCTCAACATAGCGGGTGTAACCGGTGGCGTGGCTGGGGTCGGCGACGACGGGCAGGTGCGACAGGTGGTGCAGCACCGGCACGGAGTTGAGATCGAAGGTGTTGCGGGTGCGGGTCTCGAAGGTGCGAATGCCGCGCTCGCACAGGATGACGTTGTCGTTGCCCTCGCTCATGATGTACTCGGCTGCCATAAGCAGCTCGTCGACGGTGCCGGACATGCCGCGCTTGAGCAGGATCGGGGTCTGCGTCTTGCCGACCTCTTTGAGCAGGGGGAAGTTCTGCGCGTTGCGGGCGCCAATCTGCATGACGTCGATCTTCTTGTCGAGGAAGACCTGCACGTCGCGCGGGTCCATGATCTCGGTGACGATCGGCATGTCGAGCTCGGCGGATGCCTCGCACAGTAGGTCCAGGCCGGCGGGACCCATGCCCTGGTAGGCGTACGGGGAGGTGCGGGGCTTGTAGGCGCCGCCGCGCAGCATCGTGGCGCCGGCGGCCTTCACGCGGCGGGCGATGCGGATGAGGTTCTCGCCCTCGACGGAGCACGGGCCGGCGATGACCTGGAACTGGTCGCCGCCGATCTTGACGCCGTGGCCGCAGTCGATGACGGAGTCCTCGGGGTGGAACTTGCGGTTGGCGCGCTTGAACGGCTCGGAGACGCGCTGCACGCGCTCGACGACGTCCATGGACTCGAGCAGGAACGGGTCGATCTTGGTCGTATCGCCCACCAGGCCGATGATGGTCTCGTTCTCGCCGCGCGAGACGTCGGTCTTGAGTCCTTTTTTCTCGATCCAGCTGACGATGTGGCTGACGGCCTCATCGCTGGCGCTCTGCTTTAAAATTGCAATCATGGTGTGCCTCTCACCTCGATGGATAGCCCTTGCAAAAACGGCCCGCATCGCGAGCCGTGTATATATGGTGCATGTGAGTTTATACTAATTGTTTCACTTTTGCGTTCTAAAGTGGGCCTTTGCGCCGCGTCTCCCACGTAATTGCAAAGCTTTTTCTATTATTTTGTTAGCCCGTGGCGCACTTGGGTATAATGCCAACCGTTCGCCCTATTAGCTCAGGGGATTAGAGCGTCTGCCTCCGGAGCAGAAGGTCGTTGGTTCGAATCCAACATGGGGCACCATTCCAATTTTGCTCGAACCCGCTGGATGTCCAATCTGGCGGGTTCGCCCTTTTTGTCGTAGTTCAGCGTGACCAGTATCTCGTCCTCCGAGACGACAGCCTGCCAAACGAACGCCTTCAGCAGCGTCGCGTCGTCGAGCGCCGTCCCGCACTGCAGGAAGTCGGCGAAGCGCTGCGGGTCTATCCGCTCGTCCGTGATGGCCTCGAGGTCGTACCTCGCTCGCGCCTGCTGCTCCTCGAGCTCGGCTATGCGCTCGTTCACGCCCGGCGCTATCACGCCCTGCTCGATGGCGTTGAGGATGTTCCTCAGGCCCCTCTCCGCGGCCCTGAGCGAGTCCTCGGCCTGTCTGCGGCGAGCCCGCACCTCGGCCGTGTCCGCGCGCTCCGCTACCATGTTGGCTATCTGCAGCGCCTCGCTGCGGTCGCCGAGCAGCCCGCGCAGCGCCGAGGCTATGGAGCCCTCGAGCTCCTCGCGCCTGATGTTGCGGACGCACGACCCCGGGCAGCTGTAGTACTCGTACTTCACGTTGTTGCGGCCCCTGCCGCTCACGCCCTGCAGGTTCCTGCCGCATTCCGCGCACAGTGCCGTCCCCGCGAGGGCGAAGTCGCCCCAGCTCTCGCTCGAGCGCTGCTTGTGGCACTTGATTCCCTGGACCTCCATGAACGTCACCTCGTCCACTATCGCCGGCATCCCGCCCTCGCGGACGATGCCTCCCCACTCATACCTGGCCGTGTACCTGCGGTCGCGCAGCATCTGCTGCACCATCGCTTGGCCGCACGGGTTGCCCTTGCGCGTCCTGAGGCCGCGCCGCGCGAACTCGCGCGCTATCGCGTTCATGGACATGCGCTCAAGCCTCAGCGCGAAGGCCTCGCGCACCCACGCCGCCTGCGCCTCGTCGACCTCGTACTCGTCGTCCTCGTTCCTGCGGTATCCGAAGATGCGCACGCCGTTGGTCTTGCACTTGAGGGCGTTGCCCTCCATGCCGCGCTTGGTCCTGATGGCGGTCTTCCTCGACTCGCAGGCGGCGAGCCCCTCGAGCAGCTTCTCGTAGATGATGCCCTCCGGGCTGTCCGGTATCTGCTCGAGCGCCGAGACCAGCTTGACCCCGTGCGTGGCGAGCTCGCGCTTGTATATCGGCGCGTCGTACTCGCCGCGGCTGAAGCGGTCCATCATGTAGACGAGGACGATCTCGCTCTCGCCGGCGTTGGCTATCATCCGCTGGAACTCGGGGCGGTCGTCGGTGCGCCCCGACACGGCGCGGTCGCAGTACTCCGCTGCGACCTCGTAGCCCTCGCGCGCGCACCACTCGCGGCAGACGCGCAGCTGGTCCTCGATCGAGGCCTCGCGCTGCCTGTTGCACGAGAACCTCGCGTATATCACTGCCCTCTTTGGCATAATGTGTATGTCACCCTTCCTTCAAGTTGAGTTTGCATGGGTGCACTGGTTGGATGCCCTGTCGGCTATAGCGGTACCGGCGCTGCCGACGGGGCTCTTTTATCTTCCGAGATAGACAACGGTCACCCTCCATATGGGAGAGCCATCGTGACCTTCTCGCTTTTGGCAGCAGGCGAAATATGGGCGTTCGCCGGCATGCTCGGCGAGGGTCTTGTAGTGCACGCACCTCGCGCTGACATCGGCCGCCATCGACCCATCCACAAAGACGGCGACATGCGGTTTCGCCGTTGACCCGCGAGGAGTCGGGATCAGCTCCGTGGAGACCTCGACCGGAAATACCCCGCTTTTTCTCATGCCGGCCCACTTGTCATCCTCGATGTAGACACAGTCTCCGTCCACGCCCACCGGCAGTTCTCGCCCGCACGCCTTCGACAGTTCAAGCCTGGTGCGTTCCGCTAAGGCGGCCGACTCGCATTCGGGGGAATGCCTTTCCTCGAAGCTGACGTCGCGCCCAAGGCCCTTGCAGGCATCGAGCCACGCGAATATCTCCTCGGGCTCGTCGATCATCATGACGACGGTCGGGATTCCCTTGGCGTACCATCCCGTCATTCTGCACGACACAGTGATCCTGTATCCGAGCTCCGTAATGTCCTTGAACGTGTTTCCGAGAGCCGACGCTGCCCCAAACACCTTTCCTTTGTATGCGAGCGCGAAGCCGTCGTCCGTGGTGTCCCATACGCCACCCGTGAGCTCGCTTCTCAGCCGCATTGGCTTCGTCACGACCTCGGCATCGAACACATCACCTTTACGAATCTTCCTCAACGGCTCGCCGTAATAGACGTATACGGGTCGCTCACACTCACCGCGAAACGATATGGACTTGCCAACGCCAACCTGCTGGCCAATCTTAGCGGCAGCAGCGTCCCCTATCATATCTTTCGCCGTGCTGAGAGCGGCGTTAGCGGCGGCTCTCGCAATGTCACCGAACAGACCCATAGGTCATTCCCCCTCGTCCCACGAACCAGTCCCAAGCAACTCATCGACAGAGCACCCATAGAATCTGGCGAGCTTCACAAGCTTCGTTCCATTTATCTCGCGCTGCCCGTTTTCAATCATCGAGTACATGGGTACGCCGATGCCGAGTGCGCTGGCAACCTCTGGCTGCTTCTTCTTGTATTTGAGCCTCGTTTCTTTGAGGCGAAACTTCATGCCCACGGTTACCTCCTGTTTCTAAGCGTGAGCATATTGTACAAAAAGATTTACAAATAGTGAAATCATGCTTGCAAACAGCTGGGCACTAATCTATATTCACGTATTGTGAAGTTCACAAATAGTGAAATGGAGGTGCAAATGAATCCCATTGCTAGCGAACGTGTCCGCATTGGTCTCAGTCAAGAGGACCTGGCAGAGAAGATCGGCCTCAAGAGTCGAGCTACTGTCGCCAGTTATGAGAATGGAGGAGAGATCCCCGGCTCGAAACTGGTGGCGATGACTCGCCTGTTTAAGTGTTCGGCTGACTACCTACTCGGTCTTACCGACAACCGGACGGTGTCCTAAATGGACGCCAAAGAACACGAGGAGAAGCCCAAGACCCCGCGCGAGATAGCGCTCGACACCATGTGCTCGACGCTTCGGGCGGCGTACCGGGAATGGGAGAGGAAGGAGGGGAGCAAGAGACAGTGAGGCCATGGTCGACACGTGAGATCCGGTACCTGAGGGAGCACGCCGGCGACGGCGCCAAGGAGATAGCCAAGGCGCTCGGGAGGACTACCGAGGCCGTGAAGCTCCAGGCGAGGAAGTGCGGCATATCGCTCCGGCAGCGCTGGATGTGCCCCAAGTGCGGGCGCATGACATTCAAGCCGCTGAATAAGGCGAACGGCTGGTGCGCGGAGTGCACGAAGGAGGGCCACGTGGCAGACCTCAGGGAGCAGGCCAGCGCGATGCGCGAGGAGGCTGCGAGGTCCAAGCGGAACGACCGTGAGCGGCAGAGGTGCTACAGCGCCAAGAGCCGCGCGAAAAAGTCCCAAAAATAAAGACCCTAAAAAGCACCCTAGCCCTGACCTGCGGAAACATCAGAAGGGAACACAAGATGTACACATACAAAGAAGCGAGCGCCCCCAGCTACCAACTTGTGAGCACTCGCCGAAACAGCCCCAGACATGAGGCTCAGACCATCATAGCACCCAAGCCATACCGACCGACCGTCCGCGAGCAGCTCGACTCCGATGCGTTCCGGGCGGGGGCCATGGTCGGCTTCATCGCCGCCGCGGTCCTGTTCGCTGCGATCCTGACCGTCTTCGTCCTCCCGACGATGGACGGCGCGGTCCAGGCGGCAAAGGCGGCATGCGCGGCGGGAGCGGTCAATGCGTAACGACGAGAGGTACCGCCAGAAGCCGATGAGCAACCAGCTCGAGATATTCGGCCTCGGCGCGGACGGCGAGCAGGACTTCCGGGAGGCCCGCAAGTGGATAGACGAGAATCCCGGCGCGTGGAGCTTCATGGTCGAGCAGGCCATGCGCCTCAACCGCAAGGGCTACGTCTCGGTGAACTACCTGGTCAACATGGTGCGCAACGAGCTGCATGTGGGCTGCAAGAACGGCATCGCCCCGAGCCTCGCCCGAATCATGGAGGCGCGCTACCCGCAGCTGAGGGACGCCTTCAACAAGCACCGCTCCAAGAGCGACGGGTTCCGCGATGAGTAGGAGCAGGAGGTCCGCCAAGGACGCGGGCACGAGGTTCGAGCGCCTGGTCGCCGACTACCTCGCCGGGAAGCTCGGGGCCGACATCGACAGGCAGGTCAAGACCGGCTCGAGGGACACGGGCGACATCCGCGGCGTGTCGGTGGCCGGGCGCGGCATCGCAATCGAGTGCAAGGACTACCAGGGGAGGCACGAGCTGCCCAAGTGGCTGCGCGAGGCGGAGACCGAGCGCAGGAACCGCGGGGCCGACTACGGCGTGGTCGTCTGGAAGCGCCGCGGGACCGCCATCCCGGGCGAGCAGTTCGTGACCATGACATTGGAGACGTTCGCGGCGATGCTCGCGGGCGCCGAGAAGGAGGAATAGCGATGGAGAGCACAAACATACCGGTGGAGATCGAGGCCAAGTTCAAGCAGGCCACCGTGAAGGGCGGCGTCGCCGTCCTGCAGTTCGAGGTCGACACCGAGGACAGCGCGGCGTTCGACGCCATCCGCAAGAGCGGCGAGGAGGTCTGGCTGTCCATCCAGAGCAAGCAGCCCCAGATCCTGTTCGTTAGCCACGACGGGGAGGTGACCGAGTGATGGCCGACTACAAGGGGATGCTCGCCGAGCTGGCCGAGCTCGCCACGGAGGAGCAGGCGATGTTCACCATCTATGGCATAACCAAGTCCGACGAGGCGTTCGACAGGTTCTTGGACGCGCGCGAGAGACTGTCCAAGTGGATTGTCGGGCACGCCGCCGTCATCGACGAGGCGATAACCGAGAGGAAGTACAACCAGATGCTCAACGAGGAGGTCAGGTAATGGCAGGGGAGAGCAAGGCCGAGGAGGTCGTGGCCGAGGTCATCGAGGAGCAGGAGGCGCCCGACCTCGTCGTCACGTACTCGCCGTCCGTCATCAGCGCGAACTTCGACGCGATGGAGGCCAGCATCCGCGCGAAGGTCGCGGACTACGAGGGCGCCAAGTACGACCTGACCAAGGACGAGTCCATCAAGGAGGCCAAGAACGACCGCCACTACCTCAACGGCCTGAAGAACGAGATCGAGGAGCGCCGAAAGGCCGTGAAGCGCGAGTACAACAAGCCGCTCGCCGCCTTCGAGAAGCGCTGCAAGGAGATCACGTCCATCATCGACGGAGCGTCGGACGGCATCAAGGCGCAGCTCGACGGGGCGGAGGAGAGGCGCAGGGCGGGCGCGAGGGCCGCGCTCGAGGCCCACTACAGGGAGTTCGCCGAGCTCCTCGCGCCGGTCGTGCCCTACGAGCGCCTGCACGACGACAAGTGGCTCAACAAATCCTTCGGCGAGGTCAAGGCGAAGAAGGCCCTCGAGGAGAAGGTCTCCGCCGTCGCCCGCGACTGGGACACGCTCAAGGCCCAGCGCGGCTCCATGGCCCATTACGAGGTCGCCGAGCGCGAGCTGTTCCGCACGCTCGACCTCGGCTCGGCGCTCAACGCCGCCCGCGCCGCCGACGAGGAGGACGCCCGCATCGCCGCCATGCGCGA
>CABUIH010000024.1:0-25288 GCA_902491615.1 uncultured Collinsella sp. | reverse complement strand
AGAGCCCGATCGCCGCCTTCCTGGCCTCGATGTCGTGCTTCACCCTCAAGTCGACTCGCATAAAAAGCCTCCCATTTCTCGTGTCCAAGAAATGGGAGGCAGTTCAAGACAGGGGGCGTAAAGACGGAAATGGCCGTCGGGCGAAACGCCGCCGTTCCCCGATTGAGCGTACTTTTTGAGATCGTCGACTTGTGCCAGGATCACGCGTGCACGACGCGCAAATTCTCTGCCCGCCGGAGACAAAACAGCCTCCCCCGCCGATCGGTCGAGCAAAACAATCTGATACTCAGATTCCAACTTTTTGATTGCCGACGAAACGGCCTGTGGGCTCACGTGAACGGCGCGAGCCGCTTTGCGCACGCCGCCGTAGTTCGCTACCGCTTGAAGGTATTCGAGTTGAGAAAGCTGCATAGGTTACTCCAAAGGCAGCCAAGGCGACGGGCTGTGCGTCCTCAGATGAGGTTCTCGCCCAGGTTCTTGCCGCCGAGGACGTGCATGTGGAAGTGCATGACGGTCTGGCCGGCATTGACGCCCTTGTTGGAGATGACGCGGAAACCGTCCTCCAGGCCCTTGGCCTTAGCGACCTCTTGGATGGCGTGGGCCATGGCGCCCATGGTCTCGGCAGGCACGTTGTCGGCGATGTCGCTGTAGTGCTTCTTGGGGATCACGAGCGTGTGGACCGGCGCCTGGGGGTTGAGGTCGTCGAAGGCGATGACCTGGTCGTCCTCATAGACAACGGTCGAAGGGATCTCGTGGTTGGCAATTTTGCAGAAGATGCAATCACACATGGTAGGTTCCTTTCTCACAGACCAAGGTAATTATATTTGGTCGAGATGGTTAGAACGAGAGACTGTCGTCGGTGTTGGCGGCCTCGCCGTCAGCGAGCACGTCGTTGCCGTCGACGTCCTTCAGAAGCACCGAGACCTTCTGCTCGGCATCGGACAGACGGGTGCGCAGGCTCTTGAGGAGCTCGACGCCGCGGGTATAGCTCTCGAGCGACTCCTCAAGCTCCATATCGCCCGACTCCAAGCTGCGGATGATGAGCTCCAGCTCCTGCGAAGCCTGCTTGTACGTAAGCTGCTCGACCGGGGTCTTCTCTGCCATATCTGTTTCCTTTCCTAAAGGTTTATCGCTGTGAAACGCGGCCTATTCGACCGTATTGACCGTTGCCGCAACGTTGCCGTCTGCCATGCGCACGCGGATGGCGTCGCCGGGCTTAAAGGTCTTGGCGCTCGTAGCCACACCGTCATCGCTGTATACGATGGAATAGCCGCGAGCAAGCACCTTAAGCGGCGACAGGGCATCGAGCGACGCAGCAGCTCGGCCCAGGTCGGACGCGGGTTTGCTGAGCATCGTACGTCCCTGATGCTCCAGACGGGAACTCGCAAGCGTGAGCGCATGGCGCTTGCCATCGAGTCCCGAGGTGCTTGCAGCCAGACGCTCGGGCAGGCGTTCAAAGCTGGATCGGAAAGCCCCGACCGAGCGCGTTATGGCACCGGACAAACGATCGGCCGTCAAGGCAAGCTCTGACTCACGACGCTCGACCATAAACGTCGGATCGTTGAGACACGGGCGGCATGCGGCCGCATCGAGCGCGTCGCCCAAGCGAGCCGTATAGGTATCCCAGGAACGACGGCCACGCTGATCGAGCATCTCCAGGTCGACCTGGGCCGACCCAATCATCGATGCCATCGCGGCACCCAGACGCTGATGGCGCGCCTCGAGCACATCGGCCAACTCCGTCATGGCCGGCGCCACCGATTCGGCCGCCGCCGTGGGCGTGGAGGCGCGGCGGTCGCTCACCATGTCGCAAATCGAGGTATCGGGCTCATGGCCAATGCCGGTCACCACGGGCACAGGGCAAGCCGCCACCGCGCGGGCAAGCTCCTCGTCGTTAAAGGTCATGAGGTCCTCGAAGGAACCGCCACCACGCACGAGCAAAATACAGTCGGGCGCCGGCGTAATGGCAGCGGCGCGGCGCAAGCCTTCAATAAGCTCTGCCGGCGCACCCTCGCCCTGGACCTTTGCGCCCACGCAGACGAGCTCGACGAGCGGGTTGCGTCGGCGCAGCGTACGCTTGACGTCGTCGATTACCGCACCGGAAAGCGAGGTGACAACCGCCACGCGTGAGCAGAACACCGGGATGCGGCGTTTGCGCGCTTCGTCCATCAGGCCCTCGCGGCGTAGCTTTTCGGCCAGTTGCGCCACTTGTTGACGCAGCAGACCCTCCCCCGACAGCGAAAACGAGCGAGCGACAAAGCTCATACGACCCGTGGGCTTATAGAGGTTGAAGCTGCCCTTAAAGCTCACCTGCATGCCGTCACGCAGATCGAAGGTACGCTTGAGATAGGCGCCCTTCCAAATGATGCAGTCGACGGCGGCCGAGTCGTCCTTAATCTGGAAGTAGCAGTGGCCGCTTCGGGCGTTGGGACCACGGAAACCCGTGACCTCGCCCAGAACGCTCAGCTGCGGAATGGCATCGAGCGCACCGGCAGCGATTTCTACCGCCTGGCTCACGCTGAGCTCCTTGCGCTCCTGCTCATCCGAACCGTCAAACTCGGCGGAAACGGCATTGCCGGTTAGATTCCAGCCCGCCACGCAGCCTCCTTTCGTCATCGTGCACATGGACTCCGGCCCTGCGCAAATTTAAGTCCAACACATAGTACAGCGCCGCGGGGACACGAATCCCCGCGGCGCCCAGCGATCCAATTTGTTATCGGTTGGAGTTTCTGTTGTAACGAGCCATAAGATAGAGCAGCTGAATAATCGAGGTGAGCGCAGCGGCAACATAGGTAAGCGCGGCGGCCGTCAGTACCTTCTTGGCACCGTTGACCTGCTTGGAACTCATACCCGACTGCTCGATGTACGCCACGGCGCGTCGGCTGGCGTCAATCTCGACAGGCAGCGTAACGAGTTGGAACAGTACACTAAACGAGAAGAAGATCAACGCGAGGGATGTGAGCCCGGCAATGTTCATAAACAGGCCCAAGAGCAACACGATGGTCCAGGTGTTCTGGGTAAAGTTGACGACCGGCACGAGGGCGGTACGTACTTTCATCATGGCATAGCCGCTTTGACGCTGGGCGGCATGGCCCGCCTCGTGGCAGGCGACGGCAACGCTTGCGACCGAACCGCCCGAACGGTTGGCATCCGACAGATACAGGTTGTTATCCTGCGGGTTGTAATGGTCGGTGAGCTCACCGGCGACACCCTTGATACCCACGGCATTGCAACCGTTGGCGTCAAGCATGCGGCGAGCAACCGTGGCGCCCGTGTCGCAGTCCGAGCGAACCTTGGACCAGGTCTTGTACGTCGAATTGATATAGCTCTGCGCAGCAAGGCCAAGCACTGTACAAACAAGAACAACCAGCAGGTACAGCGGGTCGATACCAAAGCCGTAACCATAGTAATAGGGCATGCGAATTCCTCCGAATCGAGTTACACGTTGGAGGCATTTTACCCACTCAGCCGGCTAGGCTTCCCTATAACAGTTCAATCTTTCCGTCCTTCACGGTGAGTCCCATATTGCCGGAGAGCAGATCGTCCAGGCGCGAGCCCACAAGCTCAAAGCGCCAGCCTTCGCGCAGGGGGCTCTGCTCGGGGTGGTCAATATAGTCGGCCAGGTCATCGCGCGAGGCAATGACCGAGGTCGCCACGCCCGAGCGCTCGGCAACCAGGCGGATGAGCGCGTACATGAGATCCGTCACGCTCTCCAGCTCCGGAGAGATCTGGCGATGCCCGCGCACCATGAGCGGCAGGCGATCGTGCGGGCAGCTTGCGCCGCGCTTGATGGCCATGAGCGCGCCGTCCACATCGCGCTCACCCAACTGATCGGTACCGCGAATGCTACGGAACTCCTCAACGCGCACGGGATTGCGCTTAACGAGCGCAAGCAGCGTGTCGTCGGACATGACCCACTTGCGCGGGATGTTACGGCGCTCGGCGCGGTCCTCGCGCCAGGCGGCGAGCTCGCGCGCGATGCCCAACTGGTGACGGCTGCACGAATTGATGCGTTTGACCTTGCGGAACGCCTCGTGGCGATCGGCGCGATAGTGCGACTCGTCAGCCAGCGGGCGCAGCTCGTCGAGCACCCAGTCCACACGGCCCAGCTCGCGCAGGCGGCTCATCATCTCGGTATAGGCGACGATCAGGTACTTGACGTCATCGATCGCATACTCGATCTGTTTATCGGTCAGCGGGCGGCGCGACCAGTCGGTCAGCGACTCGGTCTTGGGCAGCGATACACCGCAGAACGTCTGAACAAGCGCGCCATACGAAATCTGCTGGCGCTCGCCCAAAAAGGCGGCGGCCACCTGCGTGTCAAAAATCGGACGCGGCAGCACGCCTACGGTATGGAGCATGACCTCCATATCCTGCGAGCACGCGTGAAAGACCTTGGTCACGCTCTCGTCGGCCATAAGCTCGGCCAGCGGCGATAGGTCGTCGATTACCAGGGGATCGACCGCTACGCTCTCGGCAGGGGCGGCAATCTGAACCAAACACAGACGCGGATGGAACGTGCGCTCGCGCAAAAACTCGGTATCGACGGCAATCGCGTCGAACTCACGGGCGCGCTGGCAAAAGTCGAGTAGAGCCTGATGTGTGGAAATGTACATATCAACCCATCGAATAAGGTTAGGCCCGAAATACACGGGTAGGATATCGGCATTGCCTTACAACTATACTCGGTTAGTCACAGAACGGGAACGTAAGTATGCGCTGCCTTATCATCCACAACCCGGCATCGGGCCCCAGCTCAGATGAAATCTTCGCATTCACGCACGCCCTTGCACAGGGCGGCGACGAGGTCGTGATGCGCTTTATCGGCGATGGCATGGAACCCGAGGACGCCGTGGCAGACGTGCGCGAGTTTGACCGCGTGGTCGTTTCGGGCGGCGACGGCACTGTCTCCAACGTGCTCGACCAGATGCGCGGATGCGGTGTCCCCACGCTCGTCTTCCCCTCCGGTACGGCCTGCCTGTTCTTCAACAACATCGGTAATGCCCCCGAGGCAGCGGCGCTTGCCAAGGCTTGCCGTGCCGGTCGCACGGTCAAAGTCGACATGGGCGAGCTCTTTTGGCTCGACGAGAACGGCAACGAGAAGCGCCACGGCTTCATCATCATCGCCGGCTCGGGTTTCGACGCCGAAATCATGATGAAGGCCGCCCCCACCAAAAACGACATCGGCGAGATCGCCTACTTCCTCTCTGCGCTCGCCACGCCCAACCCTACGGTAGCGCACTTTACGATTGAGCATGACGGCATTGTCGAGGAGCTCGACGGCATCTGCTGCATGGCCGGCAACACCTCGGTCATCCAAAACGACATCAACCTGTTCCCCGACTGCCGCATGAACGATGGCATGGTCGACATTGCGGTCATCAAACCCGTGCGCACCGTGCAGCTGCTCCCGACCGTGATCACCGCCGCGCTCGACCCCGCCGGCAAGTTGCTCGGCCGTCCGCAGTTCAAGATCATCCAAACCAAGGAAGCCAAGATCACCTGCACGCCGTCGCTGGGCATGCAGTTCGATGGCGAGATCATCTCCAGCAACTCGGGCGTCTTTGGTGCCCGCGCGCTTCCGCAATGCCTCGACCTCATCGTCGACGAATTCTCACCGCTTGGTAAATAGGAGGACCCCATGAACGACAACCCTCTGCTCGGCTTTATCGTCATCGTTTTGGCCATGCTCATCGGCTATGCGATCAACGTGATCCACCGCCGGAAGAAGTAATTCCACATTGGTATGATATTCATTCAATTATCGTCTCCCCTGCTGTTTATGCATTTGCCAAACAACAGGGGATTTTCATTTCGGGCATTCCCAGCTACTTTATTCGACTACAGTAATTACAGGGCGTCTTTATTAAAGTAAAGCTATAAACTGAGTACAATTAACCGCTCATCGCATATTTCATCACGCTTATCGAGTAAGTTTTTTTCATAGATGAATATTGTTTCCAGTTCGTTACGCTAATGAGGTGTCTTTATTGGCTGAAGCCCTCTGGCGACAGAGGGCTTTCGCACGCTGGGAGGGAAAATGAGGAAAACTCGCCCCGTCAACGCGCTCAAGAAGCTAGGCATAGGCCTCGCCTTTGGAGCTGCGACCATCATGTCCATGCCGACATCTGCGCTCGCCTGTACGCAGATGTACATGGGCTAAAACCTTACGGCCGACGGCAACACGTACTACGGCCGCGCCGAGGACTTTGGCAAGCGCTATCTTAAGCACTACGGCATCGAACCTGCCCACGAACCTGGCTTTAAGTACAGCTCGATTGAATCTGCTTTTGAATACACTTCGAACAAGCCTACCTATCGCTACAGCTATGTACGCGACCACCCCTCCAACTGGATGGGTCGCACCGACGCCTACTCCGAGGCCGGCATCAACGAGAAGGGCGTCTCCTGCTCCGCCACGCTAAGCACCTCCTATAACGAGGAGGCCGCTGCAGCAGACCCCATCGATGAGGAAGTGGGTCTGGGCGAGTACAGTTACGGCAGCATCATCCTGGGCGAGAGCGCCACGGCCCGCGAGGGCGTCGAGCTTCTCGGCAGCCTGATCGATGATCAAGGCGTCTGTACCAACGACCAGATCATCATCGCCGACAACAACGAGACCTGGCTGTTCGCCACACTTTCCGCCCATCAGTGGATCGCCATGAAGCTCGCTGACGACGTCGCGTCGCTCAACCCTAATATCGGGAGCCTCAACTACGATGTCGACCTCAATGACACCGAGAATTGCCTCCACTCTGAAAAGATCCAATCCATGCCCGAAGAAAAGGGCTTCGCCGAGTACACCGACGGCAAGTTCGATGTTGCCAGAACCTATGGCGAGAGACTCGATAAGACTGGCATGCATCAGTGGACTCGCTATGTCCAGGGCCGAGACTACTTCATGAACCCGCTTACCAAGGACGCCGACTACACCATCGTCAACGACAACGGCAGCGTCGGCGCATCCGTCAGCGAGATCCAGCCCTTGTTCTTCAAGCCTGGCAAGTCTGGCTGGAGCACCTTTGAGCTGATTCGTGCCTTTGGCAACCGCGGCGAAAATGTCCCCGGCCTTAACGCCAACACCGACGGCGCCTACGCCATCGGCACCGAGCGCAACACCGAGATCAACCTCTTCCAGATTCGTCGCGGCCTTGATCCCCAGGTTGCCACCATCCAGTGGGAGATGCTCTCCCGCGCTGCGTATTCCGTCGCCATCCCGTTGTACTCCGCTCTGATAACTGAGGTCAGCCCGTACTTCAGCGATCAGACCGTCTCCTTCGATCACTGCAAACAGACCGACGTCGTGTACAACGAGGAGCCCGAGAACTCAATCAACTACGTTCTCATGGACATCAGCTCGCTCTGCTTTGAGAACCCTGACACCCTTGGTATCAGCGTCCGTGCCTACCTCGATGCGCTCCAGAATGAGCTCATCGAGCAGAACAAGGAAGTTGACGCCGCCATGCTGGCCGAAACGACCACCGAGGGCCGCACCGCTCTGGCCAACAAGGCCGGCAAGGCTGCTACCGAGAACACCTACGTCAAGTGCAAGGCCCTGCTCCAGGAGATGCGCGCCTATCAGAAGGCCGGAAACTTTGACGAGCCCTTCACTCCGAGCGACCTGAACACCGAGACCAACGGCCTCAAGGTGTCCATCACCTACGCCAAAGACGCTCTTGCCACCGACCCGGTAACCCCGGATCAGCCTGGCACTCCCGAGCAGCCTGGTACCCCCGAGCAGCCCGCTAAGCCCGAGCAGCCCACCACCAAGCCCGAGAAGCCTGGCAAGTCGAACACCACAACCACGGTAACCACCAACAAGACGAACACCAAGGGCGGCCTGCCCACCACCGGTGATCGTTTTGATGGCCGCGTGGTGGCTGCATTCGCCATCGCTGGCGTTGCCGTCATCTCCGCGGGCGGTTACTTCCTCTACCGTCGCAATAAGGAGTAACGTCCTAGCTGAGCGGGCAAGGCAGCAATGGCAGCCTCGCCCGCTCAGCCCGCTCTTTTGACCGGCGGGAAACCCGCCTGAAATCTTTTTAAAAAGATTTCCCCGCACACACTTCGCTGTGTTATAGTGCAGCGCAACAGCAACTAGGTGCGACCGCGCCACGGCATCACGAAAGGAGCCACCAACATGAAGAACACGATGAAGTCTCTCAACAACTGGTGGTGGCGTGATGCGAATACGATCGGTCGACAGTGAGTCCCTCACGCCTGTTTTTGCGCTCTAGGTGATTGGAAGGCCTCCGGTTTCGACCGGGGGCCTTTTTCTATCTCGAGCCCGATCGCATTCGCATCACGCGCCTCCGCTTTTCTCTTGCACTCCCCTTCCGAAAGGATTTTCACCATGTCTCAGAACACCACCGCCGCCCAGCCCCGCACCGTCCAGACCGCCGACCGCGGCAAACTCGACGTCCGTGCTCTCGTCCTGCTCGCCATCCTGCTCGCTGCCGGCTTCATCCTCAACTTCACCGTCGGCAAGGCCATCTCGGGCATCTCGGGCGGCATGATCAGCCCCGAGTTCATCATCTCGGCCTTCTGCCTCACCATCCTGGTCGTTCGCCCTAACATCGGCCAGGCGCTCGTCATCGGCCTCATCTCGGCTGCCGTGATCCAGATCACCACCACTTCGCCGTTCGTCGATTTTGCCGCCGAGGGCATCGCCGCCATGCTCATGGCCGGCATCGTCAACGCCGCCGGCAAGGACGGTCAGGTCAAGCCCGCAATCGCCATTGTCGCAACCTTCCTGACCACCTTTGTCTCCGGCGTCATCTTCATGATCATCAAGATGGCCATGCTCGGCGTGGTAGGCGAGCTCGCCGCCGCCATGCTGCCCGTCGTTGCCATGACCGCCGTCTTTAACGCCATTCTGGTCGGCGCCCTCTACCTGCCCATCCAGAAGGCCCTTAGGCTCA
This sequence comes from uncultured Collinsella sp., assembly GCA_902491615.1. Taxonomy (GTDB): domain Bacteria; phylum Actinomycetota; class Coriobacteriia; order Coriobacteriales; family Coriobacteriaceae; genus Collinsella. The sequence goes on along the minus strand of CABUIH010000024.1, from coordinate 16,367 downwards.
ACTAACCCGCTCGGCTTTACGAGCCACCCCATCTTGGCGTTCATTCGTCGCTCGCGTACCCAAGTACGCTTCGCTCCTCTTTCGCGCCAACCTGGGCCCCTCGTAAAGCCGTCTCCGTGCTTCACCACCAAAGACTGTCCCAAACAACGAGCTTTTGGGGACGTTCTTAAACGACTAGTCATTAAAGAACGTCCCCAATGACTATGAAAGGTATCCATGGAAACGATCATCAACGTCGACGATGTCTCGTTCTCCTATGGCACGCAAACCGAGCAGGCGCTCTGCCACGTTTCGCTCAGCGTGAACAAGGGAGATTTCATCGGCATCATCGGGCCCTCGGGCGCCGGTAAGTCCACACTTGCCGCCTGTCTGTCGGGCGCCGTGCCTCACCACTACACCGGCGCCTTTTATGGCTCCGTGTTAGTTGACGGCCACGACACCTGCGAGGTCTCGCTGACCGACGTGTCGCAAATCGTCGGCAGTGTGCTGCAGGACATCGACACGCAGATGGTCGCCTCGGTCGTCGAGGACGAGATGCTCTTTGGCCTCGAGAACTTTGGCGTTCCCCACGACCAGATCGAGCAGCGCGTGAGCGAAACGCTCGAGACCGTCGGCATCAGCGACCTGCGCGACCGTGAGATCGCCACGCTCTCGGGCGGACAGAAGCAAAAGGTAGCCATCGCCGCCGTCCTCGCCATGCGTCCGCGCGTCTTGGTTCTCGACGAGCCCACCGCGGCACTCGACCCCGCCAGCTCCACGTTGGTTTTCGAGACGCTGCGTGAGGCAAACCGCGCACTTGGAATCACCATCGTCGTCGTTGAGCAAAAGGTCGCCCTGCTCTCGGAGTACTGCAACCGCGTGCTCGTGCTCAACCATGGCGAAATTGCGCTGCAGGGCGAGCCACACGAGGTCTTCGCGCATACCGACGAGCTCCGTGCCATCGGCGTCGACTGCCCTCGCGTCACGCGTATCTTCAATAGCCTCGAGGCCGATGGCCTGGTAAGCGGTACCCCCTGCTTGGATGTCGATGAGACCGAGCGCATGATTTCGGGCATCGTCGACCCCGCACGCGCGGTTATCGAAGCCCAGGCACCCGCCGGTTCCCCGCATGCACCGTCGTTGCGCCCTCATGCCAAGGACGCCGAACCCGTACTCACCTTCGACCATGTTGAGTTTGCCTATCCCAATGGCGGCGCCGCCGTACACGACCTTAGCCTGACGCTCTATCCTGGCGAGCTCGTGGGCATCGTCGGCCAAAACGGCGCCGGCAAGACCACACTCACCAAACTGCTCACAGGCCTGCTTAAGCCTGCCTCGGGCAGCGTGCGCGTCACGGGACTGGATACCGCAGCCGTTTCCACGAGCCGCATCGCTCGCGAGGTCGCGACCCTCTTCCAAAACCCCGACCGCCAGATTTGCAAGGACACCGTACTCGACGAGGTCGCCTTTGGCTTGGAACTGGGCGGCATGGACCGCGCCGAGGCGCTGCGTCGCGCCCAGCTGGTCATCGACCGGTTTGGTCTGCCCGCCGACGAGGCACCGTTCTCCCTTTCGCGCGGCCAGCGACAAATGGTGGCGCTTGCCTCCGTCGTAGTGGTTGAGCCCAAGATCGTCGTGCTCGACGAGCCCACGAGTGGCCTTGATTACCGCGAGTGCATGACCGTCATGGAAACGGTGCGCACCATGGCCGAGCGTGGCTGCGCCGTAATCATGGTCTGCCACGATATGGAAGTCGTCTCGGATTTTGCCGAGCGCATTGTGGTAATGGCCGACGGTCGCATCCTCGACCGCGGCCGCACGCACGAGCTATTCTCGAACATCGATCTCATGCGGCGTGCCTACGTGGAGCCTCCCCAGGTCATCGAACTCTCGCGCCGTCTGGCATCCAACGTCTCACCCGCCTTTACACAGGTGAGCGAGGTCTCCGATGTCGTTCGAATTACCAAGGAGATGGTCCACCGTGGTTAACGTCATCGACTACATGCCGGGTGACACGCTGCTGCATCGCCTGAACCCCGTCGTCAAACTGGGCCTCGCCGCCGCCATCATCGTCGGCATCTTCTTGTCCGACACCTACGTGGCGCTGCTGGGCTTTTTGGCACTCACCCTTGCGCTGGGTGCCTATGCCGGCGTCGTCGACCGTCTGTTCTCGCTGCTCAAGTTGCTGATCCCGCTCGCGCTTATCATGCTGGTGCTCCAGCTGGCCTTTATGCGCGATGGCAACGTGGTGTGGGGCTTTATCACCGACACGGGCCTCATCACAGGATCGAAGGCCTGTCTGCGCCTACTGGGCGTGGCGTTACCACTCATCCTCATGCTCATGGTGACCAAACTCAACGACCTTGCCAACGCCTGCGTCGAGGTGCTGCACGTACCGTATCGCTATGCCTTCACCTTTACCACGGCGCTGCGCTTTGTGCCGGTGTTTGGTCAGGAGATGAACGCCATCATGGAGGCGCAGACCGCACGCGGCGTCGAGTACGACACCAAGAACCCCATCAAGAAGCTTAAGCTCATGCTGCCACTGTGCGTGCCACTGCTCATCTCGAGCGTGGGCAAGACCGATGCCACAGCCTTGGCGGCAGAACAGCGCGGCTTCTACCTGCGTACGCGCGCCAGCTCGTACAAGCGCTACCCCATCAAGGGCCTGGACATCGCCGCGCTCATCGTCAGCATCGCCCTCATCGCCATCGGCTTCCTGTTCTAGTTCACCACCGACAGCAACCGCCCAACGCAAAAGGCCTCGGCTCGAACCAAACGAGCCGAGGCCTTTACTGTTTCACCAGATAAAACCTACCAAAATAAACCTGTCCCTTTTTGGCAGGTCGGAAGCTAGAGGCGGTAGGGGGCGCCGCTGCGGATGATGGATTCGCGCACCAGGACATCCATGGCGTCGAGGGTGATCTCGGGCATCTCTCGGTACTTTTGCAGCACCGAGAGCTCGGTGCAGGCCAGAATGACGCGGTCGCAGCCGCTACGGGCGAACTCCCACATCACGCGGTCGAACTTATCCATATCGGGCTCACGTCCGGCCTTCACGTCATCGTAGATAAGCGACATCACATCGTTCTGACGTTTCTCGCTGGGATAGACAACCTCAACACCCGCAGCCTTACATTCGCGTCCGTAGACGCCCGCGCCCACGGTTCCATCGGTTCCCACAATGCCAATCTTGTGCACCGGCTCGGCCGGCATACTCAGGTTGGGGTCGAACTCGCACTCCCCCATCACCGCACCCGCAAGGGCATAGCGCACCGACTCACGCGGCATGTGGATAATCGGCACCTTCGTAAACGACTGGATCTGGTCGTAGAAGTAGTGCGACGTGTTGCAGGGAATGGCAATGTGCGCACAGCCCAGCGACTCGAGTGCCTGGGCACACTCTTTCATGGTCGCCAGCAGCTTGGCATGCTCGCCGGTCTTAATGGCCAACGTGCGGTCGGGCATGGTCGACTTGGAGAGCACCACCATGTCGATATGTTCCTGATCGCAGGCAGCAGCCGTATGACGCACCACCTGGTCGTAGTAATACGACGTGGCCTCGGCGCCCATGCCGCCGATAACTCCCAGCTTTTCCATCGCCGCCTCCTTGGTGACGCTTGCGCAATTGCGCGTATCATACCCGCGCCCGCCCGATGCAAACCGGACGGGCGCCGCGCTCATCTACTTGTAATACGTCTTGAACAGCTTAAAGTGGCGCAGCTTGGTGTGCCACATGCGCAGCCAGCGGTTAAAGACAAAGTCGCCCTTCATAAACGAAGGGTCGGCGCCCTTGCCTTCCTTGTCCAGGCGATGCACCTTAGCGCGCAGCTCGGGATCCTTGACGTACTTGTCGACGACGCCCATGGGAACGACCATCCACAGGGCCTCGTCCTGCGCCGTCACAAACTCCGGCTCAAACGGGCGGTTGAACACATACTCGTCCACCACATACTTGGCAACGTTAAAGCCGCTGTTGGTGACGTAGTAGTTGCTGCGGCCCTGGCGCGTGTTGAAATCGAAGAACTTAAACGAGCCGTCGCGCTCGTCGTACTTAACGTCAAAGTTGGAATAGCCCACAAAGTGAAGGTCCTCGAGCAACTTGCGCACGCCGCCCATGAGCTCGTCGTTGGGCTCGGTAATGATACAGGCATGGTTGCCGACACCGTGGGGCTGATGCTCCTCGAGCAGCACATGGCCCAGGCACATCATGCGGACCTTGCCGTTGCGGTCGGAATAGCTAGTGAGCACGCGCATGTACTCGTCGTTGCCGGGCACGCGATCCTGCAAGATCAGGTCGTCGGTGTAGCCGCTGGCATACGAATCGCGAATGACCTGTTCCAGCTCGGCGCGGTCGGCAATCTCATAGGCCTTCTTCTGGCCCTCGAACTCATGCTGCCACCACATGATGCCGTCAGAAGGCTTCAGAATCATCGGGTAAGGAAAATCGATCTGGTCGAGCACTTCGGCAGGCGCCTCACCCTGGGCATTGAGCATCGCCTTGGTAAAGGTAAACGTGTGCGGATAGGGCACGCCATGCTTCTCGCACAGCTCGTAGAAGATCTCCTTCTTCTGGCACTGCTCGAGCATGCTGTAGGGCGCGTAGGGAGCGACGATGTTATCCGCCAGCTCATGAGCATCCTTGGCTTGAGCCACGAGAGCGACATAGTTGTCGCCACAGCCCACAAGGACAATAGTCTTGTCGGCATGCGCTTGGGCAATGCCGTTGACGGTTTTGAGCATCACGGGCATGGTATCGATATCCACGTTGGGCGTGTAGTCGATAATCTGGCTGCGGTACGCGGGACCCGTCTGATACTTGCCAAAGACCAGACTCTTGACCTGGTACTCCTCGTAGAAGGCGCGCGCCACCGAATAGGCGTTGATGTCGCCACCAAGCAGCACGGGAATGAACTCGCGCTCTGTAAATTGCAATGCCATGGAAACTTCCTATCATGAACTGCCCACACAACGGGCGGTCTTTGCGCAACTGATTTATTCTAGCGTGCCAAGCCGCCGGCGCCCAAAGCTCCACCGTATCTATGGCAATCGACGTATTCGTCCAGCACGAAGACGGCGCCCACCGTTGTATGACAATGGGCAATGAACCTACCGTTGTTGTAGGATTCAGCGTATTGACATCTTCGAGCGAAAGGCGCACACGTGCCCCAAGACCATCCGACCGATAATCCCATCCTCAATGCCGCGAGGCGCGAGCTGGCGGAACGTGCGAAAGCGACCGCTCCCCTGTGCACGGCAAACGACGCCTACAACGGACCCGCCCGCATCGTCTCGATCAACACGTCGGCACACAAGGGCACGCGCAAGTCGCCCGTCGCCGATGGACACGACACCGTTATAGAGCAATTTGGCCTCGCCTCCGACGCACACGCCGGGCATTGGCACCGTCAGGTTTCCTTTTTGGCCGCAGAGTCCATCCAGACGGCGCAGGCCCGCGGACTCGATGTTCGCAAGGGTGACTTTGGAGAGAACTTCACAACCCGGGGCATCAACCTGCTCTCGCTCCCCTTGGGCACACAGCTCAAGCTTGGCAGCGAGGTGCTTGTCGAAATCAGCCAAATCGGCAAGGTCTGCCACACCCGCTGTGCCATCTACTATCTCGCCGGCGACTGTATCTTTCCCCACGAGGGCATTTTCGGCGTGGTGCTACAAGGCGGAGAAGCCCATACCGGCGACGACATACAGGTGGTCAAGCTCGGCGATGGCACCTGTTCGTTCACCCCTGCCGAAGCCCTCGAAGAGATTGAGCAGGCTCGTCAGGAGGGCGCGCTGTAGCTGTAAAACCCCACGTTGAGATAGCTTTTACAGCCCTAAACTCTTCTCAAACAGGCGCCCGTAACGTTAAAGTTGAACTCTATGGTTTCTCAACAATTCATCATAACTGCAGGTCAAAGCCAAAGCCTCAAGTTCAACTTGACCCTTTGGGACCTTTAAGGTTCAAGTTGAGGTCGAAAGCAGTAGTAGAATACCGTTCGAACCATAACCTACGATTGATTGCAGAGGGACTGGATGCAGCATTCGAATCATCGCACCGCAGCGCTCATTGCGTCGAAGCCGGCTCGTATCATCACGAGCGCCGCGCTCGCCGTTGCGCTGACGGCTACGCCGATGCTCTCCCCCGTTGCGGCGTATGCCGCCTCGCAGGCAACGCAGGACCAGCTTTCCGCAGCCCAGCAGAAGATCGAAGCCGCCACGAGCGCCTACAACGACGCCCGCACCAAACTCGATGACCTGCAAAAGCAGATTGACTCCAATGAGGCAAGCATCGAGGAAATCGAGGCTAAGCTTCCCGAGCAGCAGGCCAAGGCAAGTTCCGCCATGCGCGATCTGTACAAGTATCAGAAGGGCACCAATCCCATCGTGAGCTTCCTGGTCAACGCGCAGAGCCTGGGTGAGTTCATCACGACCTGCAAATACACCAACCAGATCACAAGCTCGAGCGTCGACGAGATCGAAGAGCTCAATAACATGCAAACCGAACTCGAGCAGAACAAGGCTGAGCTCCAGCAGGCCAAGTCTCAGCTTGAGGCAGAGCAGAAAAACGCCGAGGATGCGCTGGCACAGGCCCAGCAGCTCCGCAGCGAGGCACAGGCAAAAGCCGAGCAGGAAAATGCCGCCGAGCTTGCCAAGCTTGAGGCCGATAAGGCCGCTGCCGCCGAGAAGCTCTCGGGCGAGGGCGTAAGCGGCAGCAATTCCAGCAGCCAGGCCACCAACACCAACACCACCATCGACACCACGGTGAACAACGCCAATACCGGTAGCTCCGATTACGATTCGTTCATTAATGAGTGGACGAGCCGCATCGACAATTATCTCGCCGGCTCCCCCATGGCAGGCCAGGGCTATAACTTTGCCGTCGCCGCTTGGAATACCGGTGTCGACCCCCGTTGGTCCCCCGCCATCGCCTGCATCGAGAGCACCAAGGGTGCTTATTGCGCCAATTCTTACAACGCCTGGGGCTGGAGTGCACGTGGCGGCGGCTGGCGCAGCTTTGGCAGCTGGAGCGAGGGCATCTCCGCTCACGTTGCCTATCTGGGCGCCAACTACGGCTCCACCCTTACCCCGGCTGCGGCCAAAAAGTACTGCCCGCCCACGTGGCAGGACTGGTACAACAAAGTCGCCGCTCAGATGAACCGCATCTAAGTGCAACTGCAAAGGGCCCCAACGGGGCCCTTTTCTTTAGGTAGCGGAGGTATCGACGACGCCGGTCGCATTGGCAACCGCGACTATGACGATCATGCATAGGAGCAGCACACCCAATGCCTTGAACCAGAGTTTCGCGAGTTTCTTGCCGCGATAGCTGTCGAGCAGTGCGAATCGCCGACGAAGACGGCGCTTATCGAGCAGCGCAAAATGCATAAGCACCATAAGGCCATCGACAAAGATAAAATACTCGATTATGAGAAGCCACGTCGGGTAGCTTTGGTTTGCTCCGGTGGGGTGAAAAACGGCAAAGTGACTTCCGGCAAAGAACACAAGCAGCGAGAAGCAGACGAGCGTATTCCAAATGCGCCCCAGAGACTCCGGAACGCGAGAGAGCAGACCGCATGCAGCGGAGGCGGCAGGCCTAGGAAGCCCTGCGGGGTTCTGGAGCCCTTGGGACGCCAACACCGTCTCCGAGGCCGGAGTACGGACAGGCGCAGGCGCAGAAGGCCGCACGGGGTGAATCAGGTCGTATGCCACGCGCGTCGCCCGTCCCAACGCTTCCGCACTCGCAAAACGTTTGGCCGGGTCGAGCGCCATCGACATGCAGATGACATCGGCAAGTGGAGTGGGAATGCCACGCGCCTCGCATTGCTCGCGCATGTCGAGCCCTGGTTTAGGGTCGACTCCCGTCAAGCAGAAGAACAACAGGGCGCCAAGTGCGTAGACGTCGCTGCGCACACTCGTCTGCCCAAACCCATACTGCTCGGGCGGCGCATAGGGTCGTGTGCCAAACTTGACGGTGTCGGCATCGGCGCCATCGCGCCATACGCGCGCGATCCCTAGGTCGATAATCACCAGCGATGAAAATGTCAGGCCGTCATCAGGCGTATAGTTGGCACCCGTCACGATGATATTCGACGGCTTGAGGTCACGATGGATCACCGGCGCCGACGTCTCCCCCGCCATTGCAAAACCGGCATGGAGCTCGCCCACGGCGTCGCAAAGGACAGGATACAATTCACGCGCATAATCGGGGGTGGCTCCCAGACGGTCCACCAGCGCCCCGAGCGTCTCCCCTTCGATGTATTCCATAACCACGTTGAGCTCGTCGCCCACACGACGACAATCGACGATTCTGGGCAGGTGCTCAAAACGCCTGCCTGCCCGCTGAACGGCAAACAGACGCTCGTATGCCCCGCCGATTTGAGCCGAAGCATCGATGCGTTTACGGACAAAGGGGCCGAGCGAGCCACCGCCGGTTCCTTCAAAGTACACGAGCTCGGTTGTTTCAACGGTCGAGCGCTTAAGTACACGCTCCACGCGATAGCTGTCGTCGCAATCGAGCGACGCCAGGTGCTCGGCAAGCGCTGCGGTCAGCTCGTCATCGGAATATGTTGGGGTCTGAGTATCCATAGCCTCCATCATAGCGCAGGGCGCAGACACCCCATGGCATCCGCGCCCCGTTCGTTTGCATCGTTGTTCGGCAGCTCCGCCGGCTCAGATATCAGCCGCTAACTCACCGTCTCCTCGCCAAAGCGATACAGCTCCTCGTTGACCTTTTGGAGGCTGCACCCGCGATCGATGCAAAAGATGATAATCGCATCGCGGCGGTCCTTGCAGTTAAGGACGCTTACCCCGGCAGCCGTCAGCGCACGGTTAGTCTCTTTGAGCGTCAGCGCCATCGCAAAGGCAATCTGCAGCACCTTATTGCGGCTCGGATGCCGCGCACCGGTAAAAATCTGATAGCCAAAGGTCTCATTGAGATCGGCCATACGAACCACGCGCGAGCGCTCCAAGCCCTTTTCATGCAGTAGCTGCTTCAGGTAGTTCGAAAGCGACGGGGCGGCAAAGTCGTGTTCTTTGATATAGCCATCGATGTTTGGCGCGTCGAGAAGCTCATTGAGTAACTCGTCAGTCAGCTTTTTATCGGGCATACGACTTCACCTCCCATACGGCGCAACGGTAGCGACATGCTAGGCCAACACCCAGCTTGCAGTGGCAGACTTATCAAACATGTTGGCAAAATACAGTGCCTTCTTGATATCGCCATCAAAGTAGATATTGCCCGCTACAGAGCCACCAGCGGCAAGGGTACCAGACTGTAGCTCATCGGAGCCCTCGCTGTAGTAACCCTGATTCTGCTGAGCGCCGTTGGCGTCCTCGCCCTTCCAGTCGTAGATGTTGTAATCTGCGCCCTCATCGCCATTGTTGACGTACGTGACGTGAATGCCCGTCATGGTCGAACCGTCATAATTTGTGAGGCCGGGCTGGACGGAATCGACAACGACGGAAAGACCGGCAGTCGTGGTCACCGTCGCACCAACCGCCAGGTCAGTCGTAGACTGCTCTTCCTTCTTCGCCTCTTCCTTCTTGTCGCCATCGCCAGCGTCCTCGGTGACGGTCGCCTTATCGCTACCACAACCGGCAAGAAGACCGGCAGTCCCCAAGGCGACGGTGGCGAATGCGCCCAGTGCAGCGCGACGGCTCAGCAGCACTTCGTTTTCGAGCTTTTTCATCATGCATCCTTCCTACGATCCGGCTACCGTGCCGGCACACAGCACATCGTAGGAAGGATTAAACTTGAATTCATTAGCTGAGAGCTAAGGCTGCGGTAAACGGCCAATGCAGTTATCCAAACGCCGAGCAAACGCACTTTGCGCAACCGTCTGCTGGCAGTGCATCAACCCACCGTGACGGATTCCCCGGTAAAGGTGCTCACAAGCAACAGGATAAAGAAGGCCAAATAGCTGATGCTCAGCAGGTAGGCGATGACCAAAAAGGCAATCCATCCTACATTGGTCTTACCGTCGGCGCGGCGCTGCTCACGACTGCGATAAAGCCAAATCGTCACGCCGATAGCAGTGATAAACAGTACGAGTGCCGCCGTAGCCAGCCCAGCAAGCACAAACATCACGCCAATGCCCACAGCGATGACCGGAAGCAGCAGCAAACCGCACCCGCATCCACCCGGACTATATACGGCAGACTGTCGGCGTCGCCTCATCGCCGCGCCACCCCCATCATCTTTGAGCACTACAGTGCGATAGCCTGCTGAACAGGAACGATCTTGTCGAGTTCCGGTTCGATCCGCCTTTTCTCGGCCTCAAGGTCAAACGCCACCTGAGCGCGCAGCCAATAACCATCCGTCAGGCCAAAATAACGGCAAAGACGGAGGTCGGTGTCGGCCGTCACGCGACGTTTTCCCAAGACAATCTGCCCGATACGCTGAGCCGGAATCCCAGTCTCTTTCGCAAGGCGATATTGAGAAATGCCCATGGGAACAAGAAACTCCTCTTTGAGAAGCTCACCAGGAGTCACCGGCGACAGCAAATCGGCCGAAGTCTCATCACTTGTGATAATCGACGATTTCGACATTCCAAGTCATCTCCTGTCTCCACTCAAAACAGACCCGATAGCGCTCGTTAACACGGATGCTATATTGACCGGCACGATCGCCCTTCAAAGCTTCCAGGCGGTTGCCCGGTGGAACGCGAAGATCATCAAGCGAAGCACAAACCTGCAGTTGGCGAATCTTCCTCAACGCAACACGCTCAAAGGGCACGAACCTCCTGACCCGCACACCCATGGCAAAGCGTTCGGTATCCTCATCTTTATACGATGCAATCATAGTATCGCCTTACGTTAGTAACGTCAAACGTTTCTATAGACTTACATCTCTATTATATCGTACGTTTGTTCGTGTTTTCTAGAACAAATAGTCCTTTGCGCCTTAGTCAAGCAAAAGCAATCGTTTGTAGACATCGAGGCCTTTGAGAAGGATTTCCTCGTCGAAGAGCATGCTATCGGTATGCAGAGCGCTTGTGGCATAGGCGGGACAGCCATCCGAATCACTCGGGTTGTCTTGGTCCTCTGGCATACCCGTGCCCAGCAGGAAAAACACGCCCGGCAGATGGCGCTGATAGAAGGCAAAGTCCTCGGCAATTAGCAGCGGTTCATCAACGAGCTGCAATCCGGGCAAGGCAGGTGTGATGTTGGCAAACAGCTCGGGGTCGTTATCGACTGGCGGATAGCCCTCGGCAAAGTCGAGATCGTACGTACAGCCTGTTGCGGCACAGGCATCGTCCAGCACGCGGCGTACGCCCTCGCGCGCACGGTCGAACATGGCGTCCGTAAACACACGCAAGCTACCGGCAACATGGGCCTCCCCCGCCACCGCATTGCAGACGGTGCCTGCCTGCAGCAGGCCGAACTTGCCAATGCAGGGCTCATCGGCACCCAGCTCATCCATCAGTTCGCGCTCGGCAACCAAGAACTTGGCAGCCGCCAGCGCCGCATCGTGCGACTCCTCGACCGGAACGCCATAGGTCTTAGCGATATGGATGCTCGTCCCGTGAATATGAATGTGTGTCTCACTCGAACGCGCCAGCAACGGACCGGAGCAGCTCGCCAACGTACCGGCAGGCAAATCGGGCCACACATGGAAGCCGAAGATGCGATCCACCCCGTAGCGCTCGAGCACGCCGCTCTCGCACACCGTCTTGGCGCCACCGGTCGTTTCCTCGGCAGGCTGGAACACAAAAAGCACGTTGCGCTTAAGTGAACCCGGCTGCTCGCGAATCGTACGGTCGACAAAGGTCGCGGCGGCAAGCGCCATGGCCATGTGTCCGTCATGTCCGCAAGCGTGCATCTTGCCGGGATGGGTTGAGGCAAAGGCCGCTCCCGTCGCCTCCGCGATGGGCAGCGCATCCATATCGGCGCGAATCGCCGTGGCATGCGCGGCATCAACGCCAGCGTCGAAGAAAGCACAGACGCAGCTGGGGCACGGATGGGTCACTTCGCAGGTGAGCGGTGCCAGCACGCCCTCGATATAGGCAATGGTTTGCGGAAGATCGAAATCGAGCTCCGGAATGCGATGGAGATCGCGGCGATAGCGACGGAGTTCTTGGAGCTCGGTCATAGAGGATCCCTTCGTGAGGCACATCTGTTGCAACTTATTGTGATACAGGATTGTGGCGCACATGTTTCCAGCATATCCCTGCATTTTTTAAACGTTATATACGAATACTCTTGTTTGGTAAAGTGCAACGTGGTAGGGTCGTTACCACTTGATAGAGGCGCGGGCACGAAGAACCGCGGGCGAGCCGGCAGGCTTTGACCCCGTGGGGAGGCGAAACCCGCCGAACTGGGCTTTTCGGGCACGAACAACCTGGTGGGCCTGTGGGAAACACCCACAGGACTGTCTGCAGCAATGCGGGAGCGCTATCCGGACATTGGGTCCACGCTATGCGGATTCGATGCGCAGATGGCGCCGTCTGGATAGCGAGGTTTACGGGACATGGCATTGACCCCCAACGAGGCATATGCGGCCAAGCAGCCGTTTGTGGACAAGGAGACGCTCGAGCACATCGTCGAGCAGTTCCCCACGCCGTTTCATCTATACGACGAGGCGGGCATCCGCCGCAACATGCAAGAAGTGCGCGACGCCTTTGCATGGAACCCGGGCTTTAAGGAATACTTTGCCGTCAAGGCCAATCCCAACCCGGCGCTCATCTCCATTCTCAACGAATACGGCTGCGGCTGCGATTGCTCGAGCTATACCGAGCTCATGATCGCCCGCTCGCTGGGTATCACGGGACACGACATCATGTTCTCTTCCAACGACACGCCGGCTGCCGACTTTGAGCTCGCCGACAAGCTGGGTGCCATCGTCAACTTTGACGACATCAGCCACATCGAGTTCTTTGAGCGCGTTGCGGGGCCCATCCCCAAGACGGTCAGCTGCCGCTTTAATCCAGGCGGCCTGTTCCAGCTCTCCAACGGCATCATGGATAACCCCGGCGACTCCAAATATGGCATGACCACCGAGCAGCTCTTCGAGGCCTTTCGTATGCTCAAGGCCAAGGGCGCCGAAAACTTTGGCATCCACGCATTCCTTGCCAGCAACACCGTCACCAACGACTACTACCCCAAACTCGCGCGCATCCTCTTTGAGCTTGCCGTGCGCTTGGAACGCGAGACCGACGCACATGTCGCCTTCATCAACCTGTCCGGCGGCGTCGGCATCCCCTACCTGCCCGAGCAGCAGGCCAACGACATCCACGCCATCGGCGAGGGGGTGCACGCGGCCCACGACGAGATCCTGGTTCCTGCCGGCATGGGCGATGTGGCCATTTGCACCGAGATGGGCCGCTTTATGATGGGGCCCTACGGCTGCCTGGTCACCAAGGCTATCCACGAGAAGCAGATCTACAAGGACTATATCGGCGTGGACGCCAGTGCCGTCGACCTCATTCGTCCCGCCATGTATGGCGCCTATCACCACATTACGGTAATGGGTCAGCCGGACGGTCCTGATAAAACCGCAGCCCCCGTCACAAACACGTACGACATCACGGGCAATCTGTGCGAGAACAATGACAAGTTCGCCATCGACCGCGAGCTGCCGCATATCGACATGGGCGACCTGCTCGTGATTCACGACACCGGTGCCCATGGCTACTCCATGGGCTACAACTACAACGGCCGCCTGCGCTCCGCCGAGGTCCTGCTGCGCCCCGATGGCTCGGCCGACCTCATCCGACGCGCCGAGCGCCCGGGCGATTACTTTGCCACGCTCGACGTGCTGCCGTGCGGTCGCGAGCTGCTGGCTAAATCGCGCGCCGAAAGCGCCCGCCGTCGCGCTCAGGACGAGCGCCTAGCAGTCGCTGCTCAATGGAACAAACGCGTCCAGATCGCGGAAGCGAAGGAGAAGAACATGGATATCCGCAATCTCGAGGGCTCAATCGTCGCCCTTGTCACGCCGTTTAAAAAGGACGGCAGTGTCGACTTTGACGCGCTTGAGCGCCTTATCGATTTCCACCTGCAAAATGGCACTGACGCCATCCTCACCCTGGGCACCACCGGTGAGAGCGCCACGATGACCGACGACGAGGACAACTCCGTTGTCGCCGCCGTGGTCAAGCATGTTGCAGGACGCGTCCCCGTCATCGCCGGCTCGGGCTCTAACTCCACGCAGACCATGCTCACCAAGTCGCTCACTTACCAGGGCCTGGGCGCCGATGGTCTGCTGCTCATTACCCCCTACTACAACAAGTCTAACGAAGAGGGCATCTACCAGCACTTTAAGACCGTGGCCGACGCCGTGGACATCCCTTGCATTCTGTACAACATCCCCGGCCGCTGTGGCTGCGGCATCAGCGAGCGCAACGTAGAGCGCTTGGCCGCGCACCCCAACATCATGGGTATTAAGGAGGCCTCGGGCAACGTCGCCTACGCGGCCAAGATCGCCCACCTGCTATCCGATGACTTTCGCATGTACTCGGGCGAGGACGCGCTTACCGTGCCGCTCATGAGCCTGGGCGCCTCGGGCACCATCAGCGTGTGGGCCGACGTGCAGCCGCAGCTCGTGCATGACATGTGCCGCGCCTATTTGGACGGTGACGTGGCGCGTGCCCGCGATATCCAAATTGCCGGCCAGCCACTCATCAATGCCCTCTTTAGTGAGGTCAACCCCATCCCCGTCAAAGAGGCGCTCGCTCAGATGGGTATGATCGAGGCAAACTACCGCATGCCGCTGTGCCCCATGGCAGACGACACGCGCTCTGCACTTACCGATGCCCTGAAGGGGGCTGGTCTGCTTGATTAAGACCGTCATTATGGGAACGGGCCGCATGGGCTCGCTCATCCGCACCACCGCCGAGGGCGTTGTCGACGCCGCCGGTCAACCCGTTTTTGATATCGTGGCCCAGATTGGCTTCGATTTGAGCAAGCTCGAGAACGCACCGGCTGCCGATGTGATTATCGACTTCTCGAACGTCGCGACCTTCGACGCCGTCGTCGCCTATGTCGAGCGCACGGGCGCGGCATTGGTCTCAGGCACCACAGGCTACACCCCCGAGCAGATGGACCGCCTGCGTGAGCTGGGCCAGAACACCCGCGTTATGCACTCGGGCAATTACTCCATCGGTAT
This sequence comes from uncultured Collinsella sp., assembly GCA_902491615.1. GTDB lineage: Bacteria > Actinomycetota > Coriobacteriia > Coriobacteriales > Coriobacteriaceae > Collinsella. The sequence continues at coordinate 1,291 of CABUIH010000024.1, read as the reverse complement.
CGCAGCCCTGCGCCATCTGGTAGCGCAGGCTACACACGAGCTGCCCGGCTTTGACTGCGAAATCGTCGAGACGCACCATAACCAAAAGGTCGACGCCCCCAGCGGTACCGCCAAGCTGCTGCTCGACGCCATAGTCGAGGCCGAGCCCGAGACAGGCTACCACCCCGTCTACGGACGCGAGGGCATGTGCGGCGCGCGCGATCCCAAGGAGATCGGCATGCACTCGCTGCGCGGCGGCACCGTAGCTGGCGTACACGAGGTGGGTTTCTTTGGCCAGGACGAGGAAGTCACGCTCACCCACCGCGCCACGAGCCGTCAGATCTTCGTCAACGGCGCCCTGGCCGCCGCCCAGAAGCTCGTCACCCGCGACCCCGGCTTCTACACCTTCGACCAGGTCATGTTTGCCTAACCAGATATCAACCGTATCCACGCAAAGGAGAAACAGCATATGAGTAACGCAGCCGAGATGGATGCCCAGGAGATTATCAACTACATCGCCACCGCGCCCAAAAAAACGCCCGTCAAACTGTACGTGCGCGAAAAGCCGGGCATGAAGGTCCAGTGGGGCAATGCGCACGTCTACGGCGGTCGTCGTGGCAAGACCGTCTTTGGTGACTGGGATGAGCTCAAGGCAATCCTCGACGCCAACGCCGACTCCATCGACTACTACGACGTCGAGAACGACTGCCGCAACTCCGCCGTGCCCATGCTCGACCTCAAGGGCATCAACGCCCGCATCGAGCCGGGCGCGATCATCCGTGACCGCGTCGAGATCGGCGATCGCGCCGTCATCATGATGGGTGCCATCATCAACATCGGCTCCGTCATTGGCGAAGGCTCCATGATCGACATGGGCGCCGTGCTGGGCGGTCGCGCCACCGTGGGCAAGAACTGCCACATCGGCGCCGGCACCGTGTTGGCGGGCGTCGTGGAGCCCGCAAGCGCCACGCCCGTCATCATCGAGGACGATGTCATGATCGGCGCCAATGCTGTGGTCCTGGAGGGCGTGCACGTGGGCAAGGGTGCTGTAGTTGCCGCCGGCGCCGTGTGCGTCGAGGACGTCCCCGCCGGTGCCGTCGTGGCCGGTGTCCCCGCCCGCGTCATCAAGATGCGCGATGAGAAGACCGACAGCAAGACCGGCCTCGAGGAAGGCCTGCGCCAACTGTAGGGTTACGCGGTTTTCACCAAACCGCGTAACTAGTCGACGCTGCAAACGCCCCAGAGCGGCAATCTGACGGTAGTGTCGAGAAAGTTGGTGTAGAGCCCCATCCGAAGCGAGTCGGCCCGGCGT
>CABUIH010000023.1:0-27383 GCA_902491615.1 uncultured Collinsella sp. | reverse complement strand
GGTCATGCCGCCGAAGTTGAAAGGCAGATTGCCGCTCTGGCGGGCTTGCAGCGTCGAGCAGTTGCGGCGTTTGGTAAAACGCCGCAACGAACTAGCTCAACATTGCATCCATCATCTCGGAGTTGACGGAGTCGTCGGCAGACCACTCGCCGTCGTCGTTGCAGGTGTACTTGAAGATGACCGTGGTCTTCCTGGGCTCGGTGGCCTTGGTCACATCGACCATGACCTGACCGGCCATCTTGTACAGCTCGTCATCGGAAGGAACCGTATCAAGCGCAGCGACCTTCTCCTGATACTGGGTGGAGAAGTCCTCGACGATCTTGTTCATAGACTTGCAGGTGATAGAGACCTCGGCGGTCGCGACACCCTTGTCCTCGTCGACCGTCACGTCGCCGATCTTGTAGTCAAAGCCCTCGAGATAGGTCTTGGCGTACTCCTTGGGATCGATACCCAGCTGCTCGAACTCGTCGCCCGAAGCCTCCTCCAGACCAGAGAGGAAGTCGTCGCCACCGTTCTTGACCTCGTCAAACTGTGTCGTAAGATCCTCGGTGATGAGCTCCTCAACCGAAGGACCTCCACAGCCGGAAAGTACGACCACGCATGCAACCAAGACGGCCATGAGGGGCGCAAGCAGCAGCTTCTTTTTCATGTTGTTCCTCCCAATGAGCGGCACCGCGCTTCCCGGACGCGGCACACGTTGTAATAAGTAAGCCCATACTATCCACTTATGAACACCCTCGGCAACGCGAAGGCGCGGTCGGTTCGTTTTAGCGTCCGAACGGTTTGCAAGCCCGCCCAACGTGCAATAAAACGCTTCCCCGCGATGCAATAAAAAAGGTGGCCGGAAAACCCGACCACCCTTGCACATCCTTTGGATGCCGCAGTTTACTTGCGGACGACCTTAACGATGGCGTCACCGGCGGCGACGGCGGACTCTGCCTCAACGGTGAGCTCGACGTCGGCAAACTCGGCGGTGTTGGACACGGCCACCACGACGCAGTCCTTATAACCAGCAGCGGCGATCTTGGCACGGTCGATCTTGAGTATGGGCTGGCCGGCCTTCACAACGTCGTCGGCCTTGACGAAGCCCTCGAAGCCATCGCCGTTCATGTTGACAGTATCGACGCCAACGTGCACCAGAACCTCGATGCCGCTATCGGACTGCAGACCCACGGCGTGACCCATGGTGACGGTCACCTTGCCGTCGCAGGGAGCGTAGACCAGGTCGTCCTCGGGCCACACGGCGCAGCCCTTGCCCAGAACCTCGCCACCAAAGACGGGATCGGGCACGTCGGCCATCTTGATGACCTTGCCCTTGACGGGCGAGCACAGCACGTCGGCGCCGGCAGAAGCAGAGATGGAAGCGGGAGCTGCAGCAGCGGCAGGCTCAGCCTTCTTCTTAAACATGTCAAACAGACCCATACGTTTTCTCCTCTTGATTAAGCGCAACGTTATGCGCATGCCTATGGTGATTATAGTGCCAAATGGTTCAAATGCTAAGGTGGGGACTCGAATCGCGAGCCCTTCCCGGTAGTGCTCGCGGGACGAGCATCTCCTTTGCATCGCGGGTCGATAAGCCGAGTATCGTCTGCGCACGGGACGGGCAGAAGCGGGCGCACCAAACCCGATACTTCTTTTCGCTCTCGAGTCCTGCCGCCGCCCCGTCCCTGACACTTCCTGATACCGACCGAAACGTGCCAAAATAAACCCGTCCCTTTTTGGTAGGTTTGGCGAGTGTGGATTTTCGGACGCTTAACTAACGAGCGTGGATAATCTCCCACTTTGACTTTGAGGCCGTCACCGAGCCAAAAACGGGAGATTATCCACGTTCATTTTGGATGACCCCCTTGTACCAAGCCGAGCTCCATGGTCAAGTAATAACGACTTTTTATCATTAGATTGTTTACATCAATTCTAATAACTATTTAATCCTTAAACTCGTTATTAGAATTGATATGATTAGCCTAATAACGAGTTTCCGGCACTAAAGATATGGAGGGCGCGATGCAAATCGAGGAGAACGGCCAGGGAACGCTCCGCAATAATCTATCGGGGAAATTGGCTTACTATTCGTTTTTTCCAACGCCCTTGCAATCATTGAGGCAGCTAAACCTCACCGAGGAAACCTATCGCACGCTTTCCGCATGCTCACGAAAGCTTGGAGAGCTTGAAGGCATGCTCTACTTTGTTCCCAACGCCGACATGTATCTGACAATGTACGTGCGCAAAGAAGCACTCCTTTCTTCGCAAATTGAGGGAACCCAGTGCACGTTTGACGACCTACTTAGTCCATCGCAAACACAACTCCATCATAAAGATGTCGCAGACGTCGTGAATTACGTCCGTGCTGTCGACCGCGGCGTAGAACTGCTCAAAAAGATGCCCTTGTGCACGAGACTTCTTAGGCAAGTTCATGCGGTCCTGCTGGACGGAGTGCGCGGAACGGAGAAGAATCCAGGCGAGCTGCGCTCCTCACAAAACTGGATTGGCCCCTCAGGCTGCACCATTGCAACCGCATCGTTTGTCCCTCCAAACATTGAAGATTTGAGTAACACGCTCCAGGACCTCGAACGCTTTATCAATGAGCCTCAAGTCGAAATGGATCCGATTGTGCGGGCGGCGCTCGTCCATTACCAATTTGAAACTGCCCATCCATTCCTAGACGGAAACGGTCGCCTGGGCAGGCTTCTCATTACACTTATGCTCATCAATGATGGCGTTCTTCATTCTTGCTTGTTCTATCCATCGTTCCAGTTCAAGAAAAACCGAAGCGAGTACTACCGGCAACTCACATCCGTAAGGGAGAGAGGCACTTACGAGGAATGGATAGAGTTTTTCTGCAACAGTCTTCTCGAGAGTGCGAAGGACTCGGTAGGGTCTTTAAAAAACCTTGTTGACCTCCATAACCGTTCCACAGCAACCATTACCGAAAATCTCGGAAGGACTGCTGCAAACGGGCAAAGGCTGTTGGGCATTCTTGAAGAGCACCCCATCGTCGACACCGCATTCATCGCTGCCCAACTCGATATCGGCAGGAGTACCGCGAGCTCGCTCGTCAAATCATTTGAAGAATTGGGTATCCTCCGTCCGCTCGACGAGTCAAGACAGAGATACCGGCAGTACGGGTATGAAGAGTATCTTTCGATTCTCAGGGAAGACGCCGAGCCGATTAGATAGGCATCGCAGCCCAGGCAAATTAAAGCGAGCGTGGATAATCTCCCACTTTGAGCCCGCACACAGGCCAAAAACGGGAGATTATCCACGCTCGTTCCTGAGTAGTCATTTTTGAACGTCCCCAATGACTAGTCCGGCAACGCCGATGCCTTGGCAACGGCAGCGAACGGGCCGCATTCGGAGCAAGACGACGCCGCAGGTAGAGAACGGACAGCGAGCGGGTCGCATTTGAGACAAGGTGACGTGAAACGAAAGGGCGCTGGCCTTCTGGTCGCGCCCTTGAAGTTGAACGTCAGATTGTCCAAATGCGGCCCGCGCAGCGTCGAGCAGTTACGGCGTTTGGTAAAACGCCGTAACTAACGTGCTCCGTACTGCTCGTAGTAGGCGTCGATGGCGGTCTTGAGCTCGTCGTCGATGACAACCTTGCCGTCGATCTCGTGGTTGTAGAGGGTCTCGACGACCTCGGCCATGGAGACGATGCTCGCGACGGGGAAACCGTACTTGGCCTCGATCTCCTTCTGCGCGGTGGTCACACCGCCCTTGCCGACCTCCATGCGGTTGAGGGACACGATCAGGCCCTTGATCTCGACATCGGCAGCAGCCTTGACCTTGGGATAGGTCTCGTCGATGGACTTGCCGCTGGTGGTAACGTCCTCGACCATGACCACACGGTCGCCGTCCTTGGGCTCATAACCCAGCAGGTTGCCCTTATCGGCACCGTGGTCCTTGGCCTCCTTACGGTCGCAGCAGTACTTAACCTCCTTGCCGTACAGCTCGTGGTAGGCAATGGCGGTCACGACAGCCAGCGGAATACCCTTGTAGGCCGGCCCAAACAGGACGTCAAAGTCGTCGCCAAAGTTATCGTGGATGGCCTGGGCGTAATACTCGCCCAGCTTCTTGAGCTGATAGCCCGTCACATAAGCGCCGGCGTTCATAAAGAACGGGGACTGGCGGCCGCTCTTGAGCGTAAAGCTGCCGAACTTAAGAACGTCGGACTCGACCATGAACTTGATGAACTCTTGCTTGTAAGCCTCCATGCGGGCTCCTCTCGTAATCGCGTACGTGCCTTCCAGTTTAGCGCAGGCGAAGCGTCGATGCGGGCGCGCTTTGAGGCCGCGGCGTTCTGTAAAGGCTTTGTCAGGGGGAATGGTTTTCCGAACAATGGGGGTTGACATTTCAAACCCCCTCATCAAGAATACGGGCGGATTAAAAAGGGGTACGAGATACCCAAAGCGCGCTGCGCTCAGCCTTTAGGAGGTGTGCCATGGAAGGCAGTCCTAGTCGAAAAACCTGCATGTCGCCCTCGGCACGCCGCGAGGGCTCCGCACACGTATAAACGCCACCGGCAGATCGCCAAAACCACCACAAAGGCACGCTGCACCCTTTGTGGGCTCAAGAGCTTGACGTGAGCGACATCTAGGTTTTTTGAAGCAAATACGACACGTACGCTAACTCCCCTCAACAAGGAGGACCCTATGCTGATGCTCAAAACCGTCACGGTACTCGAAGCCATCTCCAAGCGCCGCCGCACGGCGCGCCCTGCCGCTCATACCGGCCTGTCCAAGAACACCATATTCGCCGCCACCCATAGTGCCGAAGACGCCCTCGTACTGCTTGACGCCACGGCAAACGGCCTCACCGTCGAGCAGGCAACTGAGCGCCTGGACGCCTCCGGCCCCAACACCATCGAGGCACCGACCAAGACGCTCGCCCGCCGCATCGCCGACGCGTTCATCGATCCCTTCGCCGGCATCCTCGCCGCGCTCGCACTGGTCTCGCTCTACATCGACGTGCTCGCCGCACCCGAGCCGCAGCGCGACCCCTCCACGGTCATCGTCATCGGCATCATGCTGCTGGTATCGGGCGGCATGAAGTTTATCCAAGAAGCCCGCAGCGGCAATGCGGCCGAGGCCCTCAAGGACCTGGTCTCCAACACTTGCACCGCCCTGCGCGACGGCGAGCGCATCGAGATCCCCTTCGACGAGCTCGTCCCCGGCGATGTAATCCGTCTCTCTGCCGGCGATATGGTGCCGGCAGATGCCCGCATCATCACCGCGCGCGACCTGTTTGTGATCGAGTCCGCACTCACCGGCGAGAGCGAGGCCGTCGAGAAGACCACCGCCGTCACCGTCGTCGAGGGCGCCGACGGCTCCGCACTGCCACTCTCTGCCTGCAAGAACATCGTCTTTACCGGCACCTCCGTGCAAAACGGCGCCGCCATGGCGCTTGTCGTTGCCACCGGCTCGGACACCTACCTGGGCGGCATCGCCAAGATGCTCAACGGGCGCGGCGAAAAGAGCGCGTTTGACCGCGGCGTCTCGAGCGTCTCCATGTTGCTCGTACGCCTCATGCTCGTTATGGCGCCGGCCGTCTTTGCCATCAACGCCGCCACCAAGGGCAACGTCATCGACGCGCTGCTGTTCGCCACGAGCGTGGCCGTGGGCATCACGCCGCAAATGCTTCCCGTCATCGTGACCACGAGCCTATCGCAGGGCGCCAAGGACCTCGCCCGTCGCCAGGTTATCGTCAAGGAGCTGCCGGCGATTCAAAACCTCGGCGCGATGGACGTCCTGTGCTGCGACAAGACCGGCACCCTCACCGAAGACCGCATCGTGCTCGAGCGCTATCTCAGCACCGACGGCAACGAAGACGCACGCGTGCTGCGCCATGCATTTTTGAATAGCTTCTTCCAAACCGGCCTCAAAAACCTTATCGACCTGGCCGTAATCGACCGTGCCGATGTGACGCCCTCGACCGTCGTGCCCGATTCCATGCTGGGCCAGAGCCTGCGCGACCGCTATACCAAGATCGACGAGGTTCCCTTCGATTTCTCGCGCCGTCGCCTGAGCGTAGTTGTCGCCGACGCCCAAGGCAAAACCCAGATGGTTACCAAGGGCGCTGCCGAGGAAATGCTCGAGATCTGCTCCTTTGTCGAGATCGATGGCATCGCTCAGCCGCTCACCGACGAGAAGCTCGCCCAGATTCGCAAGCAGATCGCCGGACTTAACGCCGAGGGCCTACGCGTAATTGCCGTGGCGCAGAAGACCAATCCGCGCTGCGTGGGCGAGTTTGGCATTGCCGACGAATGCGACATGGTGTTGATGGGCTTTTTGGCCTTCCTCGATCCACCCAAAGCAAGTGCCGCGGGCGCCGTCGCCACCCTCGAGGCCAAGGGCGTGGCGGTCAAGGTCCTGACCGGCGACAACGATCGCGTCGCCGCCACCGTCTGCGAGCAGATCGGTATCGACGCGAGCAACGTCTTGCTCGGCTCCGAGATTGATGCACTCGATGACGCCGAACTTGCCGAGCGCGCCGAGAAAGCCCACCTCTTCGCCAAGCTCTCGCCGCTGCAGAAGGCGCGCCTAGTACGCGTCATGCGCGAACTACTCGGCCACACCGTGGGCTTTATGGGCGACGGCATCAACGACGCCGCCGCCATGCGTGCGAGCGATTGCGGTATCTCGGTCGATTCGGCCGTCGACATCGCCAAGGAATCCGCCGATATCATCTTGCTTCAGAAGGACCTGGGCGTGCTCGAGCGCGGCATCATCGAAGGCCGCCGCACCTACGGCAACCTGCTCAAGTACCTCAAGACCACGGTGAGCTCCAACTTTGGCAACGTGCTGTCCGTGACCGTCGCGAGCCTGTTCTTGCCGTTTTTGCCCATGAGCGCCCTGCAGCTGGTACTGCTGTCGCTCGTCTACGAGATCGTGTGTATCGCACTGCCGTGGGACACCGTCGATGACGCCTGGACCGCCCGTCCGCGTGCCTGGGACGCTGCGTCCATCAAGGGCTTTATGCTCGAGCTGGGCCCCGTGAGCTCGCTGTTTGACATCGTGACCTTCGCCGCGCTCTTCTTTGTCGTGTGCCCCGCCGCCGTGGACGCAAGCTGGTCCGAGCTTGCCGCCGCGGGCGACGTCGCGGGTATGGCGACCTTTGCTGCGCTCTTCCAGAGCGGCTGGTTTGTCGAGTCCATGTGGTCGCAGACACTCGTGGTCCACATGTTGCGCTCCCCGCATCTGCCGAGCCCGCGCGACCACGCCGCGCCCGCATTGTGCGTTCTTACCGTGCTGGGCCTGGCGCTCGTCACCTGGCTGTCGGCAAGCCCCATCGCCGATGCGCTCGGCCTCATGCCGCTGCCCACGAGCTTTTTTGGGCTGCTCATTGGCATCGTTACCGCCTATATCGCGCTCACCCAGCTGGCAAAGCGCCGCTACATTGCCCGCCACGGCGAGCTGCTGTAGCAAGTAGACGGAAAACACCCTGCCAGCTGCCGTTGCCACTACCACAGCTGCCAACGCCGCTGCCGTTGCCTCTGCCGCCGCCGCAGTCTATCCCCCCAGCAGTTGCGGTGAAATAGTTCCTGTTTAAAGCCCCGTGACTTTAATTTAGGGACTATTCCACCGCAACTTATTGGGAGATTAGCTAGTCCTTGGGTGTCCAGGACCAGAAGAAGTTGATGAGGGCCACGCGCGAGGCGGTACCGGCCTTTTTGTTGATCGAGGAAATGTGGCGATAGAGCGTGGAGCGCGAAAGAAAGAGCGTTGTGGCGATGTCCTGAACGCTCTGGTCCGAAACGACCAAGACCTCAAGAATATCGCGCTCGCGCTCTGTAAGCCCAAAGGTGGCGACGAAAGCATCGAGGCGTTCATCGGACGTGAGCTCCGCTGCCTCCACGGGCTCGGGGTCGGAGCATGTGGGTGCAAGATCCCCACCAAGATCGTCGGTGGCAAGCGGCAGCCCGTCCCGCATCGCGGCATCATCGGCTCGTTGCCCCAACTGCCCCAGCAGCGTAATCGCAATGCCCACAAACATCACGAGCGCCGCACCGATCGCAGCCAGCACGTTTTGACTCGAGATGATCGCCACCGCCGGCGCCGTCACGAGCATCGAGCACACGTTGTTGACGACGCGACCCATGCACGGCCAAAAATATGACCAGCGCGCATAGAGCGAGACGGCGGCATATTTTGTGGTAAAGAACACCACGAAAAAGCCCGAGCCCAGATAAAAGATGATCGTGGCAGCAAGCTCGTTGCCGCCATTGCCATCGACGATGAGCACAAAGAACGAAAGCGTGGACAGTATGGCGGCACATGTCATGCCGATATTCATATACGAACGGCCGTGCAGGTCAAATAGTGCGCCAGCGGCCAACGAGCTCACGACAAGCAGCAGGCGCGGCCAATCGCCCAAATCGACGGCTCCGACAGCATGCAGGGTCGTGAAGCCCGCGTTGAGAGCGGCGAATACGCTGGAAAGATACGCCGTCGCCACGGTCAGGCGAACTACGGCGCGACGGAATGCCGCCTTTGCCTCGGGATCGTCATGCCACTTGGCGCCATATTCCAGAGCATCTACCGAAAGCCCGGCAGCACTGGGTTCAAAGTTGGGATCGGACTCGTCGCGCAGCTTGGCGCGTCGGGCACCGTGGAGCAACGCCACCTGCGCGATCGCACAGACGACCAGAACAGCCTGCTGAGGAATGCCGACAGGCATCACCATGTGGTTGAAAACCTGCACCAGAACGCCCATGGCGTAAGAAAGCGCGGCGGCGCGCGCCAAGCAGGGCGTCCGCGCAAAGCGCCTCGCAAAATTTGCATGAGCAGTCGATCCGCAGTAGCCCGGCGCGCAGCACGCCACCAAACCGCCGGCAATTACCACCTCAACCTGAACCGCCATAATCAACAGCAGCAATGCCGCCACCAGCAAAACGCCCGTGACGTCACTCGTTGCGTCGATAGCATGGGGACGGCGATAGTACAGAATGGGACGCACAAAAAAGCCAATCACGCTCGCGCCGATAACAAGGCTCTCATAAATAACGACCTCGTTTGGAGGCACGAACTCGGCCATGCGCACATCAAAAAGATACTCGCACGCCAAAAACGTGAAGAAGAACAGCGCCAGGCATATAATCTCCCGAATGCCCCGACGCAAATATGCGGTTGTGTCTCCCATGCCCCTCATTGTTAACCACCAGTCGCTCAATTGTCTGGAAATCTATTTTAATAAAGAACCAGTCTCAATATCGAAGCCAGGCTCGAAATGCTGCCAATTCGACCCCAGCCGTCCACATCACGCCGCGATTTTGAGCCGCATGGACCAGAAGGGACACGCGCGGCCTCTAGCTCGGCAAGGAGTGTCCCCAACTACCACTCATTTAAGTACGTCCCCAATGACTAGTCAAAAATGGGCCATGTGTCCCAGTTGTGGAGACTCCTTGAGCCGTCTGGGTATCGCGAAGGATCGCGCACTCCCCCATCATCAAAAGTGACACACGCTACCAGTTGATGGGAGGCAGCCATGGGCTTCTTTGACAAGATGTTCGAGAAGAAAGAGTGCGCGATTTGCGGTACCGAGCTGGGACTTCTAGGTAAGACAAAAATCAATGAAGGCTACCTGTGCAAAGAGTGCGCCGGCAAGCTCTCCCCCTTCTTTGGCGGCTATCGCTCCAGCACCGCGGACGATATCCGTGAGCAACTCGCCTACCGCGAGGCCAATGCCGAGCGCCTGGCGTCGTTCAACCCCACGCGCACGCTTTCTGCCGGGCGCACCAATATTATGCTCGATGAGGACGCGGGCCTGCTGATCATCACTTCGCAGAGCCGCTGGCGCGACGCCAATCCCGACATCATCGAGTTCTCGCAGGTACTCGGCTGCGATATGGATATCGACGAGCAGCGCACCGAGATCTACCGCGAGACCAAGGACGGCGAGCGCGAGAGCTACAACCCGCCGCGCTACGACCTGGATTACGACTTTAATCTGACCATCCACGTCAACACGCCGTACTTTACCGAGATCAACCTGCGCGTGAACGACTCCACCATCGATCAGCGCGGCTCCATCGAATATCGCGAGGCCAAGCGCCAGGCAACCGAAGTCCGCGATGCGCTGGTGCAGCTGCGCCAGGAGACGCGCGACAGCGTCGTGGCCGCCAAGGCCCCCAAGACCGCGGTGACCTGCCCCTTCTGCGGAGCCACCACCATTCCCGATGCCAGTGGGCGCTGCGAATACTGCGGCGGCGCCATCGGCGCATAGCCTCCGGCAGCGAAAGGACCGATCATGGCCTTCGAGAGCGTCAACTATCAATGCCCCGCGTGTGGCGGCCCCCTTCACTTTGCCAGTGCCGAGCAAAAGCTCGTCTGCGACTACTGCGATTCTCGTTTTGAAGTCGAAGAAGTCGAGGCCCTCTATCGCGAGCGCCAGGACAAGGCAGATGCCAAAGCCGATGCCGCAGCCGCGGCCCCCAAGCCTGCTGTCGACGATGCCGTGCAGGAGCTGGCCCAAAACGCCGGCTACATCTGCTCGTCGTGCGGCGCCGAGCTCGTGTCCGACGGCACCGTCGCCGTCACCACCTGCCCGTACTGCGGCAACTCCGCCGTGGCGCCCGGTCAGCTCTCTGGCGACTTCTCGCCCGACCTGGTGATTCCGTTTAAGCTCGGGCGCGATGACGTCACGGCCGCACTCAAGGAACACTACAAGGGCAAGATCTTGCTGCCCAAGAGCTTTGTCACCGGCAACCATATCGACGAGGTCCAAGGTGTCTACGTGCCGTTCTGGCTCTACGGCGCCCGCGTTGACGGCGAAGTGTACTTTGACGCGACCAACGAGACCGTGACCGAGGAATCCGACCGCACCGTCACGACCACCGACCACTACGATGCCTATCGCAAGGGCAATATCTCGTTTAAGCGCGTGCCCGTCGACGGATCATCCAAGATGCCCGACGGCCACATGGACGCCATCGAGCCGTTTGACTACGACGCACTGCGTCCGTTCTCGGTCGCATATATGCCCGGCTACATCGCCAACCGTTACGACGAGGACTGCGAGACCTGCAAGGCGCGCGCCGAGCGCCGCATGGAAGAAAGCACGATCTCGGCCCTGCGCGAGACCGTCGTCGACGAATACGACGATGCCACGGTCGAAAGCAAGCAGCTCGACTACACCTGGGAAGACAGCGACTACGCCCTGTTCCCCGTCTGGATGCTCTCCACCTCGTGGAACGGCAAGAGCTACCTGTTTGCCATGAACGGCCAGACCGGCCGCTTGGTCGGCGAGCTCCCCTGCTCCAAGCCCAAGCTCGCCATCGCCTCGGTGTTGTTCTTTGTGATCGGATTTATCCTCTCCCAGATTCTCTTTATGGGTGAGAACGCCTTCGATCCGGATTACCTCACCTTTGATATCGAGGGCATCCTCATCAACATCGTCGCGCCGCTGATCATCGTGGTCATCGCAGACGTGCTGCTGGTGGGCCAGCTCAAGACGGCCAACGAGGCCACCCACGCCGATTGCTACTGTGGCGAGCTCGACCTGACCGAGAAGCACGACACCTTCAGCCACACCGAGACCACCGTTGTCATGAAGGACGACAAGGACGATTAACCATCCTGACCAATACCACCCGGCCTTTGACGAGAAAGGAAGATCACCATGGGACTCTTGAAAGCTGGATTGGGTGCTGCCGGCGGCGTCATGGCCGACCAGTGGAAGGAATTTATCTACTGCGAATCGATGCCCGCTGACGTCTTGGCCTGCAAGGGCAGCAAGCGCACCGGCGGCCGCAGCTCCAACACGCGCGGCGAGGACAACGTCATCTCCAACGGCTCGGTCATCGCCGTCAACGACGGCCAGGGCATGCTCGTGGTGCAAAACGGCAAGATCATCGAAGTCGCGCTGGAGCCCGGTGAGTTCGTCTTTGACACCGGCAGCGAGCCGAGCGTCTTTAGCGGCAACCTGGGCGACTCCATCAAGGAAACCTTTGCCAATATCGGCAGCCGCTTTACCTTTGGCGGCGACGCGGGCAAAGACCAGCGCGTCTACTTCATCAACACCAAGGAGATCATCGGCAACAAGTACGGCACCGCCTCGCCCGTGCCCTTCCGCGTGGTCGACAACAACATCGGTCTGGACGTCGACATCTCCGTGCGCTGCAACGGCGAGTATTCGTACCGCATCACCAACCCGCTGCTGTTCTACACCAACGTGTGCGGCAACGTGACCGATAGCTACACGCGCGACAAGATCGACAGCCAGCTTAAGTCCGAGCTGCTCACCGCCCTGCAGCCCGCCTTTGCCAAGATCTCGGAGATGGGCATCCGCTACAGCGCCATCCCCGGCCACACCACCGAGCTCGCCCGCGCGCTCAACGAGGTCCTCTCTGCCGACTGGCGTGACCTGCGCGGCGTTGAGATCGTGAGCTTTGGCGTCAACTCCATCGCCGCCTCGCAAGAGGACGAGCAGATGATCAAGGACCTGCAGAAAGCCGCGGTCATGCGCGATCCCACTATGGCGGCAGCCAACATTGCCAGCGCCCAGAGCGACGCAATGCGCGCGGCAGCCGCCAACCCCAACGGCGCGATGGCGGGCTTTATGGGCATGGGCATGGCAGGCGGCATGGGCGGTATGAACGCCAGCCAGCTGTTCGCCGCCGGCCAGGCGCAGCAGCAGGCCGCCCCGCAGCCGGCTCCGGCACCCGCTCCCGCACCGGCTCCCGCCGCACCTGCGGCCGGCACATGGACCTGCAGCTGCGGCGCCACCAACACCGGCAAGTTCTGCTCCGAGTGCGGCAGTCCCGCACCCGCCCCGGCACCGGCAAAGTGGTTCTGCCCCAACTGCGGCAGCGAAAACGGCGGCAAGTTCTGCAGCAACTGCGGAACGCCCCGGCCCTAGCCCCTCTATCTGGTAATTGGCGGGGGATCCGCCACCCCCGCATTTGCTTCTATGGGTTTCGTTCGATGAAGGAGGACACCATGAAGACAACGTTCAAAAAGTCCGTACTCGCATTTCTGACATGCGTCCTGGCGCTCGCCTTTGCCCTGACGGGCTGCAGCGGCGGCGGCAAGGACCCCAAGGCCAACTTCGTCGGCAGCTGGCAGTACTCGGGTGGAACCTTGGATGGCGAAGAGCTCACCGATGAGTACATGGATATGCTCAAGGAGTGGGGCCTCAACTGCGTCCTGATCCTCGACGAGGACGGCACAGGCGTCCTCGATATGTTCCTTGAGGTCGCCGACCTGAAATGGGAAGCCAAGGACGCCACCACCGTAACGATCACCGCCGAAGATGAGTCGCACGACCTGAAGCTCAAGGACGACAAGCTCGTCCTGGAGGTGGAAGGCGACAAGCTTATCTTCACCAAGTCCGACAAGGATCTGTCCGGCACGGTGAAGAAGGATCGCGAGGCGGCCGAGAAGGAAGAAGAGGTCGATGAGGCCGTCGAAGACGACGATGTCCAGAGTGTCGTAATCTCCCCCGCCGTCACCGTCGCCGATGACGATCTGTGCACCATCACCATCACCGAGAAATTCAAGGACGACTGGGGCGACATCGGCTTTGTCGTCAACATCACCAACAAGAGCGACAAGGACCTGACCTTCTACGCTCCTTCCGGCAAGACCAACGTCAACGGCACCATGAAGGAACCCTGGTTCTCGGCTAACCTGATGCCCGGCACCAGCGCCACCGAGGAATTCACGTTCTCGAGCGGCGAGCTTGACAGCCTTGACGACCTGGTCAATACGACCATCGGCATCGACGCCTACCTGACCGATTCCTACGAGGACGTCGCCTCCTACAGCGCAACCATCGCGTAGCGGCAGACATCGACGGCCGCGGATTGGCGGATACATCCGCGCACATGTCAGGCGGGGCCGCAGGAGTTGATCCTGCGGCCCCGTCGTTTTTGTGCCGATGCGTAACGAGCGCTAGCGCTCCATATTGGGAACGATGCTGCCCTCCGTTACTGCGCGCACGGCCAAGCGCATGATGTTGTCGTAGCCGGTCTTATTGAGAATCTCCGAGATGCGGCGTTTGATGGTGCCCTCGCTCATAAACAGCTCGGCCGCGATCTCGCGGCGGCTTTTACCCTCGCAGGCAAGGCGCAAGATCGACAGCTCGACATCGTCGAGGGCCGCCGTGCCCGAGAAGATGCTCTCGGGCGGCTTGGGAAACGTGCAGTAACCCGCCAACGTGGAGCGCATCACGGCGAAAAGCTCGTCGATACCGACGTTCTTGTACACAAAGCTGTCGACGCCCGCCTCGCGCGCCTGGTCCACAAAGGTGATCTCGGGCATACCCGTCATGATAATGACGCGGCACTCGGGCAGTTGTTCTTTGATGCGCGCCGCCGCCACGATGCCGTTGGAATCATGCTCGGTGCATACGTCCATCAGTATCATGTCCGGGCGCTCCTTGAGCGCGACACCCAAGGCCTCGGAAGCATCGGCAATGGCGGAAACAACGGTCATATCGGGCTGGTCGCCAACGGAGCGCGCCAGGCTCTCGCGCAGGATGGCCTGGTCTTCGACTATAAGGACGCGGATCATGAACTTCTCCTTTGGACCGTGGCGTTGGAGGCGAGCGGGATGGACACCGTAAGCGTGAAGGGCGGGGCGGTGTGGACTTCCAGGCTGCCGCCCAGATTCTGTGCGACATGCCTCATACCTGGGATACCCGTTCCCTCGCGATACGATACGGGTGCAGGCGCGCCGTCGTTAGAAACGACCATCCGCGCGACAGCGCCGTCTTCTGTCCCCTCCTGCCACAGGCGCACATGGACCTGATGGGCCTGTGCATGCTTGGTGGCATTGGTCGAGGCTTCGCGGATAATCTGCAAAAATGCTGCGGCGACACGCGCGTCGTTTGGCAGCTCGCCCTCCACATCGATCTGCACGCTCACCAGGCCAAAGGCATGGACGATATC
This sequence comes from uncultured Collinsella sp., assembly GCA_902491615.1. GTDB lineage: Bacteria > Actinomycetota > Coriobacteriia > Coriobacteriales > Coriobacteriaceae > Collinsella. Next base: position 12,499 of record CABUIH010000023.1, on the reverse strand, counting down.
GCCCAATTGCTCTGCCGGTTCGGTGTCGCCCCCGCTGCGCAGATCGGCAGCGATTGAGCGCAGCAGCGGGTCGATCTGCTCGAGTGACTCGTCATCCAGGCGCCCTTCCTCCAGATAACGATGGAGAATGGACAGGCGCTGCCCGATCACATCGTGAACGCGGGCGCGCATACGTAGATAGGCCGCATTGTCGGCAACCTTTTTAACTTCTTCAATCTGGGACTGGAGCTCTTGGCCCGCAAGCTCAAGTAGGTGGTTTGCTTGCGCCAAGCGGTCGTAGGCGTGTGCGTATTCCGTCACGTCCAGTCCGATAATGCGCTCAAAGAGGCGGCCCGAAACCATAACCTCGTCGTGCACAAATAGGCGAATCTCGGCGGGAGAAATCTCGATCACCGCGCGAGCATCACCAAAACGATCCAAGTTAATCCGCACACGGTTCCTACTGCTTTCGGGCATTTGCATGCTGAGTTTGCGCAGGTCGTTCCATGTGCCGCTCATGTCACCTAGATCGGTGGGCATATGAAGTTCCACCAGGTTTTTGCGCATGCAGCGGTTCATGAGCAGCGGACGGCCCCTCGGGTCCAGATACAGGATGCCCACGGGAATCACGTTGATGGTCTCGATCGTCGAGAACGCGGTGATATCCTCCTGGCGGTTACGGACGTCCATCAAGAGCGCCGCGATGGAACGGAACAGGAAGAACGCTCCCTCTGCGATAAGGACAACGGTCCACGCCGAGCCCGTGGCAAAAACCACCGGCGGTGTAACGGCGACAACAAGCAGCAGCTCGACCAGCATGACGGGGCGACGATAGCGCACCATAAGCACCACGCCATAGGCAAAGATTGCGGCATTGAGCCACAGCACTCCGCCCATTGCCCTGGCGCAAACGTCAAGCGGCGCCACCAGATATGAGCCAGACGACGCGAACAAGATGAGCGCCGAAATAACTAGGTGAAGCACGAGGCTCGCCTCGTAGGCGCAAACCGCCCTACGGTTATAGGACGAGCGGCGCGATGCGATGAGCGGAACGTGGATCGTCTGCAGGCACGCAGCCAGGGCAAAGACAATATCGAGTGCAACGATTTGGGGAAGGATGAGCGAAATCTGCATCGTCACTCACCCGCCCGCGGCATCAACACGATCATACGCAACTGGCCGGGTTCGCCCTCAAGGCGGTATGCCACGTTGCGCCCTTGCAGAGCGCTTTCGAGCTCTTGCGCAGCGGGCGTCTGCGAAAGATCTTCATCATCGTTGGAAAAAAGCGTGGCGCGCAGCTCGACACTGCATCGGTCATGGTCGCCCAAGTGATACATAAGCGCCGGATGGTCGGTGGTGTAGGCAAAAAACGCAAAGTCATACACGCAGTCGTACAGGGCGCTTACCGTACTGGCGTGCAACGGGCGCCGTATGGCGATAATCGAGGCGCAATCGATATCGATGGTGCGCAGGTCGCTTGCGAGCTCGTTGGCGATGAGCTGAATGCGGTCGCGATCAAAACCGCTCTCCCCGTGCTGCGCCAACGTGAGCGATCCCTTGCGCTTGCAATAGGCGACGAGCATCTTGGCGCGCTGCAGCATGCGGTAACGCTCGTGTGAAGATGTTTCGTCGGTCAACGACGGCAGCGAGCTCAGCAGGTCGTACATCCCTTCGAGCGCGCGAGCAAGCGCCTGGTCCACATCTTGGACCAGCAAGGTCTCGGCCTCTTGATCTGCCAGGTGCGTTTTAAGGTCGTAGTCGGCAGCGAGCAGCTCGTTTTGACGTTGCAGCTCCATGCGACGGTGTGCCAGTTCACGGTTAAGCTCGTTGAGATCCGACACGTCTTGGGCAAGCAGGGCCGATCCGCCCAACAGTGGAAAGGCACGGTACATCACATCGGGATCGGACGCCACGGCAAAGGCATGGGCGCGGCTGTGCGCCTGGGTCCGCAACTCCTCGCGCACGCCTACCGGCATTGGCTTTGACACTGGCGTGGCATAGACTTCCTGCAGGTCGCGCGTTAGAACTTTGAGGTCAAGCGGCAAGGTGTCGAAAATACCGGCGATGTCGTGATATGACGGAATGACACCACAATCGAGACAGATTTCCATCGCCACCACGCACAAGACGCAATAGATGAGCGAGAAGTTGAGCCTCCATGCCCAGGGCACGCGCAACGCATATGAGATGGCAAAGAACGCGCCGCCCAGCAGCACGAGCGCCGCCGTGCCCGAGAAACGTTGGATGCGAAAGGACGAGGACCGGCCCACCAGGATAAAAAAGGCCACAAAGTTAAAGGCCGTCCACACGAGGACGGCGAAATAACCCCAGCCGTACGTGTAATCGTTGCTCCAGGTGTCGCTTGTACGGTCAAAGTGGAAGACCTGCTGGTGAAAATCGTTGGTGAGCACAAATCCGATAAGCAGGATAGCCACAATCCACAGCGCAGCGCAGTAGCGGCGACCCAGGCGGTGTTGCTCCAGGCCCGCAAGGCGCAGACCACACAACTGGTAGAGCAGCGGAATGAGCGTCATGGGCACGTAGTACAGGTACCACAGCACGGTGGCATAGAACGGCGTGAACGACTTGTACTTGAGAATGACTTCGATCATCCACAGGGCGCAGATGGTGGCGACGGCAACAAGGCGGCGGCGCAGCACATAGTCCAAACAGCGCAGATAGACCGATACGCCCCAGATCGAAAATATAATTGCGGCGACAAGCAGCGGGAGAGAGCTCGAGTGGGCGAGCGCATCCACGACCTCTTCGGACACCTCGCTATAGGCGGGCACGGCGTTAGAAAGTTTGGGGTCGAAGGCGAACAGCGCCGGCAAGACTGCCAAAAGCATGAGGAACAGCGCGGTGATGGCGCCGGCGATAGCAAAGACGCGGTGGCGGTACACCTGATGTGTTATGCCAACAAGGAATCGCGGCATGGCGAAGAGCCTGCCGCCCCTGGGATCCGCCACGGGTGCGGATCGGGCGGCCGCGTGGCCGATATGTCGCTCGCGGGTACCCATAGTGCTTTTAGTGTACCGACAGGCAGGCTCAAAAAGCGGGCCACATGTCCCAAAATCCGCAGACGGCAAGGCGCCCGGCAGCCTCCCCCGTCTGGCACTTCCCGATATCCGCCCGCCCCAAACCACCGCAAAGGGGACAGGCACCTTTGTGGTGGTTTGGGGCGATGCGCTAGTCCACGGTGATGTCGAGGTTTTTGCCAATGAGGCCTACGTAGCCGCCCTCGGCTGCCTTGGGGCTGTCAGCATGGCAGAGAACCCACTTGTCGGCCTTCCAGTAGCAGTAGCCGTCACCGGCGGCAGGCATGTCGGCTGCAGCCTCGGGGCGCGGGCCGTTGGTGCCGGCGGGAAGCGCCACCATCACCTGGAAGCCACCGTCGTCGACCATGCACGGCGTGTAGTGGAGCGTGGTGTTGAAAACCTCGACAACCTTGCCCGCCGGCACGCGGAACGCCTTGACGCACGCGGTATCGAGCTTGCCGTCCTCGATCTCCCAGCGATGCGCCACGAGCAGGATAAAGTCGCGCGCGCCCAGGTTGAACTCACTCGCGCGGTGGTACTCCAGGCAGTTGAGACGCGTGTTGTGGCCGTTGCACCAGCCGAGCTGGAAGGGACGGCCACCAAACATGAGAAAGCCCAGTTTATCGGCATCCTTGACGCCCTCGAGCTCCGGCGCACTTGCAACGTACTTGCTGCCCTCGGGGATGGGCGTGGCAGAGAGCGCCTCGAGCACGGGCGACGTGAGCTCAGACGGAACGTCATCCCAAACGTTGCCATAGGATTTGAACTCGGGATCGTTGACAGAGTAGATATGCATGTTCACTCCTGTTCGTAAATGTGACTATACGAACATTCTAGAACAAACATGAGCGATTTTGAACGCTCGTCCCGACCAATCAACAAAAAGGCGCCCCCGCATAAGCGAAGGCGCCCAATGCGCGCGTTTTGGGCGATAAAGCCCTTACGCCTGCTGATAGTGCAGGTGCTTCTCGTCGATATCGGCCAGGTCGCGGTCGAGGTAGCGGCGCGCAAGCCAGTTGGCCATGGGGAGGTTCTGGTCCAGGTAGTTACCGCATTCCTCGGGAGCGGCACCGGGGACATCGCCCTCAAAGTCGGCGACAAACTCAAACAGCTCGCGGACGAGCGGCAAGATCTTCTCGCTCGTCAGCTCGCCAAAGACAACCAGGTAAAAGCCCGTGCGGCAGCCCATGGGGCCAAAGTAGACAATGCGGCTCGACCACTCGGCATGATTGCGAAGGAACGTCGCGCCCAGGTGCTCGATGGTGTGGCACTCGGCCGTGTTCATGACCGGCTCCTTGTTGGGCGTGGTCAGGCGCAGGTCAAACGTGGTGACGGCGGCGCCGGTCGCCGGATCGCGGTCGATGCGGCTCACATACACGCCGGGCTCAAGCAGCAGATGGTCAACGGAAAAGCTCGCGATGCGCTCCATGGCAGATCCTCTCGATAGTCAAATTGGGACGGGGCTCTTTTAGCTGGTTCGAATGGTCGCACCAATCATACCAGTCAAAAAAGCCCCGTCCCAAAAAGACAACTTAGCCCAGAACGCGGGCCATGCGCGCCTTGAACTCGGACAGGAAGCGCGGGGCGTCGACGGTCAGCGCCACGAGTGCGCTCTTGTCGGGGTCGGACAGACGGCGCTCATCGCAGATGGTGCGACCGCGGTACTCGCCCAGCAGATCAACACGCAGGTTGCAGCCGAGCGCGCCCACGAGCGTGGGATCAATCGCCACGGCAACCGCCAGCGGATCGTGCAGCGCGCAGCCACCCAGGTAGGGGGCGTTCATCTCGTACGAGCCAATGTAGTGCTCCACCATACTCGCAAATGCGCAGCCAGCCATAGTGCCCGAGCCCGTCCAGCCGGCAACGTCGCGGCGTGTGAGCACCACGCGATGCGTCACGTCCAGACCCACCATGGTGAGCTTACGGCCCGAGCGCAGCACTGCGTCGGCTGCCTCGGGGTCGCTCGCCATGTTGGCCTCGGCGCCCGCGCTCACGTTGCCGGGCACGGTAAGGGCGCCGCCCATCACGACCACGCGGCCGATGGACATCATCGCCGCCGCATCGCGCTCCAGGGCGAGCGCCAGGTTGGAGAGTGGGCCAGTCGCTACGTAGACCAGATCGGGACCATAGGTGCGCGCAGCATCGATCAGATAATCGACCGCAGCGTTGCCGTCGGCCGAGGTCGCCCCCACCGGCTCGTAGGGCGACGCGGGCACGCTCGCGCCGCCGATGCCGTTCTTGCCGTGAATGAGCGCGGTGGACGCCGGCGGCGTATAGGGCTCAGTCGCCTGCAGAGGACGGTCGGCACCCAGGTACACCGGAACCTCGGGGCGACCCAGCAGATCGAGCACCGCCAGGCAATTGTGCGCCGATTGCTCGACGCGCACGTTGCCAAAGCACGTGGTGATGCCCACGAGCTCCACTTCGGGGCTCGCGATGGCATAGGCCAGCGCCATCGCATCGTCAACACCCATATCCAGATCAAGGATCAGCTTCTTGATTGCCATTGTTCTACTCCGCTTCTCCGTCTTTATCGTTTAACCAAACCGATGTTCAACTTCGGCGCGCGTGGGAATCGATTGCTGAGCGCCCAGGCGCGACACCGTCACTGCCGAGGCGCGAGCACCCGCGGCCATGCACTCAAAGAGCGGCAAGCCCTCTAGGCGAGCCGCCGCCAACGCGCCGATAAACGTATCGCCGGCGGCCGTGGTATCGACTACCGTACTCGAAAGTGCCGGCATGCGCAGCAGCTCACCGACATCGCCGAGCGTAACCGAGCCGGCACCGCCCAACGTGACGACCGCAGCTCCGGCACCCCTAGCGAGCAGGGCGTTGAGCGCCGCGACGCAGCTTGCATCGTCCGCGGGCAAGATTCCCGTCAGCACCTGGCACTCGGTCTCGTTGGGACAGACCAGATCGACCGCAGGCCAGACCTCCGCAGGCAGCTCGCAGGCAGGCGCTGGATTAAAGACCGTATAGAACCCCAGCTCGTGAGCGCAAACAAGCGCCTCGGCCGTCGCCGCAAGGTCACATTCGCCCTGGGCGATAAAGACGCTTCCGGCAGCCGGGGCAATCTCGCTGGCGTCGCCGTCGAGCTCATGGGCCACCAGACGCCTCAGCGCGCAGGCAACGTCCGCGCACGCAAGCGCATGGTTGGCGCCCGGTGACAGTATGATGCGGTTGTCGCCCTCGCAGCGAATGATGGTCGCCGTTCCCGTCTCCACGTCATCGCGATGCACTACAAAGTCACAGTCCACGCCGGCGTCTTGGAGCCCCACCACGAGCGACGCGCCGAACGCGTCGCGACCGACCGCGCCGATCATGTGCGTGCACGCGCCCATACGCGCGGCAGCTACAGCCTGATTGGCGCCCTTGCCGCCGGCGTTGGTGATAAACCCGCTGCCGCCGACGGTCTCGCCCGCACGCGGTATGCGCTCGCACGCCACCGAAAGGTCCATGTTCATGCTGCCGAACACCGCAACGATGCCGCGATCTGCCATGGAAACCTCCTCATCTGCGGGCCCTATGCCCACCGCCAACCGTCGATCGTGCACTCTCGCACCCCCTATAACTTTAGTTCACTTTGATGTGGACGCGCGCTTGAGCTTACGCCAGCAGCAAGCATTCACAGGAGCAGGCAGCTACAATGAAGGCGTGCTGATTATTCTCGTCATTGGATGATGTTTTATGGAACAACTCTCGCAATCGGGCTCGCGCGGTCGACGCCGCACGGGCAACGAGCCGGCGCTGCACGAACGCGTGAAGGGCGAACGCCGTGCCAACGAACCGCGACGCACCGCGAGCCCCCATCGCGCTTCTGCCAACAACGCGGGCCGCGCCAACACTCCCGCCGCGGAGCAGACGCCTGCTCGCCCTAAGTCCCGCTACATCCCCGCCCTTGACGGCCTGCGCACGCTTGCCGTCGCCGCGGTGGTGCTCTATCACCTCAACCTCACGTGGGCGCAAGGCGGTCTGCTCGGCGTCACGATCTTCTTTGTGCTTTCGGGCTATCTGATCACGCGCCTGCTGCTCAACGAAGTCGCCAAGACCGGCCGCATCGACCTCAAGAGCTTCTGGATTCGCCGCATCCGTCGCCTGGTCCCCGCCGTGGTAACGGTAGTGTTTGTAACCTGCGCGCTGTGCACTATCTTTAACCACGTGATGCTCACCAAGATGCGCCCCGACATCCTGCCGTCGCTGCTGTTCTTCAACAACTGGTGGCAGATTGCCCAAAACGTCTCGTACTTCAATGCTCTGGGCGACCCCTCGCCGCTCACGCACTTTTGGTCGCTTGCCATCGAGGAACAGTTCTACCTGATTTGGCCGCCACTGCTGTTTGCCATGGTATCCATGCATGTGAGCAAGCCCAACACGCGCCGCGTGGTTCTGGGCTTGGCTGCTGTCTCCGCCATCGCCATGATGGTGCTCTATAACCCTGCCGCCGACCCCAGCCGCGTGTACTACGGCACCGACACCCGCGTGTTCTCGCTGCTGCTGGGTGCCTGGATGGCCTTTATCCCCGATCGCGACCTGGCGCCGGTGCGTCTCGCTCGTCGTTTGGGGCTCAATCGCCTAGCTGGCGCCGCCAAGCACGGCAAGAACGCCGAGGGCAAGCCTGGCGAGAAGGCCGACGAAGCAGCCGAGACCGCCCCGGCACAGCCGAGCGCCCTCGTGCGTTTTTGGTCCTCGCCCGCATCCATCGATGTGTTGGGCGTCGTGGGTCTGGTTGGCCTTGCCGCCATGGTCGCGCTCACCAACGGCTACACCGCCTTCCAGTATCGCGGAGGCACGCTGCTGTGCTCGATCCTCACGCTCATGGTCATCGCGGCCTGCGTGCAGCCCCAGGGAATGGTTGCCCGCGCGCTGTCCGCCGAGCCGCTCGTGTGGGTTGGCAAGCGCTCGTACAGCATCTACCTGTGGCACTATCCGCTGCTGTTGCTCATGAACCCGGTCGCCAACATCAACGATACACCGTGGTGGCAGTACATTTTGCAGGTGTTGTTGGTGGTCGCCGTGGCCGAATGCTCATATCGCTTTATCGAGACGCCGTTTAGGAAGGGCACCTTCGGCCGCACCGTATCCGAGTTCCGCGATGGCACCACCACGCCCGCCAACTGGGTGCGCACGCACGTCCCTGCCTGCGCAGCCTGCGCTGTCGTGTTGGTCGTTGCACTGGGCGGCCTGATCTTTGTGCCCGAGACGTCTGCGCTGAGCGGCGAGGGCGCCGAAGTTCTGAACAAGGAAGCCAAGAACACCGCGCCCACCGACCAGCAGGCGGCCGACGACACCGACAAGGACAACGACGGCTTCCCCGATGGCTCCTACGATCTGCTTATGATCGGCGACTCCGTGTCGCTGCGTGCCGTAGACACCTTTGACGGCGTGTTCCCGCACAGCCATATCGATGCCGAAAAGGGCCGCCAGTTTGATGCGGGGCGCGCGACATTTGAGGGCTATATCCAGCAGAACCTTGCCGGCAAGATCGTGGTCTTTGCCCTGGGCACCAACGGCTTGGTAACCGACGACCAGATCGACGCCATCATGGCCGATGCAGGAGATAGGCGTATTGTGGTGTTTGTGAACACGCGCAGCCCGCAGCCGTGGGTTGGCTCTACCAACCAGGCCATCGCCAACGCCGCTACGCGCTACAAGAACGTGCGCGTTATCGATTGGTACGGATACAGTGCTAACCGCAACGACCTGTTCGATGGCGATGGCACGCACCTATCGACCACTGGCGTGACTGAGTACCTCAACTTGATCCACGATGCCGTCAAGAAGGACCTGCCCGTGCATCCCGAGGATCACGTCAACGATCCGCAGCCGGCAGCCGTCAAGTCTGCCACCGACGCACTCGTCAATGCGCTTGCCTTCAAGCCGCACAAGCTGGGCACCGACAAATAGCCCGCAGCAAACAACCCAAAATCACTCTTTTCGAGCCGGCCCCAAGAGGTCGCGGGCAAAAAACAGGCCGCAGTCCATCGCTGCGGCCTGTTCGGAAGCAAAAGTGGGCGTTAAGCGCTGTAGCCCATCGCTTGCAGCACAAACATGACGACTGTCAGCACCGTAATCACGGCGATAGTCGCCCAAGTGAGCACGTTCCACACACGGCCGTTGCGGTTGGCACCCATGATGTGACGGTCGGCGGCGATAACCACCTGGAACACCAGAACCACGGGCAGCAGCACGCCATTGATGACCTGCGAGGTCATCATAATCTGGAACAGATCGACGCCGGGCATAAGCACCAGCACGGCAGAGATACCGATGATGGCCGTAATGATGCCGCGGTAAACCGGGGCCTCGTCCCAGCTGCGGTCGGCACCGCGCTCCCAGCCAAATGCCTCGCAGATAGCGCTCGACGTAACGCCCGGCAGCACGCAGGCAGCCAAGAAGCTCGCCGCGACCAGGCCCGAGGCAAACAACACCGTGGACCACTGACCCGCAATAGGCTCCAGCGCGCGGGCAGCATCGGCGGCATCGCTAATCTGAATACCCGCCGGGAACAACACCGTACCGGTCGTGATGATAATAAAGCCGGCAATGATATCGGCGGCAAGCGAGCCGCTCACAGTATCGATGCGCTGCAGCACGATATCGTCCTCGCCCGCGTTCTTATCGACCACGTTGTTCTGCGCCAAGAAAATCATCCACGGCGCGATGGTGGTACCGATCGTTGCGACCACGAGCGACACGTAGCTGGGGTCATTTTGAATGTTAGGCACGACCAGGTCGACCGCGACCTCACCCCAGTTGGGGCCAGCCATGAACGCGGCGACAATATAGGTCACGAACACGCAGCTCACCAGCAGCAGAATCTTCTCGATGCGCTGGAAACTACCCGACATGGTAAGCATCCACACCAGCAGCGCCACCAACGGCACCGAGATGCTCGCCGGCACGCCAAAGAGGGCAAGGCCGCTGGCAATACCCGCAAACTCCGAAATGGTCACGGCTGTGTTGGCGATCAACAGCGCCGCCATAGCAAGTACACTCTTGCGCACGCCAAAGCGCTCGCGAATGAGCGATGCCAGGCCCTTGCCCGTGACGCAGCCGCAGCGTGCCGCGGTCTCCTGCGTCACGATGAGCAGCACAGTCATGACGGGAAGCATCCAGAGCATCTTGTAGCCATAGCTGGCGCCCGCGCTGGAATACGTTGCAATGCCGCCGGCGTCATTGCCCGAAAGCGCCGCCAGCAGACCGGGACCCATAGCGCCAAAGATGGCCGCGATGGTCAACTTTTGCTTGGTGCCCGACTTTTGCTTGGTATTTTGCACGCGACCACCTAACCCATGACCGACATGGTGAGCAGCACCGCAGCGGCGCAGTACGCTACGCACGAGATCATGACGGCAATAACGTTCATGGCGGTGCCCGACGTGTTAAGGTCATGCTCGTCACGCCAGAACAGCACCATCAGGTAAATCACGGCGCTCATGTTGCCAACCAGGCAAATGATGGCAGCGATATTAAAGCAGCCGGTAAAGAGCTGCTCCTCAAACATGGGCGCATCGGGGAACGCGGCGGTGCGCACCAGCTGCGCGCACAGGTAGGTCACGAGCGAAAGGATCAGGCCCATACCCGTGCTCTGGAAGAAGAATCCCAGGTACGGTTTGGGCTCGTCGTCGTGGCCGTCGTACTCGAGGAAGTAGTTCTTGACGAACGACACCATGCGCGAGGCCGCCAGCAGCACGAGCGGCATGGCGCACATGGGGAACACCACCAGATGCGCGGAGCCGAGCGCCGTTCCCAGCACGGTCGCCATGATGCACGACGCGATGCCCCATACAACAACCCAGTACTGGCGATGCACGAACCAGCTGAGCACGTTCGTCGAGTCGTCCGACGCGCTATCGCCCGAGCCGACACCGGCGATCTGCAGGTCCTCCTGATGCTCCTCGGCGATAACGTCCATGGCGTCGTCGAAGGTCACGATACCCAGGATATGACGGTTCTCGTCGCAGACAGGGATGGCAACCAGGTCGTACTTGGTCATCTCGTCCGTCACGTCTTCCTGGTCCTCGTCGGGCGACACATAGACCAGGTCGCGATAGGCCAGCTGACCCAGCGTGGCGTCGCGGTCGGCTACGATCAGCGTGCGCAGCGAAAGCACGCCGGTCAGCATGCCGCTCGGATCCTCGGTATAGACGTAGTAGACGCTCTCGAAGTCCTCGTCGAGCTCGCGAATCGCCTCAATGGCGTCACCGACCGTTGCCGTGGCGGGCAAGGAGACAAACTCTGAGGTCATGATGCGGCCGGCGGTGTTGTCCTCATACCCCAGTAGGTTACGAATCGCCTTCTCCTCCTTGACGCCCATCAGGCGCAGGAGCTTCTCGGCCTTCTCGTAATCGAGCTCGTCGATCAGGTCGGCTGCATCGTCCGGGTCCATCATGGCCAGCATTGACGATGCGTCCGTGTCGGACAGGCCCTCGAGCATCTCGGTCATAAGCTCGTCGTCATCGAACTCCGAGATGGCCTCGGCGGCCTGGGCAGTATCGAGCTGCGCAAACACCTGCGCACGTAGGCGCGGGTCGAGCTGCTCGATAATGTCGGCGATGTCGGCAGGGTGTAGCTCGCCGAGCGTCTTATGCGACACCGAGAGTTGAATGTTCTTGGTCGAGCGGTCGAGCAGGTCCATGTAGGACCAAGCGATGATGTCCTCACTGAGCGGCTTGCCCAGGTGCTTCATAAAGCCCTCGACGACATGCTCGAGTGTGGGGCTGATCGCGCGCAGCAGACCGCGGGCGCCAACTTCGGCACCCAGTAGGCGCAGCTGATTTTCGCCCGACATGGAAAACTTGATGTCGTTGACGCGCACGACCTTCATGCCCTGCGTGTCGACAATCTGCTTGTTGAGCACGTCACGGGCAAGCAAGAGTTCGGTCGGCTGCAGGTACGAAAAGCGAATTTCGGTAGCCGACGTCTTAAGGTGTACGCCCGTCTCGTCGATACGGTCGACCCATTTGCGCCAGCTGATCATAAACGGCGTCTTGCCGGGTCCGCGGAACGCGAGCGACGTCACGTGCGGAAAAACTTCGCCGGTAGCAATACCAAAATCGTTGACCACGCCGAGCTTTTCGCCATCGACGTCCAAGACCGGCAATTTGAGCATCTCACTCAGATAATTCAATGGTGCTCCCCATCATTATTCCTCCGGACGCGGCCGCGCGTGCGGCGTCCGGGGGCTTCTGGATATGTATACGCATGCGCGGGCGGCACGCCGCTCGACGCTTACACCCCGTGCATGCGCAAAAAGCACCTGCATGGGGTCATCGACTGTATGGTCGAGGTTTGGATTTCACCTGTAACCTTTCTCTTGACCCTCATTAACCGCAGTAACTATAGCATCAGCATCGCCCTGCGGCATCGAATTTATGCGCTGCACATTGCAGGCATACCAAACGCTGACGCATCCGTGACATAGTCATTGGGTGTTCCTATAGTTTTGTCAACCGTCGGGGCTACTCCCGGTAGGGCACCCG
>CABUIH010000022.1:0-30970 GCA_902491615.1 uncultured Collinsella sp. | reverse complement strand
GGGGGCTCCTATCTTTTTAGTGCCCTCGGATTGGGTCATAGTGTCTGTCGTTGCCAAGGCATCGGCGTTGCCTTGGCTGTCAAGCTGGATGTCGCTCGCTGTCCGTCCTCTACCTGCGGCGTTGCCTTGGTTGGCACTTAGGGACGTTCCTCTTGTGCCGGCACTTGGGGACAGTCCTTGTCAAGTCATTGGTGCAAGGGGGACGGATTGCTTTGGGTAGTCATTGCGCACATGGCTCGCATGACAGTCGTCTCTTTTATGTTTCCTTTAGCCGTCGCTGCCTAGGATGGGAGTTAGTCGGCAGGAAGGGAGCGTCTATATGGACGACGCGAGCGAGCGTGCAATCGAAGAGGACATGCTCGATCAGTTCAACTACTTTGATGATGAGGACGAGGAGCTGATCGATCGTCGCGAGCCGGCGTCGCTCGATGCCTTCGACCTTGTTGGTGAAGAGCCCGACGAGGACGAGGTCGAATCAGCAGAGCCCCCACAGTCTTCGCGCCTGGACTCGCTGCTTTCGAGAGTCCCTATGCACCACGGCGCTCGTGCCGGCGCACTCCATATGAAAACTGACTGGCACCAGATCGTGACGGCAGGCGATGAGCTTGCTGTCGATGCGCCGCTCACCGATAAGTCATCCATCATCTGCCGCACCGGCATGCTTATGCTGGCAAGCGGAACAGGTGCCTGGCGCGTGCGCGATACCATGAATCGTGTTGCCGCCGTGCTCGGCGTTACGATTCACGTCGACCTGAGTCTTCTGTCGTTTGAATGCACCTGCATCGAAGATGGCCACTGCTTTAACGAGGTTGTCAGCCTGCCCACAACGGGGGTCAATACTCATCGCATTTGGATGATGGAGAGCTTCTTAAAGGAAATCGAGATTTATGGGCGCCGGTTTACCGTGCACGAATACCACGAGATGCTCAAGACCGTTGAGAGTTCAAAACCTGATTACGCGCCTTGGCAACAGGGTCTTGCGGCGGCCTGCGCCTGTGGCGCCTTTGTCTTTTTACTTGGTGGCGGTCCTATTGAGATGGCATGCGCGTTCGTGGGCGCGGGTGTCGGCAACTTTGCCCGCTCCCATATTCTCAAGCAAGGCCTTGGTCAGTTCAGCGCGCTGACGACCGGCGTTGCGCTCGCTTGCGTTTCGTATCTGCTGGCATTGCTCGGCCTTGGCCAGGTCATACCGGGGGCAATGTCGCACCAAGAAGGCTATATCGGCGCCATGCTCTTTGTGATTCCCGGCTTTCCGCTCATTACGGCGGGCCTCGACATCGCCAAGCTCGACATGCGAAGCGGTATCGAGCGCCTTTCATATGCCGTATCGATTATTGTGATGGCGACGCTCGTAGGTTGGATGGTTGCCGAGTGTGTTGGCCTGGCGCCGGACGACTTTGCCCCACTGGGCCTTTCGCCGCTTGCCCTTACGCTCCTGCGCGTGGTGATGAGCTTCGTTGGCGTATTCGGCTTCTCGGTGATGTTCAACAGCCCGGTAAAGATGGCCGCGGCAGCTGGGTTGATCGGCGCCGTGTCCAATACCCTGCGTCTGACCCTTGTCGATGCGCCGACGATGATTCCCTTCCTGGGCCTCAGCACGGGAATGCCTCCCGAGGCAGCAGCGTTTATCGGCGCGCTGGTATCGGGTCTGCTGGCAAGCTTGGCCGAAGTCAAGCTCACCTACCCGCGCATCGCCCTCACGGTGCCTTCGATTGTCATTATGGTGCCCGGTCTGTATCTCTATCGCTCTATGTATTACATGTGCACCTTCGACACAGTCAATATGCTCGGCTGGTTTGTGCGCGCAGTGCTCATCGTGGCGTTTTTGCCCGTTGGCCTGGGTGTGGCGAGAACCCTCACCGACCCTCGCTGGCGCCACACCAGCTAATTGGTACAAGGGGGACAGGTTACTTTGCACCAAATGAGTTGCGGTGAAATAGGGATTGAATTGCTGCTTAAAGGGTCAAAACAGTCCGTATTCCACCGCAACTTATGGGGTCGGGGGATTATCGGTGCCCTGCATCTTCATAAACTCAACGCTTACGAAGCGCATGCGTTTCGTGCTAGGCTGGTTCCACCACATAAGTAGTCGCAGACGCGCGTACCACGGGCGGGCGAGATGAAGTTCCAACAGCTCCATCTTGCCCGCCCGTTTTTGTTGCGTGGCGCCGCGGTACAACACAGAGAGGAATCTGCCCTTTATGCCTATCAACAAACGAGAGAGCCTGCTGTTCACCTTTATCATGTGCTTTTGCATGGTGCTCTGGATGAGCATCTACAACGTTGCCCTGCAGCACGGGGCCATCAACGGCGAGGTCGTTGCCACTGCGTGGCTCGGCTTCCCCGTTGCCTACATTTTTGCCATGTGCTGCGACTGGTTCGTCGCCAGCCCGCTCGCCAAGGGTTTCGCCTTTAAGTACTTGGTCACGCCGGGCAAGAGCTCGCCACTTGCCATGACGCTCGCCGTCAGCTCCTGCATGGTCGTTCCCATGGTCATCATCATGTCGCTGTACGGTGCCTGTGAGGGTCTGACGCACATGCCCGGCGGCATCCTTGCGAACCTGCATTCCGTGCCCGCGATCTGGATGATCAACATCCCGCATAATTTTGTGATGGCGCTGCCGTGGAACCTTTTGGTAGCCGGTCCGATTTCCCGCTTCGTCTTCCGTCGCGCCTTCCCTGTGGGGACGGTTTTCGAGGAGGAGCATGCCGAGCTCTTGGAGCAGGCTATGGCTCCTGAGTGCGAGTAGCTCGCTTAGGGATCTGCTGAGCGCGGGCGACTTGCTTGGTTGGAGCCCTAAGCGTGGATAGCTCTCTCGGCGACATCGCGGGCGTGAGCGGTGCGCATGACCGGAGGGCCCGTGCTGCTCCGTTGCCCGACGTGCTAGCGCGCAGAACAATCTGTTGGTGCATTCGGCGGCTGCTGAAGCGTTTCGGCAGCCGCTTTTTATACGGAGTTTAAATACAACAGTCTGTTGTATTACGTAGAGTGGTATATCTCTAGCGGGAAAAATGCGAGAGACGGAGCATTATGGCGTTGCTAGTAGGACTGGACGTAGGGTCGACGACGACCAAAGTTTACGCGATGCACGAGGATATGACCGAGGCGTGGTGGGGATATCGCCGCCACGGGGCGTGTCAGACAGCGAGCGTGCGCGCCATGCTCGGCGAGCTCGCCGAGCGCTTTCCCCATGAGTCACTGCGCGTTGCGGTGACCGGCTCGGGTGCGCGCGATATCGCGACCGCGCTGGGCGCCTCGTACGTTCAGGAGGTGGTCGCCAACGCGCTCGCGATCAGCAGGTTCTATCCGCAGACGCGCTGCGCCATCGAGCTGGGCGGCCAAGACGCCAAGATGATCTTCTTCCGCACCAACGATAAGGGAGACATCGAGGTTGCCGACATGCGCATGAACGGCTCGTGCGCAGGCGGTACCGGTGCATTTATCGACGAGATGGCAAAGCTCATGGGGGTCGGCACCGAATCGGGCGAGTTCGAGCAGCTCGCAAGCCGGGGAACGACCGTCCACGAGGTCTCGGGCCGCTGCGGCGTGTACGCAAAGACCGATATCCAGCCGCTGCTCAACGAGGGCATTCCTACCACCGACCTGGCGCTTTCGGCGCTTCACGCGGTCGCCCGCCAAACGATCGGCGGTCTGGCCCAGGGTATCGACATCGAGCCGCCGGTAATCTTCGAGGGCGGTACGCTCGCCTACAACCCCACACTGGTCCGCGTGTTCCGGGAGCAACTGAATCTATCGGACGATCAGGTTATCGTCCCGCGCGATCCGCAGATCATGGTCGCGCGCGGTGCCGCCCTGTCGCTGACCGACATGTTCGCATCGTCCCAACCGATCGACCTTCCCGACGCTTTTGTCCGGCTGGATAAGCTCGAGACGGTCGCGCCCGCAAGCGGGGAGGGACGTCTTGCCCAGCCCTTTTTTGCCACACCTGCCGAGCAGGCGGATTTTACGGCACGCCATGGCAAAGAGACGCCGGCAAAGGGTCCGGATGCGTATGCGCCCGGAGAGACGGTGCGTGTGGCGCTCGGTATCGATTCGGGGAGCACGACGACCAAGTTCGCCCTGGTCGATGAGGCGGGTGAGCTTGTCGATTCGTTCTACGCGTCTAATAACGGCAGACCGCTCGACGTCGCCCAACAGGGTCTTGTCAGCTTGAAGAACCGCTGGGAGACAGCGGGAGTCACGCTTGCGATCGATGCCGTGGGCACCACGGGATACGGCGAGGAGCTTTTCGCGCGCGCGTTCCACGCCGACTACCATACGGTCGAGACGGTCGCGCACGCCCGCGCCGCGTGCGCATGCGTTCCCGATGCGACCTTCGTGCTCGACATCGGCGGACAGGATATGAAGGCCATCTGGCTCAACCACGGCGTGCTGACCGATATCGTCGTCAACGAGGCGTGCTCTGCGGGCTGCGGCTCGTTCCTCGAGGGTTTTGCCAAAAACCTCGGAATAGCCGTTGAGGATATCGCGACCGAGGCATTTTCGTCCAAAGCCCCCGCCGTTCTCGGCAGCCGCTGCACGGTGTTCATGAACAGCAGCGTCGTTTCCGAGCAGCGGCGCGGTAAGGGTCCGGGCGACATCATGGCCGGTCTCTGCCGTTCGATTATCGAGAACGTGTTCACCAAGGTCATTCGCGTTTCAAATCTCAACCGTCTGGGCGACAAAGTCGTCGTCCAGGGCGGCACGTTCCGAAACGACGCGGTGCTGCGCGCATTCGAGCAGTATCTGGGCAAACCCGTCACGCGTGCGCCCCACCCGGGGCTGATGGGCGCTATCGGTATCGCCCTGCTCGCGCGCGAGGAATGCCGCAAGGGCGACGCCGGCACGTCGTTTATCGGGCTCGATGCCGTGGAGCGCTTCGAGCATCGCGAGTTCGGCGGCGTTACCTGCCGTCGGTGCAACAACCGCTGCCAGCGCGCGGTCGTGGCATTTGGCGACGGCTCGCTTTACGTCACGGGCAATCGCTGCCCGCGCGGCGGCGCCATCTCATGGGATGAGCTCGTGCGCGAGGTTCCCGCGGCGGAGGAGCTGCGTCCGCAGGGTGCTTGCGAGGCACAGGCACCCGGCACGGGGCGCGACCGGACCGCGGCTGCCCCCAATCTCTTTGTCGACCGCGAGAAGCTGCTGTTCGAGTCGTACCCCACGGTTCCCGTCAGCGGGGGGCGC
Organism: uncultured Collinsella sp.; assembly: GCA_902491615.1. Classification (GTDB taxonomy): domain Bacteria; phylum Actinomycetota; class Coriobacteriia; order Coriobacteriales; family Coriobacteriaceae; genus Collinsella. Next base: position 25,782 of record CABUIH010000022.1, on the reverse strand, counting down.
GATGTCACGATCGGCATTCCCCGTGTGCTCGAGTTCTGGGACACCATGCCGTTCTGGTCGACGTTCTTCAGCACGCTCGGCTTTAAGGTGCGCGTCTCGGGACGCAGCACCAAGGCGATGTACGAGCGCGGTCTGGCGCACGTCACATCCGACACCGTGTGCTTCCCGGCCAAGCTCGTCCACGGGCACATCCGCAATCTCGTCGACGCCGGCGTCGACCGCATTTTCATGCCCATCATCACGACGGTGCCCACCGAAAACACCGCCTCTACCAGCGAGTGGATGTGCGCCGTCGTAAAGGGATACCCCTACGTGATGCGCAATTCCGATAACCCGGAGGAGCGTTTCGGCGTTCCGTTCGATACGCCGCTGTTCCACTGGTACGACGAGGGCGACCGAAACCGCCAGCTCAAGGCGTGGTGCAAGGAGACCTTCGATATCGATGCCGACCTGGTTGCCAAGGCGACCGAGCAGGCGGACCGCGCGCAGGAGACGTTTGAGAACCAGCTGCAGCTGCGCGGCAGGCAGGTGCTCGAGAACGTGCACGAGGACGGCGGCTACGCGGTGGTGATCGCTTCGCGCCCGTACCACAACGACCCGCTGGTCAACCACGGGCTGCCCAAGCTCTTCTCTGAGCGCGGCATCCCCGTGCTGACGCCCGATGCGGTGCCGGGGGTCTGCAACGTCGATCTTTCCAACAGCCGCATCGACATCGTGAACAACTACCATGCGCGCATGCTGTCGTGCGCGGTCATCGTCGCATCGACGCCCGAGCTCGAGCTCGTGCAGATGGGCAGCTTCGGCTGCGGCCACGATGCGTATCTCACCGACGAGATCGCGCGCATGATGGGCGAGATGGGCTCCAAGGTTCCGATGATGATCAAGCTCGATGAGAGCGACGTCGCCGGTCCCATGGGCATTCGCGTGCGTTCGTTTATCGAGTCGGTCAACCGTCGTCGCGCGGAGGAGCGTGCCGAGGGCGCCCGGGTGCACGCGGTCCATCCGCTCGACGACCCGTATAAGGTCAAGTACACCAAGCGCGACCGGCACGACAAGATCGCGCTGGTCCCCAACACCTCCCATGCGTTCTGCAGGCTCATGACCGCGGCGATGCGCAATCAGGGCGTGCGCGCCGAGGCCCTTGATATCGGGCGCGAGGATGCCATCCGCCTGGGCAAACGCTATGTGCACAACGACATCTGCTTCCCCGCGCAAATCGTGATCGGCGAGGCGCTCGCGGCACTCGAGAGCGGTAAGTACGACCCGCACGACGTCGCCGTGGTGACTGGCAAGTATATCGGCGACTGCCGCCTGACGCACTACATGCCCCTGCTGCGCCGCGCGCTCGACGACGCGGGATACGACTATGTCCCGGTGCTCACCAACGACGACGTCGATGCCCACAATGCGCATCCGGGCTTCAAGCTCGGCCTTGGCCCGAGCATCCAGATCGCCTACGGTCTTCCCATGATCGATGCCCTCGAGGCCATGCTTAGGCGCATCCGTCCCTACGAGCTCGAGAAGGGCGCGGCGGACGCTGCGTTCGACCGCGCGCTCGATGAGGTTATCGAGGGCATGGAGCGCTCCGGGCTGAGAGGCCAGGCGACGGGCTTCAAACGCGCGCTTGCGATCATGGACGCCGTTCCGTACGACCGCTCGAACCCGCATCCGACCGTTCTCATCGTGGGCGAGTACCTGCTCAATTTCCATCTCGGCGCCAACCACGAGATCGAGCGCTACCTCGAGGACAACGGGCTCGAGGTCATCGAGGCGCGCATGACCGACGTGATCCGCAAGACCTATTTCTACAAGCATGCGCAGTCGCGCGAGTTCCACGTCGACCTGTCGCTGCCCGAAAAGGCCTGGTACGCCACGGCGGACAACCTGTTCGAGCTCGCGCACGACCGTTGCGACCGCCTGGGCGCGGCGAGCCCGCTCTACGAGCCGCCGACGCGCATGCCCGAGCTCGTGCGCGCGAGCGATAAGATCCTGCACCATACGTTCGATGCGGGCGAGGGCGTGCTGATTCCGGCGGAGATTCTCGAGCACGCCAAGCGCGGCTGCCGCAACTTCGTGATCCTGCAGCCGTTCGGGTGTCTGCCCAACCATGTCGTGGGGCGCGGGCTCATCCATGCGCTCAAGGAGCAGTATCCCACGGCGCAGTTCCTGCCGCTCGACTACGATCCCGACGTGAGCTTCGCCAACGTGGAGAACCGTCTTCAGATGCTCATCATGAACGCCAAGGCGCAGGGGTGCGGTGAGGCGCATGGCGAGACCGCGTAAGGACGCCGATGCGCCCGATGCACGCACCCGTATCATCGAGGCGTTTTGGGAGCTCATCGAGAACAACAGCATCTTCGAGCTGTCGGTTGGCGAGGTGACCCGCGCCGCCCAGTGCAATCGCGGAACGTTTTACTACTATTTTCACGATTTCGATGAACTCGTCGCCATCGCCATAGCCCAGCTGCTGCAGGATAACGAGCTCATCACCGATGCCCTCTGGCATTTTTCGAGCGAGGGCGACCTTTCGGCGTTCGACCGGCGCGACGTCCGCTGCCTGCTGCGGCGCATCGTCATCACCATGAGGGCGGGTGCCGCCGAGCAGGTCGTGCAGGGCATCCATACGATCATCATCGACCGCGTGAGAGAGATCGTCCACCCCGACGGAGAAGAGCTCAAGGCAGATTCGAGCTTTGCGGTGGGCTTTCTGGTCTCGGGCATCATGGGCTTTGTGATGGCGGTCGGCTTTGCCCGGGAGGGCGGCGAGGAGATAGACCTCGAGCAGCCGGGGGACAGCGCGTGCGCGTACCTGAGGGCGGTCGCCATGCAGACGGTGGAAACGGTCGCGCAAGTCGAGGGCGTCGATACATCCGAGCTGCTCGAACGCGTCTCCAAGGAGGCCGATGCCTATCGCGCATCGCGTGTGACGAGTCCCGACGTGGTGAAAGACGCCTAGGGTTTCTCTTGCGGGGCGCCTGTCGCGCATCGCGCGGTGAGTCCCGCGATGCGGTCATAACCTGCATTCATGTGAGCCGGGTTTATAGATATTCCTCCAGCTGTTAACATAGACAACCTGTGGGTAAAGAGACAAAAGCGCCGCCGACGGGCGGGCGTTTTGATTTCGATGAACTCATGTAAGGAAACGAGCATGTTAGATAGATTTACCGATCGAGCGCGCAAGGTCATGTCGATGGCCAAACAGGAGGCGCTCGATCTGCACTCAAATAAGGTGGGCACCGAGCACCTGCTGCTCGCACTCGCCAAGGAGGACGAGGGCATCGCTGCCGAGGCGCTGCGCTCGCTTGATATCTCCTACGACGACATCATGGACACCCTCAAGGAGGTCCAGACCACGGTTCCCGAGCCCAGCGAGGAGACCGAGGCTGCCAAGCTTGCCTTTACGCCGCTCGTCATTAGCGTGATGGAGCGCTCCTTCCGCGTGGCACGTGAGAACAACCAGACCTACGTGTCGACCGAGCACTTGCTGATTGGCATCGTCGAAGAGGGTAACGGCATGGCCATGGACATCCTCATGCGCCTGGGTGTGTCGTCCGCCTCCATCAAAAAGGCTATCGAGAAACTTACCGCCAAGGACCAGGACAAGAAGCGTCCGCTCGCCGGCGCCGGTGCCGGGCGTCCCGGTGCGGGCCTGCCGTTCTTTAGCGGCTCGGACGCGTCGCAGCAAAAGGGGAGCGGCACCGATACGCTTAAGCAGTTCGCCACCAACCTTACGCAGAAGGCGCGCGACGGCGAGCTCGACCCTGTAATTGGTCGCGAAAAGGAAGTCCAGCGTATGATGGAGATCCTTTCGCGTCGCACCAAGAACAACCCGCTCATTCTGGGCGACCCCGGCGTGGGCAAGACGGCCATCGTCGAGGGTCTGGCTCAGCAGATTGCAGCTGGCAACGTGCCCGAGAACCTTATGAACCAGAACATCTGGACGCTCGACCTGCCGGGCCTCGTTGCGGGCGCCAAGTATCGCGGTGAGTTTGAGGAGCGCCTCAAGAACGTGATCCAGGAGGCCACCGAAGCTGACGACGTCATCCTGTTTATTGACGAGATGCACACCATCATCGGTGCCGGCTCTGCCGAGGGCTCCATCGACGCGAGCTCCATGCTCAAGCCCGTGCTCGCGCGCGGTGTCTTCCAGATTATCGGCGCCACCACGGCCGAGGAATTCCGCAAGTACCTCACCAAGGACCCGGCCTTCGAGCGTCGCTTCCAGACCATCGATGTCGAGGAGCCGAGCGTCGAGGACACGGTCAAGATCCTGACCGCGCTCAAGCCGCGCTACGAGGAGCACCACCATGTGCGCTATACGCAGGGTGCTATCGAGGCCGCCGCGAACCTCTCCGACCGCTACATCCAGGATCGCTTCCTGCCCGATAAGGCCATCGACCTCATCGACGAGGCCGGCGCCCGCGCCCGCATCGCCGCCAACCGCGCGCCCGAGCCGGTGCGCGAGGCCGAGCATCGCGTGGAGGAGCTCAAGGCCGCCGCGCAGGAGGCCACCGAGAGCGACGACATGAACAAGGCCGCCGAGATCACCGAGCAGCAAAAGGCTGCCGAGATTGAGCTCGCCGAGGCCAAGGCTGCCTGGACCGCCGAGCTCGACGCCAGCCCGCTCACCATCGATGTCTCCCAGATTGCCGACATCGTGTCCGTGACCTCGGGCGTGCCGGTGTCCTCGCTCACCGAGAGCGAGAGCCGCCGCCTGCTGCAGGCCGAAAGCGTGCTCAAGACGCGCATCATCGGTCAGGACGAGGCCGTCGAGGCCGTTGCCAAGGCCGTGCGCCGCAGCCGCTCGCCGCTCAAGGACCCGCGTCGCCCCGGCGGCAGCTTTATCTTCCTGGGCCCCACCGGCACGGGCAAAACCGAGCTCGCCAAGACGCTCGCCGAGTATCTCTTTGGCAGCAAGGACGCGCTCATCAGCTTCGATATGTCGGAGTTTGGCAGTGAGTTCGAGGTCTCCAAGCTCATCGGTAGCCCCCCGGGCTATGTGGGCCACGACGAGGGCGGCCAGCTCACCAAGGCCGTTCGTCGTCACCCGTACTCGGTCGTGCTGTTCGACGAGATCGAGAAGGCGCACCCCGATATCTTCAACATCTTGCTGCAGGTGCTGGAGGAGGGCCGCCTGACCGATAGCCAGGGCAAGACGGTCGACTTCCGCAACACCGTGATCATCATGACGTCCAACGTGGGCGCCCGCGAGATTGCGCAGGATGCGAGCGTTGGCTTTGGCACCACCGGCGAGCAGGGTCTCACGTCGAGTGAGATCCGTGGTCGCGCGATGGGCGAGCTCAAGCGCCTGTTCCGCCCCGAGCTGCTCAACCGTATCGACGACATTGTGGTGTTCCAGAAGCTCTCGGGCGAGAATCTCACCAAGATCGCGCACCTGCTGGTGGACGACCTGCGTCAGCGTTTGATTGCCAACGGCATGAACATCAAGCTCACCGATGCGGCCTATGACAAGATCGTGGCCGAGGGCACCGACCTCACCAACGGTGCGCGTCCGCTGCGCCGTGCTATTCAAAAGCTCATCGAGGACCCGCTGTCCGAGGAGCTTCTGGCCGGCGAGTGGGGCGAGGGCGATACCGTCCTGTGCGACGTGGCCGATGGCAAGTTTGTCTTTAGCCACGGCACGGGCGAGATCCCGGCACCGCGTCCGGCGGGCACGCTCGGTGGCGATACCGCTCCGGCGGCACCGCACACCGGCAACGCCGCGCCCGTGAGCGGCGGCGTGACCTCGGGCCCCGGCGGCATGATGCAAGCCGGTTCCGGCGCGCTGTAGGGCGTAACATAGCTTTGCGAAGGGGCACTCCTGTCGGGGCGCCCCTTTTTTATGAGTAAATGGTGCTATACTCGAAATATAAATATGTATAGCAGAAGGAGCTAGCATGCCAATATCGGTACTCGACTCACGGCCGGTCCAGATGAATGTGCGCATGGATCGCCAACTCAAAGAGGCTGGGGACGCCGTGCTGGCGCATATCGGCATGACGCCGTCACAAGCTGTGAGGGAGCTGTGGCAGTACTTGACCGAGAACGGTCATATGCCCGTCGCAAAAAAGAATGATGACGAAGTCCTGCCTGACGACATACGATCGAAGGCGAGTTCGTCCCGCGTCTCGGAAGGGGCTGCGTTAATTTCGAATTTTTATGAGCGGTTCTCGATTCAGAGGCCGAGCCCCGATGAAGCCTTTGATTACGACGAGTTATACGATCAAATGATGAGCGAGAGATTCAGCGATTGGATCGAATTATGAGCGGCGTCGGAACGAAACGTGTGCTCAAGCTGTTGATCGACACGAACGTCTGGCTAGATTACTTTCTCGCTCGCACGAATGCGACCAGGCCGATAGTCGAGCTCCTTTCTCGCGCGGCGGAAGCGGAGGATATCGTCCTCTTCTCGTCCTCCCTGTCTGTCAAAGACGTCTATTACATTCTGGGAAGGACGATGAAGGCCGACGCCCGCCGTGAGGGGGCTCTCACTCCCGAAGCCATCGCCGGTGCCGACGAGACAGCGTGGGCGTGCGTTCGCCTGATTCGGCAAAAGTCGATTATTGCCTCGGTCGGTGCAGGCGAGGTCTTCGACTCCTTTGTGTTCAAGTATCATCACAACGACTTTGAGGACGACCTGATGCTGGGCGTCGCCAATCGCATTGATGCCGATTACGTCGTGACAGAGGACAAAAATCTCATCAAACATACCAATGGTGTATGCATTAATGTTCAACAGGCGTTGAAGTTGGTTGAAGGGTCCAACGTCCCTTCGGCACGGCCCGTCTAACCTGCTTTATCTTGATAAAGTGGCGTTTCCTCGCCGTTAGCCGATGATGCGAGGGCGCTCGGCGTTTTCGACTGGTTTATGCACGCAAAGTCTGGGAATATACAAGTCGCATGTCTTACTGTCTAACCAGTTGCGCCAAGGAGGCACCATGGACTACAAGATTACCGGTTACGAGCCCGCCCAGCTGTTCCATTTCTTTGAGGAGGTCAGCGCGATCCCCCGTGGGTCTGGCAACGAGAAGGGCATCAGCGATTTCCTGGTCGCGTTTGCCAAGGAGCGCGGTCTCGATGTGTACCAGGACGAGGTCTACAACGTCATCATTCGTAAGCCCGCATCTGCCGGCGCCGAGAATGCCCCGACCGTGATGCTGCAGGGCCACATCGACATGGTGTGCGACAAGCTGGGCTCCGTCGAGCACGACTTTACGACTGATGGTATCGACCTGGCCGTCAAGGACGGCGTCCTCACCGCTAACGGCACCACTCTGGGCGCCGACAACGGTATTGCCGTCGCTCTGATGCTCACTGTTCTCGATGACGATTCGATCGTTCACCCCGCCCTCGAGTGCGTATTCACCACCGACGAGGAGACCGGCCTGGTCGGCGCCGAGACGCTCGACAAGTCCCAGATTAGCGCCCGCACCATGATTAACCTTGACTCCGAGGAAGAGGGCGTTGCTACCGTCAGCTGCGCCGGCGGTGTCGTCGTTACCTACACCTGCCCGATCGCGCGCGAGCACAAGACCGGTAGCGCCCTCACGCTCGACATCTCCGGCCTGCTGGGCGGCCACTCCGGCAGCGATATTAACCTGGAGCGCGGCAACGGCAACCTCATCATGGCCCGCATCATCGACCGCCTGATGGTTGCCGGCGAGCCCGCCATCGTTAGCTTTAACGGCGGCACCAAGGACAACGCCATCAACCGTGAGTGCAAGGCCGAGCTGGTCTACGCCGACCACGCTGCAGCCGAGGCCGCGGCCCAGATCGCAAAGGGCATCATCGCCGACGTTACTGCCGAGCTCGAGGTCTTCGACCCCGGCTTTACCTGCACGGTTGAGATTGCCGACAACACTGAGGTCGAGGCCATGGACGAAAAGTCCGCACTTGCCCTTATTCGCGCTCTGCGTCTTGCCCCCAACGGTGTGATCCGCCGCAATGTCGCCACCGACGGCTCCGTCGAGGTTTCCTCCAACATCGGCGTGGTTGCCACCTCTGACGACCAAGTCAAGATCATGCTGTCCCCGCGCTCCTCGATCACCTCGCTGCAGAACGAGTTCAAGGACCGCCTGCAGACGCTGGCCGATGTCCTGGGATTCGACGCCAAGTTTGAGTTCGAGTATCCCGGCTGGAGCTATGCCGAGCATTCGCCGGTCCGCGACATCTTTGTCGAGAGCTATCGCGAGCTCTTTGGCTCCGAGCTACGAATCGAGTCCATTCACGCCGGCCTTGAGTGCGGCCTGTTTGCCGAGGCCCTGCACGGCCTGGACGCCATCGCCGTGGGCCCGACGCTCTCCGATGTCCACACCCCGGACGAGAGCATGGAGCTCGCTTCTGCCGAGCGCTTCTACGAGCTGCTCATCGACGTCCTCAAGCGCCTCGCTGCGTAAAGGTTGCGCTAGCAGCAGTCCGAGCCACGTGCTGGTGGATTGCAAATGACATTATGAGAGGGGGCACCCGAGCTTTTGCGACGGGTGCCTCCTCTCTTCTTTTGGGAAATGGGAGATTACGGACACCTAGCCCATATCCGCCTTGATGAGGTCGAGGGTGCGCTGGCAGTTTTCGCAGACGGGGCCGAGCATATGCTCGCGCAGGTCCGCCATGCCGGGCAGGTCGGCGTATTCGTCCATGACCTCTTCCATGCAAATGGGTACCTCGTAGGCGAGGTCCATCATGGTCGCAAAGCAAAACTTCTCGGATAGCCCGGCATCGGTGAGCGCCGCCTCCAGCGCGGGGTCGCCCATACCGTGGTATCGGCGGATAGCGCCTGGACCGATGCGCCCCACACGATTTTCGCCGCCAACGCTCATGGCAAGGCGCGCTTTTCGCCGCATGCGTTCGTATGCCAGCCCCGATGCAACGTCATACATACGGGCCATCATAGCTGTGCTGCCGTTTCCAAGAAGCAGGGAATAGTTCTTCGCATGCGCGTCCGGTGCGCCGATGATGGCGTTAAAGAAAAGTATCTGCGTAAACAGATACAGGTTAAGTTGATGATGGCTCGTGTTGACGAGGAGTTCCTGAATGTCGCGTGCGGTCGGGCCACCGTCTGCCGTGTACTTTTGAGCGGGCATCACTCCAAGGGCCTGACAGAGGTCTTCTTGGTGTAGACGCATGATTGTTCCGTCTTTGGCTTTCACACGGTCATAGCGTTCAACAATGAGGGCGGGTTCGTCCTCAAATAAGCGATACTCAACGTTCGCCGTTGCGATACCCGCGCGCTGGGCGCTTTTCATGCAGACAAACTCATTAAGAGCTTCAAGTTTAAATCCGATAACGCCATTTTTGAAAATATGCGTCGTGGGCGAGGAACCTACGCATTCGCACCAGCGACCGTCTATGAGCGCGAGTGCGAACTTGCCCTGGTTGCCTCCAAGTGACCAACTTTCATCTAGGCCCATCCACGATGCCTCGCGGTCATCCCTGATCGACTTGAGGCGCAAGGCAATCTCGTGGTCGTCTATAGGGCGGTATTCGCCAGTGCGATGCAAGGCGGCGTCGATATCTTCTTCGGCGCAAAACTGCACTCCGCCCGGACAGTCGAGTCCGATATGGCTGAGCAGCGCAACGGGATTATTGGGCCTGGCGTCGAATTCGGCGGCAATCGCTTTTCGTTGGTCCTCGCTGTCGGGCAGAAGGCCAAACAAGTACGGATTCATGACCTGTTGGCCGTATGTGCGATTTGATACGGGAATGTTGGTCGATAGGGCTGGCCCGTCATAATCTTGATCGTAGGCAAAACTGACTAGACCGCTCTCATCTTGCATGAGCGTTCCTGCGGGTACGCCGCAAATAATAGTCCGAAGCGTTTTTCTGGCCATTGGCTATCTCCCTTCGGGCTTGGTTTGGGCAGATGCGCTTGCGGCAATCGAGACTCCGAGATTGGACATGGCGAAATCGGCGAAGGCCTTGTCGTAGAGCTCGGCCGTAAAGGGGGTATCTGGAAGAGCTGGAATGGCTGCGCCGCGTCGGTTGCGATGGTGAAGACGTTGAGTGTGATGGCACCTGGGGGTGCTACAAGGTTGCAAATCGGCATGCGGGGCGTCGGTTGGCTGCTCATGTTTCGTGTCGTCGATATTCCCTTGAGCAACTAGTGCCAGTCCGAGAGCACCGAAAACCGCCAGCAGCTTGTCGAGCCGAATACCCGTGGCATCTCCCAGCTCGAGCGATGCGAGCAGGCGCTCCGAAACACCGGCTTTTTTAGCGAGGGTTGCACGGGTGAGACCCTGAGCATCGCGTGCCTGGCGCACGTAGATGCCAGCTTGGCGCGGTGTGGTGATGGGAAGGGTATCCACGGCGATCTCCTAACGTGCAGACTTTTGCATATCAGTATGACATGCAAAAGTCTGCATGAAAAGGCCTCATGCAAAACTCTGCATGAGGCCTTGCCCGGACGTTTAGTTTTGAAGGGTGTTTTACAGCGCCAAAAACCCCAAGTGTTCCAGCAGAATCTTGAGGCCGATAAGGATAAGCACGACGCCACCCACGATGGTGGCGGGTTTTTCGTAGCGCGCGCCAAAGGTGTGGCCGATCGCCACGCCGGCGACGGAGAAGATAAACGTTGTGATGCCTATAAGCGATACAGCGGGCACGATGTCGACCGAGAGTGCCGCAAACGAGATGCCCACGGCTAGGGCGTCGATTGAGGTGGCAATGGCGAGGAGCAGGTACTCGACCAGGTCAATCTTTTCGGCATCCTTGCCGTCGCCTTCATCCTCGTCCTCGGTAAAGGCTTCCCACAGCATTTTGCCGCCGATGAAGGCGAGCAGGATAAAGGCGATCCAGTGGTCGATGGGGCCGATGATGCCCATAAACTGACTGCCAAGCGCCCATCCGATTACGGGCATGCCGGCCTGGAAGCCGCCAAAGAACAGGCCGAGCACCACGGCGACTTTAAGGTTGATCTTTTTCATGCCGAGACCCTTGCAGATGGAAACGGCAAAGGCGTCCATCGAAAGGCCAACGGCGAGCAACACGAGCTCTGCGAGTCCCATAGTCTGGCTCCCTCTCTGCGGGCGGGCCCGCGTGTACCTCTTGGGGGAGTAACAAAAAAGACCCGTGGCGTACGCGTTGCGCGCACAGCCACGAGTCTCGTTCATTAAGGCAAGCCAGGCCGCATCGGCCAGTGTGTTGACTTGCCGCGCCACCGGAGGCGAACCCGATCACGCGACTACTCCCTCATTTATGCGAATCCCGATGCTACCACATAAGCAGCTCATTTGGATTGGGGCTCTCAGCTGTGTTCGCTCATTCTGTAAGCATCGGATTTCGTGGCTGCTGCGGGGACAAACCGTGAGAAACTATTTAGCGTTTATGGAGCGTATACGATGGGAGCGATGCCTTGGATAAGAACGAGCTGCAAAAGCGTATGGAACAGGCCATCCGCCTGACGGCACCTGGTCAGCCGATCCGCACCGCCCTCGACATGATCATCGCCGGTCACCTGGGCGCCCTTATCTGCGTCGGCGACACCGAAAACGTGCTCGCTGCCGGTAACGACGGCTTCCCGCTCAACATTTCGTTCACCTCGAACCGTCTGTTCGAGCTCTCCAAGATGGACGGTGCCATCGTCATCGACGGTGACCTCACCCAGATCCTGCGCGCCAACTTCCACCTCAATCCCGATCCCTCGCTTGCCACGAGCGAGACAGGTATGCGTCACCGCACCGCCGCTCGCATGTCGGTGCTCACGGATGCCATCGTGATCTCGGTCTCGGCCCGTCGTGCCGTTGTCAACGTGTATGTTCACGGCAAGAGCTACGAGATCCAGCCCGTTACCACCATCATGAGCTCGGTCAACCAGCTCGTCGCCACGCTCCAGACTACCCGTCAGTCGCTCGATCGCTCCCTGCTGCGCCTGACGGCCCTCGAGCTCGACGACTACGTTACGCTCGCCGACATTACCGGTCTTTTCTCGAGCTTCGAGATCATGCAGCAGGCAAAGACCGAGCTTAAGGATTGCATTGTCAAGCTGGGCAACCAGGGCAAGCTCGTGCAGATGCAGCTCGAGCAGCTCGCCGGCTCCAGTATGGATACCGAGTATGACCTGATGATCCGCGACTACGCGAGTGACTCCTCCGAAGCAAACGCCGAGATAATTCGCGCTGAGCTTGCCCGTATGACGCCCAAGGACTTGTCCGATCCGCAGCATGTGGCGGCGGTTCTGGGCTACGACGACCTGGACGAGGACTCCGTCATGACGCCGCTGGGCCTGCGCACGCTTTCGCGCGTGTCCGTCGTGCGCGACGGCGTGGCCGAGAAGATTGTCGACGAGTACGGCTCGCTGCAGGAGCTCATGGATGACATCAGCGAGGACCCGGAGCGCCTAGGCGACTTTGGCGTTAACAACCCTGCCATTCTTGCGGACTCGCTGTACCGCATGAAGGGCACCAAACAGGGGAACGCATAATGGCGCCCGTATGCGCCGTGGTCGTTGCCGGTGGCAGCGGCCAGCGCTTTGGTAACCCCGGTGGCAAACAGCTCGTCAATGTAGCGGGCCGTCCGCTCATGAGCTGGTCCATCCGCGCATTTGATCGGAGCGACAAGGTCGGTCACATCGTGGTGGTGTGTCCTGTCGAGCGCCGTGCCGAGATGCGCCGCCTGGCCATCGACCCGTTTGGCTATGACACGCCCATCAGCTTTGCCGATGCCGGCGATACCCGTCAGGATTCCACCCGAGCCGGCGTGCATGCGGTACCGGCAGGCTTTGAATACGTCGCCATTCACGACGGCGCTCGTCCGCTCATTACGACCGAGGCCATCGACCACGCTATCGACGTGCTCATGGGTGACCGCTCGCTCGACGGTGTCGTGTGCGGTCAGCCCGCGATTGACACGCTCAAGATCGTCGATGGCGATAACATCGTTGAGACACCGCCGCGCGAACTCTATTGGGCTGCACAGACGCCGCAGATCTTTAGTGTCGACGCTATGAAGCGCGCCCATGCCGCGGCGATTGCCGAGGGCTTTATCGGCACGGACGATTCGTCGCTGGTCGAGCGCATGGGCGGGCGTGTCCGCTGCGTCCAGAGCCCACGCGATAACCTTAAGGTGACGGTACCCGAGGACTTGCGTCCCGTAACCGCGATTCTGCTCGGCCGCATGGCCGAGGGAGAGGACCTTCCCCATGTTCAGTAACCTGCGCATTGGCCACGGCTACGACGTCCACCGTTTGGTGGAGGGGCGTCGATGTATTATCGGCGGGGTCGACATTCCCTACGAGCGCGGCCTGCTGGGCCACTCGGATGCCGATGTGCTCGCGCACGCCTTGGCCGACGCCATTCTGGGCGCCTGCCGCGGGGGAGACATCGGCAAACTGTTCCCCGACACCGATCCTGCCTACGAGGGTGCCGACTCGATGGTGCTGCTTGCCCGTGTGATGGACTATGCGCGCGAGCTGGGCTTTGAGTTTGTCGATGCCGATTGCACCATTGCCTGCCAGCAACCCAAGATCACCCCGCACCGCGATGCCATGCGCGCCAACCTTGCCCATGCTCTGGGCGTTGACGTCGAAAACGTGGGCGTTGCCGCCACTACGACCGAAAAGCTCGGTTGGGAAGGCCAAGGCGAGGGAATTGGCGCCTGGGCCGTCTGCCTGCTACAGAAAACCGCTAAGGAGTAACGAATGCGTATCTACAACAGCGCTACCCATAAAAAGGAAGAGTTCCAGCCCATCGAGTCCGGCAAGGTCCGCATGTATGTGTGCGGCCCCACGGTCTACGACAACATCCACATCGGCAATGCCCGCACGTTCATCAGCTTTGACGTGATCCGCCGTTGGCTCATCGCGAGCGGCTACGAGGTCACGTTCGCACAGAACCTCACCGATGTCGATGACAAGATCATCAAGCGCGCCAACGAGCAGGGCCGTACGGCTGCCGAGGTCGCGACGGAGTTCTCCGACAAGTTCATCGGCGTCATGCGCGCTGCCAACGTGCTCGATCCCGATGTGCGTCCCCGCGCCACCAAAGAGATCGGCCCCATGATCGCCATGATCAAGACGCTTATCGAGCAGGGCCATGCCTATGCCGCCGATAACGGCGACGTGTACTTTGCCGTGCGCAGCGACCCCAACTACGGCCAGGTCTCGGGCCGCAACATCGACGACCTTATGGTGGGCGCGCGCATCGAGGAGAACGAGGACAAGAACGACCCGCTCGACTTTGCCCTGTGGAAGGCCGCCAAGCCTGGCGAGCCCAGCTGGCCGAGCCCCTGGGGCGAGGGCCGTCCCGGCTGGCACACCGAGTGCGCCGCCATGGTGCACCGCTACCTGGGCACCCCGATTGACATCCACGGCGGCGGCTCCGACCTTGCCTTCCCGCATCACGAGAACGAGTGCGCCCAGGCAACCTGCGCCTGGCACCAGGGCTTCTCCAACACGTGGATGCACACGGGCATGCTGCTGGTAGACGGCGAGAAGATGTCCAAGTCGCTCGGTAACTTCTTTACGCTGGCCGAGGTGCTCGAGCAGCACTCTGCCGCGGCCCTTCGCCTGCTGATGCTGCAGACGAGCTATCGCTCGCCGCTCGACTTCTCCTGGGAGCGCCTGGAGGGTGCCGAGAACTCGCTCACGCGTATCGCCGGCACGGTCGAGAACCTGCGTTGGGCTGCGAACCACGCGACGGCCGACGCCGATGAGGCTGCCGCCGAGGCGTTTGTCGCTAAGGCCGCCGAGACTCGCGCCGCCTTTAAGGAGTGCATGGACGACGACTTTAACACCGCCGGTGCCATGGGTGCCGTCTTTGGCTTTGTCACCGAGTGCAATCAGTATCTGGAGCAGGCGGGCGATGCTGCCGACAAGGCCGCAGTCCTGGCAGCCGCTGATACGCTGACCGAGCTGCTCGATACGTTTGGCGTCGAGCTCCCCGAGCCCAAGGTCGAGTTGCCGCTGGGCCTGCTGGGCGTTGCCGCTGGCCTGGTTGCCTACACGGGTGACGATGTGGACGAGGCGGCTGCCAAGATTCTCGAGGCTCGCGCCGAGGCCCGTGCCGCCAAGAACTGGGATCTGGCAGACGCCATCCGCGATCAGCTCAAGGATTTGGGCCTCACCATTGAGGATACGGCCGCGGGCACCCGTATCAAGACTCTCTAGTATTTGTCGACCGTTCGAGGTGCGGCAGATTGCTTTGAAAGAGGAGGGCATAGACCTGGTGGCCATGCCCGACGATTGAAAGGCAAGCTGCCGTGGCTCGGACGGTCGATTCTTGTTCGTTATCTATTTAAGGAGGCCGTCCTATGGCCGACAATCGCAAGCGTGCGCCTCGTGGCGGCAAGCAGGCTGCTTCTGGCTCGCGTCCGATTCGCCGCAATGACCGCGCTGCCGCTCCCAAGGGCCAGCGCGATCGCACCCAGGTTGCGCGTCCGCAGCGCGATCGAAACCGCGACGCTGTCCAGGCTCCCAAGGGCGAGTTTATCGAAGGTCGTCGTGCTGCCGCCGAGGCGCTGCGCACTGGTTTTCCCATCAAGTGCGCGCTCATTGCCGAGGGCGGGGAGCGCGATGCCGCCCTGTCGCGTCTGGTCGATGACCTCAACGCCGCGGGCGTCCGCATTAAGTATGTGCCGCGCGCGCAGCTCGACGCACTGTCGAGCCATGGCGCTCACCAGGGCATTGCGCTCGAGGTTGGTAACTTCCCCTATGCCGATGTCGCCGATATCCTCGACCGCGCGGGCGACGGTCCGGCGCTCGTCATCGTACTCGACCATGTGACCGACGACGGTAACTTTGGCGCTATCGTGCGCTCCGCCGAGGTCGTGGGCGCCGCGGGCGTCATCATCGCCAACAAGCGCGCCGCCGGCGTGACCGTGGGCAGCTACAAGACCTCTGCCGGCGCCGTCATGCACCTGCCCATTGCGCAGGTTCCCAATATCGCCCGAGCGCTCGATGACCTCAAGGCCGCTGGCTTTTGGGTGGGCGGTGCTTCCGAGCACGCCGAGGGCAGCTGCTGGGATGCTCCCTTCGAGGGCCGCGTGGCGCTCGTCATGGGGTCCGAGGGCGACGGCATCTCGCGCCTGGTGCTCGAGAAATGCGACTTCTTGACCAAGCTTCCTCAGCGCGGCATGACCGAGAGTCTCAACGTGGCCCAGGCGACCACCGCGCTGTGTTTTGAGTGGCTGCGCCGCAATGCCGGCGAGCTCATGGGGGAGGAGTAGCGCATGTCCAAGAAGAACCGCGCCAAGTCCAAAGCCAAGCGCTTTGGCGAGGGCTCGGCCAAGCCGATTGTTTCGGCCGCGACCTATGGCGTGGGCGGCAATGCGTTTGCGCAAGCCATCGCCGATCCGGTCTCGACGGTGCACTCCAATAAGCCCGAGCTGCTGGTGGTCGACGGCTACAATGTGATCCACTGCACGCCACGCTACGAAAAGCTCGTATACGACCATTCCGACGATCCGTATTCCAGCGACGTTCACGATATGGCGCGCACCGCCCTCATCAACGACGTGGCGGCGTTTGCCCAGGGCCGCTACGAGGCCGTGATCGTGTTTGACGGTGCGGGCAATATCTCCAGCGAGCGCCCCAACCTGCCGGCCCGCGGCGTGCGCATCGAGTTCTCGCCGACGGGTGTTTCGGCCGACACCGTGGTGCAGAAGCTCTGCATCGAGGCACGTGAGGAGGGCCGCGCGTGCTCCGTGGTATCGAGTGACGGCACAATCCAGGCCGTCGTCATGGGCAAGGGTGTTACGCGCATCTCGAGCCGCATGCTGGTGGACGAGATCAAGCAGATCGATAACGACGTTCACGAGGCAGAGGAAGCTCCGCAGATCAAGATGACTCTGGGCAGTCGCCTGAGCCCCGATGCCCTGGCCAAGCTCAAGGCTCTGCGCGGGAGGTAGGGGAGTTGGCGGCGTGGCGCTGTCTCGCTAACTCCATTCAGCGATGTCGATCATTCTACGGAGGCGCCATGTAAGCGCCTCTTTTAGATATGGCAGCCTTGCCGTGAGCGCGTCGTTTCTGGACAGAATCTCGATTGCCTCGCCAACGAAGCCTTCGAGTTTGTCGCCGTCAAACCAACCCATGTCCTCGACGAGCAGCATTTGTTTGGCGGGGCTTGAATGAAATTGTGCGCTGGTAAAACTGTGCTCTCCCGCTCTAAGCTCCTCTAGTGATATGTTGCACCAGAGTGATGAGCCCGAATCGAAGATGGGGGCTGGTCTGCAGACCAGTGAGTTGACGTTTCGCACGAGGCCGAAGTTGCGCCAATGACGATCGTAGTTGGCAATGATGTCATCGCATACGATCATGCGGTCAAGGGCATCCTTGACGCCTGTCACCCCGAGCTCCTCGCAGTTTGCTACATATCGCTCGTAGTCGGTTAGCCGTTCATCTGCGTTTGCGTGCTGGTTTACATAGAACGCAGGGACATATTCCTCTTCATCAGTTAAGAAGACATCGCATGTGCTCAGGGCGGAAGTGCCCGTGCCCTCGAGCGAGTAAGGTACATAATCGCAGGCGTTTAGGATGCGACGGTGGAGCGCGGCCGCCACCAGCTCGTTATAAGGTTCCTGGTTCAGGTGCGCTCCTGCCTTATGCAGAATTCGGCGCTTGCCCTCGCACGTCCAGTACTTTTGAAGATTGCCGTCCGAGGTGTTGTCGGGCTTTGCGGCGGCTGCTTTGCCCTCTGGGGCGTAGGGCGCGATGCTGAGAGAGACGTCGTCAAAAGCATTATTGAAGAAATTGATATCCTCCCACGCGAGACCGGAGTCTTGGGGCCTAATCCAATACTGGTCGGATAAGGAGAGGCCAAGATTTCGCTGTACGAGTTCATCGGGAACATCGACTGCGGCTTCTGCAAGCAGGGAGGCTAGCCCAATGCGTGCGAGCGGGATACCGCGGCCGCGCCACCAGATGCGGAAGGAGTCGAGCGATACAGGTTTGCTGGGAGCAAAAATCCCAATAGGGGCGTGGGCACGATCGACGTCGGCGCCGATGTGGGTGAAGTCTTTTCGCGATGTGCTGTAGACCAGCTGGGCGACTTCGTGCGTGCGGTTCATGAGGGTAAACGTAATCTCGCTTTTTCCATGGCCTCGACGGGGGCGTCCCCCCGTTTTGGTCACGGAGCGGAGTCGTGCGTTGACGCTGTCTTTGTCGATGAGCCATACACCAGAAGCCTTGCGTGCCTCAAGCGCTCCGTTTTTTATGAGCTCTTGCACCCTGCGCGGGGTGATGTCGAGTAGCTCTGCAGCTTCCTTCGTGGTCAACATCGCGAAACCCTTCGTCAGAACGAATAGTTTTATCTTCTTCATTGTAATAAAAACTATTCGTTCTAACGAATAGTTTTGAGATGTGGTCGGTCAAAGGGCCTGTTGCGCCTCGTCCGCAATTCCTTTATTCTAAACAGGCTTCGCGCGAAAGCGCCAAGTGTGCCAGTGTGGCGCAACGGTAGCGCAACTGATTTGTAATCAGTGGGTTGCGGGTTCGATTCCTGTCACTGGCTCCATGAAAGAAATAGCAGGTCAGAGTGTGTTTTTCTCTGGCCTGCTTTCTTTTTAATTCCCACCGTGTGCAATGGGCTGTGCAACGACATGTGCAATAAAACGGGTTTTGACCTCTATATTGAATTCTTTAAATTCATAGTTTCACCATTCTATTGGTCGCGCTCGTCCATTTTTCGGGCAGCTTTATCCATCTGGTCATTGCTGATCCTCTTGTCTTTTTTGCGCCGGATGCGCTGTTCGTGCGCTTTGCAACAATAGCCATTTTTATCGCGCGCGTTGTTTCGCTCTTTGAACCGGTCTTCGTTTGCGTCTTCTTGCTTGACGTAAGCCCTCATTCTCTGCTGGCGGAATTTGTACGGTCGCCCGCATTCGCGGCAAGTGTTCCAGGAGAAATGGCTTTCAAGGGTTTCTAATAGTTGTATCGCCCAAGCCCTTGTCAGGCTTCCGTAAATCGGGTTTTGGCCGTTTAAATTCCGATTGACCATTCGACGTAAAGGTTGCTCTTGAATGAAGGCATGGGGTTCGGGCTGAGGGTTGATAGCGAGGTCGATGAACGTTGCCAAGGCTACCTCTATCGTCTTGAACTGATTACTCACCCAGATTTTGGTTCCTTCGTCCATTTCAAATGTTCCGGGTTTGGCTACTGCCAACTGGGGCTCAGACGCATCAACCATCTGGAGTGACATACGTAACTGCGAAAATCTGTTTTCAATAATCTCCTTGTTTTGGGAGATGCATACTTGATGCAAAACGTAGTCGTATGCACGGTCACCGTAAGCTGCTTTGCCTGTAAATAGAAGCGTGGCTAATTGCATGAACGCCATCGTTGTCACGAGATCGTCCAGCAATATGACCTGTTCCTTCTTATACCTGATTCCCTCAGTTAGGTTGGCGACTTCGGTTCCCTTTGAGCACCCTCTATCCTTGAAGTTGTTAAAGAGAGCGCAGTCTTGATTCAAGCTGATTTCATAGCTTCTTTCAGACTCATTCAACGCGTCGTACCAAATACGTGATCCCATGTCTTCAGGGTTATCGGAAAAGATTTCATTTGAGACGAACCGTTGCTCGACTCGTTCGGACTGGCCTGCATATGGAGTGGTTGGAAGCCCATACCTCTCGACAAATTGAATGATTCTCTTTGAGTCATTCAGATCTACGTCCAAGAGGGTTCCGGTTGAGAAGCCCGAAGGGATGCCGTATGCCGTCGAATGGGATTTGCAAATGATGGCGATCCGTTCCATTCCAAAGATTTCGATATTTTTTTCACGACAAGATGGAAGCGTCCAAGGTCTAATTTCCGCTGCCATAGGTGCCGGTACTTTGATTGCAGGATGGTTCATAAATATCTCCTTACAGCCTTTAATCGAGCTCAATGCGTTCTATTCACATTTTAAATATGATGACCGCCGAGTTAAAGCATAGTATCCATATTGCGTTCGAAATAAACGAAAGGAGTTCATATGGATGAAATGAAAGCAAATCAGACGGGTGTGGTTAGGCGCAAAGAGTGGTGTCGCGCGTTGGGTAAAATCCCGCACGCTTATGTCACCGCTCGTGACATCGCAGCGCTTCTTCACGTCTGCAAGACAACGGCGATTGAGGTTCTTAAGGCCGCTGGCGGCGTCAAGATCGGTCGAGCCTGGCGCGTCGATAAAGCCGATCTTGTTGAGTACCTGGCATCCCTGGAGGGCGACAGCAATGCCCGTTAAGCCGGCTGCTACATGCATGGATGCCGTGCTGCCTCTCGGCGGTACGCGCGACGCCGCCGCGCACGTCGCTGACGCGTGCGTCGCAGTCGAGCGTACCGCCAACGGTGTTGCGCTTGTCGAAAATGCTGCCCCAATGTCCAAGATGGATTCTATGAACGGTGCCGATACCCCCACCCCCATCATTCCTATCAAGACAACTGTCACCCTTGAAGAGTGGTTGCTGCTCAGTAAGAAGGAAGGCTTGAGGAATGGGGGACAAGGTGTGGGGGTGAGGAATGTACCAAAGCTGATTGAAGAGGAGAGTTCGAAAAGACTTGAGAAGATGGCGAGGTACCAAGAAGCGATTGATGGCGATTGGTTCGTGAGAGGGAAGTGGTTGTGGGTTACGGGTAAAGACCAAGATAAAGCTGCGATCGAGGCAACAACGAGGGCAATTTGCACCGGATCTTCATTTGAGTTTGCTTCCGCCAAACAAATGGTGTCTGCCTGGAATAGCGCTGATCTGTTCGGAGCTCATAGCAAAGATCGGACTCTAGATGCGTGTCGTTCGGTCCAGAACTTGATCGTCGCTTATATCGGTTATGCGGCAGATAAGTCTGAAGCCGCTATGTTATATGAGCTTCTCGACGATCGCCGTCTAAATAAGCGAGTAACGATTTTCTCATCGGCCTATTCGGGAAAAGAGTTGAGAAACTTTTATTTGCGAATTGGGGTAAAAGCAGAAGACGTTGAAAAACTGTTTGATTGCCTTAGAAAGATGGTCTATTCGACTTCAGAATGACCGTTAAAACGTAGTGCATGCAAATTAAGCCCGGCGATGTCGGGCTTTTTGTTGAGTGAAGCCGCCGTCACTTTGCGGATAATTCCGTCAATGGCGAGTTGGTAGCGGGTTTGTGACTTCACTCCTTCCCGTAAAGCGACTGCCGGGGTCAATCGTGATGCTAAACTAAATCAAAATGATGCCCTGAGTTGCCGTCTTTATGCGGCGAGGAGTTTTGAGACGTATGAACGAGTCCGACACGCGGCTAAAACTAATCGATCCCGCGATTATGAAGTCGTGGGATCGTGACACCCAGGTCTTTACCGAGTACTACTTTACCGATGGCGAGATCGTTGTACGCGGGAATATGGTTACCCGTAAGGACAAGAAGAAGGCCGACTACCTTCTCATGTACGCCCCGAACATCCCTATCGCTATCGTCGAGGCCAAAGATACCGATCACACGGTCGACGCCGGCTTGCAGCAGGGCATGGGATACGCTGAGTCTCTCGATATTCCTTTCGCGTATAGCTCCAATGGCAAGGGCTTCGTTGAGCACGATTTCCTTACCGGCAGGGAGCGTTCCCTCACCATGGATGAGTTTCCTGCTCCCGAGGAGCTCTGGGCGCGCTACTCCAGAGCTAAGGGGCTTGAGCATCCGCATAGCCAAGAAATTGTGACTGCTCCCTATTACCAGGAGCATGGCGGCAACCGCCCTCGCTATTACCAATGTATAGCCATCAATCGCACGCTTGAGGCTATCGCTCAGGGCAAAGACCGTATCCTGCTCGTCATGGCCACGGGAACAGGGAAGACGTTTACGGCTTTCCAGATCGTCCATCGCCTGCGCCAGACCACTGAGGTCCGCAAGGTTCTCTACTTGGCCGACCGTAACATTCTCGTTGACCAGACCATCGACGGTGACTTCAGGCCACTCAAGAAAGTTACGACGAAGGTCGTGGGTCGAAAGCTCGATTCAGCTTACGAAGTTTACTTCTCGCTCTATCAGCAGCTCGTCGGCGAAGGCGGGGAGGAGATATTCCGCGAGTTCGATCGGGAGTTCTTCGATCTGGTTATCGTGGATGAGTGTCATCGCGGGAGCGCTGCGAAAGATTCTGCGTGGCGCAAGGTGCTAGAGTACTTCAGCTGTGCAATCCAAATTGGTATGACCGCTACGCCTAAGGAGACCGAAGAGGTTTCCAATGTCACCTATTTTGGTGAACCCGTTTACACCTACTCCCTCAAGCAGGGTATCGAAGACGGCTTCCTTGCTCCTTATAAAGTCGTTCGCCCCAAGCTGAGCGTCGACGTTTACGGCTACCGCACCGAAGAGGGAACCGTGGACGACCGCGGTGAAGCCCTGCCGAAGCGTGTTTTCGAGAAACAGGACTTCGACAGTGAGATTGTCATAAAAGAACGTTGTGAGGAAGTTGCCAAGCGGATTACGCAGTTCCTCAAGGAGACCGACCGCTACTCCAAGACCATCGTCTTTTGCGTTGACATCGAGCACGCTGAGAACATGCGACGTGCCCTAGTGAACGAGAACGCCGATATCGTGAGGGACCATCCTACCTATGTCATGAAGATCACGGGCGACGACAAGGAAGGGAAGGCCCAGCTCGACAATTTCATCGATCCGGACGAGAAGTTTCCTACCATCGTTACCACGTCGAAACTCCTTACCACCGGTGTCAATTGCAAGACGTGCAAGGTCGTCGTGCTCGACAATAAGTTCGGCGAGCACGGAATGACCGAGTTCAAGCAGATTATCGGCCGCGGAACCCGTATCTGCGAGAGCTATGGGAAACGCTATTTCACCATCCTCGATTTCCGCGACGCATCTCGCCTGTTCGCCGACCCCGACTTTGACGGTGAGCCTGTTGTCATATTCGAGCCGGGTCCGAATGACCCCATCGTCGAACCTGACCCAGATAATTCTCCCGCTGAACCGGATTCTGACCTGCCTCCGGACACGATTGTCGACCCGCCTCTTGATCCACCGGAAAGCCCAGCCTCCCATGTGAAATACCACGTCCACGGTGCAGACGTCTACGTGGTGTCGGAGATAGTGCAGTACTACTCTTCCGATGGACAGCTCGTGACCGAGAGTCTTAAGGACTACACCCGTAAGAACATCCTCGGCGAGTACGACACCCTCGACTGTTTCCTGTCGGCTTGGAAGTCGGAGCACAAGAAAAAGGCCATCATCGACGAGCTGCGCACGCGCGGTGTCTTCTTGGACGAACTGCGGCGCGAGTCCGGTCAGGAGCAGATGAGCGACTTCGACCTCATCTGCCATATCGCATATGACCAGAAACCCCTTACGCGCAGCGAAAGGGCCAATAACGTCAAGAAGAAGGGCGTCCTCTACGAGTACGCCGGCGTGGCACGCGAGGTCCTAGAGGCCTTACTCGATAAATACGCGACGTCGAACATCCTCGACTTGGACGATACGCGTGTCCTCGATCTCGAAGAGTTCCGCCGGTTCGGGAATCCCATGAAGATCGTCGCCGCTTTCGGCGGCAAGCAACAGTACATCCAGGCGGCCCAGAAGCTCGAAGACGAGCTCTATGTCGCGTAGAGAAAGGCAACGGTAGCAAATGGCACTGGGATCTCTTGTAAAGACCCTGCAAAACATCATGCGCAAGGACGCCGGCATCAACGGCGACGCTCAGCGCATCGAGCAGATGACCTGGCTCTTTTTCCTTAAGATCTACGATGCTAAGGAGCTGGAGTGGGAGTTCCACGACGACTCCTACCGTTCCGTCATTCCCGAGCGGTTGCGCTGGCACAGCTGGGCACACGACGCAAAAGACGGCAAGGCGCTTACTGGCGACGAGCTTCTTGATTTCGTGAACAACGACCTCTTCAAGACCCTCGAAAACCTCGAGCTCGCGCCCGAGGCACCTCTATGCCACGTTGTCGTCAAGGCGGCCTTCACCGATGCCAACAACTACATGAAGGATGGTATCCTGCTGCGCCAGGTCGTCAACGAGATCGACGGGGCGGTGGACTTCACTGAATACAAGGAGCGCCATGCCTTCGGTGAGATTTACGAGACAATTCTCAAGGACCTGCAATCTGCAGGAAACGCTGGCGAGTTCTATACGCCGCGCGCTGTGACGGACTTCATGGCCCAGGCGCTCGCCCCCAAGCTCGGCGAGACCGTGGCTGACTTCGCCTGCGGCACGGGCGGCTTCTTGACGAGCGCTCTCAAGATCCTCGACACCCAGGTGCGGACTCCGGAAGATCGCGAGCTTTACGCTAGATCGGTTTACGGCATCGAGAAGAAGCAATTGCCCTATCTGTTGTGCGTTACCAACATGCTGTTGCATGACATCGACAGCCCTGAGGTCTTCCATGGCAATTCGCTCGAGAAGGATGTCCGTGAGTGGAGGCACAAGTCGGACGGTCAGTTCGACGTGGTTCTCATGAATCCGCCCTATGGCGGGTCCGAGAGCGCATCGGTACAAAACAACTTCCCCGTCGCGTTGCGCAGTTCCGAAACCGCAGACCTGTTTCTCGGTCTCATCCTCTACCGTCTAAAGAGGGGCGGCCGCGCCGCCGTCATCATTCCGGACGGCTTCCTCTTCGGCCAGGACGGCGCAAAGACGGAGATAAAGCGCCGGCTGCTTGAGGAGATGAATCTGCATACCGTTTTGCGCCTTCCGCAGAGCGTGTTCGCCCCGTACACGAGCATCACCACTAATGTCCTATTCTTCGATAACACAGGTGCCTCGGAGGGCGTCTGGTTCTACCGTATGGACATGCCCGAGGGCTACAAACACTTTTCCAAGACCAAACCCATCAAGCTTGAGCACTTTGCGCCCGTAAAGGAGTGGTGGGAGAACCGTCGGGAAATTGAGGAAGACGGCAACTTCAAGTCCAAGTTCTACACGGTTGACGAACTGCGCGAAGGCGGCTTCAACCTCGATTTGTGCGGCTATCCCCACGAGGAGGAAGAGATTTTACCACCAGACGAGCTCATCAGGAGCTACAAGGCTGAGCGGGCCAAGCTTGACGCCGAAATCGACCAAAAGCTCGCCAAGATCTGCGAGATCCTTGGAATCGAGGCGTAAATGAAGGCGAAGGACCTCAAGAACTCAATTCTACAGATGGCGGTCGAGGGCAAACTCGTGCCGCAGGATCCGAGCGATGAGCCGGCAAGTATCCTTCTTGATCGGATCCGTGAGGAGAAGCACAGGCTCATCGCTGAGGGGAAAGCCAAATTCCCCAAAGGCGGGGAGAGTGTCATCTATATCGGTTCCGATGGCTCCCCCTATGAGAAGAAGGTGGATGCGAAGGGACGCGAGTCCGAGCCAATCTGCATCGAGGACGAAATCCCGTTTGTTGCGCTTCCTGAAGGGTGGTGCTGGGCAAGACTTTCATCCTTTTTCACCAAGATGGGCTCCGGAAGCACGCCTGTGGGCGGCCGAAAGGTTTATCAAGACGAAGGCCCGATGCTAATCAGATCCCAGAATGTTCACAACAAGGGGCTCAGGCTTGACGACGTTGCACATTTCTCGCACTCGTTGTTTATTAAACGCGGAAGCCATGTGTTACCAAATGACATGTTGCTCAACATCACGGGGGCATCGATCGGCCGCTGCGCAATCGTTCCCAACACATTCGGAGATGCCGATGTAAATCAACATGTGCTAATTATGAGGCCTGTGCTTCAAATCGTCAGTGGATACCTGCACGCGGCAATCATTTCACCTCTAGTGCAGTCGGCCATAATGGTTGGCCAAGTTGGGGCAACCAAGGAAGGGCTAAGTGCTGCCAAGGCGGCGGATCTGCTCATCCCCCTCCCGCCCCTGGCCGAGCAGCGCCGCATCGTCGATCGGGTGAATGAGCTCATGCCCCTGGTCGAGG
>CABUIH010000021.1:0-34147 GCA_902491615.1 uncultured Collinsella sp. | reverse complement strand
AGAGCCCGATCGCCGCCTTCCTGGCCTCGATGTCGTGCTTCACCCTCAAGTCGACTCGCATAAAAAGCCTCCCATTTCTCGTGTCCAAGAAATGGGAGGCAGTTCAATCCCCGGCGCGCCTTTTTTCGATGTGACATGTGGGACTGTCCCTTTGTCACATTAGGCGAACTGGCTCAAGTAGAGGTCGGCATAGGCACCCTCGGCAGCGAGCAGCTCCTTATGCGTGCCTTGCTCGATAATGTTGCCGTGATCCATGACCAAGATCAGGTCGGCATCCACGATCGTCGACAGGCGATGCGCGATCACAAAGCTCGTGCGCCCGCGCATGAGCGCGTCCATGGCACGGCCGATGGCGAGCTCGGTGCGCGTGTCCACGCTCGACGTCGCCTCGTCCAGGATGAGGATCGCCGGGTTGTTGAGCAGCACGCGCGCGATGGTCAGCAGCTGACGTTGGCCCTGGCTGATGCTCTCGGCATCGTTAGCCACACGCGTGTCGTAGCCCTGCGGCATAGTGCGCACAAAGAAGTCGACCTGAGCGGCACGTGCGGCCGCGACAATCTCCTCGCGCGTTGCCTCGGGACAGCCATAGGCGATGTTCTCGGCAATGGTGCCATCGAACAGCCAGGCGTCCTGCAACACCATGCCAAACTGCTGGCGCAGCTCGCCGCGATCCATGCGGCTCGTGTCCACGCCGTCGAGGGTAATGCGACCACCGTCGATCTCGTAGAAGCGCATGAGCAGATTGATGAGCGTGGTCTTACCCGCACCCGTGGTTCCCACCACCGCGATCTTCTGACCCGGCTCGGCGGCAAACGACACGTCGCGCATAAGCGGCTTGTCGGGCGAATAGCCAAAGCGCACATGCTCAAAAGCGACACGGCCCTCCACCTTGCCTGGCAGCTTGGCGGCGGCCGCTGGCAACGGATCGGCTTCCATCTCGGGCTCGTCGAGCAGGTCGAACACGCGCTCGGCGCTCGCCAGCGCGCTCTGTAGCGAGTTAAAGGTAAACGACAGCTGCGTCATGGGCTCGGACGCCTCATAGATAAACTGGAAGAACGCCTGGAACACGCCGACGGTCATATGCCCGGCAACCAACATGCTGCAGCCCACAAGCGCAATCACGATCTGCGCCAAGCGGCCGATAAAGCGCACCGCGGGACCGACGGCGTTAATCATAAAGTCGGCCTTGGCGCTCACGCGCGCCAGCTCCTTCGAAGCCTCGTGCACCTCGGCAGAGCTCTGGCGCTCGCGGTTAAACGCACGGATTACCAGACGGCCCGAGTAGCCTTCCTCGACCGCGCTCGTAATCTTGGACACCCACTCCTGGCGCTCGCCCGTCACATCGTGCGTGCGGCGCGAAACGACCTTCGTCACCAGCAGCGAAAGCGCCGTAAAGAACAAAAAGACAAGCGTGAGCGGCACGCTAAACACGAACATCACGCTCACGGCGCCCACCACGGTACCGATCGACACCAGAAGCTGCAGCAAGCCGCGCTGCATGCTCTCGGACATCTTGTCCAAGTCGTTGGTCGCACGGCTGACGACCTCGCCGGGACGATGCGCATCAAAGTAGGCAAGCGGCAGACGGTTGAGCTTTTGCGCGATGCGGTTGCGTAGGCGCAGGTTGAGGCGCTCGGCAACGCTCGACATCAAAAAGCTCTGGAGTGCGTAGAACGAGGCGGCAGCAGTCCAGATCATAAAGTAGATGAAGATGGTCCTGCCGCAGTTCTCCCAGGTAATGCTGAAGGTAGTGTTGTTGGCAAACGCCAGCTTCATGTGCCCCCACAGCTCATCGATCACGCGGGCGCTGTAAGCCGGCGCCGCGGTGTTAAAGATGACATAGAACACGATGCTCGCGAACACGATATAGAAGCGCCAATGGTCGCCGGCGGCTTCGCTCCACAGGCGGCGCACCGTCGCCCAGGTGTCGCGGGGCGTCTCGTCCTCGTCCTCGTCGTCAACGTCGCGCATGCGTTCCGCCTCGGCGCGGGCGCGCTCGTCCTCGGCGCGCTCGTTTTCCTCGTAGAGTGCCTGGCGGCGAGCCTCGCGCTCCGCCGCCTTGGCGGCTTCGTCCAGGCCGGGTGTGGCGCCCGTCTCCTCAACTGTCTCTGCAACCGCGGCATCCTCGGCGATGGCCTGCTTCTTGAGCTCCTCGGTCATGCTACTCACCTCCCTTCATCTGCGATTCCGCGATAGCGCGGTACACCTCGCAGGTTTCCATGAGCTCGTCGTGCGTGCCTAGGCCCACGATCTCGCCGTCTTTGAGCACCACGATCTGATCGGCATGCAAAATAGTCGAGATACGTTGCGCGATGATGAGCACCGCGGCATCGCGCGTCTCGTCCTGCAGCGCATGGCGCAGGGCGGCATCGGTCTTAAAGTCCAGGGCCGAAAAACTGTCATCGAAGATATATAGATCGGCATGCTTCATGAGTGCGCGGGCGATCGCCAGGCGCTGGCGCTGACCGCCCGAGAAGTTCGTGCCGCCCTGGGATACCGGAGTATCGAGCCCCTGGGGCTGATCGAGCACAAAGGTGCTCTGGGCAACCTCCAGCGCATGGAGCATGTCGGCATCAGTCGCGCCCTCGTTGCCAAAGCGCAGGTTGCTCGCCACCGTGCCCGAGAACAGCCACGCCTTCTGCGGCACGTAAGCGATATGCCCGCGAATCTCACCTTGCGAAAGGTCGCGCAGGTCAACGCCGTTCAGGCGAATGGCGCCCTTCGTGGCATCGTGGAAGCGAAGCAAAAGCTTGGCCACCGTTGACTTGCCCGAGCCCGTTGAGCCCACGATCGCGGTCGTCTGTCCGCGGCGGCAGGCAAAACTCAGGTCGCACAGGGTGTCCTCGTCGGCATCGTCAAAACGGAACGACATATGGTCGAACACGGCAACCGCGTCGGCACCATCTGCGGACTCAGGCGCCCCGTCGCCCAGCGTTGCCTTGCCGTCCACGATGCTCGGCTCGATTTCGAGCACCTGTTGCGCGCGGTTGAGGCACGCCGCAGCGCGCGGAAGCGTCAGAATCACCATCTGCGCCATCATCACAAAGAACAGGATCAAGATCGCGTATTCCAACACGGCCGAGATGCTGCCGATTTGCATGGCGTGGACGCCCGCGCGGTTGCCGCCCACCCACAGCACCGCCACCTCGGCGATATTCATCAAAAAGAAGCTGGAACTGTCGAGACCCACAAACAGGTGGTTGACCTTGATGGCGTTGGCCGCGTAATCGCTAAACACCTCGTCCAGGCGCTGCTCCTCGTGGCGCTCCTTGTTAAATGCGCGGATGACGCGCACGCCCACGATGTTCTCGCGCAGCACCACGTTCATGCGGTCGATAAAGCTCTGCAGGCGCATAAAGATCGGCGCGGCGTTAGCCACCGTAAAGACCGCCGCCACCAGCACGATCGCAACGACCACACCCAGCAGCGTGCCCATGGCGGGATCGATGAACCAAGCAAAAATGATGCCTGCCACGGCCAAGAACGGCACCGGCAGCACCAACTGAATCGTCTGAAGGACAGCTTGCTGAATCACGTTGATGTCGTTGAGCGAGCGTGTGATCATCGAACCCGTGCCAAAGCGCTCAAAGTCGCTAGCCGCGAGTTCGAGCGACTTGTCGTACACGGCATTGCGGATATCGCAGGCCACGTTGGCGGCCAGGCGCGCCGAAAGATAGCAGCCCAGCACCGTGCCGCCGCTGGCCATGCCGGTCGCGATAAGCATGTACAGGCCGTTGCGTAAAATATAGTCGATATCGCCCGTGGTAATACCGGTGTTGACCATGTTCGCCAGCATCGTGGGAACCAACAGCGTACCGACGTTATCCACCAGCAGCACCAGCAGCGTCACTGCGACAAGCCCTCGATATGGCTTTAGAAACCTCATTAACAGTCGCACGACTCCCCCTCACCTTGATTCTCGGCTTGGTTCTCGGCAGCGATACGCTGCTTAAAGGCATCGCACTCATCGCCGAGCACCTGAGAGAATTTGCCGATCAAGCGCATAATCTCGCGCTGCTCACATGGCTCAAGCGCGCCAAAGGCTCGCTGCTCGGCCTTGAGTGCCGGCAGCGCATAACGCTCGGCAAATCGCCTGCCCTCTTCGGTCAGTCGCACAACCTTGTTCTTACGACTACCTTCGGCAAACTCCAACGTCGCAAGCCCTCGCGCCCTAAGCGTCTTGATCGCCGAATTGATGGTCTGTTTGCTGTAGAACCATTCACTCGTCAGCCGACTCACGGCAACGCTTCCGCCCGCCGCACTCGTGTCGACGAGCATCCAGTAGGCGCAGTCCGAAAGACCGCAGGCGCGCGCGAACTCCGAATAGATACGGTCAAGCCCGTTGAGCATCCGGTCGAAATCGACCGGGCTAACTGCACTATTCATCTCTCCCACCATTCGATAGTCCGAGTTTTGACCAATTAATATCTCTACATTAGTCCGAGTTTTGACTATCGTCAACAAGCTCGTTGTTTATGGTCGGCTCTACATAAGCATATCGACAAAAAAGACCGCCGGCGCGGGGGCGGCGCCGGCGGTTGCGAGAGAATATCGAGTGTTGGCTGTTAAGCAGCGACGGCCTCATAGACCGTAGCACCCGAGAAGCTGTCATGCAGGCTCTTGCCAGCAATCCACGGCAGCTCGACGACCTCGCAGACCGTGTTGACCAGCTCGGAGCAGTCAGTAAAGTGGCCCTTGTCGTTGAGGGCCTCGCAATCCTGAACACGCCAATAGCCATCGGTGTGCGTGATGTAGTACTCGTGATCGTTGATCGACACGAAAGCGCGCGTCTTGGAACGCAGCAGCTTCAGAAATCCTTCGAAATCGGTCTCGACGACATCTCCAGCCTGGAACATGATGTTACCTCCTGGCCCGGCGCCACCACGGCGCATTGATAAACGTTGGTACTCCTTTAGTAAAACCTTTATCAAAGGTTATGCGTTCGTCATTTAGGCAAGTGGTAAAAAACCGCAGGGTAGACGGGATAAAACGTTTAACCATCCCATTTGTTTGTCACATTCTGAAGGTACTTTTATGCAAACCTACTTTCCCAATTGGAATCTATCCTTTTGGCCGGGCAATTGACCGTCTATCGTTTAAGCCCGACGGGTATGAACGGGGCATCTGCAACGCCACCGCAAGGAGACACCATGGAGACTATCGAAGCACTCATTCACCGCCGCAGCTGCCGCAACTACAGCGATCGTCCCGTCGAGGCTGAAAAGCTTGCACGTATTATCGAAGCCGGCCAATATGCACCGAGCGGCATGGGCCGCCAGCCGGTGACGTTTGTCGCCGTCACCGACCCCGCGACCGTCGAGCATCTCTCACAGCTCAACGCCCAGGTCATGGACAGCAACAGCGACCCCTTCTATGGCGCCAAGACCGTTGTGGTGGTGCTGGTTGACCGCAGCGTGCCCACACATCTGGAAGACGGCTCGCTCGCCATGGGCAACTTGCTCAACGCCGCCTATGCACTGGGTGTCGATTCGTGCTGGATTCACCGCGCGCATGAGGTCTTTGACTCGCCCGAGGGCCTGGAGCTGCTGGCCAGCTGGGGCCTGCCCGCCGACGGCAGCCTGCGCGGCGTCGGTAACTGCATTCTTGGCTACGCCGAGGACACGCTACCCGAGGCAAAGCCGCGCCGCAACAACGTGGTGTACGTGAAATAGTACAGGAACGTCAGCAGGGGTAGCTAATTTGGGACGGGGCTATTTTAGCTACCCCACTCGCAACTTATATTGACGTCGCCGTTGTCGTCGCTTCGCTTGTCTGGGTCGTTTCGGCGTCGTCGCCTTGCTTGTCTTCGTCCTTTTGTGCATCGGCGATGGTGGAGGCCGCCGCAACGATACCGCGCTGGGGCGCGACGCCCGTCTGGGTCTGAGCGCCCTCGATAACTTCTGTGCCTGCATGCGCGAGCTCGGGCGATTTAAACACTGCGTCCAAGTTGGCGCCACCGCCGGCATATCCGAGCGCAGCGAGTGCGATGACGATCACTGCAACGGCGACCGCGATCGGAACATAACGGTGCCAACCAGCCGGATTGAGTCCGCTGCGGCGAGCCGCCCCGCGGCTGATGTAACCAAGCGTGCCGTCGTGCTTGAGCTTTGAGCCCACCACGCGTTTGCGGCCCCACAGCGACGACTCGGCCTGCATAGCCAAGCGAGCGCTTGCCGAAGGATAACCGTATTTAGTGCGCTTGAACGAGCCATCAAACCCCGAGGCGTGTTTGCCCCACGTCACCGATGTCGTGCGTCGGTTAACCGGCGCAGCGCTCCGCCTTCTGCGGCTCGGTTTTGAAGTCTCAGCCATATGCCCTCGCACGCCGTAACCAAATCGAAACAATAACGCTTTGGACTGTAGCACACGCGTCGCGCGCGGTCACGGGCGCCTCGCCCAACGGTCATCGTCCTTCAGCAAGCGCCACAGCGTTGTACGGCTTATGCCCAGCACCTCCGCCGCACGGGTTCGGTTGCCGTGGAGATGATCTACAACCAAATGCGCGATATCTCGCTCGGTATCGGCCAGCGGTCGCAGGATATACAGGTCACTTTCGAGTGTCGGGGCGCCAAAGGTTGCGGTCTTAATCACGTCCTCTTGGGCGAGCACTTCCTCCGCCACAGTGCGGTCCACCGTGCCCGCCCCCACCAATATATACAGTCGTTCCGAGACCTCGCGGAGCTGCAGATAGTTGCGCGGCCAGCGGTAAGCATCGAGCGTCTTCGTCGCCGCGGCAGACAGCGCGGGCGTTGCCGTCCCAAATGCATCAGCGAGATATTCCAAATAGCGCGCAACCTTCGTCGGCGCGGCTCCCTGCTCGGCGATTGCCGGCGCCACGCTCACCGCACAGGCGAAGCGCTCGGTCACAAAGGCGGCTTGATCACTTTCGCTGCCACCCGGCATGTCATTCGCCGTCAGCACCACATGGCAGCGCGTCGCCAACGCGGTGTCGGCCATCGTGGAGACCAGCTCGCGGAGGCGCTGGGGGCCAACCGCGTTCCAGCCCTCAATGCAAAGGGTCAGCCCTGTTTGGAACAACGGCGATTCGGCGCTTTTGAGCACGTGGCGCCAACCGCGCTCGGTAAGCTCATCGAGCGCAACGGAAACAAAGGGCTGATCGGCAAAAGGACCGTCCAGATAGAGGCGCTTGGCGATCTCGACCTGACCCGCTCCCAGCTCGCCCTCGAGCATAAGGGGCACACCGCGCGCGTAGCTCTCGGCAACCGGTGCAGCCACCGCAGCGGCACCCTCAACGATGCCGTACGCGCTCGATTCGTAGCGGGCCTCAACTTCGTCGGCGTTGAGCCACTCGATGCCCGCATGCGCCGCGGCACCGCGCACCTCGCGGACCACGACGACCCAAAGGCCCCCGCCCTCTTTGTCGGTGGGGCGAACGGTCAGGCTCAGGCGCGTACCCTCACGCCCCATAACCAGACGCGCGCCGTCTCCTATACGGTCGAGGCGCTCAGCGACAAAAGTCGCCACACCCCGCTCAAGCGCCGCGTCATTCATGGTCGAGATCGCGACGTCCCCACGCGCATCGATTGCCAATGCCGAGGCCCCGGCAGCAGCTAGGGCATCGGTCAAGATGTTCAGCTTGGCATCGCTATCCATGATTTGCCCCCTGTCCGCAGCGACGTGCAACCGCCGACGGTCGCACGACCGAGTGTTTCAAAATTGAACGATATTGCTCACCAAACACTATAGGGCAGAAAGCGCCGTCCTGCGAGTATAGGTGTTGCCCCGCATCGCCATCCTGGCGGGGCGATAAGAGCTCTTCGGGACTTATAAACCTGCGGACAAGCCATACCCGCAAGAGCTCCTATCGCTCCACCGTGAGAATGCGCTCACCAGCACGCAGCACGCAAACAAGCTACTTCTCTACCAGATTCCCAGTACGTGTTGCATTCCCAAACTCATGCACGCAATGCCAATCCAGCAGCAAAAGCCCAGCGCGATGGGCTTGCCGCCCTTTTTGACCAGCTCGACGATATCGGTATTAAAACCAATAGCCGCCATGGCCATCACAATAAAGAACTTCGACAGCTCCTTGATGGGCGCCGTAAAGGACGCGGGAAGCTGAAGCACCGTGGTGATCACGCTCGCCAGCACAAAGAACAGCACAAACATGGGAAACGCGCGTTTAAGCGAGAACGTGCTCTTAGCGTCGCCACCGGCCTTGCGTGCCAGATGCATCTGCCAGCATGCGAGGACCAACGTTATGGGAATAATGGCCAGTGTCCTGGTGAGCTTGACCACTGTGGCGCTCTCGAGCACATTGGCGCCGGGGTGCATGCTGTCCCAAGCGCTCGCCGCAGCCGTTACGGACGAGGTGTCGTTAATGGCGGTACCGGCAAACAGGCCAAAGCCCTCGTTGGTCAGCCCGAGCATGCCGCCGAGCGTCGGAAACACGAGCGCCGCGATAACGTTAAACAGGAAGATGACCGAAATAGCCTGGGCAATCTCGCGATCGTCGGCATCGATGACGGGTGCGGTCGCAGCAATGGCCGAACCGCCGCAAATCGACGAACCCACACCCACAAGCGTCGCGATCTTGCCCGGCACGTTCATAACGCGGCAGAGCACAAAGGCGATGACGAGCGAGGTCGAGATTGTCGCCACGATAATCGGCAGCGACTGGGCGCCCTTGGACAGGATCTGGGAGAGGTTCATGCCAAAGCCAAGCAGGATAACCGCGTACTGCAAGACTTTTTTGGACGTATAGGTAACGCCGGCGGCGAGCGGTTCGCGACGATTCTTGGGAAAGACGAGCGCTAGGACCATGCCAAAAAGGATGGCAAATACCGGCCCGCCGACCACCTCAATCTGTTTGCCGAGCAACGTCGCGGGAATGGCGATGATCAGGCAGAACAAGACGCCTTTCCAGCGCTCGCGTACGATGTTTGCCAGTTGCATATGGGATTCCTTCTTTCTATTTCACGTTTGCGACGGCTTATGATACGGCAACATTGAGCGCAGCCTTGCGCAAACACAGACTAAGATGCCGCAATAGTTCTCAGGCAACAGCCGAATTACCCACCGCGGAGAGCTGATTCGCGGCATAATTAACAACTGACATATGAGTTTGATAGAACAGTTGCGAGGCGCTATGGAAGAATCGATGCACGTCGGCGAGCAGGAAACGAGCCTACAGGACCAGTCCTACCACACCATTCGACGCAAAATCGTCTACCTGGACTACAAGCCGGGCGAAAAGCTGGGCGTCAAGCAACTTTGCGACGACCTGGATATGGGGCGCACCCCTGTGCGCGAGGCACTGGTGCGTCTGGCGCAAGAGGGCCTGGTGCGCACCGTGCCCCAGAGCGGTACCTACGTCTCACCCATCAACCTCACCCTTGCCGAGAGTGCCTGTTACATCCGCGAGCATCTGGAAAAGCAGGTGATTGTGGAGTGCTGTGCGCGCGCCACGTCGGCCGGCATCGAGCAGCTCGACCGCGCCATCGCGCTGCAGGAAAAGGCCATGGCCGAAGAGGATCGCATCGGCTTCTTTTTGAGCGACAACCTCATGCATCACATGATTTTTAGCATCGCATGTCGCAGCACCGTGTGGTCGTGGCTCGAAGAGACCAATGCCGACCTGGAGCGCTTCCGCTGGCTGCGCGCCGCCACGCAGGTTCTCGACAATCAGGACATCGTGAACGAGCACAAGCAGATTCGCCGCGCTATCGCCGGTCGCGACCCCATCGAAGCGAGCTTTTTGGTCAGCAAGCACCTGCACATGATGTTCCGCAACCAAACCGAGGTTCTGGACCAGTTCCCCGAGTACTTCGAGACCAGCAAGCTCCGCTAACCTGCCAAAAAGGGACAGGTTTATTTTGGCAGGTTTTATCTGGTCAAATGCAACAAGGCCCGGCTCCGTCTTTGATGCGGAGCCGGGCCTTAGTCGCTAGAACGGCGGAACCAACTACTCTACCGTGACGCTCTTGGCCAGGTTACGGGGCTGGTCGACGTCGCAGCCGCGCAGGATGGCGACCTCGCGGGCGAGCAGCTGCAGCGGGACACTCGCCGTGATGGGGCTGAACACGTCGCGGACTGCCGGCACGCGGATGATGCAGTCGGCAATCTTGTTGATCTCCTCGTCGCCCTCGGTGGCAACGACGATGACCTTGGCGCCGCGCGCTTTGCACTCCATAAGGTTCGACACGGTCTTGTCGTAGGTGGCACTCTTGGTGGCCACAGCGATGACAGGGAAGCCCGGGTCGATCAGGGCAATGGGGCCGTGCTTCATCTCACCGGCGGCGTAGGCCTCGGCGTGCAGGTAGCTGACCTCCTTGAGCTTGAGTGCACCCTCGTAGGAAATAGCGGCGCCCATGCCGCGACCCACGAACAGTGCGGACTGCGCGTCCTTGCACAGCAGGGCGGCCTCATGCACGGCCTCGGTTTGGGTATCCAAAATCCACTGGATCTGCTCGGCCGTATCGGAAAGCTCGCGGAACAGCATGCGCGCCTGCTTGGTGGTCAAGCGGTACTTGACCTGCGCCAGCAGCAGGGCCAAAAGCGTAAGGCTCACAACCTGGCCGATGAAGCTCTTGGTCGAGGCGACCGCGATCTCCTTGTTGGCCTTGGTGTAGATGACGCCGTCGCTCTCACGCGCCACGGGGCTGCCCACCACGTTGGTGATGCCGAAGACCTTGGCACCCTTGATGCGCGCGTCGCGAATGGCGGCAAGGGTATCGGCCGTCTCGCCCGACTGGGACACGGCAACGACAAGCGTCGTCGGCGTAATGATGGGATTGCGGTAACGGAACTCGCTGGCCGCCTCCACCTCGGTGGGGATGCGAGCCCAGCCCTCAATGAGATTCTTGGCAATGAGGCCAGCGTGATAGCTGGTGCCGCAAGCGATCACGTAGACGCGATCGATGTCGTTGAGCTCCTCGAGCGAAAGGCCCAGCTCGTCGATGTCGAGCTCGCCGGCCGGCGTCATACGACCGACCAGCGTGTCGCGCACGACGCGCGGCTGCTCGTGGATTTCCTTGAGCATAAAGTCGGGATAACCGCCCTTTTCTGCCATGTCCAGGTCCCAGTCGATGTGGGTGACCTTGGGCTCGATAACGTTGCCGGCCTCGTCGGTGTACTCGACGCCTGCGGGCGTGAGCCTGGCAAACTGACCGTCCTCGAGCACCACGACATCGCGGGTGGCGTCGATGAGCGCGATGACATCGGAGGCGACATAAGCGCCGGTCTCGCCCGCGCCGACCACGATCGGGGAATCCTTGCGGGCCACGGCGATCACGCCGGGCTCGTCAGCGCACACGGCGGCCAGACCATAGGCGCCGACCACGTGGGCGCAAGCCTCGCGCACGGAGGCCATCAGGTCGTGCGTCTCGGCATAAGCCTCTTCGATCAGATGCGCGAAGACCTCGGTATCGGTCTCGCTCTTAAAGTGGTGGCCGCGACCCTCCAGCTCTTCGCGCAGCTCGGCGAAGTTCTCGATGATGCCGTTGTGGACGATGGCGATACGACCGTCGCAGCTAGTGTGGGGGTGAGCGTTAACGACCGAAGGCTTGCCGTGGGTGGCCCAACGGGTGTGGCCGATACCGCAGGTAGCGTCGCTGTCGATGTTGGAAAGCTCGCTCTCCAGGCCCGCGACCTTGCCCACGCGGCGGATGACGTCGAGGTGCGCCGCGGCGCCCTCGCCCACCTCGAGCGCGACGCCCGAGGAATCATAGCCGCGATACTCCATACGCTTGAGGCCCGTGACCAGGATGTTCTTTGCAATATCAGAGCCGGTGTAGCCGACGATTCCGCACATAGGATAAATCCCTTCGTTCGCGTGACTGCAAGACGTCCACGCACAGGGGGCGCTGAGACGTATAACGTTCGAGTATTGTACTCACGCAAACGCAAGCTGATATACCAGAAGTGGTACCTCAACTTAGATACCACCCGATGCACACACGTCCAGCCGGTCCAAACCACCACAAAAGCGCCTGTCCCCCTTCGTGGTGGTCGCGTTGGCAACAGCGTTTCCCCAGATAAAACCTGCCAAAATAAACCTATCCCTTTTTGGTTGGTTTGGGATGCTACAATCTGGCTTGTACTTGAAACGCATCAAAGGGGACGCTATGGCAAAGGTAAAAATCAGCGACGTCGCGCGCGAGGCCGGAGTTTCGCTGGGCACGGTTTCCAACGCGCTCAACCACCCCGAAAAGCTGCGCCCCGAAACCCTCAAGCTCATCAACGAGACCATCAATCGCCTTGGCTACCTGCCCAACCAAAGCGCTCGTCAGCTCGCAGGCGGCGCCACCAAGTCCTTTGGCCTGGTGCTCCCTCGTCTCGATCACGGCTTTTCGCTCCAAATCGCCAGCGGCGCCCACAACGAGGCCCGCAAGCACGGCTACGACTTGCTCATCGCCAACGCCGATAACGACGATATTCTCGAGGACCATTACCTGCGCTACTTTATGGGCACCCAGATGTCCGGCGTCATGGTTCAGCCCATGGCATCCCCCGACTGGCACCCCGCCATGACCAAGATGCCCGTGCCGATCGTCCATCTGGACATCCATTGCTCCGAGCCCGGCTACTACGTAGCGGCCGACAACGAGGCCCAGGGTCGCATCATTGCCGAACTCGCCATCGCCCGCGGCGCGCACCATATTGTCGTCGTCGGCCGAGCAGCATTTATGCAACTCACCCTGCGCGTCCTTGGCATTCATAAGGCGCTCGCCCTGCACCCCGATATCAAGATCGAAGTCATCGACGCCGGCGAATGGAATACCGCTGCCGACGGCTACGGCATCGGTGCCCAAATCGCCGAGCGCCCCGCGGACGAACGTCCCGATTTTGTCGTCGGCCTGACCGATGTGTTGGCCTCGGGCGTCATCTCGGCGCTGGTCGACAAAGGCATCGCCGTCCCCGGGCAAGTACGCGTAGCAGGTTGCGATGGCAACCCACTCGCTTGGAGCGGATCGGTCCCGCTCACTACGGTAGCGCCCCCGGGCTACGAGATTGGCCGCAAGGGTATCCAACTGCTGATGGAGCAAATCGAGAACAAGGCCCCGACAAAGACCAAGCATATCCACGTCAGCTCTGCCGCGCGCACCGTCACCGCGGTCACGGCCATCGAGGACATCAACCGCCAAGAACTCGTGCGGCCGTTCCTGCTGGAACGCGCCAGCACCCAGGCAAGCAGCCAGACCGACGCCACGGCCATCAACCTCGGTGCGTATCTATAGCACGCCCGCAAGTATGCTAAGTCGCCGCTCAAGCAAAAGGGGCCCGACCATTGCCGGGCCCCTTTTGCTTGAGCGCAAACGTGAGCAATCGCTCGTTTCAACGCCGCAATTTTCTAGCGCACAGTCTTGATTGCCGCCGCCAGATCGAACAACGTATCGAGCACGGCCTCGCAGCCATCCACCACGTCCTGCGGCAGCGGCACGATATCGGGGACGGCAAAGACGTGGCAGCCAGCCGTAATGCCCGAGACGCAGCCGTTGCGCGAATCCTCGACCACGGCACATTCCTCGGGAGTAAAGCCCGCGCGCTCGCAGGCGAGCAGATACATCTCGGGGTCGGGCTTGCCATGCACGACGTCCTCGCCACACGTTACCGTTTCAAACTTGTCAAAAAGACCGAATGCTTTAAGGTTGCGCTCGGCCGTAACATGGCGCGATGACGTTGCAAGGCCTACGTGATAGCCCGCAGCCAACAGCTCGTCTATGCACTCGGCAGCGCCGGCCTTAAGCTCCAGATCGGTCTTGACCATCTCGTCGCGAATCTCCTTGTGGCGACGATAGATCGCCTCGGCGGTCTCGTGGCTGCCGTAATGCTTATCGAGGATGTTCATGACATCGGGTAGCGTGCGACCGATAAACTGATGGATCAGCGCTTCATCAATCGCGAGCCCCAGCTCAGCGGCGCCTGCCTTCCAGGCCCTAATCCCCAAACGCTCGGTATCGACCAGCGTTCCATCCATGTCAAAAATAACAGCCTTGATCATATCGGTCCCCCATCGACTCTCGCTGTCGCATTGCCGCAACTCTACCGCATTTGACAACTTGTATATAACGTATATACCATATTGCACTTTCGTTACACAGATAGAAGTCTTATGGCAAGTAACGCATTAGGATTATAGTTTTCAATCGAGTACTCAACGATAAGGATCGTTTCATGATTTTAGACACCACGGCACCCGCAGAGGAGCTTCAAGACAAGCTATCGGCGCTCGAACAGCTGCTTTTGGCATACGGGCGCGTGGCTATCGGGTTTTCCGGTGGCGTCGACAGCAGCTTTTTGGCCGCGGTCTGCGCCCGCATCATGCCTACCAATACCCTCCTCGTCCATCTCACCACGCCGCTCATCGGCACGCCCGAACAGACTTCGTTTGAGCAGTCCGTTGATGGACAGGCCAATGAGGGGCCGCATTTTAAGCTCCCCGTGCTCAATCTTTCGGTGGATCAGCTGCAGCTCCCCCAAGTAGCCTGCAACGATGCTAATCGCTGCTACCACTGCAAGCACGCCGGCTTTACCGCCATCGTCAACCACGCCAAGTCGCTCGGCTTTCCCACCGTCATCGATGGCAGCAATGCAAGCGATCGCGGTGACTACCGCCCTGGCATGCGCGCGGCAGAAGAGCTCGGCGTACGCTCCCCTCTCATGGAGGTCGGCTTTACCAAGGACGAAGAGCGCGAGCTGCTGCGCGCATGGGGCTATCCCGTTTGGAACCTGCCGGCGGGAGCATGTCTTGCCACGCGCGTCCCCACGGGCGAGGAGCTTACGCGCGAGAAGGTCGATTTGATCCGCACCTGCGAGGACTACCTGCACGATCTTGACCTGGCACAGGTACGCGCGCGCTTGGTCGGCGGCTGCATGCATATCGAGGCCGCACCCGCAGATGTCGCCAAGATTGCCGCGCTCGGCGGCACCGCCGTCGATGCCGAGGGCAAAACCCCGCTGCCCGCCGCCATCGAGTCCGCGCTGCGCGAGCTGGGCTGCGACCACATCTCCCCCGAGGTCACCCCCTACATCCACGGCAACATGAATCTTTAGGTTACGCCGTTTTACAAACGGCGCAACTGCTCGGCGCTGCGCGGGCTCCGGGCACGGCAATCTGACGTTCAACTTCACGGGCGCGACCAAAAGGTCAGCGCCCGCTTGTTTCACGTCACCTTACCGCACCCGGAGCCCGCTCGCTCGCATATGCCCAACCTGCACTGCGTTAACTGACCTGCCAATAAGGGACAGGTTTATTTTGGCAGGTTTTATCTGGGGAAATATCGCGAGGCAGTCGCTCCTCTAGCACCCATCTAACTTCGAGAGGCACTAGAGAGGCGACCCGGCTGCATCTACTTCTTCCGATATCGGCGGTTACGACTCGTCGATGAACCCATTACTTCGATGAGCCCTTTATCCGCCATTTTTGGCAGATGGTAACGGACAGACGAAATTCTGACCCCCGATGCAACCGCTATTTCTCGCGCCGTCATATCCACTTCGGCGCTGAGAGCCTCCAGGATCCTATCCGCCGTCGAAGCTGACGGTTCTCTGTTCCTATCGATAATTTCGAACGTGTCTTTGCCGCATTTTGACAGGGCATGTTTATCTACAAGGTCCCCGCAGATCAGACGAATGTCATCCGAATCCCACTTCAGGGCCTCTCGTATTTTTTGAACATCGCATACGCACCCATGCTCCCGCATAAACATGAGCAATGTTTCTTCGCGATCCGTCAGCTCGGCGCCCACATGGCTCTGAATCCACGTGCGGT
The DNA here is from genome assembly GCA_902491615.1 of uncultured Collinsella sp. Lineage (GTDB taxonomy): Bacteria > Actinomycetota > Coriobacteriia > Coriobacteriales > Coriobacteriaceae > Collinsella. The sequence goes on along the minus strand of CABUIH010000021.1, from coordinate 18,414 downwards.
TTTCAGCAAGCTCCGCCCCGTGCCGGGAAAGCAGCACCGTAAACGAATCGGCCTTAACGATAAATTTCGGCCTGCCAAGCGAACGAGACTCCATCTCGCGAATCATAGCCGGGATACCAGATCCCTGGCTTTCCGCAACGGCCCCCTCGGCATGCTCTAACGGCGTCGCCCCCATTAGGCTCATGAGCTTTGGGTTTCGGCAGCGCGATTCCCCGTCTGCAAGATTGTCCACCGTCTTTCCGCCCCAAAGCCCGCCAGGGTTTTTGATCTCTATTCTGTCTGGATAGATATCGACACTCACGGCCTGCCCCACAAACATGGGCGAATATTCTCGATGGATGCAGGCATTTGCCAAGGCCTCGCGCAAAACCTCCTGGGGAACTTCCCAATCCTCCCTTCTGCCAGCGCCTTGCACTATCGTCGCTTTGCGCAAGTTTCGTCCAATCGCGGCAAGGGCATCTTCGATGCAAGCCGGAATCGGGCCATCGCACAACTGGCGGTCAATAAACCGGGGTTGCCCGGGTGCAGATTTTTCCACATCGGAATGAACGGCGACATCGATCATCAGTTTGGGATAGAACTGCTGGGGGTAAATTCCCGCCGACAGAAGCCCCGCGAGCTTCACGGCACCATCCTTTGTAGTGATATTGAGTCTGACCAGCTGTTTTTCCAGCGAATCGGCCCCGCGCAAAACGCGCGGGGTCTGCAGCCGGCGATTTGCGATAATAGACCGCACGACATCTGGATCCAAATCCTCGACCGTTGCCTCCGAAACCACCGTGCCGTCTGCATCGCTCGGAAGCAACGCACTCTGCAGCTCATATAGCTCAGCGGGTGACATCTTGATATCTTTATCATCCACGCGCTTGTAGCTACCGTTCTGCACGCCGCGCGCGCCGATATAGCAAGGCTTCGCTTTAAGCTCAAGTTCAAAGATGCGCACCAGAAGCACCTGGAGCCCGTCGACCTCGCCTCGATCAAGCTCGTACCGCGGCGCATGGGTCACCACTGCCGCTGAGCCTCCGTCTCCGATACCCGAAACAAACTGATCGCGCACCCTATCGATAGCAAAGTTAGCCGAAGGAACAAATCCTTCGGCTTCGTTCAGGCCCAAAATAATGAGCCCACCCGCAGTGTTCGCAAAAGCGCTCACTGTCTCCCATACGTCTGCGCTCAATTTATTCGTGCAGGCTTTAACTTCTACCGATGCGTCATCAGTCCCCCGCCTGCGAAGGCGCTCAACGATAAGGCCAAGAGGTTCATCCAGCAGCATCGGAATTCCGTCTCTCTAAAACGATAGATTTATCTCTCTAAAGTATAGTATATCTCTCTAACTTTAGAGAGATAGGTATCTTATTTTAGAGAGAAATTTAGAGAGATGCATCAAATTCACTGCTAGATTTCCTAATGTTATCTCTTTAACTGACCTTCTCTTTAAAGAGATATTTAGAGAGACGAGCGCAATCTCTCTAATCAAGGGCTCCACTCTTTAAGGTGCACACTTCCTAACCGTACCCTATGTTGCGGTGAAATAACTCACGATTAGCCTGCCAAAAAGGGACAGGTTTATTTTGGTAGGTTTTATCTGGGGAAACTCCGAATAGCCCCGCATGCATAACCGCTGCAGCTCCATATGAGGCAAATGAACCAGCAGCGTTTGCCCAAAATCTTGAGTATTTGTTCGATAGAACGGCCCCTGCCGGCTCCTGCTAGACTGGTAGATTCCCAACCGTCCATCCAGGAGCCTCAATGTCGCGCAAGCCCGCCTACAAGCAAGTACTTTCCATCGGCACCGCCGTGGTGCTCGGGTTTGCGCTGTTTACGGGATCGCTCGACGGAGCGCCCAAGTTGCTGTCGCCGCAAAGCGATGAGCAGGCGGTAGCTCTGGCCGAGAAACAAAACGAAAGTCCCAGCCGCACCGACGACGAGGCGGACCTGGTTGCCCGACTCGAATCGGGAACAGCGAGCTCCTCGGACTCTCAAAATAGCCAAGACTCCGGCGATGGCTCCAATTCCGCCGCAACCGACACCGGCGACGGTGCTTCCACAGACAGCGCCGCCACCCCCATCGACGAGGTCGAAAACCCCGATCTCCACCGCGCCCGCGGCGTATATCTCAGCAGCATTCCCGACTACGCCGGCAACCCCTACGTTGCCCTGCGCGCCGACAGCACGCACCCGCTCGGCACGCCGTCATTCACCCTCGATGAATACGAGCGCGCTACAGAAGAAGGTTGCTTTAAGAAGTTCTCCAAGCTCGACAGCTTGGGCCGCACCCGCAAAGCGCTCGCCTGCGTGGGCCCCGAATCACTCGGACAGGGAAAGCGCGGCGATATCTCGCGCATCCATCCTGCCGGTTGGCACCAGCAGCGCTACGACTTTATTCCGGGCCAGAGCCTCTACAACCGCTGCCACCTTATCGCCTGGTCGCTCTGCGGCGAAAACGCCAACCGCAAGAATCTCCTCACCGGCACGCGCTATCTCAACGAGACGGGCATGCTGCCGTTTGAAGAGCAGATTCTCAACTATATTCGCGATACGGGCAACCATGTGCTCTACCGCGTCACGCCTATGTATAACGAAGAGGAACTTGTCTGCCGTGGCATGCGCCTTGAGGCGCAATCGGTCGAGGACCACGGCAAGACCCTCTGCTTCCACGTGTACTGCTACAACCTGCAGCCGCACGTGCAGATCGACTACGCCACCGGCCGCAACCAGGCATCCGGAGACTAGTGCCGACCGCACCGCCCGTAACCCAAAAATGATTCGTTTTCCTCCGTCCCCATGGGATCAAAAAAGGCCGCCCTGGATTACCCAGGGCGGCCTTTTCGTCAGCGTCCACATTGCAGGCAAAACCACACGCTACTTGGCGCGGCCCTCCTCATAGCGCTCGACCAGCTTGGCCTGAACATCGTAGGGAACCTGCTCGTAGCCAGCGGGCTTCATGGTAAAGTCACCCGTGCCGCGCGTGATAGAGCGCAGGCGCGTCGAGTAATCCGTCAGCTCGGCGAGAGGTGCCTGGGCGATGACCACGGTGTCGCCGCGCTCATCGGTCTCCATGCCCGTCACGCGACCGCGCGATGCCGAGATGTCGCCCATCACGGCGCCGGCGTAGCTCTCGGGGATAGTCACCGTGATTTCCTCGATGGGCTCCAGCACCACCGGATCGGCATCGGCGCATGCCTTGCGCAGGCCGATGCGAGCCGCCGCGCGAAACGCCATCTCGTTGGAGTCGACGCTGTGATACGAACCGTCGTACACAGCCACGCGAATGCCCGTAAGCGGGTAGCCGGCAATAATACCGTCCTTCATGGTCTCCTGGACGCCCTTGTCCACGGCGGGAATCAGCGAGCGCGGAATGCGGCCGCCCACGACCTCGTCCACAAACTCATAGCCGTCGCTCGTGCCGTCGGGCCCAATGAGCGGCTCCACGCGCAGCCAGCAGTCGCCGTACTGACCGGCGCCGCCGGTCTGCTTCTTATGGCGGCCCTGGGCACTTGCCGTACGGCGAATGGTCTCGCGATACGGAATGCGGATCGGCACGCTCTTGGCCACGACTTTGGTGCGATCCTCCAAACGGTTGAGCAGCACCGAAACCTGCGCCTCACCCACCGCCGAAATGATGGTCTGGCCGGTCTCCTCGTCACGATCGATGCTCATGGTCGGATCAGCCTTGCACGCCTTCTCGATAAACGTATAGAGCTTCTCTTCGTCGCCACGGTTCTCGGCCTCGATGGCAATGCGGTACTGCGAGTTGGGGAACTTAAACGCCGCCGCCTCGACCTTACCGGTAATGGAGAGTGTGTCACCCGTCTCGGCAGCCAGCTTGGGCGCCACGATGATGTCACCGGCATAGGCGTGACCGACCTCGGTCATGTCACGGCCGCACATCACATACAGGTGGGCCAGACGATCGCTCTTGCGGGTACGCGCGTTGATCAGCTCAAGACCCGGCTCAAGCGTACCCGTCAGCACCTTGATAAAGCTGATGCGACCCTGCTGCGGATCGGCCAGCGTCTTAAACACAAACGCCACCGGACGGTCATCGTCGCTCGAAATCTTGAGCGAATCACCGTCGATGAGCGGCATCTCGCCGTAGTCCGTCGGCGCCGGGAAGTATGTGGCGATGTCGTCCATCAGCGAGTTGACGCCCTGCTCCTTAATGCAATCGCCCGCAAAGACCGGCACAAAGATGCGCTCGGCGATCGCCTTCGACAGCAGGCCTTCAAGCTCCTCCTGCGTCAGCGTCTCCTCGCCTTCCAGGTACTTCATCATCAGCTCATCGTCAGCCTCGGCCACCAGCTCGCACAGATGGTCATGGGCCTCCTCGGCCTGGGCACGATACTCCTCGGGAATCTCCGACTCAACGGCTTCGGTGCCGTTGCAATGGCGCGCCTTCATGCGCACCAGGTCGATGATGCCGTCAAAGTCCTCGCCCTCGCCCCAGGGAAGGGTCACGGCGCCCAGGCGCGTGCCAAAGCGCTCCTGCAGCAGGTCCATCGTGGTCGCAAAGCTGGCCTCGGAGCGCGACAGGCGGTTTACGAACACCGCACGCGCCAGGCGCAGGTCCTCGGCGGCATACCAGAGCTTAACCGTCGTAGGCTGCGGGCCGGCCTCGGCGTCGACCACAAACAGAGCCGTCTCGCAGACGCTCATCGCGGCAAAGGCGTCGCCGATAAAATCGGGGTAGCACGGGGCATCGAACACATTGATGCGCGCGCCCTTCCAGTCGATTGGCGCAATGGTCGTCGAGATGGAGAATGAACGCTTGACCTCTTCAGGGTCATAGTCGAGCGTAGGCTTGGTGCCGTCGTGGCCGCCCAGGCGGGCGGTCTTGCCGGAAAGGTGGAGCATGGCTTCGGCGAGTGAAGTCTTGCCCACCCCGCCTTGGCCTACGAGCACCACGTTCCTTACGTTACCGGTCTTGGGAGCACCCATGATGACCTCCTTGCAGGGCCGCGCGCATTGCGCGACGCCAACGGGGAGAGTTCGCGGTCGATGCCATCCCGGGAGCAGCATGGTCGGCAGCCGAGCCGACTCACCCTCCAAATGTCCTATGCCACCACCCTACCCTCACGGGCGACCGTCCATGCACACCTTTCGGCACACGTATGAATACAGGCGGCGAGAGGAAGAGACAAGCTTGTGAGGCGATTATTGAACCCCGTCGATGCAAACAAAAAGCCGCCACAGACCGTAAGACCTGCGGCGGCTTCGCCTCAATTAATAGTTGAGTAAATACCTGAGCCTATCCCTCGATACGGCTCAAGAACTCACGGGTGCGCTGCTCGCGTGGATGGTCGATGACCTGCTCGGCAGGACCCTCCTCGACAATACGACCGCCGTCCATAAAGACCACGCGGTCGGCAACATCGCGCGCAAACTGCATCGCATGGGTCACGATCACCATCGTCATATTCTGCGCCGCAAGGTCTTTAATGACACGCAGTACCTCGGCCGTCAGCTCGGGATCGAGTGCCGAGGTCGGCTCGTCAAAGAACAGGATCTCCGGATCGAGCGCCAAGGCGCGGGCGATACTCACACGCTGTTGCTGGCCGCCCGAAAGCTCACATGGCACCTTGTTCTCGTTGCCCGTAAGCCCCATCTGCGCGATCAACTCGCGCGCACGAGCTTCCGCCTGCTCGCGCGGGCGCTTAAGCACGCGGATCGGCGCGTCGATGATGTTTTTCATCACGGTATAGTGCGGGAACAGGTTGTAATTTTGGAACACCAGGCCGAATCGCGAGCGTGCCCGCTTGGGCACATCGCCCTTCGCATAGACCGCGCCCGAGCCCGCATCCGTCGCAACGGCAAGGCCACCAAACGAGAGCGAGCCTCCGTCGAGTGTCTCGAGCAGCGTGGCACACCGCAGCAGCGTGGACTTGCCGCCACCCGAAGGCCCGATAATCGCCACGACCTCGCCACGCTTGACCTCGAGCGAGATATCCTTGAGCACCTCATTGCCGCCAAACGCCTTGCGCGCGCTTTCGATTTTCATCACTGAGTTAGTCATGATAATAGTCCAGCTTCTTTTCGGCGGCGCCCAGCAGCATCTCGACGACGAAGTTAAAGACCCAGTAGATTAGCGCCGCGATCGCAAACGGCACCATGCTCACCTGCGAGGCGACCAGCGCCTTGGCCGTCGAGAACATCTCACCCACGCCAATGGCAAACGCCAGCGACGTGTCCTTGACCAGCGTGATGATCTCGTTGCCCATCGCAGGCAGAATACGCTTGGCGACCTGCGGCATCACGATATACAGAAACGTCTGCATGCGCGAGTAGCCCAGCACCTCGGCAGCCTCGTATTGACCGCGAGGAATGGACTGCAGGCCCGAGCGATAGATCTCGGCAAAGTAACCGGCGTAGTTGATGATGAACGCTACGACGCACGCCGTCCACTTGGAATCGGGCGTGAGCGAAATGCCAAACACGTAGTACGGGGCAAAGTAGATGGCAAACATCTGCAGCATGAGCGGCGTGCCGCGCATGACCGAGATATAGATGCGCGCAATCCAGCGAAGCGGCGCGATTTTGCTCATGCGCATAAACGCCACGGGGATTCCCAGCGGAATCGACCCCAGCAGCGTCAGCACAAACAACTGCAAACTGACCAAGAAACCCTGGCCAAGCATCTGTATCATGACCTGAATAGACATTACTTGAGCACCCAATTATCGAAAGATAGACCATAGCTTGAATACTTGTCGCACAGGTCCTTAACCGTGCCGTCCTCGTAGAGCGCCTTGAGCGACTCGGTCACGGCGTCGGCCGACTTGGTGTCGCCCTTCTTAAAGCCGACGGCGTAGTGCTCGCTGGACAGCGGCTCATCAAGCTGCGTATAGGCATCGGGCTTGGCGGCAAGCTGATACTGGGCAATCGAAAGGTCGCAAGCCACGGCATCGACCGCGCCGCTCTCGAGCTGCATAAAGGCCGTGTTGTACTCGCCGATGGTATCGAGCGTGGCAAATGTCGCCGCCAGATCCTTCTGGTCACCCTCGAGCACATCCTGCGCAGCGGAATCGGTCTGAGTAATCACGGTCTTGCCGGCAAGATCGTCCCAGCTCTTGATGCCCGCATCCTTCTTGACCACGAGCACCTGCTCGTTGAGCATGTACGGCTCGGAGAACGTGTAGTCGTCCTCACGGCCCTCCATGGTAAAGCCATTCCAGATGCAGTTGATGGCGCCCGAGTTAAGCAGCGTATCCTTGGCATCCCAGTCGATGGCCTCGTATTTGACCTCCCAGCCCTGCTTATCGGCAACAGCCTTGGCCAGATCGAGATCAAAGCCGGTGTACTCGCCATCGTCGCCCACAAAGCCGTACGGAGGATAGGACTTATCAAAGCCCACCACGAGCTTCTTGGACTCCGCAGCGCCCTTCACATCCTTGGCTGCAGCAGAACCGGCAGCGGAACCCTTACCGGCACCACCACCGCAGCCTACCAGGCCAAGACCTAGAACCGTAGCGAGCGAACCGGCTAGACCAACAAACTGACGACGAGACATATCGGTATTCATGGTATTCCCCCTTGGTGGCACTTTAGTTAAGTAAAGTGAGTCGTGTAACGTCCAGAATCATACACTTTAGTGAGATGGAGTACAAGGGAGGGTTTGCCCGGCGTGGGCGGGGAGCGGCGCGTAATTAAGTTTCCTGCTCTACAGTCCTGCGCAAGACGGAAAGCACATTAAGTGCTTTCCCTTGCGTGCGGAACTCGCGATAAACTTAATTACGCGCCGCTCCCCGCCCACGCCGGGCAAACATCGTTGGACTTATCACTGACATGAAATAGGCGCTTGTATATCGTCCGCTAGCTTGGCACGGTACAATGCTTTCAGCTTTCAATTTGTAAATTAGTGGGGTTAATTCATGGCAGAATCTCGTGCGGAGCGTAAGGCTCGTCGTGCTTTGATCGAGGCGGCTGAGGGGTCAGAGGAGAAAAAATCTTCTCAGAAATCCAAGTCGTCTCAGGACGCGAAGGGTAAGTCGGCCAAGGGCAAGGCTAAGGCCAAGCGTCCCGGCTCTCGTCGGAACGAGGATAAGGCATCTCAGACTCGCTCCAAGCGCTCGCATAAAGATCGGGTTTCGTCTGCGCGTAAGGCTGTGGACCCCAAGTCCCCCTGTTCGATCATGAAAGCTTGCGGTGGGTGCACGGCGCTCAATCGTCCTTATAAGAAGCAGCTCGCCGCCAAGCAGGCTGCTATGGAGGAGCTTTTTGCTTCGCTTTGTGAGCGTGAGGGCATTGCTGTAGATCCTATTCGTGGCATGGGTGTCACCCTGGGCGACCCGGGCAAATATCCTGCGCCGCGCGGTTTTCGCCATAAGGCCGCCACTCCCTTTGCTCCCGGTAAGGAGGGCGCTGTCCGTTGCGGTTTCTTTGAGCGCGGCACGCACAAGATCGTTGCCGTACCCGAATGCCCCGTCGAGGCACCGGGCGCCCGTCAGATTCTCAACGGCATCGCACGCGAAGCTGAGCGGCTGCATATTCCCGCCTTTAATGAGGACAAGCATCTTGGTTTGCTTCGCTATGCCGTCGTCCGCTGCGGTTGGCGTACCGACCAGATCATGGTCACGCTCGTGACCGCTCAGCGCGACTTGCCGCATGCGCAGGAGTTCTTTGAGGCCGTCGCCGCACTCGATCCGCGCATCGTCACCGTCGCCCAAAACATCAACGGACGCCCCGGCAACGCCATCCTCGGCGAGGAAACCCGCATCGTGTATGGCGCCAAGTGCATGCGCGACCAGCTACTCGGCTGCGAGTTCGATATCTCCCCCACCGCGTTCTACCAGACCAACCCGCAACAGACCGAGCTGCTCTATCAGCTCGCTATCGACGGCATGGATTTGCACCAGGGCGATGTGCTCATGGATGCCTACTGTGGCAGCGGTACCATCGGTCTTTGCGCAGTTAAAGATGCCCAGAAAAAGGGCATCGGCATTATGCTGCTCGGCGTGGAGCGCAACCCGGCGGGCATTGCCGACGCACGTCGCAATGCCGAGCTCAACGGCCTCACCCGCAGCGCCTGGTTTATGGCCGACGACGCCACCGATTGCATCCTGGATGCCGCCGATAACAACGAGCGGTTCGATGTCCTTTCCATCGATCCGCCGCGCGCCGGCTCTACCCCCGAGTTCCTCGAAGCTGCCTGCGCGCTTAAGCCGCGCCGCATCACCTATATCAGCTGCAACCCCGTAACTCAAGAGCGCGACCTGCATCAGCTCCTCGACGGAGGCTATCGCCTGCTCAAGATCACGCCAGTCGACATGTTCCCCCATACCGACCACACCGAAACCGTAGCGGTCCTCGAACGCCGCTAACCAACCTCAGTAGATTTTTGGGACAAGAAAGGGGGCGACCCGCCTGGGCCGCCCCCTTAGCTTGGTTTATAAACTCCGCTACATCCCATTGCGCAGATCGCACACGCCGGCTGCCGCCATCTCGCGCAGCAGCGTCTCGCGGTCGCGCGTCACGATCAAATCCAGCGGGAAGTGAATCTCGTCGAGCATCTTGCGCGCGTGGTCGAGCTTGCCAATGGCCATGCCAATGTGGGCATCGGTCGACACGCCAATGCCCACGCCCAGCTCGGCGCAGCGCTCGGCGATCTTGCGGCATACAGCCCAATGCTCAGTGTCGACACCGTGTTCAAGACTATGGTTGTTGATCTCGATAATCTTGTGCTTGGCCTTAGCTGCCAACAGCACCTCGTCGATATCGAACGGCACGCCCGAACGCCCCGTGTGACCCAGCATGAACACCTTGGGGTGCTCCAGGGCATTGATATACATCTCGGTCGTCTGGGCCAGCGTCGCGCCTTCAGCAATCTGCGAATTATGCACGCTCGCAACCAAATAATCCAAATTACGCGTAACCAAATCGAACAGCGAATGCTGACGGCTGTACGAATCGCCGGCAATATCGAGCGTGACAGGAGTGTCCTCGCCAAACAGGCTTCCGTCCAGCGAAACGATATCGGCCTCGGCACCACGCAGCACCAGCACGCCGCTCCAAATGCGCGGCCAGATATCCTGGTTGATAAAGAACTGGTAACTGCGCAGGTCATTGGGGCAAGCCGTAACCATAGAGCTCAAATGGTCGGCAGATCCGAGCACCTGCAGACCACGCTCTGCCGCCCAGTACACATTCTCCTCAATGGTCGAATATGCATGCGCAGAGAACATCGTATGGGTATGAATGTCACAAGAAAGCAGGTAGGGCATCAGGTCTCCTTATCTGGCACGGCCGTCGCTTATATTCATTGTACGCATAGCCTTCGATAGTCGTAAAACCACTCCATCCCAAAGACACAACGTCCATGACAACGGGGTCCGGCTTAACACCAAACCCCGTTTCACGTAAAACATTGTAGGCAGAGCGCTTTGCTTTTAACGATACTCGTCCGCCAACTGTTTCCAAGCGGGTAGCGAATTGACAATCGTTTCGTAACTCACGCAATAGCCCAGGCGGAACCAACCCGGCATACCAAAGCTGTCCGAGGGAACCGCAAGCAACTCATACTTCTTTGCGCGCTCGCAAAACGCATTCGCATCGGGCTCCAACGCTTTCACCCATAGGTAGAACGCGCCATCCGGCTCAACATAGGTGTAGCCATACTCCGCTAGTGCGTCGGTAAGCGCGGTGCGGTTGCGTGCATAGGCCTCAACGTCACTCGGCTCATCGATGCAGTCGATAATTACGCGCTGGAAGAGTGCCGGTGCGCATACAAAACCCAGCGTACGGGCAGCACCCGCAACAGCCGGCATCAGACGGGCGGCCTGCGGATTGGTGTTGGGAACCAAGATCCACCCCACGCGCTCACCCGGCAGCGACAGCGACTTGGAATACGAGTAGCACACGATGGTGTGCTCGTAAATCGAGGGCACCCAAGGCACCTCGGCACCGTACACGATTTCGCGGTACGGCTCATCCGAGATGAGCATAATCGGATTCTCGGGATCGCGCTGAGCGTTGGCCTCGCGCAGAACGTTGGCCAGTCGCGTCAGCGTGTCGCATGTATATACGGCACCGGTCGGATTGTTGGGAGAGTCGATGATGACGGCCGCCGTCTTATCGCTGATCGCCTTGAGCACGTTGTCCACGCTCAGCTGGAACGTATCTTCATCGGCGAGCGCCTCAACACACGTACAGCCGGCCTTCTCAATCCAAACGCGATACTCCGGAAAGTACGGGGCGATAACAATAACCTCGTCGCCCGGGTTCGTAACGGCGTTGAGCGTGCAGGTGAGCGAAGCCGCGGCACCCACCGTCATAAAGACGTCTTTGCCCTCATAGCTCGTGCCAAAGCGGCGGTTGAGCGATTCGGCCACAGCGGCACGACATTGCGGAAGGCCCGGTGCGGGCGTGTAGCCGTGCAGCTGGTCGCTCGGCAGCTCCAGGGCCTTCTTAATCGACTCAGCCACGGCAGCGGGCGCTGGAACGCTCGGATTGCCCAGCGAAAAATCGAATACGTTTTCCGCACCGATCTGCGCCTTGCGCTCAAGGCCATAGCTAAAAATCTCACGGATGATGGAGCTTTCCGCACCGCGAGCATACATAGTTTCGTTGATCATCTGTTCCCCTTTCGCATAGGCGCTATTGTACGCTTTAGCCGAGCAAAGTGCCGCAGCAATGTTGATTGGGGACAGACTTAAATGCGTGAAAACGCTCATTTAAGTCTGTCCCCAATCAACAGACGGCCCCATATCGCTCAAAAGAAAAAGCCTCCGCAGGTTTCCCCGCGGAGGCTTTCGCCACAAAGACTATTTGTCGGCATCGGCATCGGCATCGGCATCGACGACGGCATGGTCATCGTCAGCACCATCGGATGCGGCTTCGGCATCCTCCTGCATGGCCGCCTGCGCAAAGGCCGCGGCATCAGCCGCCAGCTCCTCCTCGCTCATACGAGGCGCGCGCTTCTTGGTCGGCATGCCGGCCGCCTTGGCATTGCGCTCCTCCTTGGCCGCCAGGATATCGCCCTCGCGCTCAAGGTACGCATCCCACTCGTTGTCGAGCAGGGCGTTCACGGCGTCGCCTTCGACGGTCTCGCGCTCAAGCAGCACCTTCGCCATCAGATCGAGCTGATCGCGACGGGCGTCCAGGATCTCGACAGCACGACGATGGGCCTCGCGCATGATGCGCTGAACCTCGATATCAATGCGGCGCGCCGTCTCCTCGGAGTAATCCTGGTGATCGGCGTAATCGCGACCAAGGAACACCTGATGTTGCGCCTCGCCAAACACTTGCGTGCCCAGCTCCTCGCTCATGCCCAGGCGCGTGACCATCTCGCGCGCCATCTTGGTTGCGCGCTCCAGATCGTTGCTCGCGCCCGACGTAATGTCATCGCACATGAGCTCCTCGGCAACGCGACCGCCCAAGAACACGGCGAGCTCGTCGAGCATCTCGTTCTTGGTCTTGAGGAAGTGGTCCTCCTGCGGAAGCTGCAGCGTGTAGCCCAGAGCCTGACCGCGGCTGACGATCGAGATCTTGTGGACCGGATCGGAGTGCTCCAGGATGTGGCCCACCAGGGCGTGACCGCTCTCGTGGTAGGCAATCGTGGTGCGCTCGGCCTCGGTCATCACGCGACCCTTGCGCTGCGGTCCGGCAATCACGCGCTCCATCGATTCCTCGACCTCGTCCATCGAGATCACGGAACGATGACGGCGAGCGGCCAGCAGCGCAGACTCGTTGAGCAGGTTCGCCAAATCGGCACCAGTAAAGCCAACGGTCATCTGGGCGAGCTTCTCAAACTTAACGTCCTCGTCCATCGGCTTGTTCTCGGCATGCACGCGCAAGATCTGCTCGCGGCCCTTCACATCCGGACGGTCGACCGTGACCTGACGGTCAAAACGACCGGGACGCAGCAATGCCGGATCCAAGATGTCAGGACGGTTGGTCGCAGCAATCAGGATGACCGACTCGCTCTCCTCAAAACCGTCCATCTCGACCAGCAGCTGGTTGAGCGTCTGCTCGCGCTCGTCGTGACCGCCGCCCAAGCCAGCTCCGCGCTGGCGTCCCACAGCATCGATCTCATCGATGAAGATAATCGACGGGGCCTGGGACTTGGCCTCCTTAAAGAGGTCACGCACGCGGCTGGCGCCGACACCCACGAACATCTCGACAAAGTCGGAACCCGAGATGCTAAAGAACGGCACGCCCGCCTCGCCGGCAACAGCCTTGGCCAGCAGCGTTTTACCGGTGCCCGGAGGGCCCACCAGCAACACGCCACGCGGGATCTTGGCGCCCAGCCTGCGATAGCGATCCGGATCGCTCAAAAAGTCACGAATCTCCTCGAGCTCCTCGACTGCCTCGTCCACGCCGGCAACGTCTTCAAACTTGACCTTGGGGCGTGTGGCCTCGTTGGTCTTGGCGTTGGTCTTGCCAAACTGCATGTTCCTGTTGTTGGCGCCCATCATCTGGCGCATAAAGTAGAACATGATGGCGATAAGGGCGATCGTCGGAAGCACACTCATCGCCAAGTCGCCCCAAAAATCGGGATCGTTGGTGTTGACGATGTACTTGGTATCAGGGTGCTCCGCCATGAGCTCGGCAAGCGAATCGGAGCCGACATAGGTCGAAGAGAAGCTCTTGAGCTCGCTCGTATCGCCCTTGTCCTTCTTCGTCTTCCAGTAATGACCCGTCACGCTTCCGTCTTGAACCGTATAGGTCAGATCTTCGACGCGATCCTGCTTGATGGCGCTGACCATCTCGCTCGTCGCGAGCTTAACGGTATTGCTGGAGCTGGCAAAGCCGGAGCCCATATTAAAGAAGGCATAGCCCAGAAGCGCGCAAGCCAAAAGAAAATACAGCCAGCCCGTACGCGTGGGCTTCTTGCCTCCGGGCATCCCCGGGATCTTTGGGTCCCGGGGAGTCTGGGAATTGTTGTCGTTACGGTCGTCGGGCATCTTACGAATAAACCTCCGGTTTCAAAATGCCCAGATACGGAAGGTTGCGATAGCGCTCGGCATAGTCGAGGCCGTAGCCCACCACAAAGGCATCGGGGCAATGGGTTCCAACATACTTGGGCGTGATGGCCGAGACGCGGTCCTCAACGTCCTTCCACAGGAAGGCGGCGACCTCCAGAGAAGCGGGCTTGCGGCTCTCGAGGTTCTTCATCAGATACTTGAGCGTCAGGCCCGAGTCCAGAATGTCCTCGACGATCAGCACGTCGCGACCGCGGATGTCGATATCCAGGTCCTTAATGATACGCACGATACCCGAGGACTTCACACCGTCGCCGTAGCTCGAAACAGCCATGAAATCGATGTTGGTCGGCAGCTCGATCTTACGCATCAGGTCGCCCATAAAGACCACGGCGCCGCGCAGGACCGCAATCAGCACCAGATCCTTACCCGCGTAGTCGCGCGTAATCTCCTCGCCCAGGCGAGAGACGATACCGTCGATATCCTCCTGCGTGAACAGAACCTTCTCGATATCCGGATGTTGAGAAGCCATGACAACCCTTTCTTGTGCTTATCGCCCACACACCGCCGTATGGACGCGAACTACACATTCTAGCAGCGCACGGGGTAAATTTACCAGCCCGTGCGCCATCAGCGCGGGAATACCGTCAACGTCGCACAGAATAGCAGGCGTGGGACGCTATTCCGCATCGACCACGCGGAGCAGATATGCCACGCGCGTTGCGGCCGTGCACTTAAAACGCTCGTCCGCGCGAACTCCGGCGACCCACACCACGGCACCCCCCGGCGCCGTCCTCACCATGGGCACGCCGGCGCGCTCGGAAACGGGAATGCGAGCCTCACCTAGCAAGTCGGATACTTTCTTGCTTCGACCACTCATCCCTAACGGGCACATCACGTCTCCCGGTGCAGGACCGTCCACCCACAGGCGCGCCAATCGCGCCTCGGCAGGGATCTCGCCACGCGAGCCCGCCAGGATCCGCTCACTATCGCTGTCGGCAAAACCCAGGGCAGCCGCGTCTACCAAAGCTGTCACTTCCCCGGCAGCTGCAAGCTCACGGGCGCGGCGCACGATATCGCATCCCGGCTCAACGGCCATCGGTTCTGTGACCAGCATACGTCCCCCGCCCAACGGCAAACGACCGGGTACGGTAACCCAGTCCGCGACCAGGCCCTCGCGAGCCGCCGGCGCCTTGAACGCCAGCATGCCAAACTCAATGCGTGCGTCAATCCCCGCCGGAAGCGTGACCGAGCCGGCGCCCTCGGCAACGCAGGAAAGGACTCGCTCCACATGTCGCATCTCTGGACGAGCGTCCGGATCGATGCGCTTAATCGCCAGTCGCACGATACGCCGCGCGATTACCACCTCGGCCGCAGCAAGGCGCCTGGCATCGAGCACCAGCGCGCCCGCCGCCTCCTTACGCAAGCAGCTTCGAAACGCCTGTGCCGAAAGCTGAGACAAAAACGCGTCCTCATCGCCTAAGATCTCGCAGGCGGCGCCAATCGTCTTGCAGACGCTCGCGTTGCGCTGCGCCACCACTGGCATTACTCGATGGCGCACGTAGTTTCGCAGATACGAGATATCCTCATTGCTCTCGTCTTCACGCCACGGCTGACCATGTACCTGTAGATAGCCCACGAGCTCGCCATGAGTTAGGTCGAGCAAGGGACGTACCACGATATTCCTCCGGCGAGGAATGCTCGATAGGCCAGCGGGGCCAGAACCCTTAATCGCGTTCATCAAAAACGTTTCCGCGCGATCCGAAGACGTGTGCGCGGTGCAGATACGAGCCGCCGTTCGCGGTGCCCCCGTCTGGGCGCAGAGCTCGCGAACATACCTCCGCGCCGCGGCATAGCGCACCTCGCGGGCCGCGGCCTCAATATTGCCCGACTCCCCATCAAAATAAGCGTGCTCCACGCACAGCGGTAAACCATATTTCGCGCAAAGCTCACGCACAAAGGCCTCGTCGCCATCGGACGCCTTGCCGCGCAGATGATGGTTTACATGCAGCACATGCAGGCGCTCGCGAGCAATGGGGGCAACACCGCGTCCGTCTTGGATATCCAGCTTTGATGTGCACGCCATAAGAAGCAGTGCCGTCGAGTCCGCGCCGCCTGATACCATGAGCACGACAGGAGCAGCCTGCTGCCTCGTCCGGATCTCATCGACTACCCCAGGCACGGCATGGTGTCCATAATGCTGAGATACCGTAGGCATTTGCTTCCTCCTCTATTCGTCCGCACCCATTGTATCCTTTGGAATCTTATGTCTCGTCTGCACCTTCATATCCTCGGCAGCGGCTCAAAAGGCAACTGCGCACTCATCGAGGGCCCGCAGGGGCTCATTATGGTCGATGACGGACTGTCTCGCCGCGAGACATTAAAGCGCATGGCAGAACTGGGGCTCTCGGCAGACAACGTCTCGGCTCTTCTCATTACTCATGAGCATAGCGATCACATCAAGGGCCTCAATGTCTGGTGCAAGCACTGGCACGGCCCCCTCTTTGCCAGCAGGGGCACTCTTTCGAACAAAGAAAATCTTTCGCATCTGCCTGTCGAGGAATTCGATCCCGGCGACGCCCTGTCCATTGCCGGCATCCACGTGCAAACCTACTCAACATCACACGATGTCATCAATCCGGTCGGCTATCGATTCAATGCTCTCGATGATTCCATTGGGTTTGCCACCGACACCGGAGAGCTATCGAGCCAAGCCATGAAAACCCTCAAAGATTGTCGAGTCCTCGCACTCGAAAGCAACCACGATGTGACCATGCTGCGCGAGGGAGAATATCCCCGCTTTCTTCAGGAGCGCATCCTGTCTGCAAGGGGACACCTCTCCAACAGCCAAGCCGCCGAAGCCGCGCGCGAACTTGTTACCGATCGCACCGAACAGCTCATTGCCATGCATATCAGCCAAGAAAACAATCGTCCGAGCCTTACCGTCAAAAGCTATGCCAAAGCTCTGGCCGCAACCCTGGATGACGAGGTCGGCAGCTCCGCAACCCTTCTCCAAGGATCGCGAAAACTCTCGATACGCCCTGCGAGTCAGTATCAGCCGGCAACCATTCAATAGACTGTCCTAGACAGCAAAAGGGGCCGAGAATCGCTTCCCAGCCCCTTTTGCTGTCTTTTCATAGCGCAGAACACCAACGAAGTTAGTCGATGGAGATCTTCGTAACGTTCTTCTTCTCGACGATCTTGGGAACCGTAACGGTCAGGATGCCGTCAGCGTACTTAGCCGAGAGGCCCTCGCTCGAAGCGTCCTTTAGATACACGCCACGCGTCGCGCTGTACGAGCTGAACTCCTTCTGCAGGAAGTTCTTGCCCTCGTTCTCCTCGTCTTCCTCGACATTCACGCTAATGGACAGACGGCCCTCATTGAGCTCGACATCGATATCGTCCTTGGCGACACCGGTCAGATAGGCCTTGACCTCATAGCCGTCGCCCTTATCCTCAACGTCAACGGGAAACGCCTTGGAAGCAATCGAGTTGTTTGCAAGGTCGGTCATATCATCAAACAGATCGAACAGCGAGCTAGCAGAAGGACGAACGCCAAAAACCGAACGATAAGGAACCATGCTTGCCATGTTTACCACTCCTTTTAGGACTGCCGAGCCATCTTCTAGGTGACTGGGACTTCTTTTGACGCTCTTATATATGCCCACCCAGTGCTTATATATACATCGACTATAAAGTTTTTTGAGTCCAGTACTATAAGCATATCTAAGTGTGTGTGACTAAGGTTTTAGTAAGGTTAAGGTTCTTTGAACCAGAGCTTAAATAACGAGTATGTTCGCAGCTACAAATAACAAGGGGCTTACAATGAGCGCGTACACGTTGTTGGTAACGAGCTAAAGGGCATCATGGACGACCAAAACCAGAACAAAATGTTTATGCCGACGCAGGGGGAAGATACTTCCACGCAGCCGCCACGGTTCCATCGCCCCCACATCTCGCAAGAGCCCATTAATGATCCGGAGCCCGAGTATGTGACGAGAAATCGATATCAAACACTCGAGGATGCCCAAACGGGGCGTAAACATATGGGCGTCGCCTCGGGAGACCCTGTATATCTGAAAGACGCACCATTATCTAAAAACAGCGCAGCTAGTGAGGAGCCACTGAAAGCATCCGCTGCCAATCAACAAAGAGGTCCTCGACCAAAGCAAACCTTAACGCATTCGGCTCGCTATCTCGAAACGCCAAAACAGGGAAAATCAATCTTCGTTTCGTCAAGTAAACGACGCAAGCAGCATCGACTGACAATCCTGCTTTTGATCATTGCAGCCATAGCAGTTGCCCTTGTTATTCGTTTTATTTTCTTTAAATAAAAGCTCAATACCAAAAAGAATTAAATCGTCTGGCGTAAATGAGTCATTTATGCCCGTAAACGCAAAAAAGGGGGAGGCCGCGAGGCCTCCCCCTTCTCAGTTCAAGCGTACGGCTCGGTGCCGTCCACCGGTCAGCGGCGCCCTGGCCTCCCACGGGCTGACCC
>CABUIH010000020.1:0-34792 GCA_902491615.1 uncultured Collinsella sp. | reverse complement strand
GAGCCGTACGCTTGAACTGAGAAGGGGGAGGCCTCGCGGCCTCCCCCTTTTTTTGCGTTTACGGGCTCTTGTCTCACATAGTAGCTGTGTTTTATAACCCTCGTTTGTCGCATCTTCTGTGAACGGGCTACAATAACTTAGTCTGTGCGATATGGAGGTGAACATGGCTGAAGCTGGTATCGGCGTTGATATCGTCGAGATTTCCCGTATGAAATCAATACTTGAAAAGACGCCGTCGTTTGCTCGGCGTGTGTTTACCGAAGAAGAGCGTGCGTATTGTGATGCATCATCGCGCCCCGCTGCTCACTATGCCAGCCGCTTTGCTTCGCGCGAGGCGGTACTTAAAGCTCTCGGCACGGGTTTTAGTCAAGGCGTTGGTCGCAAGGATGTTTCGGTTACGCGTGATAAACTCGGCAAACCGAAAGCGCTGCTTTCGGGCCGTGCTCTCGAGATCGCTCAAGAGCTGGGTGTTGTTGAGGTCGCTCTTTCCATTACGCTTACAGGAGACTTAGCCGTTGCGAATGCCATCGCGATTACCGAAGATGCTCGGCCTAAGCCAAAAGAGGAAAAGGTGAGTACCAAGAAACGCGTAGCGCAGACATTTAAAGAGGCTCGCTCTGTTTTAGATGAGCTTGAGCAGCTGCAGAATTCAGCATTGACGGAGCGCCTGGGCGATGCTTCGCAAGATACGCTAGGAGCATAGATGAAACCGGTTTTGAGTACCGAAGAAGTCGTTCGTCTCGAGGATATCATCGAACGCGAAGGGACTTCGAAGGCCGAGCTTATGGAGCTAGCGGGTGAGTTTGCCGCCAACGAGGTCTTGAAGCTCAATCCCGATCGGGTTCTCTTTCTGGTCGGTTTTGGTAATAATGGCGGCGACGGTTGGGTTGCCGCCGATATTCTGAGCCATAAGGGTGTGGACGTCGATATCGTTTCTCCGGTTGAGCCGGATGAGATTCCTGCTGCTCTGGCACGTCATGTTGCTCGTCGTACTGCCGGCCGCGATGTGCACGTTTGCGTCGGCCCCTCGCGTGACGAACTCGAGGTTTTGATCGATAAGGCCGATGTTGTTGTCGATGCCATATTTGGTACCGGTTTCCACGGGAATCTGCGTGCGCCGTTCTCCATCTGGATTCCTACGGTCAATGAATGCGCCGATTGTGTCGTATCCATTGATGTCCCCTCGGGCCTGAATGCCGAGACGGGCGTTGTTGATGACGACTGCATTCGTGCCGAGCATACGGTGACGATGATTGCGCCCAAGATTGGTTTGTATAGCGCTGATGGCCCTGAGTATGCTGGCGATTTGATCTGCGGCAATCTTTACGACCGTCTTGACGAGGTCATCGATGATGTCGACCACGCCGCCGAGATTGTCGAGCCCGGTGACTTAGTTGATTACTTTGCTCCACTACCTACGAATATCGATAAGTATTCCCGTGGCTCTGTGCTTATTGTCGCCGGATCTGCGCAATATCCTGGTGCTGCCATTATGGCGGCCAAGTCTGCAGCTCGCGCGGGTGCTGGTTACGTGGCAGTCGCGGCTCCTGACGCCTGCGCTAATCTTATTCGCATGGCACTTCCTTCGATTCCCGTCTTTGCTATTCCGTCTGATTCCCGCGGCTCCTTTGGCGCCGCTGCGCGCATGACGGTGTGCGAGATTGCAAAGAAGTACAGCTGCGTACTGTGCGGTCCCGGTATGACGACGTCTGCCGGCGCTATGCAGGTGGTTTCGGGCTTGCTCGAGCTTGATGTACCGCTTATTTTGGATGCCGATGCACTCAACTGCCTTGCTAAGATTGCCATTGACGGTATTGATAGTAACCCCGAGATGTATCGTCGCGAGCAGCCGTTGGTTATGACGCCGCACTATCGTGAGCTTTCGCGTCTGGTTGCCGGTGACGAGGTGAACGACCTTGGTACCGCGATTGCAGCCGCGCAGAAGGTTGTCTGGGCTGCAGGCTCCGACAATCTGGTGGTCATTGCCAAGGGGCCGACGACGGCTATCTGTGGCGTTGAGCGTGTGCTGCTGCCACTTTCGGGTCCGGCTTCTCTGGCAACTGCCGGTTCGGGTGATGTTCTCGCGGGTATTTTGGCCGGCACGCTTGCCACCATGCGCGACGAGATGGATCGTTGGGAGTTGCTGTATTCGTACGCCGTCGCACTTCACAGCTACGCCGGTTTTGCCGCGGCGACGGAGTATGGTGAGAAGAGCGTTATCGCGACCGATCTTATCGACTTGATTGGTCCTGCCATGGAGCTGGCAGCAAAGGATGCGCTCGAAGATCTGGGAATCATGGACGAAGGGTCGGATGACTAATCATGAATAAAGCCGATTTGACGCGCTGGTCCTGGGTCGAGATCGACCGCGGGGCGCTCCGTCGCAACACGAGGGCCTATAAGAACTTGTTGAATCCACGTCAGCGCTTGTGTTGCGTGGTCAAGGCCGATGCCTATGGCCATGGTGCCGTCGAGTGCGCCAAAATCATGTATTCGGCTGGTGCCGACATGTTTGCCGTGGCGACGGTTAACGAGGGCGTTGAGCTTCGACAGGGCGGGATTACGAAGCCCATCCTCATCCTAAGCGAGCCGCCTATCGAGGCCATTCCGACGTTGCTCGAGTTTGATATCATGCCCTCGGTCTATACGTCTGACTTTGCTCTTGCGTATGGCGAATGTGCCGTCGCGGCGGGCAAGGTGGGCAAGTATCATCTCGCCATCGAGACAGGTATGAATCGTATCGGCGTACACTACACGCAGGTGCTCGACTTTGTGCGCGGTATTAATTTCCATCGCGGTATTCAGTGCGACGGCGTATTTACGCACTTCGCCACGGCCGATGAACCTTCGGGCTGGGACTACAAACTGCAGTGTCAGCGCTTTACCGAGGCCGTTCAGGCCATTAAGGATGCGGGCTTTGAGTGCGGTATCGTGCACTGCGCCAACACGCCGTCCTCGATGCTCGACCCCTCGATGCATTTTGATATGATTCGCGCCGGCGTTGGCTTGTATGGCATGCAGCCGTGCGAGCTGAGTGGCCGCGTGATGCAGCTTGATCCCGTTATGAGCGTCCATGCGCGCGTGACGCGCGTGGCACACCCTGCGATGGGTGAGGGCGTGGGCTACGGTTTTACCTACCGCGTACCGCGCACGCGCGTTCAGATCTGCACGCTGCCGATCGGTTATGCCGACGGCCTATCGCGTACGCTTTCCAATCGTATGGATGTGCTGTATCGTGGTGAGCGCGTGCATCAGGTTGGCAATATCTGCATGGACCAGTTTATGGTCGCCATTCAGTCCAACCCGGCACACGAGATTCCCGAGGCCGAGTATGGTGACGAGATGATTATTGTCGGCCGCGATGGCGATGCCGAGATCACTATGGACGAGATGGCCCGACTGCGCGGAACGATTAACTACGAGGTCGCCTGCGGCTTTGGCATGCGTCTCGACAAGGTCTACGTGTAGGAGCCGCTATGGGCGTCATGCACATCCCCGGCCATACCCATCAGGCACCACGTGAGGTCGCACTCGAGGAAATTGAGGCCGTTCTGGGCGATTGTCACCTCTGCCAGCTCTACCAGTCGCGTCACAATATCGTGTTTGGCGTGGGAAACCCCCGCGCTCGTGTGATGTTTATTGGCGAGGCGCCGGGCCGCAATGAGGATTTGCAGGGCGAGCCCTTTGTGGGGGCGGCAGGCGAGGACCTCAACGGCATTTTGTCGCTGGCGGGGCTCAAACGCGAAGACGTCTACATTGCCAACGTGCTTAAGTGCCGCCCGCCGGGAAACCGCAATCCACGTCCCGAGGAAGTGCTGGCTTGCTCGCCGTTTTTGCGTGAGCAGATTCGAAGCATCTGGCCCGATATTATCGTGACGCTCGGCAACCCCGCGACGCACTTTGTGCTTAAGACCGAGATTGGCATTACTAAGCTGCGCGGCAGGTTCCACCAGATGGGGCATTTTGTAGTAATGCCCACGTTCCATCCGGCAGCAGCGCTGCGCAATCCGGCGTGGCAGGAGCTGCTGGAGGAAGACTTTAAGATGCTGGGCGATTATCTGGAGCGACATCCCGCACCAGAGGACGCCTCGGAATAATAAGGAGCATATATGTCCCTGGAGCGCCTGGGGGTAGGTACTTACAAAACGACTTGCGCTGCCGATACGGAGTACTTTGGCGAGCTAATTGCACCGTGCCTTGAGGACGGCGATGTGCTCATCCTGACCGGTGGCCTGGGAGTGGGCAAAACTCACTTTACCAAGGGCGTCTCGCGCGGGCTGGGCGATGGGCATATGGTTACGAGTCCTACGTTTGCGCTCATGGCCGTTCACGATCAAGGTCGTATTCCGCTGTTTCACTTTGATCTATACCGCCTGGAGCATGCCTACGAGCTCGAGGATACGGGCATTTTCGATGTGCTGGGCTATGAGGGTGCTTGCCTGCTGGAATGGGGCGAACAATTCCAGGACGAGCTGACGGATGAGTATCTTTCGGTGACGCTCAAGCGTGATGAGGGCGACAGCGATGTGCGAACGATAACGCTCGAGGCGCACGGTGACCGCGCAATGGAGCTTTCCCATTTGATTGATAAGGCTGTACAAGATGAGCTTGCATAACGACAACGCGCTGGTGGTGGCGCTCGATACCTCGACCGACATGCTTGCCTGCGCGGCAAGTTGGATTGATAGACAGACGGGCGAGACGAAGCTCGTGAGTGGCGACCACATGTGTCGCCGTCACGCCAACGTTGAGCTCGTGAATACCGTTGATGGTGTGCTGGCTCAGGCCGGTCTGGATCGCAGCGATGTTGGTTGCTACGTGGTCGGCCGCGGCCCGGGGTCGTTTACGGGTGTGCGCATCGGCATCTCCACTGCCAAGGGCCTCGCACGTGGTGCCAATGTTCCGCTGCTGGGCGCGTCGACGCTTGACGCTTGCGCTTGGACGGCGTGGAAGGCTGGCGTGCGCGGCAAGCTTGGTATCTTGGCCGATGCTATGCGCGGTGAGGTATATCCGGCGCTGTATATGCTGGTCGATGAGGGCCCCGAGCGTCAATTTGAGCGCGAACACGTGGTCAAGGCCGCCATGGCGCTCGATGAGTGGCGCCAAGCGGCGGACTGGGACCAGGTTCAGCTGACCGGCGACGGTCTCGTGCGCTATGGCAAGCTGCTGGGTGAGGACGAGATCGCCCGCTGCGTGGAGCGCGACCTGTGGTGGCCTTCGGGCGAGGGCTTGCTGCTCGCGCACGCTGCGGGTGACGGCGATCCGGCTCGCGTCCTGCCGATTTACACGCGCCTTTCGGATGCCGAGGAAAACGAGCGCAAGCGCCTGGGCCTTGCCGAGAGCGCGCAGAGTGAGGTGACAGGTGTTGCCGACGAGCTCGCTGGGCGTCATCTGCAATTCCGCCCCATGGGCGCGGCGGATGCCGAGGGCGCGAGCGCACTGGAGACCGCCTGCTTTGAAGGCGCCGGACACGAGGCGTGGACGCCGGGCATGTTCTTGTCCGAGCTGGGCGAGGACGTTGCCGCTCCGCGTAGCTGGTGGGTGGCGCACGACGACGGTCAGTTGCTGGGTCTTGCCGGCGGCATGGTCGTCGACGGGGACGTGCAGATTATGGACGTTGCCGTCGATCCGACTCATCGCCGTGAGGGTATCGCCCGCAAGCTTCTGTCGCACGTGAGCTATGACGCGCAGATGCTCGGCTGCACCACGGCTTCGCTTGAGGTTGAGGACGGCAACGAGGGCGCAATTGCACTCTATGCCGCCCTGGGCTTTACCGAGGCGGGCTGTCGCCGCGGTTACTACGGTGTTGGCAAAGATGCCATCGTCATGACGGCGCCGCTGCCCTTGGTGCTCCCGGTCGACAACGCTTCGCCCGAGCCGACGGCGGCTGAGCAGCGTGTATGGCCGCTACCTGCACCCGAGCGCACCGTCGAGGAGCGTGCCGAAATTGAGCGCCGCCACCTAGTGCTCGCTATCGAGAGTTCCTGCGACGAGACGGCCGTGGCGATAATCGATGCAGATGGCAATATGCTGGCCAACCAGGTGTCGACACAGATTGATTTTCACGCCCGCTTTGGCGGCGTGGTGCCCGAGATCGCCTCGCGCAAACACGTTGAGGTGATTGTGAGTGTCGTGGATGCGGCGCTCGAGGATGCCGCAGCATCGCTGGGCCTTACGGGCGGAGCCATTGCACCAAGTGAGCTTGCCGCCGTGGGCGTGACGCAGGGTCCGGGCCTGGTGGGCGCGCTCGTGGTTGGCGTCGCCTTCGCCAAGGGCTTTGCCTACGCTGCTGGCAAGCCGCTCGTGTGCGTCAACCATCTGGAGGGGCACCTGTTTGCCAACCTGCTGGCGCAGCCCGACCTCAAGCCGCCGTTTATCTTTACGCTTGTCTCGGGCGGGCACACCATGCTCGTGCACGTGAAGGCGTGGGGCGACTACGAGGTGCTCGGTGAGACGCTCGACGACGCCGTGGGCGAGGCCTTCGACAAGGTGGCCAGGGCGCTGGGCCTGGGCTATCCCGGTGGCCCCATCATCTCTAAGCTGGCCGAGACGGGCAACCCCAAGGCGATCGATTTCCCCCGTGCGCTTAACAGCAGGGGGGACTACCGCTTCTCGCTTTCGGGCCTCAAGACGGCGGTGACGCTCTACATCGAGCAAGAGACCAAGGCCGGGCGCACGATTCACCTTCCCGATCTGGCGGCTTCGTTTGAGGCAGCTGTCTTTGACGTGCAGTACAAGAAGGCCAAAAACGCACTGCACGCTACCGGATGCAAGGAATACTGCATCGGTGGCGGCGTCTCGGCCAACCCGCATCTGCGCGAGATGATGATCAAGAAGCTTGGGCGTCAGGGGATTCGCGTAACGGTGCCGCCCTTGTCTGCCTGTACCGATAACGCAGCCATGATCGCGGAGGTCGCTCGCCGTAAATTCGACCGAGGCGAAATCTCGCCGTTCGATGTCGACGCCGATCCGAACATGACGCTGTAGCTGGTACGGGGCGGTCCCCGGACGGAGGGGCCGGATATAAGGTTTCCTGCTCTACAGTCCTGCGCAAGACGAAGGCCACTTCTTTGCGTGCGGAACTCGCGATAAACCTTATATCCGGCCCCTCCGTCCGGGGACCTTTCTGTATCGATATAGCTTCTGGGCTGGTTTGGCGTCGACAACGTCCAGCAAGGTTAACAAGCCAGCGTCGAATTTCCGGCGTTCTTTAGTTGAAAGAAAAAGTTGGCGTGCGGAGCTTTGCTCCGCATTTGGGATGGGAGCCCCTGAGAGCCGCGGGAGCCGGGCGGCGCATATGAACTTTATCGCGAGTTCCGCACGCAAAGGAAAGCACTTAATGTGCTTTCCGTCTTGCGCAGGACTGTAGAGCAGGAAAGTTCATATGCGCCGCCCGGCTCCCGCGGCTCTCAGGGGCATCTCTCATGCAAAAACTGTCGTGGGGTAAAGTCCGAGGTCAATGGCGTTTTATACCGAGAAATTCAAAAAAGTTGAAAATTCATTACAAATTTGCGTTGACTTTAGGTAACTAAAGTTTCATACTCCTTTTCAACCACTGGGGGATGTGAACACGCACGGATCGCTCACATCATGATTGAAGAGGATTTCTTAGACATGTTCACGCATCAGCTAAACATTATCAGCGTAGTAATTATCTGATGCGGGTTAGCACATACAGCTAGCCCGTACGATAACGGGCGGCTGATGAAGATGAGGGCCGTCGAGCGCAACCGACGGCCCTCATTTTTTATGTCTAGGAAGTTCTTTTTAGAGGAGGAAATGTAATGAACGGAGTTTTGCTCATGGTTGTGGCCGCGGCGGTGCTCGCCTGCGGCTATCTGGGCTATGGCCGATGGCTGGCCAACAAGTGGGGCGTTGACAAAGAGGCCCTCACGCCGGCCAAGCGCATGAAGGACGGCAAGAGCTTCTCGCCCGTCTCCGCCTTCACCGCGTTCTCGCACCAGTTCAGCTCGATCTGCGGTGCTGGCCCTGTTACGGGTACGATCGTCGCCATGGCCTTCGGCTGGCTGCCCGTCGTGCTCTGGGTCCTCGTCGGCGGCATCTTCTTTGGTGCCGTCCACGACTTTGGTGCTCTGTACGCTTCGATGAAGAACAACGGCAAGTCGCTCGCTCAGCTCATCGAGAAGTACATCGGCAAGACCGGCCGTCGCCTGTTCCTGCTGTTCTGCTGGCTGTTCTGCATCATCGTCATCGCCGCTTTCACCGACATGGTCTGCAAGACGTTCATGTTCACCCCGGCCGTTGACGCTTCTGGTGCTGCTACCGGTGCCATCGACTTCACCAAGTCCTATGCCGCCGGCTGCGCTGGTACCATCTCCATCCTGTTTACCTTCGTCGCTATCGCCTTTGGTTGGGCTCAGAAGAAGTTCAACCTCACCGGCGCTGCCGAGTTCGTCACCGGCGTGGTCCTCATGGTTCTCATGTTCGCCGTCGGTATGCAGTTCCCGGTCTACCTGGATAAGTTCCAGTGGTTCGCCGTCGTCATGGTCTACCTGGTCTTCGCTGGCGCTATGCCCATCCAGATGCTCAAGACCCCGCGTGACTACCTCACTTCCATCATGATGATCGTCATGATCGTCTGCGCTGTCCTCGGCATCGTCGTCCTGGGCGTCAACGGTCAGGCCACTATCACCGCTCCGGTCTTTACCGGCTTCTCCACTGCCTCAGGCATGATGTTCCCGGTCCTGTTCGTCTCCGTCGCTTGCGGTGCTCTCTCCGGTTTCCACAGCCTCGTTTCTTCCGGCACCTCTTCTAAGCAGGTCGAGAAGGAGCAGGACGCCGTCAAGGTCGGTTACGGCGCCATGATCGTCGAGTCCTTCGTTGGCATCCTTGCCATCATCGTCGCCGGCATCATGTTCTCCGATATGAACACCGCCGGTACTGGCGCTCTCAACGCCGGTGTCGCTTCCACCCCGTTCCAGATCTTCGCCGCCGGCATCTCCCGCGGTATGCAGGCCTTCGGTGTTGACGGCACGCTCGCTACCGTCTTCATGACCATGAACGTCTCCGCTCTGGCCCTGACCTCGCTCGACGCCGTCGCCCGCATCGCCCGCACCTCGTTCTCCGAGTTCTTTGCCCAGACCAACGACGCCCTGGCCATCGAGTCCAAGGCCGGCTACATGAAGGTCCTCGGCAACCCCTGGTTCGCCACGGTCGTTACCCTGCTTCCCGGTCTCGCTCTCGCTTTTGGTGGCTATGCCAACATCTGGCCGCTCTTTGGTGCTTCCAACCAGCTGCTCGGCGGCATGACCATGATCACCCTCGCCGTGTTCTGCAAGTGCACCGGCCGCAAGGGCTGGATGCTCTACGTGCCCGTCGTCTTCCTGCTCTGCTGCACCTTCACCTCGCTGGTCCAGAGCGCCATGGGCTGCATGACCGCCGTCCAGGCCTACGGTTTCTTCGGTACCATCCCGGCTACCGCCACCACGGCCGCCGTCTCCGTCGCCGCCACCAAGGGCCTGCAGCTCGTCTTTGCCGTCCTGCTGATGGTCCTGGGCCTCATCGTTGCCGTCAACTGCCTCAAGGAGTTCTTCGGCAAGGAGGCTGGCTCCATGCCTGATGAGGAGCCCGAGTGGTCCGATATGGGCAAGGCCGAGTACGGTCGCGCCGCTGCCGCTGAGGCTCCTGCCGACGCCGAGGCCGCCAAGGCCTAGTCGGTCGGACGGGTTGAATCTCCCATCCATTTGACTCGGAAAGACCGGGTCCGCGACTTCGCGGGCTCGGTCTTTTTTCATGCAAAAGCGGGTGACGCTCGAGTGTTCTCGCAGATGTTTTGCATGGATAAGGGCGCGCGTTGTACCATATAGACGTATATGTGTACATATGAAAGGGGCCCCGTGGCCAAGACGGTATATTCCGATAACCAAAATAATGTCGATGCCCTGGCTGAGCGTCTGAGCAGCCAGACATCGCTTTCTGCTGAGCGTGCCAAGCTGGTTGCCTACGACCTGCTTTGCCGCAAGGCGCTCAAGATCAAGTCGAGCGCGCTGGCGCAAATTTTCCGCTCCGTCGATAAGGAATGTGACACCAAGGCGATGCGCGATGAGCTTATCGCGGCAAATATCGTGACCAAGATCGAGGGTAGCGGCATTAACGGGCGCCCGGCGTTCTATACCATCAATGCCGAGATCCGCGATGCCCAGGAGCAGCCTGCCGAGTCCGTCGAGGATTTTGTCGTCGAGGATCCCGCTGACGTGCCTGCTGTGGAAGAAGTTGCCCCGCGTGAGCATGTCGATACCGATGAGTTGCTCGATGAGAACGTCGTGCGTGCCTTTACGGCCAAGGCAGGACGCGGCGGTTTTGGCGGGGGTGGCAAGCGCGATGCGCAGCGCCGCGCCCAGCAGGAGCGCTTCCGTCGCGCCGTTGCTCGAAAGGGTGAGACGGATGCTGAGGCTGTTGAGACCGAGGTTGCCGCTGAGTCGCAGAAGCCCGCGAAGGAACAAAAGCCCGTGGAGGCCCAAGAGCCCAAGCGTCGTCGCGGTGCTCACTTTAAGACTGCGCAGCAGGATGTCGCGCGTGAGGTTGAAGAGCCTTCCGAGGTTGCAGACGATGTTGAGGAGTCTGCCAAGAGGGCTCCGGGTTCGTGTCGTCCCGGCCGCGGTTTTGCAGGGCGCGCGTATCCCGTAAAGCGTCAGGAGAAGGGCGAGCCGGCTTCGACCGCTCAGGCCGATAAGGCCGAACAAACCGAGAAAACCGTTGAGCCGGCGGCTCGCGAGCAGCAACCTTCCGAGTCGCAGCCTGCGGCTGACACCGAGGTCAAAGTTCAACAGTCCGCTGATAAACAGGCGGGGGAGAGCGCGTCGAGCAAGCCCCGCCGTCGTCGTCACCGTGGCGGACGTGGCTCAAATGCCGAAACCGTGGCCGAGAAGGCGACAACGCAAAACAAGGATGTGAAGGCTGAGACCCCGGTGGAGCAGCCCAAGCGCCAGCCGGCGAAGGGGGACAAGCCTGAACGTTCGCAAAAGAGCTCGTCCGCGCCAAAGCAAGAGCGCAAAGCTCAGGCAGATTCCAAG
Organism: uncultured Collinsella sp.; assembly: GCA_902491615.1. Classification (GTDB taxonomy): domain Bacteria; phylum Actinomycetota; class Coriobacteriia; order Coriobacteriales; family Coriobacteriaceae; genus Collinsella. The sequence continues at coordinate 23,759 of CABUIH010000020.1, read as the reverse complement.
CACAAATCCCAGGCGCAGCCCAAACCGACTGCAAACGATGCGGCCGCCCAGCAGCCTGAGCAGCCCGCTCATGGCGAGGTTTCGGCGTTTGCTCTGGCCCGTGTCCTGGGCAGGCAGCTGCTCAAGGTTGTCCCCACGCCTATGGCGCTCTCCAAGATCAAGGAGCAGCAGACACAGATCGTAAAGGTCGAGGGCAAGGACGGCAAAAAGGCTCCGCAGCGCACTCAGCACAACGAGATGTCCAACCGCAAGATTGCCGAGGAAATCGCAATCATCCAGGCTTGGATCGAGCAGAACCGAGGTGCCGATACGCCGGTTGCCTCGCGCCGCCAGCGTGCCTACCAGATCTTTAACGACGAGAAGGCTTTTGACGGCAAGCACGGTGAGCGCCTGATCAGGCGTATGACCGAAAAGGGCATCAGCATGCAGGCGATCAAGGTCGCCCCCAATCGCCCCGTGCACTTTACGGGCTTTTTTACGCTGGGAGCCGACAAGCCGTTCATTATGGTCGAGAACCTGGACACCTACGACGAGATCGTCAAGCTGCTGCGTGGCCGCAAGCACGCCAAGCTCTTTGGCATCAAGGTGGGCGGCGTGATTTTTGGCGGCGGATGCAAGGCGAGCGTCTCGCATGCCCTGGACGATTATCTGGCCGAGATTGGCTATCGCTTTAACTACGTCTACTACGTGGGCGATATCGATCGCGAGGGCGCGCGTATCGTCGAGCAGACTCGCAATGCCAATGTGGTTGAGATTCGCCTGCATGCCGGCATGTATCGCGCTATGCTCGCCGAGCATAAGCGTCGCGTGAAGGCCGGCGGAGAGTGCGAGCCCGCGGCTGCCAACCAGGGTGTGCCGCAGAACCTGGCAGCGACGATCAAGGATCTGCCCATGGTCACGCGCGTGCAGTTCCGCAACGTGCTGCGCGAGGGCGGGCGCATTCCGCAGGAGATCCTGATGACCGCCGACTATCGGGATGGCGACTCGGGAAGCTTCGACCGCATGCTGAACAATTAGCTCCGCCGTTCTACCGAACGGCGGTCTTCTTGACGCTGCGAGGGGCCCTGGCACGGCAATCTGACGTTCAACTTCGGCGGCGCGACCAGAAGGTCAGCGCCGCCTTGTTTCACGTCACCTTGCCATACCAGGGCCCCTCTCGCTGTCACGTCCAAAACATCGAGGTTAAGTGGCCTCCTGTTCGTGCGGAACTCGCGATAAACCTAAGCCGGTGTCCCCGCTCTCCCGGGGCCTGTGGTTACCTGGTTGTTGCATGCGGCTCGCTTTTCGGAACTGGGCTGATATTTTCTTGATGTTAGGCGCTCTTGGTCCTAATGGGCTTGGGGCGCCTTCGCGTTTCCTCAGCTCCGCACCCTTGCGGGTTCGAATCCCTCCGCTTGCCCACAAGAAAGCGCCCTGGGCCGTTATGGGCTCAGGGCGCTCAATTTTAATGGCTGGGACGGAGGGATTCGAACCCCCAACAGCCGGCACCAAAAACCGGAGTTCTACCGTTGAACTACGTCCCAATGTGTGGTGTTGCCCAAAAGCAACTCGTTTAGTTTACCTAATCTGCGAGGGCATCGCAAACGCCATCGAGCAGGCGTACGGCGAGTGTCTGCGCGTCGCTGGCCGTGAAGGTGCCGTTGTAGCGCGTCATGCCCGTGAGCTCAATGCGAATGCGTGCCGGCTTCTGCTGTGCGGCGACATTGGCAGTGCGGATGCGCTGGGCTAGGTTGTGGCACTCGGCGAGGGCAATCGTGGCGCGCGGTGCGGCGTCGGCGGGCAGCTCGTCGCTTGCGATCTCGAGCACCAGGTCAACGTCGGTTGGGACCTCGGAGTCGCAGAGCATCATGCCGCTGTTGTCGGTCGTTGCCGTGGCGATATTCCACATACGCGACGCAACACTGCGTGCGATGGGGTCCTCGCCGATAACGGCAATCTGAAAGCGCTCGAGCACGTTGGCGGCGCGAGCAAAACCGATGCGGGACTCGGCTTCGGTGACCGAGGGCTTGCCCTCCCACACATGGTGCAGGCGGTTGATGTAGGCGTAGGTGTCCTGGAAGGCCATGCCGTCGGCAAACAGGCCGACATTTTCCTGGAACTGCTGCAGGGCGGCCTCGGTATGCGGACCAAAGTAGCCGTCGTCTTCGCCACAGGCAAAGCCCAAAACGTTGAGAGCGCGCTGCAGAGCCTGCACATCGGCGCCATGGAAATTGGGCATGCGCAGATAGAGGGTGCGGTCGCCCAGCTTATACGAAGCGTCTACAAGGGCGCTCCAACAGGGGATATCGACGGCATGACCGGCAGCAAGGCCGCTGTCGAGCCTGAAGGTGCTGACGGCCTGCTCAGTGGTGGCTCCAAAGTACTTGTCGGTGACTTCGGCGGCATCAATCGTGTAGCCGAGCTGCAGGAGACGAGACTGCACGTCCTCGACGGCTGCTCCTTGCATGCCCGTTGTAATAGGTTCCATGAACGAACCCCTTTCGGCGTACCATTCGTACTATTTGAGCGTCTGTCGGATAGACAACGCAAAGGGATGCATAAACATGCACTCAACAGTGTAGCAAGTTGTGCCTAAATACGCTGCTGACAGGTTTTATAACCCCCGTTAGTTAAGGCGCTCCACAAAGAAATCTGCCATGGAGAGGAACAGCTCGCGTGCGTGCGGATCAAGCTCAACGTTCTCGATGGCCGCTTTGGCCTTAGCGGTCAGGTCGAGCGCGTAAGTGTGGGCGTAATCGATGGAGCCGGTCTCCTGGAAGATCTCCACGGCGCGTGCGAGCTGCGCGGGATCATCGGTGCCTGAGGAAAGAATCGCCTCGACCTCGTCGTGGTGGCGCTCATCAGAGAGGGCGTGTACGGCGACAAGCGTGCGCTTGCCCTCGGTGATGTCGGTGCGGAAGTCCTTGTTGGCGGCTTCCTTAGTGCCGACAAGGTTGAGCAGGTCGTCCTGAATCTGAAAGGCGAGGCCTGTGTGTAGGCCAAAGGCGCGCAGCGCTTCGATTTGCTCATCGCTGCCGCCGCCGATAATGGCTCCGGTGGCAAGCGGCGTGGCTCCGCTGTAAAACGCGGTCTTGTGCGTCGCCATGTCCAGGTAGTCATCAACCGAGATATCAAAGCGCCCGTCACGGACCCAACCCAGGTCGAGCGCTTGGCCCTCGATGGTGCGGACGATCATCTCGGTAAGCTCGTGGAGCACGCGCAGCTTCACGTCGGACTCCAGCGTAGGGTCGTCGAGAACCGTCTTGGTGACCATGGTGAGCGCCAGGTCGCCACAATTGATGGCAAGGCCCGTGCCCTCGGTAAGGTGCATGCAGGGCTTGCCTCGACGAAGCTGTCCGTTGTCGGCGATGTCGTCGTGGATCAGCGCGCCCGACTGGAAATGCTCGATGGCTGCTGCGGCGCTGCGGGCGCTCTCAAAGCTACCGCCCACTGCGGTTGCGGCGAGCATGCAGATAAGCGGGCGGTGGCGCTTGCCGGCGTTGGCCGTAAAAGCCGAGAGCGGCGCATACAGGTAGCGCTCGATATCGGCAGAGGTCGCCTGTCCGTCAAAGAACGTGGCCAGATAGTCGTTAATCTGGTCAAAGTGCTGGGCTAAAAAGCTGGTAAACGGACTGGACACGGGTTCTCGCATTCTTTCTGAGGTTGCATTGATGCAATATGCAGACAACATATTGCCACATCAGGGCGTTTGGCGCGGCAGTTTTGGCGATTTAGGACAACGGGCGTGCGTTTGATGGAGCGCGCCTAAATCAGCCTAAAATGCTCGAGCGCCGCAACGACACCGTCGTGATCGACGGTGTCGGTCACGTAATCGGCCTTATCCTTGAGATAGTCCGGTGCGTTGCCCATCGCAATGCCGACATCGACGGCGTTCATCAGCGAGACGTCATTGCTGGCGTCGCCAATGCCGTATACGGTTCCGTGGTGGGGGTCGAGGGCGTCGAGTACAGACTGGATGCCCCCGCGCTTCGTGCATTCGCGGGGCGAGATTTCGGTTACCTCGAGTTCGAGCTCGTTAAAGCACAGCAGCGGCTCAAGTGCCTTATCTTGAGCGATGTGGTTGGCGAGCGATGTAGACATCAAGATCTTGTAGACACTGTAATGTTGCAGCTGCGTGACTGCGTCGCCCAGGGTGCGCGCGTATCCGGGGGCATCGGGGGCATCGGCACTCATGCGCACGACGCCGTTGAGGCCCTCAAAGCGGATGACCTCGCCCGATTGCTCAAGATAGGGGGCAAGATGCTGCAGCATGCTGGGCGTCATCGACAGATCGCGAATTGCGTGTCCGTTGATCTCGGCGTAACCGCCCGCAAGACAGACGATGCCGGTCCAGGGCAGCTCAAGAAGTTTGGGGTGGATGCAGCTCAGGGTGCGTCCCGTGCAGATAAAGGCCATGTTGCCGTTGGCGACAAACTCGCGGATTGCCTGCGAAACCGCCTCGTTGGGATAGGGGGAGAGGTCCCGCTCGTCTTCGGGAAGGTCTTGGGCGAGCCTGGGGTCTTGCCAGGCGAGCGTTCCGTCGATATCGAAGAAGCAAATATCGCCGCGCTTATGGGCTGCGCTGGCGGCAGGGGAGGCCGAGGTGGTGGGCACAAATTCCGGCTCGAGGCCCATGATCTGGTCAAAATGCTCTTTAACGCGGGGAACGGAGATGCCGATGATCACCTGGGCGGTCTTGCCCGTAATGATGAGGCCCTTGGCGCCCACCGCGACAAACGACGCGTTATCTGCAACGATGGAAGGGTCTGCGACCTCGACGCGCAGGCGCGTGGTGCAGTTGGTTGCGCCCACGATATTGCCAACGCCACCTAAAAGCTGAATTACCCGCTCAGCGAGGACGTGATCTTGATCGGATCGACTGTCGACCTCGTCATTGGGGGATTGCTCTTTGGCAAAGTCGCTTCCCGTTAAACAATCGATTGCCGCGCGATTGGCAACATGATCCTCGCGGCCCGGTGTCTTAAGGTCATAGACCAAGATGAGTGCTCGAAAACTAACAAAAAAGATGAGGCTAAAGGCAAGGCCGATACCGAGCGCCAAAAGATAGGCACCGGCATGCGTGCGCATGAGCGGAATAAAGTTGAAGGCTGCCATCTCCATCAGGCCGCCCGAGAAGATGCCGACGATGCCAAAGAGATTCATGGTTGTGGCAAGGCAAGACGATAAGACGGCGTAGAGCAAAAAGAGCCCGGGGTGGGTGAACATAAAGAGAAACTCGAGTGGCTCGGTAACGCCGCAAACCACCGAGGCGATGATGGCGGGAGCAAGGATGACCCTGAGGCCGGCGCGGCGCTCGGGTTTTGCGGTGGAGTAGAACGCGGCTGCGATGGCGGGAAGGCCAAAGAGCTTGACCCAGCCGGTGGCGGTAAAACCGGCCCACGGCGCAAGTTCATTAAGGGGGCGCGTGCTATGGGAGAGGATGGGGAGCAAACTGCTCCACGTGGCGTAGATGCCGTCGTTAATGACCAGGTTGTCGTAGTAGATCGGCATGTAGAGCAGGTGGTGCAGGCCAAAGGGCTCGAGTGCTCGTTCTAAAAAGACAAAGATGCCCACGCCAAAGGGACCGACGCCTGCAAGCGCGTGACGCAGCGTATCAGTTACATCGTATACGTAGGGCACGATGGCGGCCGAGATAGCGGCAAGGGCAAACACGGCAAAAAAGCTGATGAGGTAGACCAGCGAGGAGCCCGAGAAGGTGCCGAGCCAATCGGGAATTTTGGCATCGTAGAAGCGGTCATGGATGGCGACGACGGTTGCCGATACCGCCAGCGGGCCGATAATGCCGGTGTCGAGCGTCTTGATGCCGTCGATGACGGTGATACCGCTGGCGGAGGTCAAAGATGACGGGTACTCAAGTCCAAGGTTGTCTCCGCTCAGCTTAATGATCTCGCTCAAAAAGAAGCAGTAGGCAAAATAGGCGACGAGAGCCTCGAGGCAGCAACGAGCCGGTTGTTTTTGGGCAAGACCGATGGGCAGCGCTACGGCAAAAAGGAGCGGGAGGCGTTTAAAGACCGTCCACGAGCCGCGCTGGATGATAGCCCAGAAAACGTACCAAGGGGTTCCGTATACGGCGAGATCGCCGACGATGTCCGCAGTCGTTGCGAGAGCGGAGACGCCGACCATGAGGCCTGATATAGAAAACAGCATGGCGGGCGCGAACATTGCCCCGCCAAAGCGTTGGATTTTTTGCAGCATGTTCTGCCTTCCGAATATCGAGGCGCGTTGCGCGTGGGGAAACGTTTAAACAATGGATTCATTGTAGAGGACCAGACGATTGTCGTACCGGCAGTTTTGAGCGAAACCGATTTGGGCATGACAGAAACCGTCAACGGTTAAATCCTGTCGCTTTACCGATATTCGGTTTAAACAACTTTAAGAAATGCTATCGTGCCTAGCCGGAAATGAATAATGTAGAGGTGAAACAATGCCAAAAGCGATATACGAAGGAATCTACCGAGAAATACGCTCGCGCATCATTAATGGGACCTATGCGTTTCAGGAGATGCTGCCAACCGAAGCCGAGCTGACCGCGGAGTTCGGATGCACTCGCAATACCGTCCGTCGCGCCTTGGGTATGCTGGCCGACGGGATGTTTGTGCAGCCCATACACGGCAAGGGCGTGCGCGTTATTTGGCTTAAGGGCGAAACCGACATGTTGGGCGCACTCGAAGAGGTTGAGTCGTTTGGCGAGTTTGCAAAGCGCAACAATGCCGTTGCATCGACGGACGTTAAGTCTTTCGAACATCTGGTTTGCACCGAGCAACTCTCTCGTCACCTGGGCTTTAAGGTGGGCGAGGAGTTGATTCGCGTAGTGCGTGTCCGAAGCCTCAACGGCAACGCGCGCCAAGTGGACCATGGCTATTTTTTGGCGTCGATCGCCAAGGGCCTGACTCCCGAGATCGCGGCAGATTCTATTTACGGCTATCTGGAGCACAAGCGCGGTGTCAAAGTGATGGCGAGCCGTCGTACGGTGAGTGTCGAGCTCGCCAACGATGAGGACTGCAGCTATCTTGACCTCGGCAAATACAACTGCGTTGCCGTCATGGAGAGTCAGTCGTACACCTCGGATGGCATCTTGTTTGAGGTGACGCACACTCGCACACACCCCGAGATCTTCCATTACCGCGTCAATTCCAAGCGATAGCCAGCTAGCTCGCAGCCTGACGAGACTCATGGCCTCAAAGAGAAAACGCCCGGTCAAACCGACGGTACATCGGCTTGACCGGGCGTTTTCTCTGCATTCGATAACTAATAATTGTTTATACAAAACTTGTCAAGTATCAAGTTGAAATTACCGTTCACCGAAGTTTTTCTACCGCTCTAGTAATACTTGTTCAAACAACTAGCCAAATAGCGCATCGTTCAAATCAGCAAAAGGGGCAAAGTCCCCGAGCCAATCTCCGAAGGCGGCGGCAAAGGGTGCCGCCACGGTGTGAAAGGGTGGATTGTAATGAAGAACGAAATGAGCAGAAGGCAGTTCCTGGGCTTTGCTGGTTCCGCGGCTGCAGTTCTTGGTCTGGGCCTCGTGGGTTGCGGTGGTTCTGCCGGCTCCGGCTCCTCTGCTTCTGGTGACGCTGCCGAGGTCTACTTCCTCCAATTCAAGCCCGAGGTCGACAAGGAGTGGAAGGAGATCGCCAAGGCCTATAAGAAGGAGAAGGGCGTCGAGGTCAAGATCGTGACCGCCGCTTCCAACACCTACGAGGAGAAGCTTAAGTCCGAGATGTCCAAGAGCTCCGCTCCGACCCTGTTCCAGGTCAACGGCCCCACCGGTCTTAAGAACTGGAAGGATTACTGCGCCGACCTGTCTGATACCAAGCTCCGCGGTGAGCTCATTGATGACTCCCTGGCTCTGCAGTCCGACGGCAAGGATGTGTGCATCGACTGGGTTCAGGAGAGCTTCGGCATTATTTACAACAAGCAGCTGCTCGAGAAGGCTGGCTACAAGGCCGAGGACATCAACTCCTTCGACAAGCTGAAGGCTTGTGCCGATGACATCCAGGCCCGCAAGGACGAGCTTGGTGTCGAGGGTGCCTTCACTTCCGCCGGCATGGACGACTCCTCCAGCTGGCGCTACACCACCCACCTTGCCAACATGCCGCTCTACTACGAGTTTGAGAAGGAGCACAACCAGGAGGACGACGAGATCAAGGGTGAGTTCCTCGACAACTACAAGCAGATCTTCGACCTGTACATCACCGACTCCACCTGCGATCCTTCGCAGCTTGCTTCCAAGACCGGCGACGACGCCACCAACGAGTTCGCAACCGGCAAGGCCGTCTTCTACCAGAACGGCTCTTGGGCCTACTCTGACCTCGTCAAGGCCGGCATGACCGACGATCAGATTGGCATGATGCCGATCTACATCGGTGTTGACGGCGAGGAGAACCAGGGCCTGTGCTCCGGCGGCGAGAACTACTGGTGCGTCAGTTCCCAGGCTTCCGAGGATGCCCAGAAGGCCACCGAGGACTTCATGTATTGGTGCGTCACCGCTGACACCCCGACCAGCATCATCGCCGACAAGATGGGTCTGACCGCTCCGTTCAAGAGCGCCAAGGAGACCACCAACGTCTTCTCGCAGCAGGCCGTTGCCATGGCCAAGGACGGCAAGAAGACCGTCGCTTGGGACTTCGTCTACATTCCCTCCGAGGAGTGGAAGAAGAACCTCAAGCAGGCTCTGATTGCCTACGCTGCCGATAACAGCAAGTGGGACGGCGTCAAGAACGCCTTCGTCGATGGCTGGAAGACCGAGAAGGCCGCTTCCGAGTAAGCAGTTGCTGCCCAAGCTATCTGATTAGCGACAGGGGGCGGGCAGACGTTGGTTTGCCCGCCCCCTGCATATTGAAAGGACCCTTTTATGGGCAAAGCACTCAAGCGCTGGTGGCCGCTCTTTATGCTGCCCACGTGCCTGGCGTTTATGATCGGGTTCGTGATCCCTTTTATCCAGGGCTTCTATCTCTCGTTCTGCCAGTTTATTATCATTAGTAACGCGCACTTTGTCGGTATCGAGAACTACGTGCGCGCGCTGTCCGATCCGCAGTTCTCCACGTCGTTCTTCTTTACCGTGGCGTTTGCCTTCCTGTCGACGGTGCTCATCAACGTGATCGCCCTGGCCATTGCGCAGGCGCTCACCCGCAAGGCGCTCAAAGGCACCAACATCTTCCGTACGATCTTCTTTATGCCTAACCTGATCGGCGGCATCGTGCTGGGCTACATTTGGCAGATTCTGATCAACTGCCTGCTCTCCAACGTGGGCGCCCAGCTCATCGCTCTTAACTCTGCTGCTGGCTTCTGGGGCCTTATCATCCTGACCCTGTGGCAGCAGGTCGGCTACATGATGATCATCTACATCGCTGGTCTGCAGTCCATTCCGTCCGACTACATCGAGGCCGCCAAGGTCGACGGCGCTACGGCATGGCAGACGTTTTGGAAGGTTAAGATCCCTAACCTGATGCCGACCATCACCATCTGCCTGTTCCTGTCCATCACCAACGGCTTTAAGCTGTTCGACCAGAACCTCGCCCTTACCGGCGGCGCCCCCGCGCACTCCACCGAGATGCTCGCCCTGAACATCTACAACACGTTCTATTCGCGTGCCGGTATCGCATGGCAGGGCATTGGTCAGGCCAAGGCGGTTATCTTCTGCATCCTGGTCGTGGCCATCTCCATGATCCAGCTTAATGCCACGAGGTCCAAGGAGGTGCAGCAGTAATGAAACGCGATAAGGTTATCAACCGCGCGCTCTCGATTTTCTTTACGATCCTGTCGCTCGCGTGGATCTACCCCGTGTTCATGATTGCGCTTAATTCTTTTAAGAAAGCGACCGCGATCAGCACCACCACGGCATTCGATCTGCTCACGCCCGAGACGTTCAACGGCCTCGCAAACTACATGCACGCCCTTAACGAGCAGGGCTTTGCCTCGGCATTTATGTACTCGCTCATCATCACGGTCACGTCGGTCGTGCTGATCTTGGTGTGCTGCTCCATGTGCGCTTGGTACGTGGTTCGTGTCAACAACAAGATCTCGAACTTCTTCTATTACCTGTTCGTGTTCTCGATGGTCGTGCCGTTCCAGATGCTCATGTTCACGCTGTCCAATTTGGCGGACCGCATCGGCTTTAACACGCCGTTCAACATCTGCTTTATCTATCTGGGCTTTGGCGCGGGCCTGGCGGTCTTTATGTTCGCCGGTTTTGTAAAGAACATCCCGCTCGAGATCGAGGAGGCGGCCATGATTGATGGCTGCAACCCGGTCCAGGTGTTCTTTAAGATCGTCCTTCCCATCATGAAGCCCACCTATCTTTCGGTCGGCATCCTCGAGACCATGTGGGTCTGGAACGACTACCTGCTGCCCTACCTTACGCTCGACTCCACCAAGTACAAGACCATTCCTATCTTGATCCAGTACTTCCGCGGCGGCTACGGCCACGTCGAGCTCGGCCCCATGATGGCCTGCATCATGATGGTCGTTATCCCCATCGTCATCATGTACATCCTCTGCCAGAAGTACATCATCGACGGTGTGGTGGCAGGTGCCGTCAAGGGCTGATGCCGTAACTGTTTTGCAAGTTTTGGCGGCGTCCCTCAGCGCGGCGCCGCGTATCGAAAGGTAAAGACATGGCCGAGATCGTTCTCAAACATGTTCAGAAGGTGTATCCCAACAACGAGTCAAAAAAGAAGGGCTTCTTTGGCAAAAAGAAGAAGACCGAGGAGAAGAAGCACAACCTCAAGGTTACCGAGGACGGTGTGCTCGCTGTAGAGGACTTCAACCTCACCGTTCACGACCAGGAGTTCGTCGTCCTCGTTGGCCCCTCTGGCTGCGGTAAGTCCACGACGATGCGCATGGTCGCCGGCCTGGAGGACATTACCTCGGGCGATGTGCTCATCGACGGCAAGCGTGTCAACGACGTGGCGCCCAAGGACCGCGACATCGCCATGGTGTTCCAGAGCTACGCTCTGTACCCCAATATGACGGTGTACGAGAACATGGCATTTACGCTCGAGCTCAAGAAGGTTCCCAAGGACGAGATCGACCGCAAGGTTCGCTCTGCTGCCGAGATTCTGGGCATTACCGAGTACCTCGACCGTAAGCCCAAGGCGCTCTCCGGCGGCCAGCGCCAGCGTGTCGCTATCGGCCGCGCCATCGTGCGTGACCCCAAGGTCTTCCTGATGGACGAGCCGCTGTCCAACCTGGACGCCAAGCTTCGTAACCAGATGCGTGCCGAGCTCATTAAGCTGCGCCACGAGATCAAGGGCACGTTCATTTATGTTACTCACGACCAGACCGAGGCTATGACCCTCGGTGACCGTATCGTGGTCATGAAGGACGGCGTTGTCCAGCAGATCGCCACGCCGCAGGAGGTCTTCAACCATCCCGCGATCATCTTCGTCGCCGGCTTCATCGGCGTGCCGCAGATGAACTTCTTCGATGCCCAGCTGGTGCGCTCGGGCAACGGCTTTACCGTCAAGACCGAGGATATGAACGTGGCGCTCGCCCCCGAGACTTGCGCTCAGCTTGCCCTCAACTGGGACGGCGGCGACGTGAAGGAGATTACGGCCGGCGTGCGTCCCGAGCAGATCCTGCTTGCCGACAAGGGCGAGGAGGGCGCGCTCCAGGGTACCGTCGAGGTGACCGAGCTCATGGGCTCGACCGAGCATGTCCACGTGACCGCTCCCGACGGCCAGTTTGTCCTGATTATCCCCGTCGTCGACCTCGAGGCCAAGGGCGCGCTCAAGGCTGGCGACACCATCTGGTTCAAGTTCGAGAAGAACGCGACCCATCTCTTCGATAAGGTGTCTGGCAAGAACCTTATCTAGGCCCGGTGCATCCAGGCCCTCCCTTTGGGCGACTGCGGTATTGCCATCCTTTTGCCGCGGTCACATATAAGGCTCCCCTCCCGTCCACTGGGCGAGAGGGGAGCCTTTCTTTGTGTTGGGATTGTCTGACCGGTCGTTTGTCTCGATCTGTAACGGGTAGGGCCGATTTCGGACGTTAGATGTTACAGATTGAGATAAACCCAAGGGGAGGGGCCGGTATGTCTCGATCTGTAACAGCTGGGACCGTTTTGGTTGAGTAGTTGTTACAGATTGAGATTGTTTGGTCGAATCGGGTCACAGGGTAACGTACGGGCACAAAAAACGGAGCCGTGTTGCCACGACTCCGTTTCTCAAGAGGATGGGTAAGGGAAGCGAAATTAGTTCAGGTGCCAGATCTCGTCGTTGTACTGGGAGATGGTGCGGTCGGACGAGAAAGTGCCGGCGTTGGCGATATTGATGAGCGCCTTGCGCATCCAAGCGTCCTGGTCCTCGTAGTCGGCTAGCACGCGCTCCTTGGTCTGGATGTACTCCTCAATGTCGAGCAGGGCCATGAACCAGTCCTTGCCCTTGATGTCGTCGTGCAGACGCTGCAGGCGCTCCGCGTTGCCGGTCGCCATAAAGGCAGGGTTGGTGATGAAGTCCACCAGCAGTTTGATGCCGGGCTTGCGGTAGAGCGTGCCGGCGTCATAGGTGCCGTCGGCGTAGAGCTGCTCGACCTGTTTGGACGAGGCACCAAAGGTATAGATGTTCTCGTCGCCCACGAGCTCGGCAATCTCCACGTTGGCGCCGTCAAGCGTGCACAGGGTTAGGGCGCCGTTGAGCATGAACTTCATGTTGGAGGTGCCGCTCGCCTCCTTGGAGGCCAGGCTGATCTGCTCGGAGATATCAGCAGCGGGGATCACGCGCTCGGCGGCGGTGACGTTGTAGTTCTCGATCATGACGACCTGCAGGTAGGGAGCCACGTCGGGGTCGTTTGCAATCCACTGCGACAGCGTCAAGATCAGATGGATGATGTCCTGCGCGATAGTGTAGGCAGGCGCCGCCTTGCCGCCAAAGATGATGGTGACGGGGTGCTTAGGTCTGTTGCCGTTCTTGATATCGAGGTACTTCCAGATGATGTAGAGCGCGAGCATCTGCTGACGCTTGTACTCGTGGATGCGCTTGACCTGGACGTCGATGATGGCGTTGGAGGGAATGGTCACGCCCTGCTCGAGCGCCATGAACTGGCGCATGATGGCCTTGGCCTCGACCTTGGTGGCGGCCAGGCGCTCAAGAACGTCCTTGTCGTCGGCGAAATTGGCGAGTTTGCTCAGATCGCCGGTGCTGCGCCAGTCGGTGCCGATCACATCGTCGAGCAGGCTGGCGAGCGCGGGGTTGGCCCCATGGACCCAGCGGCGGAAGGTGATGCCGTTGGTCTTGTTGGAGAACTTCTCGGGATAGATTTCGTAGAACGGATGAAGCTCGGTGTCCTCCAGGATCTTGGTGTGGAGGGCGGCTACGCCGTTGATGGAGAAGCCAAAGTGGATGTCCATGTGGGCCATGTGGACGGTATCGTGTTTGTCGATGATGGCGACGCGCGGGTCATCGTGCTCGGCCTTCGCAATCTCATCGAGCTTGACGATAATGTCGGCGATGGCAGGGGAGACCTTCTGTAGGCTGGCGAGCGGCCACTTCTCGAGCGCCTCGGCAAGAATCGTGTGGTTAGTGTAGGCGACCATGGAGCGTACGATGGTCACGGCCTCGTCAAACTCGATGCCATGCTCGGTGGTGAGCAAGCGAATGAGCTCGGGGATGACCATGGTGGGGTGCGTGTCGTTGATCTGGACAACGGTGTAATCGGCCAGATCGTGCAGGTTGCTGCCGCGCTCGACGGCCTCGTCGATCAAGAGCTGGGCGGCGTTGCTCACCATGAAGTACTCCTGATAGATGCGAAGTAGGCGGCCCTGCTCGTCGGAATCGTCGGGGTAGAGGAACAAGGTGAGGTTCTTGGCGATCTCGGTCTTGTCGAAGTCGATGGAGCTGCCGGGGACCAGGCCGTCGTCGATGCTCGCCAGGTCGAACAGGCGCAGGCGGTTCTTGGTGGGCTGGCCGTAACCGGGCACATCGATGTTGACGAGCTTGGAGGTAACGGCAAAATCGCCGAACTCGACGGTGTAGGAGCGGTCATCGTCGACTAGGATGTCCTGCTCACCGAGCCACTCGTCGGGGACGGCCTTCTGCTGGTTGTCGACAAAGCGCTGACGGAACAGACCGTAGTGATAGTTGAGGCCCACGCCATCGCCGGTCAAGCCCAGCGTGGCGATGGAATCCAGGAAGCATGCGGCCAAGCGGCCCAGGCCGCCGTTGCCGAGTGACGGCTCGACCTCGAATTCCTCGATCTTGTTGAGGTCGTGGCCTGCGGCGGTGAGCTGGTCCTTAACCTCGTCGTAGATGCCGAGGTCGATCATGTTGTTGATGAGCAGCTTGCCGATCAAAAATTCGGCGGAAATGTAATAGAGCTTTTTCTTGCCGTTGTTGAGCGGGCAGGCGGCGGAGCGCTCCTGCACGAGTTTGACCAGCAGCTTGTAAATGCGACGGTCGTCGAGCTGCTCGAGCGAGGTGCCAAAAGACTGCTCGGCGAGTTCCATGAGGTTAATTTGGGGCATGGTTTCTCCTGTGATGGGTTGTTTCATGTCTGCAATTCATAAGAAGCCCGCGCGAGGGGATTGGGGTGGCCTCGCGCGGGAAAAGCAAGCGCGTCCGCACGGTGGGGGGTCGGGCGCGGTAGCTCCTATTGAGGAAGCTCGATTTCGGCTTCCGATGGGATGCGGAAGTAGGTCTCGGTCCAGTCGGTGAGTTTGTGCTCGAGCTCGCGGGTGATGGCGCCGTCGAGCATGCGCCAGGTCCAGTTGCCGCCCAGCGTGGCAGGGGTGTTGATGCGCGCCTCGTTGCCCAAGTTGAGCAGATCCTGCATGGTGTAGATGCACGTGTCGCTCACGCTGGCGGCGATGGTGCGATTGAGTGCATCTGCCATGGGTTCGCCGGCCTGCTGATGGGTGTACAGGGCTGCCTGCTCGCGCTGACGCGGGGTGGCCGTTCCCTCAAACCAACCGCGCGCCGTCTCGTTATCGTGGGTGCCCACATAGGCGACGGTGTTGGCGATGTAGTTATGCGGCAGGTAGTACGAGTTGGTGCCCTCAAAGGCAAACTGCAGGATCTTCATGCCGGGGAAGCCCGAGTTGTCGCGCATGTCGATGACGCCGGGGGTGAGGAAGCCCAGGTCCTCGGCGATGATGGGCAGTGTGCCGAGCTTTTCCTCGAGCGTCTTGAAGAACTTAAGGCCGGGACCCTGCGTCCACGAACCGTAGGACGAATCGGGCGAGGAGAACGGCACCTCCCAATAGGCCTCGAAGCCGCGGAAGTGATCCAGGCGGATGACGTCGTACATGTCGAGGGCGGCGCGAATGCGGCCCTCCCACCAGGAGAAGCCATCGGACTCCATAGCGTCCCAGTCGTAGATGGGGTTGCCCCAGTACTGGCCGGTGGCCGAGAACTGGTCGGGCGGCGTGCCGGCGACGCTCACGGGATTGCCGGCGGCGTCGATCTTAAAGAGCTCAGGCGTCGCCCACATCTCGACGGAGTCACGCGAGACATAGATGGGCAGGTCGCCGATGATGAGAATGTCGCGCTCGTTGGCATAGGCCTTGAGGCGGCTCCACTGGCGATCGAAGAAGTACTGCGTCATCTGGTGGTAGAGCATACGCGCCGGATGGTCGGCGCAGACCTTGGCGGAAGCCTCACCGCGGGTGCGGAGCTCCGCGGGCCACTCCCAAAACGCCTTGAGACCGCACTCCTCTTTGACGGTCATGAACTCACAGTAGGGGATGAGCCAGTCCTCGTTGGCTTGGATAAAGTCATCGAAATCGGCCGGCTTGTCGGCAGCAAAGCGCTCGGCGGCGCGGTCGAGAATCTGACGGCGGCCGCCAAAGATGGCACCGTAGTCGACGTTACTGGGGTCAGAACCCAGGTACACGCCATCGATATCGCGCTGCTCTAGATACCCTGCCTCGATAAGCTCGGCAAAGTCGATAAAGTTGGGGTTGCCTGCGCGGGCCGAGAACGACTGATAGGGCGAATCGCCATAGCTGGTCGTCGTAAGGGGCAGAATCTGCCAGTAATGTTGTTTGCACGAGGCGAGAAAATCGACGAAGTCGTAGGCATTCCAGCCAAAGCCGCCGATTCCGTATGGTCCGGGCAGAGATGAGACGGGCATGAGGACGCCGCTTGCACGCTCCATGAATGCGCTCACCAACCTTCTTGTTGTGGGGTCGGCCTGCCGATGGGTGTGCAGTCCGCCTCCGATGTTCTGATTCGATACGCCTATTGTAAAACATGTTGTTTAAACATGTATAGGCAAGATAAAAAAGTTGGTCGATTTTCGGCGAATGGTTACATGCCATGAAAAAGCCCCGACCTCACAACGTGAGATCGGGGCAAGAGCGGTATGTAGGTTTTTGCTACTCGGCGTCGGCGAAGCCGTTGGGGTTGTGGCTCTGCCAGTTCCAGCTATCGCGGCACATGTCCGCGATGTCGTACTGGGCCTTCCAACCCATCATACGTTCGGCCTTGGAGGCATCGCACCAGTTGGCGGCGATGTCGCCGGCACGGCGCTCGCGGATCACGTAGGGCAGCTCCTTGCCGCAGGCCTTGGAGAAGGCGGCGACGACCTCGAGTACCGAGGTGCCGGTGCCGGTGCCCAGGTTAAAGATCTCGACGCCGGTCTTGCCGTTCATCCAGTTGAGGGCGGCCACGTGACCAGATGCCAGGTCGCACACGTGGATGTAGTCGCGAACACCGGTGCCGTCGGGGGTGGGGTAATCGTTGCCAAAGACCTGAACGGCCTCGAGCTTACCGACGGCGACCTGGGCGACGTAAGGCACCAGGTTGTTGGGGATACCCTTGGGATCCTCGCCGATCAGGCCCGACGGATGGGCGCCGATGGGATTGAAATAACGGAGTAGCACGACGTCCCACTCGGGGTCGGCGGTGTGGACGTCCATAAGGATCTGCTCGATCATCCACTTGGTCCAACCATAGGGGTTGGTCGCGGGCTTCTTAGGATCCTCCTCGGTGACGGGCGGGTTGTCCGGGTCGCCGTAGACGGTCGAGGAGCTCGAGAAGATGATGGACTTGCAGCCATGGTTGCGCATGACGTCGATGAGCACCAGGGTGTTCTCGATGTTGTTGTGGTAGTACTCGACGGGCTTGCTCACCGACTCGCCGACGGCCTTAAAGCCGGCAAAGTGGATGACGCGGTCGATCTGATGGGTATCGAAGATCTTGTTCATCGCATCGCGGTCGAGCACGTTGGCCTCGTAGAAGGTGAGGTTCTTGGCGGCCTCGTTGCCCACGATGGTCTTGACGCGGTCGACGGCGACGGCGCTGGAGTTGGAGAGATCATCGACGATGACGACCTGGTAGCCACCCTCGAGCAGCTGAACGACGGTGTGCGAGCCGATAAAGCCGGCGCCACCGGTAACGAGGACGCAGGTGTCTTTGGGGTCGAGTGCTTTGGACATGTAGTCTCCTATCGAATCAGGAACACTTCTAGAGGGGAGTATAGCGCAGGCGGGGACGCCCAAATCGTGCGCAGTAGAAAAGCAGAGGATTATGTTAACGTACTCATAAAAGGGCTTGCGTACGCATAACCTGATCTTTGACATTTGCTTACGAGCCGCTGGCCTTGTAGTTTCCTGCCGTTCGTGGAAATCGTTGGGACGCGCCATATGTACGCTAATATGTATGAGTTGAGCGACATATAAATAAGCATGTAACGGAGTACATATGTCACCAAACAGCGATTCTATCCTTTCCCAGGAGCTCTCGCGCCGCACTGCCCTCAAGGCCCTGTTCGGCGCCGCTTCTGCGGCAGTTCTTTTTGGCCTGCCCGCTCGCGCCCATGCGGCGGAGGCTTCCAAAGAAACCACCGATAAACTGAATGCCGCCCAGGCCCAGCTCGACGAGGTTCAGGCCCAGCTCGACAGCATCGCAAATGAGTATGCGGCGCTGGCCAACAAGAATGCCCAGACCCTCAACGACATCGAGAATGTCCAGGGCAAGATTGACGACACGCAGGCCCAGATCGATGAAAAGAAGGCCGAGCTCAAGAAGAAGCGCAACGACCTTTCCGATCGCGTGGCCGCCAGCTACAAGTCCGGCGGCACGAACATCCTGTCGCTGCTGCTGGCCTCTGGCTCGTTTGAGGAACTCGTCGCCAACGCGCATTACGTTGAGAAGATCAACAAGAGCGACCGCGACGCCATCGAGGACATTCAGACCATCCAGGAAGAGCTCGATGCGCAAAAGACCGAGCTCGAGTCGCAGAAGGCCGACTTAGAGAAGCTCAAGGACCAGCAGACGGCTCAGATGCAGGATATGCAGGCCAAGCAGCAAGAGGTCCAGACCGTGCTGAACGGTCTTTCCGACGACGTCAAGGAGCTCATGGCTCAGCGCGATTCCGAGATCCTCGCTGCCGCCCAGGCTGAGGAGGCCGCTAGGAAGGCCGCCGCTGCCGCTGCCGCCGCGAACAAGAACAATTCCTACTCGGGTGGTTCAAGCTCGGGTGGCGGATCGTATGCGCCCGGAACCCCGCAACAGAATGCCGGCTCGGGCAAACAGCAGGCCGTCGTCAACGCGTGTTACTCCACGCCTTCGCCGGGTCAGAACTGGTGCGCGGCGTGGGTTACCAATGTCTTCCGTAACGCCGGCGTTGGCTACTTTGGCGGTAACGCGTGCGATATGTTTAACGCATGGTGCTATAGCTCCGACCGCTCGGCGCTGCAGGTGGGCATGATCGTGGCCGACTCATCGCATAGCGGCACCGGCATGCCGGGTCTGATCTATGGCCACGTGGGCATCTATGTTGGCGGCGGCATCGTCATGAGCAATGAGGGCGCCATTACGTCTAAGTCGCTTGATTCGTTTATTGGCTTCTATGGCACTGGCTCTGGCGTGCGCTGGGGCTGGCTTGGCGGTATTGCGCTGTCGTAGCTGCGGTTTGAAGTAAGTTGGTCCGTGGCTGCCCGAAAGGCATTAGGTTGCCTGCTCGGACAGTCCTGCTCGCACGGAGAGCACATTAAGTGCTCTCCGGCTCGTGCGGAACTCGCGATCAACCTAATGCCTTTCGGGCAGCCACGGACCTCTCGGGTCCAATACGTCACACACCGGACTGGGTTATCTGAATAAATATGGTGAAGGCCCCTTTCGGGGCCTTCTTTGTTAAAGGAATTCTCCGACTCGGTGGACTTCGGGTTCTAGGTCTACGTTGAATTGGTCTTTGACGGTTGCCTGGATGTGGCGGATGAGTTCGTCGACGTCGGCGGCGGTGGCGTGGTCGGCGTTGACGATAAAACCGCAGTGCTTTTCGCTTACCTGCGCGCCGCCGACAGCATGGCCGCGCAGTCCGGCATCCATGATGAGCTTGCCGGCAAAGTAGCCCTCGGGGCGCTTGAAGGTGGAGCCGGCACTCGGCATGTCGAGCGGCTGCTTGTCCTCGCGGCGCTGGCGGTAGTCGTCCATGTCGGCCTTGATCATCGCGGCGTTGCCCGGAGCGAGATTGAAGGTGGCCGAAAGCACGATGAAGCCGTCGTCGGCAATGCGGCTCTTGCGATAGCCCAGGTTGAGCTCATCGACATCGAACTCAATGATATTGCCGCTGCCGCGGGTGCCGTCGTCGAGCTGGCGAGCGGGTTTGTAGACGCGCACGGACTCCAGCACATCGGCCATGCAGGCACCGTAGGCACCGGCGTTCATGTAGCAGGCGCCGCCGACCGATCCGGGGATGCCCGAGATGGGCTCCATGCCGGTGAGGCCGGCCTCGGCTGCCGCCGCGGCGACATCGGAAAGCAGCGCGCCGGCTGCCGCCGTGACGTGCGTGCCGTCGACGGTGATGTTGGAGAGACCTTCGCCCAGCGCCACGACAACGCCGCGGATACCCTTGTCGCCGACGAGCAGGTCGGAGCCGTTGCCCACGATGGTGAGCGGCAGGTCGCAGCGATAACAGGTGTCGAGCGTGGCGACGAGGCCCTGCTCGGTATCGGGCGTGACAAAGACGTCGGCCGGGCCGCCGATCTTAAACGTGGTGTGCTCGCGCATGGGCTCGCTCATCAGCACGTTGTCCTCGCCGGCAACGCCAGCAAGCGCGCACAGCAGGTCCTCGTTAAAAAAGTCGTTCTCGTGCATACGAATATCCGCCTTTTGGTGGTTGTTGTCATCAATCGATTGCAATATACCCCACCCGGACGGATTTGGTGCGCTGGCGGCGATAAAACAGCCGTCTACCGGATTGGTAAAGTGTTTATCACCGAGGTAGAGGGGTAGTCGCTATACTTTCAAGAGATTGCGCGTAAACCCGGAAGGAGCGAGATGGCCAACAAAGTCACCCTCAAGCAGATCGCCCAGGAGGTGGGGCTTTCCCCCTCGTCGGTCTCGCTTGTGCTCAATAATCGGCCCTGTCGCATCTCGGAAGAAAACCGCAAACTCATCAAGGAGGTCGCGGCGCGCAACCACTATGTTCCTAACCAGATTGCGCGTAGTTTGGTCATGCGCGAGTCGCGCACGCTGGGCCTTATCGTCCCTAACATCGAGAGCCGCTTTTTTGCTTCGCTCGCCGGTAGCCTGGAAAAGCGCTGCCGCGAGGACGGCTATGCGCTCTTCATTACCAGCTCGGGCGGAAGCGCCGATGACGATCTGGAGCTGCTGCGCCAGCTGGTGACGCGCGGCGTTGATGGCGTCTTCCTGGTCGTGGGCGACGAGTTCTCCGACGACCGCGCCCTGCGCGAAGAAGTCAGCCACCTGCCCATCCCGGCCGTAATGGTCGACCGTGCCATTGAGGGACTCGAGTGCGACAAGGTGATGTTCGACCACGAGATGGGCGGCTACATGGCCACCCGCTATCTGATCGAGCAAGGCCACCGCCGTATTGCTTGCCTGGTTAACGCACGCCGCTCCAATACGGGTCGCAAACGACTTGCCGGCTATGAGCGCGCACTGCGCGAGGTTGGCTTGCCTATCGACGCGCGTTTGGAGTTTGAGAGCGAGTACTACATTCCAAGTGCATACGAGGCCTCGGAGGCGGTGCTCGCAACTGATGCCACCGCTGTGTTCGCAAGCTCGGATAACATTGCCCTTGGTTTGCTCAAGCGCCTGCACGAGATGGGGAAGAGCATCCCGGGCGATATTTCGGTCGTAAGCTATGACAACTCGGCGGCCGACGTTCTCTTTGAGCCGGCGCTGACCGCCATTGAGCAGGATCCTGGTGTCCTTGCGGAGCATGCTTTTGGCTGCATGTCCAAGCGTCTTGCCGGTAGGGGCGGCAGGCGTGCCGAAGAGGTCGTCCTGGAGCCGGCGCTTATCGTTAAGGGCAGCGTGCTCGAACTTACCGAATGTAGCTAAGCGTACTTGTTTGTTTGCATAGATTGCATGCGGAGTGTCCGCTATTTGCCGGCAGGCACCCCGGCCCTCGTCCGTGAACTCTTCCGCTGGGCGAGCCATAGACGCCGCGCACCGATAGGGTAAGGCGGCGGCTTGAAATTGGTGCTATATTCAACTTGAGTTGTTTAATGCTAGTACGGGAGGCTGATATGGGGCTGTTCAAGAAGAAAAACCCGCAGGATGCCTTTGATCCCGATGTGTTTACCATCACGGATACGATTTTGGACCCGCCGCGGTTTACGTTTTTGCCGGCTATCTACCAGGATGCCACGCATCGCAAGTGGGCTGTGCATCAACGCGGTGGCGAGCCGAAGATTTTTGACTATGCGGACGTGTTGCAGTGCGAGATTGTCGAGACCGGAAATCCCGAGGATGTGCCGGAGGTTAGCAAGCGCGAACTAGCTCAGCAGATTTTGATTAATCCAGCTCAGGCTACCAAAAACAACGCTGCCAAGCGTAATATGTGCCTTGGTATGGGTGTCATCGTTGCCGTGCAAACCGGCGAGGATGAGATTTCGAAGCTTGAGATTCCGGTGACCGCGGGCGAAGTCAAGCGAGACTCCGGCCTATATCGATCGTATCGGAACGTTGCGGAGCAGATCAAAGAAGCCTTCGACGCCATGGGGCGTCCGGAGCAATGATGCCCGCAGCATCAAGCGGTTGAGGAGCCTTGCCCATGTCGAGTGAACCATATGCGATTCCGCCCAAAGATCGCGCCTTTGAGGGCATTCTTTGGTATATCAAACATTATGACCTGCAGGGTGGTGACCGGCTGCCCGCCGAGCGTGTGCTCTGTGAAGAGCTGGGCGTGTCGCGCACGGCGTTGCGCGCTGCGATCACGCGTCTTATTTCGTGCGGAACTTTGGAAAGCCGCCGCGGTTCGGGCACCTATGTGTGTCCTCCCAAACCGCTGAATATCTTTCAGGAAACATGGAACTATACGCAGGCGGTGGAGAGGGTTGGCTCAAAGTCGACCGCACGCCTGGTTTGGTCCAAGGTCGTGTACGCCGATATCGATCTGGCCCAAAAAGCCCAGATCGACCTGGGCATGCCGCTCTTCTGCATTCGGCGCGTGCGCGTGGTTAATGGTTCCCCGGCGTCGATTGAGACGGCTCACGTCAATCTGTCTTTGTGCCCCTCGCTTCCCGATCACGATTTTGAGCAGGAAAGCCTCTACGACGTTTTGCTCAAAGAGGGGAATGTCCATGTGGCGCACGGCAAGGAGCATATTTCCATCAGCCGTCTGAACGCCGACGAGGCCAAGTTGCTGGGTGCTCAGGAGGGCACGCCGGTGTTTTACAAGGCTTCGCACGAGCGTGACGAGAACGATGGCTTTGTCGAGTATTGCAAGTCCGTGATTCTGCCGACCAAGTATCGTTTTGCCGATAACGGCGAGGCAGACGGCGTTGCGACGAAGGTGGGTGTCGAATGGCTGATGCAGTAGAAGACTTGCCGGTTTACAAACAAATTCGCCGCTGCATTGCGGAGCGAATCGAGCGCGGCGACTACCCGACGGGCTCGATGATTCCGTCCGAAAACGAGCTGGCCGAGGAGTTTGGCACGACACGCCTGACAATCCGAAGCGCCATGGACGAGCTGGTCAAAAGTGGCCAGATTCGTCGCGTGCAGGGCAAAGGCGCCTTTGTGGGACACAAGTGGTTTGACGAGCACGAACGCAAGGGCGGCTTCCGCCAGTCGGTTTTGGCATCGGGCGCGACGCCGTCGGTGCGCATCCTGGCGCGCTCCAAACGCTACGCCGGCCCGTATTATGCCGACTTGTTTGGCATCGCCGAGGACGATCTGCTTTACTCGGTGCGCCGCCTCAACTGCATTGATGGTGAGCCCGTATCGATCGAGATGACACTGATTCCGTGCCTGCTGTTTCCGGGCATCGAAGACGTGGACATTTCGGTCTTCAGCCTGTTCGAGACCTACGATATGTTGGGACGCAAGCCAGATCAGTCGGTAGAGAAACTCGATATCGAGGCGCTGGGCGCACGCGATGCGAGTTTGCTCAATCTTGAGCCGGGCGATCTGGCGCTCGTGCTGGAAGGCCTGACCTATGACTCGAGTGGGCAGGCAATCGAGCATGCCAAGTCTTTTACCCGCGGCGACGCCGGCGGATATACCTACAACTATTAGCGTCTAGAGCGTCCCTGCGCATGGCGGGGGCGCTCGTTTTTACGGATATATGTCGCTTGACCGATGAGCGGCAAAAACTGACCGTCTACCGAGAGGGGAGGATGAAATCATAAAATCGGTATTAAAAACGGCTAACCTGTAATCGTTCACTGGTATTAAGAACCTTTGAATTGTTGAGCTTGGGGCCAAGATGTCCACAAGGTTAAGCGGTGCGACGGGGCGGCAAGCCCGTTCATTCCGTGCGACAATTCAAACTGCTCGTGAAAGGAGCGGGAATGAAGGAGACCGAGAAGATCGAGATCATGCACTTCGACCAGGAGGGCTACCTCG
>CABUIH010000019.1:0-36111 GCA_902491615.1 uncultured Collinsella sp. | reverse complement strand
AGACGGTCGAGAAGATTCTCGACGTTGCCGAGCGGCTCCTCGTGGAGCGCGGCTAAGAGCACACTACGATGATCTGAAGAGCAATACGCTAAATCGAAAAAGGTAATCGAAGCCGCGCCTGTGGACTTATCGAGGGTCGAGATTCCCGCCCCATCCATCGGCACCCAGCAGAAGGTCGTCGACATCTTCGACCGCTTCGACTCCCTAACGAAATCGCTCACCGACGGTATCCCCGCCGAAATCGAGGTACGCCGGGCGCAGTACGGGTACTACCGCGACCGCCTGCTCGACTTTCGAAACTAAGTGAGAATAAGTTATCGGTACGCTTTTTTATAAAATGTAAAAAAGTACCCCCATAACTGATAAAATGGGCGCTGAAAAAAAAGGGGTGCATCTTGCGTATATACCGACGTGAAAAGTATCTGAATCGAATGCGTGGTTTCTACCACGATGACGGGATGATCAAGGTGATTACCGGTGTTCGCAGATGCGGTAAATCCTGTCTCATGCAATCAATCGCAGACGAGCTTGTGGAATCCGGTGTAGCGAGCGACCACATCATCTATATCGACCTTGACTCACGGGAGAACAGGAAGGTCAAGACGACCGATGAGCTCGAAAATCTGATTGACATGTCGACCCCAGCAGACACTGAGGGGACGAAGTACCTCTTCATCGATGAGATTCAGAACGTAGAGGAATTCGAGCTGCTCATCAACGGCTACCGGACAGATGGCGGTTGGTCCATCTTCATTACCGGTTCGAATTCATATCTGCTTTCTGGGCAGCTTGTTACAAAGCTGACGGGTCGCTATATCGAGTTCGAGGTGTTCCCACTCGACTTTGCGGAATATATCGATATGAAGCGTTTTCTCGGCAAGCCTGTCAATGACGTTCTCGTGGGAGAGTTTACCGAGTACCTGACCCTTGGAGGATTTCCCAAAGCGTTGGAGTATGAGGGCGAGGATGAAAAGCGCACCTATATCAAGAGTGTTATTCATGAGATCTTTGAAAAGGACGTAAAACACTCCAACAAGATCAAGAATGTCTCGGTTTTCGATGCCGTCCAGACGTATCTCATCAACAACTTTGGTGCGCCGACGAACCTGAAGAACCTCCTTGCGTACTTCAATGATGTCGAGAAGATTCCCATCAAGCGCGAAACGCTCAATCGGTATATCCAGATTCTTGTTGACGCGAAGATCCTTTATCGCTGCTCGAGGTTCGATCTCAAGTCTCGGCGATCGCTTATCCGCGAAGAGAAGTACTACCTGGCTGATCCCGGCTTCTATTTCGCCATGAACACGGATGCGAGGATTAACTACGGGCCGGCGTTGGAGAACGTGCTCTACCTCTATCTTGCATCGCGCGGGTACGAGCTTTCTGTGGGCCGTATTGGGAAGCTCGAGTGTGACTTCATCGCTCGTAGGCGCAATGCTTACGCCTACATCCAGGTCTCTATGTCGATTGCCGACAGAGGCGTCGAGGAGCGCGAGTACAGGCCGTTCGGCCACATCAGGGATGGGTATCCGCGCTACTTGTTCACGCTTGATCCTCTATTGCAGGAGAGGGATGGCGTCAGGCACCTTAACATGGCGTCGTTTATGCAAGATGGCGGTGATCTTATTTGAGCGGCGGCCAGATTCTTTTGCTCCCTAGTGCGCAAACAGTGCGGGCATCAAATGGGGACCATTGCCTCACGTAGAATCGATAGATTGAGGACTTGTTTTGATGTTGACAAGCTTTTGGCCAGTGACTCCTATTGCCGAGTGGGAATAGCGGAAATAACAGCCTCCGGACCTTTTGGTTCGGAGGCTTTCTTTTTCGTTCTGTTCGGAAGGAGCTCCTTGCCAGAGTCCCATGGATAGCGAACGGCTTTATCGAGCGTGTGCGTTTTCGTAGGCGCCTTTGATTTCTTCCGGCAAATTGTCGGGAATCAGCGTCTCCAGCCTATCCTCGCTGCCATCTTGAATCGCTTGCTCGTAGTACCAGCATTTGAACTTCAACATGTCCAGGGCACGGTTCATCTTCGCGATCTCCGACTCCATGTGGGCCTTCCGCTCCTCGAACATGGCCTTGCGCTGGGGGTATGTTGATGGACCCTCTGCACACCATTTCATGTACAGACGGATGTCCTTGATCTCCATTCCCGCCTTCTTCAGGCATTCGATGACCCGAAGCGCCTCGAGTTCCGTATCGCCGAATCGGCGAATGCCGGACGTCCGCTCCAGCCCCGGGAACAATCCCTGCTTGTCGTAATACCGCAGCGTTGAGGCGGGCAAGCCGAACATTTCCGCCACCTGTCCGATTGTGTACATGGCCCCTCCGAATAAATCTCGAATTCATTCCTTGACCTAAAGTCAGGTTTAGGTATTACCTTCATTCTCGTCAATACAAATCGGTAGCGCAAGGGGTGGTCCGTAATGGGCAAAACGGTTTTCGCCGGCGGCGTGAACGGTGTGGGCGATATCGCCGGGCATCCCGCTCTGGAACAGGCGCAACGAATGGGCATGGGGATCTAGGCGGGCAGCTTGACCGCGCGGAAGCAGTTTTGCACTCAAAACCATCGACAGGAGGAATCAAACATGGCAATTAAGCAGACGGCGGGCAGGGATACCCTGGGGGACTTTGCCCCCAAATTTGCACAGCTCAATGACGATGTGCTGTTCGGCGAGGTGTGGAGCCGAGAAGACGGGCTTTCCCTTCGAGATCGCAGCGTGGTGACGGTGGTTGCCTTGATGGCACAGGGGCTGACGGACTCTTCGTTCCAATATCATCTGATGTCCGCAAAGAACAACGGGGTGACCAGGACTGAGATAGCGGAAATCCTTGCGCATGCGGCGTTTTATGCGGGATGGCCAAATGGATGGGCTGTGTTTAATCTGGCAAAAGAAGTATGGGATGTTGAAGAAAAGGAAAAATAGAAAGTAGTAGAACTTCATCGAAAAGGGTACAGAAAATACAGTTTTGTATTGCGTTCAAACCAGTAAATCCGGGGGATTGTGAGGGTGTAGTCCAGTTTATTGTCGCAACAACTGGCACATCCATCACGCCAAAAGCGGTGGCGGACAGATCCTCGTCTGCGTGGCTGGTCGAGGGCTTTACCAGGAATGGGGCAAACCGGCACAAGAGCTGTGCCCTGGCGATGTAGTAAATATTCCCGCGGGCGTAAAGCACTGGCACGGTGCGGCGCCCGACAGCTGGTTCTCCCATCTCGCAGTGGAGGTTCCGGGCGAGGAGGCCTCCAACGAGTGGTTGGAGCCCGTGGACGACGAGCAATACCTTAAAGCGACTGACAAGGAGGCTTAGGCATGGAGCAGTTGAAACTGACGCAGGAATGGGACAAGGTGTTCCCCAAAAACGACAAGGTTGAGCACAGCAAGGCGACCTTCCACAACCGCTACGGCATCACGCTGGCTGCCGACGTGTACGTGCCTAAGAACGCGGAAGGCAAGCTGCCCGCCATCGCCGTCAGCGGCCCGTTTGGCGCGGTGAAGGAGCAGTCCTCCGGTCTGTACGCGCAGAAGATGGCGGAGCTGGGCTTTTTCGCAATTGCCTTTGACCCGTCCTATACCGGCGAGAGCGGCGGTACGCCCCGCTATGTGGCATCCCCGGACATCAACACCGAGGACTTCTGCGCAGCGGTGGATTTCCTCTTCGTGCAGGAAAGCGTTGACCCGGAGCGTATCGGCATTATCGGTATCTGCGGTTGGGGCGGCATGGCAGTCAATGCGGCGGCCATCGACACCCGTATCAAAGCTACCGCGGCTATGACCATGTACGATATGACCCGCGTGACCGCAAACGGCTATTTTGACGCCGAGGATTCCGAGCAGGCGCGCTTTGAAAAGCGGAAAGCGTTGAACGTGCAGCGCACCGAGGACTATAAAAACGACGGCTATGCGCTGGCGGGCGGCGTGGTCGATCCGCTACCGGAGGACGCGCCGCAGTTTGTAGCGGACTATTACGCCTACTACAAAACTCCGCGAGGCTACCATCCCCGCAGCCTGAACTCCAACGGTGGTTGGAATGTGACGTCCTCGCTGTCGTTCCTGAATATGCCGATTTTGCAATACGGCAGCGAAATTCGCTCTGCGGTGCTGCTGGTGCATGGCGAGAAAGCACACTCCCGCTATTTCAGCGAAACCGCGTACAGCAAGCTGACGGGGGACAACAAGGAATTGCTCATTATCCCCGGTGCCAGCCACACCGACCTCTACGATCAGATGGACGTCATTCCGTTTGGAAAGCTGAAAGCGTTCTTTGAGGAGTATTTGAAATAAGGCGTGCCTCGATTCAATGCCAAGTCTCTAGCAACGATTCTTCTAAAGAGTGGGAGTAGCTGAAACGAGGCGATTGATTAACTCCATTCGTTTTGGTTACAAGAAAACATGCCGCGCGCCTGCGGCATGAAGGAGGGAGATTTCTATGAATATCGTTGTATTGAGTGGTAGCCCGCGCAAGGACGCCAATACCGACACCATGGTCGAGGCGTTTGCCGAGACCGCGCGCGAGGCCGGCCATACAGTCGAGGTCGTCCGCGTTGCCGGCAAGAAGATCGCCGGCTGCCTGGGGTGTCAGTACTGCTTTGCCCATGAGGGCGCCTGCGTGCAGAAGGACGACATGGCCGGTGTGGTCGAGGCACTGAAAGGCGCCGATATGGTTGTCTTCGCTTCGCCTATCTACTGGTTTGATATCACTGCGCAGGAGAAGGCCGCCATCGACCGCCTGTACGCCTTCGGTGCCACGGGCTTCCCGTTCACCAAGACGGCCCTTTTGCTCGACAGCCACAGCGAGGGCGTCTATGACGCGGCGATCGCTATGTACAAGTCCACATGCGCGTACTGCAAGTGGGAGGACCAGGGCATTGTCACCATTAGCGGCATGACCGAGCGCGACAGCATGGCCTCCTCGCCCAAGTTGGAAGAGGTGCGAGAGCTCGCTCGCAAGCTCGCCTAAGGACAAGAAGAACGCATGGCAATCGGTGTTGGTGGAAAATGCTTGCTATCCTTACCAAGAGGAATGCTGATTGCCATGCGTTGATGCTTCCGCGGACAATTCCGGCGTGCTAAAACGCCTTCTCGTTCAAGAATTCCCTGAACGCGGGAATGTCAAAGCCAACGAGACCACGCCCGCGCTCTCCAATGACGCCGTCCTCCAGGAGGCGGCGTTTGTATTGGCTTGCGTAGTTGCTGGCGACGCCCATGCGTTTGGCTATCTCCGAGACCCTGCTGGGGCCAGAATCGGGCAGCATCGCGAGCAAAAACTCAATGTCTTTATCGGAAAGCTCCCGATAGGTCGTTTCGAGAGAAGCCCGACGTCATGCTTCTCGAGTTGCCTGAAGACGCCATTCATGCCCGTGCGCCAGTTACCCTGAGTCTCCTGAGCATATGTCCAATCGATGCCGACTGGCTCAATCTGAACGCCGCTTATGCACGCGCGAGACTATGAGAGGCGGCTATCTGCCGCTTCTTTGGTTCGCTCGATAATATCTTCGAGCATGCCTGGCATGGCGGAGACATTTGCTGCGATCCATGGTGGCCCCTTTGCAGGTTTTGCTAGTTTTTGCAACTTTTGCTAATTTTTGCAAGTTTTGCTAACGGTTTAACATGTCTTGCGCCGCGGGATTGCAGGAGTGAAAAACGGGGATTCCTATTATTCCGACTACGTTGCAACGAGCGGGGCCCGGAGCGCGATGTTGCTGCGCTCCGGGCCCCGCTGCATTGTAAAACCATGACGGTTTGGCTGCCGTCGTCCTAGTCAAACAGACTCGGCATGTCGTTTTCTTTCATGAGGGCACCGGCGGAGGGCAGACTCTGCGCGGTGAACTTCTCGGCCGAGACGCCGGCGCCAAGGATCTCTTCGGTTGTGCCGACGGTGGTGACCGAGCGGCCCTTCTTGGCCGTAAAGGCCTGGACGCCCTGCGTGTTGGTAGTCGTCTTGGTCTTGAGCAGTGACGTGTTGAAGTTCATCAAACGATAGTCGCTCGAGACCAGCGCGATGTCGCGATCCTCCTTGAGCACCTGGGCATACAGCAGCTTGCTGCCACCGTAGATGGCGTTTTTGAGGCGCTTGCGGTTGGTCTTGGTGACGTATCCAGAAAGCGCGACGCGCACCACGCGGCCGTTCTCAAAGACAAACAGCACGTCGGCCTTGTAGTCCTCGGGGTCGATGACCCAGATGACGCTCTCGTCGGGTTCCATCTCAAGATCGGTCGGCAGGTACGAGCCCAGCTGGGCCGACTTGGTGTCCTCAAACGCCGCAACCTTGCACTTGTACACCTGGCTCTTGTTGGTAAAGACCAGTAGCTCGTGGGTGTTGGAGGACGGGAACTCAATAAAGGGTTTGTCACCGTCCTTGTACTTGAGCGTGGTCGCCTTCTTGAGCACGCGGTCCGTCATCTTCTTAAGGTAGCCCTCGCGCGAGAGCATGATGGTGACCGGGTACTCCTCGACCTCGGGCTCCAAGCTTACCTCGATAACCTCATGGGGCTCGATCCTGCCCGTGCGGCGCGGCATCACATATTTCTTGTTGACCGCGGCCAGCTCGTCGCTGATGACCTTCTTGATGTTCTCCTCGCTGGAGAGGATTTCCTCAAGCTCGGCGATCTCACCCTCGAGCTTGGCGATGTCCTTGGTGCGGTTGAGGATGTACTCCTCGTTGATGTTGCGGAGTTTAAGCTCGGCAACAAACTCGGCTTGGGTCTCGTCGATGTCGAAGCCGCGCATAAGGTTGGGCACGACCTCGGCCTCGAGTTTGGTGCCGCGGATGATGGCGATGGCCTTGTCGATGTCGAGCAAGATCGCCTCGAGGCCGTGCAGTAGGTGCAGGCGCTCGGACTTTTTGCCCAGGTCAAAGTTAATGCGGCGACGCGTGGACTCAATACGCCACTTGACCCACTCGTGCAGAATCTGGCGCACGCCCATAACACGGGGATATCCGTCGACGAGCACGTTGAAGTTGCACGAGAACGAATCCTGCAGCGTGGTCGAGCGATAGAGCTTGGCCATGAGTTTGTCGGGGTCGACACCGCGCTTAAGGTCGATGGCGATGCGCAAGCCCGAGAGGTCGGTCTCGTCGCGGATGTCAGCGATCTCCTTGACCTTGCCCTCTTTGGAGAGCTTGACGATGCGCTCGATGATGACATCGGTCTTGGTGGTGTAGGGGATCTCGTAGACCTCGATGATGCGCTCTTCGGGAATCCAGCGCCAGCGGGAGCGGATCTGGAAGCTGCCAAGGCCGGTCTCGACGATCTTTTCCATCTCCTCGCGGCGGTAGATAATTTCGCCGCCGGTCGAGAAGTCGGGCATGGGCATGTACTCGAGCAGGTCGCAGTCGGGATCCTGCAGGTAGCGTATGGTGGCGGTGCAGACCTCGTTGAGGTTAAAGCCGCAGATGTCGGACGCCATGGCGACGCCGATGCCCTTGTTGGCCGAGACAAGGATGTTGGGGAACGTGGTGGGCAGCAGGCGCGGCTCCTTCATGGCACCGTCGTAGCTGTCGACGAAGTCGACCGGGTTCTTGTCGATGTCCTTGAAGATCTCGGCACTGATGGGGGAGAGCTTGGCCTCGGTATAACGCGAGGCGGCATAGCTCAGATCACCCGAATAGTACTTACCAAAGTTGCCCTTCGACTCCACGAAGGGGGCGAGCAGCGCCTCGTTGCCGGTTGCTAGACGCACCATCGTCTCGTAGATCGCGGCATCGCCGTGAGGGTTGAGCTTCATGGTCTGGCCCACAATGTTGGCGCTCTTCTGGCGCTCGCCCTTGAGCAGACCCATCTTGTACATGGTGTAGAGCAGCTTGCGGTGCGAGGGCTTAAAGCCGTCGATCTCGGGGAATGCACGCGAGACGTTGACGCTCATGGCGTAGGGCATGTAGTTGACCTCGAGCGTCTGTGTGATCGGCTGGTCGGTGACCTCGGAGTGCAGGCCGATGACGTTCTCGGCGTTAACCTGCTTTTTCTTTGGCTGGTTCTTCGTCTTCTTCTTTGCCACGATTTCCTCTTGAACTTATTATGGGCCGTCGTTATCGATTTGCTGCTATTGCAGGTCCAGCTGGTCCAGGTATTCCTTGCCGTGCTCGGAGATATGGCGCTTGCGGCCTGCCTCGTCGTTGCCCAGCAACAGATTGAACATGGTTTCCATCTTGGTGACGTCCTCGGGCTCCACCTTGATCAGGCGGCGCGTCTCGGGGTTCATGGTGGTGAGCCACATCATGTCCGGGTCGTTCTCACCAAGACCCTTGGAGCGGTTGATGGAGCATTTCTGGTCGCCGATCTCCTTAAGAATGCCGTTCTTCTCGAGCTCGGTGTAGGCAAAGTAGGTCTTCTCTTTGCAGTTGATCTCGTAGAGCGGCGACTCGGCGATATAGACGTAGCCCTCGTCGATAAGCGTGGGCACCAGACGATAGAGCATGGTGAGCACAAGCGTGCGGATGTGATAGCCGTCGACGTCGGCGTCCGTACAGATAATGACCTTGTTCCAGTTGAGGTTGTCCAGGTCAAAGACACCGAGGTTCTTAATGCGCTTGTCCTTGATTTCCACGCCGCAGCCCAGCACGCGCATGAGATCCATGATGATGTCGGACTTAAAGATGCGCGGATAATCCTCCTTCAGGCAGTTGAGGATCTTACCGCGGACGGGCATAACGCCCTGGAACTCGGCATCGCGCGAGGTGCGAATGGCGCCTGCTGCCGAGTCGCCCTCTACGATGTAGATCTCGCGGCGGCTCTTGTCCTTGGAGCGGCAGTCGATGAACTTCTGCACGCGGTTGGCCATGTCGGTCTTCTGCTGCAGGTTGGTCTTGATGCTCTGACGCGTCTTCTCGGCGTTCTCGCGCGAGCGCTTGTTGATGAGCACCTGCTCCATGATCTTGTTGGCGGCGTCTTTATTCTCGATCAAGTAGGTCGAGAGGCGCTCCTTAAAGAAGGCCGTCATAGCCTGCTGGATAAAGCGGTTATTGATGGCCTTCTTGGTCTGGTTCTCGTAGGACGTCTGAGTGGAGAAGCAGTTGGTCACCAGCACCAGGCAGTCCTGGACGTCCTGCCATTTGATGCCGCTCTCGTTTTTGTTGTATTTGCCCTGTTGCTTGATGTAGGCATCGATGGCGCTGGTCAGAGCGCTACGGGCGGCCTTCTCGGGCGAACCGCCGTTCTCGAGCCACGATGAATTGTGGTAGTACTCCTGCATCATGAAGGTGCGCGAGAAGCACATGCATGCGGTGATTTTTACGTTGTAATCGGGCAGGTCCTCGCGATCGCGACCGCGACGGTCGGCCTCGATAAAGAAGGGCTCGGTGAGGTAGTCGGTACCGACCTTCTCGAGCACGTAGTCTTCGATGCCCTTGGGATAGCAAAAATCCTCTTCGGAAAACTCGCCATCGTCACCTTCGATGCGCAGGCGGAAGGTCACGTTGGCGTTGACCACGGCCTGGCGGCGCATGGTCTCGCGATACCAATCGTGGGGAATGCTAATCGAGGTAAAGACCTCAAGATCGGGACGCCATTTGATAGTGGTGCCGGTGCGGTTCTCGTCGCTGGGCTCAATCTCGAGTGCCTTCTTTTTGGCGCCGACAACCTTGCCCTTCTTAAAGTGCAGGGAGTACTTGTTGCCGTCGCGCCAAACCGTGACGTCCATGTATTCGGAAGCGTACTGAGTCGCGCAGGAGCCCAGGCCGTTGGTGCCGAGCGAGAAGTCGTAGTCGCCGCCCTGGTTGTTATTGTATTTGCCGCCGGCGTAGAGCTCGCAAAAGACGAGCTCCCAGTTAAAGCGCTTCTCGGAAGGGTTCCAGTCGAGCGGGCAGCCACGGCCGTTGTCCTCTACCTGGATAGAGCCATCGCGAAAAGCGGTAAGGGTGATGAGCTTGCCGTAGCCCTGGCGCGCCTCGTCAACGGCGTTGGACAGGATCTCGAAGGCGGCATGCGCGCAGCCGTCGAGCCCGTCCGAGCCAAAGATAACGGCGGGGCGCAGGCGTACGCGCTCCTCGTCCTTGAGCTGACGAATACTGTCGTTGCCATAGTTTGCGGTGTTTTTTGCCATGCTCGCTCTCTTGGTACTTCCTCTTGTGCATTTAAGTCGTATAGATAGTCAAGGTAGCATAGCCAAGCCCGTGGGCGATTCCAACCAACACGAAATCCATCGAACAATCGTTCGATTAGATAATGAATGCTTGGAGTGCGGGAGGGACCTGTCCTGTCCTATCCAAACATCTGCGGCAGGTCGATGAAGACGGTTCGATCGCTTTTGCCGGCTTCGAAGCCCGAACGGGAGAAGAATCCATAGCGATGGCACTTGAGCCCCGTTGCCTCGACTTGGGCGATTTCCTCGTCGACCATTTTTTGCGTGATGGGGGATTTGCGGAACTTTGCTTCGTAGAATGCGTAGCCCTCGGGGTCTTGCGTTACCACATCGAATTCGCCGCTCGTTTTGTTTGCGGGATCGTCGTACCAGTACTTGCCTATGGCGTCGAAAGCCGGTTCGATCTTGCCGGTCCTGTTCTGCCGCACGAGGTATTGACGGCAGATCTCCTCGAACATATGAGGAACGTAGTTTTCCTCGAAGTCTTGGAAGACGTGACGATCATAGAAGACTTCCGGGTCGAGCAGCTGACGCGCTGAGGCATTGCGGAAAACATAGCGATAGTAAAAGAGCGAAAGCGGATCCACTACAAAGTAGCCGGACTTGCGCTTGTTCGTAGGGTCGTTGATGGGTGCACGCTTTTGGACGATTTCGAGTGACATGAGCTTGTCGAGCACGTCTGCCATGGCCGGACCGCTCGAGACGTGCGACTGTGCCAGCACGTCCCCCCAACGGGAGTAACCTTGTGCGAGAGCCCCGAAAACTTCGTTGGCGTTGGTCATCTTCGAGATCTCGGCATTGAGATAGGACGGCACCTCGCTTTCTAAGCGGGCGCCAGGTTCCGTGACGAGCTCGATAATGTTGTCGCGTACGCTTTGGGATTGATCGATGAGGCGATTGTAAAAGGGGATGCCGCCAAAAACGCTATAGAGCTGCACCTTGTCCTCGGGCGAGAACGCGGGATAGAACTTTGCAGCGTCAAAGTAATCCATGGGTTTAAGCTCAAGTGCGAGATCAATTCGCCCGTAGAGGGGGCTTTCATGCTCGATGAGGGATTTCATAATCTCAACGTAGGAGCCGCACAGGACAATGTTTAAACGTGAGTCTTCCCTGTGAGCGTCGATTGAGGTCTGAAGAATGCTGTCTAAGCCCTTAACCGCATCTCTCAAGTAGGGGTATTCGTCGAGAACGAGGGTAATGTTCTTGTCTTTGGCTTGGGCAAACAGAAATTCGATGAGCTCGCGGATGCCTGTGAAGGCGAGCGGAGGAAAGCTCAGCGCTTCAGCAACAAGGGCGGACAGACTCTCTAGGTTGTCTGCCTCGGAGGTTTGGCGGCACTCGTAATAGACCGTTGCGACGTCCGACAAATCGGTTAGCGCCTGCTTGATGAGCTCACTTTTTCCGACGCGACGCCTGCCGTAAATGAGAACATTGCGCTGCTCGGGTGCTTTGAGCGTTTTCTTAATACGGGAGAGTTCACGCTCCCTGCCAATGAATTCCACTTACTCGGTTCCTTCCGACTCGGTTTTGTCCGAGTTAATTGTATCGCATGAATCAGTTTATACTCGAGTTTACTCGGACAAAACCGAGTCGGTTCTGTCCGAGTAAGTTTGAATAGTGAACCGAAGTTGTAATGTCCGCATGGCGATGACGAATATGGTTTTCATAATGACAGATATAGTTGACATTGTCTGATATATGCAATATATTTCTGTCATGTTGCAACGGATATCTGTCCATTACCACGAAAGGAACTCCATGCCGGGCAAAAAGAACCTACGCATGAAGGCGGCGCGCGCGGCGGTTGGCCTTTCGCAAGCTGACTTGGCCGAGGCCGTGGGCGTTACGCGCCAGACCATCGGCCTGATCGAGGCGGGCGGCTACAACCCCACGCTCAATTTGTGCGTGGCAATCTGTAAAGCGCTACGCGTTACGTTGAACGACTTGTTTTGGGAAGACGAGAGCGACGTCGACCCTGACGCTCTTTAGGAGTTCGCTATGAAATTTGAAGATTTAAAACTCGTGCAAAAGTGGCGTGAATATGCCGGCCCAAAGGATGAGCGCCTGGAGGCTGAGAACGCGAAGATCTACAAGATTGGTTTCGTGCTGCTTTCGTTTGGCATGTTGATGATCTTTTTCTACCAGTTTATAGCTCGACAGGTTGCGTGGGTTCACAGCGACGCCAGTGAAATGCCGCATGGCTTTGCAACGCCGTTCGAGGCGGCCATGTATTTGTGGCTCGTTCTCGTGATGTTGATTTGCGCAGGACTGCAAACGCGGAAGGGCTATGTCGATACCAATCGTTTTGGGCAAACCGAGCATCTTCCTGTTGGATATTTCCTGCTTCTCAGCGGTCTTAGCGGCACCGCGTTCGCGCTTGTTATTGCCGCAATGCGCTGTATCGCTGAGGCGCAGGTCGTACCGCTCGAAAGCGTCTTTTGGTTGGCGAACCTGGCCACGGGCGTGTTCTGCGGTGCGACGATTTTCGCGGCCACGTTTGCTGGCCTGTGCGCAACGTTTTTCACGGCGAAAAGACGCCGTGCCAAGCTCGAGGCAGAACTCGACTCCTCTGACGACATCTAATGCGTAATGGGTTGGCTCTGGGTATCCAGAACCAGCCCATTTGATGTTCGATGAGCCGAGTCGGCGTCTCTCACAAAAGTAACTAGGAGCTAGTGAGACCTATCCGAATTGGCCTCATTGGCGGTGTCGGCTTCGAGTGCCGTGCGGCGGGCGCTGTAGGCGACGAGGCCAGCGCCTGCCGCGGCGAGTGCTGCAGCGGCTGCCGTGAGGGGAGCGTTGGCATCGCCCGTGCCCGCAAGCGCGCCCGCTTTTCCGGAGCGCTTGTTATTGCCGTGGTCCTTGCCACTGCCGGAGCTGCTTCCGCCGGAGCCGCCGCCCTCGTCAGCACCGCCGCCGCTCGAGCCACCATCGCCGTCTGCTGTCATCGGGGCGTCGTGAAGTCCTATCGTATCCGTGCTGTCGCATACGCCGACCTGAACTTCCGAGCGTTCGCATGCCGCGTCGGGCACATGAAGCTCGTGCAGTACGGCACCCAGCGCCGAGTTTGCGCCCGGTCGAATCTCTTCGAGTGTTACGGGGTCGAGCGCCACCAGATCACGCGCCTTCGCATACAGCGTTACGCGTTTGCCCACTTCGTCGCTCCAACTCTCGGGGATGGCGAAGCTCATGCGGAACTGTGCCGTGCAGCCTGGTGCCAGCACGGCGTTGCCATTGTCGGCAACCAGTGGGTGCGTCGCAAAACGTGCGCCCAGCGTCTCGAGCGCGTACTTCACGTGTGCCATGTCGTTGGCCGAAGCATCCTCGGCGAGCTCCGGATCGTAGATCGATGCCATTCGTGCATTCGCTCCGAACCCGATGGATGCACTGGAGAACGGCTGGCTGGAGTCCTCTCGGTACAGATCGATCGTGCCAGCGGTCAGCAAGGTGTTGCCGTCGTTTCGCACCGTGACCATGAAGGATTCGCCTGCTGCTCCGGGCACCACCGCGCCCGAGGTAGCGACCGCGCCCGTCGGAGTGGCACACGCCACCAAGGGCACTTCGATGCCGTGCAGCTCTGCCTCGCTCTTCTCTGCGTTCACAATGTGCGTGGCGAGCGCAGAGAGCATGCCTCCCGACGTCAAAAAAGTCGTTATCTGATCGACGGGATGGTCCAGCTCGCACATCACGAACGGCTCCGTGAACAGATCGCCTGCCAAGGTGCTGGCGAAGATGCGGAAGTGCTTGCCCATCACTGCTACCGGGTTGCCTTCTTCGTCGTAGGTTTGTCCCACCTTGCCATCGGTGTTCTCTACATAGAGCACGCACCTGCCGTTGTTGCTTACGCTGAACGATGCCGGGCCGCAGCCTGCGGCACCCACGGGCTGCGTTGCAAATACCGGTGCGCCTCGCGTCCAAGTAATATGCTGCAGTTGCTCGTTGACGGTAGCCAAAAAGCCCGTGTGCTGCGGCCACGGCACCGCGTGGGGTACTGTGGCATCTGGCGACATAACGCCCCAGCCCGCAATGGACTGGCCGATCACGGCGTACGATGCACAGCCACAACCGCCTGCGGTCTCGTATGCAACGGGCACCACCATTTTGCCGTTGATATTCTCGGGCGCGCCGAGCTCGATGCTCGACGGTGCCTGCGGAAAGCGGAGAACTTGGCGGAACGTCAGGCTGTCGCCCGAAACGTCCGACCACAGGGTAAAGCACTCCAGCGCAACCTCGGCCTCGCTGCCGAGCGCCTTTTCTGTGGTGGTTCCGCGGCGGTGGAGGTAGGCGCCCGACAGGTGCCCGTTGACAAGTGTCTTGCCCACCGTGATGCGTGGGCACTGCAGGCAATGGTAGCCATCCTCCTGAAGGCGGCCGCGCGAGATGCTGCGCCACGACGTGTGCGATATCACGCGAACTCCGTCGTTGCTTATACGCAGGCGCACAACGGACAGTATGCCGGCTGTGCTTGCCATATCGAAAAGGGTGTCGTCGCCGGCGGGGCGCTCGCCCGAGACCAGCAGCACGTAGGCGTCCTGGTTTCCTCTTCCGTCCGTATATTCCACTACGTCGAAGTCGTAATCGTATATGCTGTCGCGCTCCACGTCGCCCTCGCCAAACCCGAGGGGAAAGTCCACAGGCGTGGGAGCGGACCACGTTCCGTTTGCCTTTGTGTGTACCACCAGGCGCGAGCGACCATTGTCGCCGTAGCGCACCGAGGCGATACGGAACAGGCATTCTACGCCGGCAATCATTGCCAGCTTCATGTGGGCTTCGCTGAGCACGCCAGCAAACAGCACGTTGTCGCTCGAGGGCTTGATGCCGCCACGCTCGTCCTCCGACACGCCGGCAGAATCGGCGTTCGGGTCGGCAACGGTGTTCGTTGCCTGACCGATGTAGGTGTACTCATACATCGGCGCGGCGTTTTCGTCGTTCTCCATCAGCACGTGGACGAAATGCTCGATCTGTCCCGTGTCGTCGCTTTCTGCATCCGCCTCGAGCTCAATGCGCGTGACCGCTTGATCCCAATCGCGCACGACAGGCGCGGCGTTTACGGCAGTGGCCTTAACCTCGGCGCGTGCGAGCAGTTCGGCGTTGGTGACGATGGTGGCCGATGCGATAAATTGCGGCACGCCGCCCGCCTCGATGTTGCCGGGCATGCCGAAGCGGGCATCCAGCGTGTAAGGCGTATCTCCACCCAATGCGAGCTCAGAGCGCTGGAGCACATACTGGTTGCCATTGTTCACCGACATATTCCACGAATCGAGGAGTGTGGGCCACGACCCCGACCAAGCCTTGGTGGTCCACTTGAACATTACGAACTGGAGTATCACATCGACATCGACATCTGCACCCACGCGCAGCCGCGGAAGCTGGTGCCCGTCCGCCTTCTCGTACCCAATGAACAGGGTGAGGGATGCGGCGCCACGCACGGCAGACGAAGCGACGCCTGCAACGCCGGCGCCAAAGGTGACGGCAAGCCCGATCTGGATAGTGAATGAGCCCGACGTGTTGGAATAGTCGAGCGAAATGTTTTTAAAAAACGCCGCGCCGCTGCCGTGCGTGTGGGCACCCACGGCGAGCGCCAGCTTCGCCAGCACCCAGGGGTTGACGTTTAGGAAAAACGGCACCGGTCCTAGGGTAAACTGCTCGGTCCAATTGAGGTCGGTTCTTACCTGGAAGAGGGCCTTAATATTGCCGTATGCGGGGTCGTTGTTGTCACCCCAGGTTTTACCCACCCAATCGTAGGCGAGCGAGCCGTACAGCTGTGTGGCGATATCCATCGTAAACAGCAGCGTGCAGTGGTGACGAAGCAGCTTGGTGTTTCTTGGATCGGTGCCCGAACCGGCACTCATACTCTTGTACTGATTCCACTTCCCCTCCATTTCGTCGAGGTAGCGGTTTGCCTGCTTGGCGCCCGACTCGCGCGGCGATTTCTTCCAGTACTCTGGATCAGGGTTACCCGAATCGTTCATGTAGCCGACCGGTTTGTATCCTCCGCCAAACAGCACGTATCCGGCAAACGAGAAATCGAAGAGAATCGGAAATGTGGGCATCCAGCACGTGAACTTATTGCCGCCGATGCCGGGAAATGCCGCGGGGAAATCAAACGGAGTGATCTCTTGGTCCATGGTGGTGGGGACGATAGTGGTCGATCCGGATTCCGCCTTTGCCGCCGGCGCGGTGACAACGGTCATGGGGGAGGAGAGCGTGTAGGTTTTGCCCTGATAGTCGAGGACAAAGCGCAATTTGCACCCTTCTTCCAGAAGGCCCGATGCCGCGTCGAGAAACTTGTCTTCGAGTGTGAACGTCGCCAGATTATCTGCGCCCGATGCGCTGGCCTTGACTTGGCCAATCTGCGTGACGGTTTCGGTCGAGCTACCCGTGACGGGCATTACCTTGTTGATGTGCAACGTTGCCTGTCCACCCTGTGGCAGATGCGCCTGCACGGTAAAAGCGTGCGTGTCGGGCTGGTCGTTTGCCGTGTCGTCCTTCGGCAGTGCCATAAACGTGGCGTCGGCGTACTGGATGTCCCATTCGTCGAATGTGAGCTGTCGAAAGTACGGCTCGCCATCGGAGAGCGGACGTGTGGGTGCGGTAATGGCGGTGCCGCCTTGGACACGTGCGAGGGGAATCTCGACATCGCGGTAGCCTTTCATGCTGATGGAGATACCGCCGTTAAAGTCGTACGCGTCGAGAAGCGTTGCCTCGTCCACGTAGCCTTCCGAAAGCGGCGCGACCTCAAAGATAGCCGTGCCTTCGTTATCGGTAGTGGCGGTGAGCTGCTTGCCTGCGGCATAGCGCGATGTGAGCGTGACCTGGGCACCCGTGATGGGCGTATTCTTGTTGGCGACGTCGACCACGACCACGCCAAACATAGTGCGCGAGAGAACGAGCACCTTGAAGGGGCCTTCTTCGTCGGCATAGGCCTCGGTGGGCGCGAACGGCAATATGAAGGTGTTTGCGCTGCCCGGCACGCGAGGCAGCATGATGCCTGCCAGCGAGGATGCTCCGGCGATAAGTAACGAACGGCGATCAAGCATTTTGGGCTCCCATCCCGCAAATATCGGAGGAAATAATCCAATTTTGCGAGAAGGTGCCCCGTGGCAGTAGTGCCGTTCAAGGGTCAAAATGTCCAAATTGAGCGCGCGAAAGCGTCAGACCCCCGGGGTGCTTTCGATATGCCGGGCAGTCTGGCCTCTAGCGCAACATGTGGGCAACCAGCTCGGCGCGAGTTCCGATACCAAGCTTGGCATACACTCCTGATAGGCGGTTTTTAACGGTGCCCGGCGATACTTCCATGTGGCGTGCGATTTCGGCATTGGTCCATCCGCGGCAGGCGAGCATGGCCATGGTGAACTCTGTGGTCGTTAAATCGTCGGCCACGTCCTCGCCCGAATCGGGGTTGTGGATGCGCCGCCAGCCGTAGCTGAATCGATACGTAATCTCGATGATGCGTGCGAAATCGTCAGGGTATTGCGATTTTAGGCATGCCTCGATGAGTCCCTGCAAAAGGCCGTGGTGCTCGCCAATGAGTTCGATAAGGCCGTCGGGGCGCGCAATGTCCCAAGCGGCTTCAAAATGCGCTTTTGCGGCGTCGACGTCTTTGAGACTCATGAGGGCCATAGAAGCCGACAAGTGCAGGAACAGTTCCGAGATCGGATAGCTTCCCTGTTTCATAATCAGGGCGTTTTC
The DNA here is from genome assembly GCA_902491615.1 of uncultured Collinsella sp. Classification (GTDB taxonomy): domain Bacteria; phylum Actinomycetota; class Coriobacteriia; order Coriobacteriales; family Coriobacteriaceae; genus Collinsella. The sequence goes on along the minus strand of CABUIH010000019.1, from coordinate 18,340 downwards.
CGCCATGCCCAGACTGCGGCCGTATTCGCCGCGCAGATACAAGGCGTGCGCCATCACGTAGCTGGCGAACAGACGCAGGCCTTCGGGTAGGTGCGCCGCAAGCGGATAAAATTCTTCGGCAGAATACGGGGAAGGCAGGTGTAGCAGGACGCTCGCGGCGGAGGCGAACAGGATATGCATGGCGTGGACGGCAGGCGATTCCTCGTCAGTTGGCGTATCGAGGATGCCCGCGAGGCAACGGCGGGCATCGGCGATACGGTTGAGCGACAGACTGGCATATCCGCAGATAAAGCATGCGGAATAGCGCAGTGCGGGGTCGGTGGCGTCGAGATAGGGGCGCGCCGTCTTGGCGGCGAGGGTGGCCTGTCCGCGAAAGTACAGCGCTTCTGCCGTGGCGATGGTGCGTGAATCGGGGTCGGAAATGCCTGCAACCGCAGCGTCAATCTGCCCCGGCACAAAGGCGGTGCACATCAACGGCATGGGAACGCATAGGTAGCCATCGCAGTCCATCTTCCATCTCCCAACAGCTGGCAACAATGCAGCAATTGTACTCCTGTTGCTCGGGACCCCTTTCGTTTTACTGTTCGGTTAACGCTGCGGATCGTTTTGGAAGGCTTACGAGCATGGTAGTCCCGTTCTCGGAACTTGCTTCGACCTCTACCGTGCCGCCGTGTAGGGCTGCAATCTCCCAAACAAGCGCTAGCCCGAGTCCTGCGCCGCCGTATGCCCTGCTGCGGGATTTGTCTAGACGAAAGAACGGCTGGAAGATGCTCTCTCGGTACTGCTTGGGTATTCCCGGGCCCTCATCTTTGACTCGCAGGAGCACGTGGCTGTCGCTGTCGCTGATGGAGACGTTGACAGTCGAGCTGGAGCGGCTGTAGCGGATGGCGTTTTCGACCAGATTGAACACCAACCGATAGAGGAGCGTATCACTTCCGATTGTCAAAGCGTCTCCGGAGCAATCGAGGGCTATGCCATTATTCTCGGCAAGTGGCGCAAGGTCGGTGAGGACCTCTTCGGACAAGGGGCCAAGTTCAACATCGTCCTCGCAAGGAACGCTGTGGAGCTCACTCATCTCGAGCAATACCTTGGTCATCCGCGACATGCGCTCGGTTTGTTCTTGTAGCAGGCCGAGCAGCTCGGCTGTTTCGGGTTGCAAACCGGAGTGCTCGGAGATGAATAGTTCAATCTGTGCTTGCATAAGGGCGAGCGGGGTGCGCAGCTCGTGTGCGGCGTTGCCGGTAAACTGACGCTGTGCAGAGAACCCTTCGCCAAGACGGGCGATCATGTCGTTGAAAGAGGCGCTGCATCGTTGTAGCTCGGTGGGCACATCTTCACTGAGTCTGATTTCGCTTAGGTTGTCAGGCTGCACGCGCTCCACCTGGGCGGCAAAATCCCGTAGCGGCTTGAGCGCGTGGCCGCTCACAAAGTATGCCAGCACGCCGCCAAGGAGTGTGACTCCGGCCGTGATGCACCAGGTTGTCGTGCCAAAAGACTCTTGTGCGTCGTTTACGACGATCATGACCTTGTCATCGGGGGTCGTTTTCGTTGGGTCGAACACCCGGGGCGAATCCGCGCCGGCAGCGTTAAAGGCCGAGATGTTACTGCCGATGGCATCCATGTAGCACATGCCCGTATAGCCGACCAGGCAGTTTGTTAGCACGCACGCCGCACACGTGAGCAGTGCCGTCATAATCGTTATGCGCCATTGCAGCGAAAGCCTTTTCATTCGCTATCCTCCATAACGTAGCCCTCTCCAATCCGATTGCGAATCGGGTCGTATCCCAAAGCGCTGCGCAACTTTTTTCGGAGCGACGACATGTGAACGCGGGCTGCGTTGCTAAAACAGTTCACGGTGCTATCCCAAACGTGCTCGATAAGCTCCTCTTGACTTACCGGACGCCCCTGATTAAGCATCAGGTATTCCAAGATTCCCGTTTCCTTGCGCGTAAGAGATAAAGCCTCGCTGTCCACGGAAGCGATGCGCGCCTTGGTGTCAAAGCGGAGCTTTCCGCAGGTTAAGACTATGTCGCTTTGTGTAAAGCGTCTGAGGGTAAGGCTGCGAATCCTTGCCGCAAGCTCGTCCAGATGAAACGGCTTGGTAAGGTAATCGTTGGCGCCGGCATCGAGTCCGGCGACTTTATCGGATACTTCGCCACGCGCGGACAGAATCAGTACCTTGGTCTCGCAATCGGTTTTCCTAAGTTCCCTGAGCACGGTCATGCCGTCGACATGGGGAAGATTGAGGTCGAGTACCACGAGGTCAAAGACTTCGATGCCCAGCAGGTCGAGCGCCTCCCGTCCATCGTGACAGCAGTCGACGCTGTACGCCAAGTTTCGCAAGCTGCGCGCGATTGCATCGCACAGTGCTCGCTCGTCTTCGACGATCAAAATACGCATAACAGTCTCCTTGCACATTCCAAATCGCGCTTAACACGGATTTTATAGCCGATATGGTCCAATGGTCGCGTAACGAAAGGAGTGGTCAGGTTGTTCAAAGCGGTAAAACCCGTGGTACAGGTCGCTTTGTTGATCGTCGGAATTGCCATGGTGTGCTTTGGTGTTATGCGTGGCGAGGCGGATGCCGTGCTGGCCAAAGCGATTAGGCTGTGCTTGGAGTGTATCGGAATTGGATAAAAGAGAAAACACTGCGTCGCATGTTTTGGCCCGATTTCGCGGATTCATTCAGGCGGCGGCGACGCTGGTCACCAATATTCACCTGTCAAACTTTGCCAAAGGCGGCATCTATCAGGGCGCGGGGAAAACAGTCTGCGTACCTGGACTTAATTGCTATTCGTGCCCCGCGGCATCGGGTGCGTGCCCCATCGGGTCGTTCCAGTCGGTGGTAGGTTCATCCAAGTTCAACTTTTCTTACTACGTCACCGGTACGCTCATTTTGCTCGGCGTGCTGCTGGGACGCTTTGTATGCGGCTTTCTGTGCCCGTTTGGCTGGCTGCAGGAGCTGCTTCATAAGATTCCCGGCAAAAAGCTTTCCACGAAAAAGCTTAAGCCGCTCACGTACATCAAATACGTCGTGCTGCTGTTTGCCGTGGTGCTGCTGCCCGTCTTGGTGGTTAACGATGTGGGGATGGGGGACCCGTTCTTTTGCAAGTACATCTGTCCACAGGGTGTGCTCGAGGGCGCCATTCCGCTGGCCATTGCCAATGCCGGCATTCGATCTGCGTTGGGACATCTCTTTACTTGGAAACTTGTCGTTCTCATTGCCGTGGTAGTGCTGAGTGTTTTGTTCTACCGCCCCTTCTGCAAATGGATTTGCCCGCTCGGCGCATTCTATGCGCTCATGAATAGGGTGTCCTTGTTGGGGATTCAGGTTGACGCGTGCAAATGTGTCTCGTGCGGCAAGTGCTCAAGGGTTTGTCAGATGGACGTTGATGTGGTCCGCGCGCCCAATCATGCCGAATGTATCCGGTGCGGAAAGTGCATCGGGGCCTGTCCTGTCGATGCCATCAGCTATCGCTATGGCCTGGATGTGTCGGCGGAAAAGCTTCCCTTGACCGTCGATAAAAAGTAAACAAGCTTCGACAAAACGGAGGAATGACTATGAAGCTTTCTAAGATTGCGGCCCTGTTTATGGTGCCGGTATTGGCCTTGTGCCTTGTGGCATGTTCGGCGCCCGGTGGCAATGCGAGCGAATCTGCGAGCTCCGATCCTAAGATCGCAGAACTCACTGCGCAGAAGCCGGCCAATGCCGACGAGGCCGCCGAGTTGTATGCAAAACTCATGCAGAAGGAGAACGAGATCTTTTCGAGTGATAACGCGCTGTGGGAAAAGGTATTCAATGCGGCAAATAAAGACTCGACAATGATTGAGGACGGCAGCAATTACGGCGATTTCTTGCTCAAGACCATCGACGGCGCCAAGGATGAGTTTACGGCGGATGAGCTTAAGACGCTCAAGGCCGGTGCGCAGCAGATCAAGGAAATCGAGGACAAGCTCGAGAGCTTGGAGAAGGAGTTCCCCGGCTGTGGAAGCACGCCGAGCGCAGGCGAGAGCGTCGACGCTTCGACCGCTGGCATGACGGCTGGTGCCAATGCTTCGAGCGAGGCGACGAAGTTCCCCAGCTTTACGGGCAAGGACCTGGACGGCAACGACGTGAGCAGCGACGAGCTGTTCTCTAAGAACAAGGTTACCGTCATGAATTTCTGGTTCACCACTTGCAAGCCGTGCGTGGGTGAGTTGGGCGATCTTGAGAAACTGAATCAGGAGCTTGCCGAGAAGGGCGGCCAGGTCGTGGGCGTCAATTCCTTTACGCTCGATGGCAACAAGGGCGAGATTGCAGATGCCAAGGACGTGCTGAGCAAGAAGGGCGTGACATATAAGAACATCTGGTTCAAGTCGGATAGCGAGGCCGGTAAGTTTACGTCAAATTTGTTCTCGTTCCCGACAACGTATGTCATCGATCAGAATGGCAACATCGTAGGGGATCCAATCGTGGGAGCCATCAGCTCCGCCGAGCAGCGCGCAGCACTCGACAAGCTTATCGACCAGGCGATTGCGAATAGCGAGCAGTAAAAACCGCGTAAAGCATAGCGAGGATCGTGTGTCGCTGTGCGAAGTAGTCTGCTGCCTTTCAAGATAAGCTCCACCATATAGAGGTCCCGCTCGGGACCTCTTCTTTTGGGCGCCGTCCCGTTCGTTTTTTGGCGCGGTTTGTTACATTCCTCACTGGCGTCGGCAAAAAATGGGGATAGAGTAGGACAAAAGCGTCGAATACGAACGGCGGAGGAGAGCGGGCAGGGTGCCTGCGCAGGAGAGGTTGCCGTCCATGCTGGAGCTCAAAGGTATTTGCAAAAGGTACGTTACGCAGTCGTTTACGCAGGTAGCGCTCGACAGCGTGAGCCTGTCTTTTCGCGATAACGAGTTCGTGGCCATTCTGGGACCTTCGGGGTCGGGCAAAACTACGATGCTCAACGTTATCGGTGGGCTCGATCATTTCGATTCTGGCGACCTGCTGATCGACGGTATTTCGACCAAAGACTTTCACGATCGCGATTGGGATGCCTACCGCAACAACCGCATCGGCTTTGTGTTCCAAAGCTATAACCTCATTCCGCATCAGACCATTTTGGAAAACGTGGAGCTGGCGCTCACGCTCACGGGCGTGGGGCATGCCGAGCGTCGCCAGCGTGCGCGCGAGGCGTTGGAGAAAGTCGGCTTGGGCGAGCACGTTAACAAGCGCCCGAGCCAGCTATCGGGCGGGCAGATGCAGCGCGTGGCCATTGCCCGCGCCCTGATCAATGACCCTGAGATCGTCCTTGCCGACGAGCCGACTGGCGCTTTGGATTCAACGACATCCGTGCAGGTTATGGATTTGCTCAAAGAAGTTGCGCGCGACCGTCTGGTCATCATGGTCACGCACAATCCCGACCTGGCATACCAATACGCCACGCGCATCGTCAACCTGGCGGACGGCAAGATCACCGATGATTCCGATCCTTTCGATGTCGCTGACGCCACGCGCCGCGAGGCCAAGCCTACGCGCAAAACCTCGATGAGCTTTGTGACGGCGCTGGGGCTTTCTGCCCGAAACCTCATGACCAAGAAGGGCCGCACGGCCATGACGGCCTTTGCGGGCTCGATTGGCATTATCGGTATCGCGGCGATTCTGGCGCTGTCCAACGGCGTAAACGGCTACATCAAAAAGGTCGAGGAGGATACGCTCTCGAGCTACCCACTCACCATTTCCAAGCAGGATTACGACCTGTCGTCCATGATGGGCGGACAGGGGGCTGCGGATGATGACTCGCCTGAAAACGTGGATTCGTCCGACGACAGTGCCGAAACCGATAAGATTCCCGTGGTCACGGCCGTAAAGGATATGTTTGTGAGCGTTAAGTCCAACGACATGACGAGCTTTAAGGCATGGCTTGACGACGGCGGCGACGGTATCGACAAAGAGGTCAACGCCATTCAGTACGGCTACGGTGTATCGCCGGTTGTCTATCGTGCCGGCAAGGGCGATGAGAAGCCCGTTCGGCTTGTTCCCAACGCAATGACCGAGGCTATGAGCGGAGGCGCGAGTTCGGCGGCAACGGTGAGCATGGAATCCATGGGAACCTCGGTCTTTAACGAGATGATTGACGACCAGAGCCTGCTCGACAGCCAGTACGATGTCGTCGCCGGTCATTGGCCCACGTCTGCCAACGAAGCCGTGATGGTGCTTTCGAGCCGCGGTACGGTGGGCGACTATACGCTCTACAGCATCGGTGCGCTGGATATCGATGAGCTCAACGATCTGGTAAACAGTGCCATGACGGCCGACGGTGGGGTCAAAGCACCCGAGACCGGCACCGACTTTACCTACGACGATGCGCTGTCCACGACGTTTAAGGTGCTGTCGCCGGCCGATGCCTATCGCAAAAACGAAGAGACCGGCATGTGGACCGACATGTCTGGTGACGCCGACTTTATGGCCGCCAAGGTTGCCGATGGCATCGACGTACACATCGTGGGTGTGGTGCGCCCTAACGAGACGGCCAATGCGAGTGCGTTGTCTCCGGGCATTGCCTATACACATGCGCTGACTCGCCAGCTTATGGAGCGCGCCGCCGATTCGCAGATTGTGCGGGAGCAACTCGCCCACCCCGAGACGGATGTCTTTACGGGCAAAACCTTCGACGAACTGCAAGGCGAGGCCAAACAAGGCGTGGATCTGGGCAGCATGTTCAGTGTGGACGAGGCGGCGCTCAAGAGCGCGTTCTCGTTCGATACCTCCGTGCTCTCGGGTGTTGCCGGCGGTATGGACCCGTCGTGTCTTGACTTGTCCGAGCTGGACATTGACCTTTCGGGCGTAGGGAAGGATATCGACTTCAGCGACATCATGTCTAAGGCGCCAGCCCCCGATTTCTCGGGTGTCTTCGATGGGTTGGAGCTTACACCCGAGCAGATGCAGCAAGTGGGGGCGCTCGCCAACCAACTGTTCACGGGCTTTATGCAGTCGGAACAGTTTAAGGCGCTGACGCCCGAAGATCTTAAGGACGCGTCAAAGCTTGCCGCCGCGTTCTCGACGTATCTTGAGAGTGATACGGCAGCCCAGCAAATCCTGGCTCAGCTCAAGGCACCCGGCGGCGATGCCCTGGCCGAGCGCCTGCAGCAGGCGATGACCGACTATGTACAAAAGCAGCTGGCTCCGTATCTGCAGCAGGCTCTGGATCAGATGATGAAGTCGGTCAGCGACCAGATTGCGACGACGGTGTCAACTCAGCTCAAGGCAGGCGCGGCAGGGCTCATGGGCCAGATGGCGACGCAGATGTCATCGAGTTTTGCCAACCTGGCGAGCGCTATGCGTGTGGATGCGAGCGCCTTTGCCCGCGCCATCCACTTCAACATGGACGCCGAGGACCTGAGTTCGCTTATGATGAGTTATGCCAAGGCATCGCAGCTTACCTATGACAACAACCTGACCACACTGGGTTATGCGGACGAGGCAGACCCCATCTCGGTCAAGATTTTCCCGCGCGACTTTGAGGCGAAGGAGCGCGTGCTCGACCATATCGATGCGTATAACAAGCAGGTCAAAGCTGCTGGCCACGATGAGCAGGCGATTTCGTACACCGACTATATGGGAATCATTATGGGCTCGGTGACCGACATTGTGAATACCATCAGCTTGGTGCTCATCGCATTCGTGAGCATCAGCCTAGTGGTGAGCTCCATTATGATCGGCATCATCACCTACATCAGCGTGCTGGAGCGCAAAAAGGAGATTGGCATCCTGCGCGCGATCGGCGCGTCGAAGCGCAACGTGGCCAACGTATTCAATGCCGAGACCTTTATCGAGGGCCTCATCGCCGGCGTCTTTGCCATTGTCGTCGTGGTGCTCGTGAGCTTTCCGGTTAATACTTGGGCGCTTGCGGCCAAACAGGTGCCCAATCTGATGAGCCTGCCCGTGCAGGATGCGCTGGTGCTCATCGCAATTTCAGTGCTGCTGACGGTCGTTGCCGGCCTGCTGCCGGCCCGCAGCGCATCCAAGAAGGACCCCGTCGAAGCCCTGCGCTCCGAATAATGTGACAAAGGGACAGTCCCCTTGCCACATTGGGGAAGGGACGGCCCCTCTCCTGCGCCTAGCTCGTTTTGCCCATCAATGTGATACGGATGCTTGGATGGGTGTACTCGTCAAACTCGTCCTCGGGATCCGTGTCAAACGAGCAATACGCTCTGATGGGGTCGTCGCTCGTCCTGATGGAGATTCTCTCGTAGAGCGAACCGTTCAAAAAAGCCTGCCTAAACTCTTCGGGGAGCTTTTGCGGTGCTAGGAGCTCGGGACTCACGGTCTTGACGTCTGTGGTTTGGACGACAGAGGAAAGCTCGTCAAAGTCGAGCTCGATGCGGGTGAGGTTGTCCTCAAGGCTCGCATCGGGGTCGATTTCTGCTATGTAACTCACTTCCTTGAGCGTTCCCTTGTTGTCGAAATCCAGGTACGTATAGGTCTTCTGGGTATCGGAGTCGCTGTCGTGCAAGTAGCCGCGGACGTGATAGCCGTAATCTTGATATCGCTCGTAAGGGTCATCGGCAGACACGTACTCGCATGCGGGCTCTAACGTCTTGCGGGCGATGGCGATCTGCTCGGCCGCGGCCGCGGCGTTCTCCTGCATCTCGGTGTTTCCCTGCGCCAGCTGCGGGATATAGGCACCGCATACGATTGCGAGGGGCAGCGCCACAAGCGCGATGATCCACTTTTTTGCACGGGGGATAGGCAAGCCACAGGCCTCCGCCATGGCCTTTGCGTTGGCGAAGCTCTCGGTAAGCACGTCTGCCGCGGTGGCAACGGCGCCTACGGCAGCGGCGACTTCTGCCGCACCGCCTAGATTGCGTGCGGTCTCGTTGTCGCTGTTCTTGAGTAAGCGTGCGGCGGCCTGCGTACCGACAACGCCTGCGATTTGTGCCGAGCGGTCTTTCTCGGTCTGTTCGACGACGAGTCGGCGCTGCATTTCCTTCCATTGCTTGCCGCGCATACCAAAGCGTGGCGCGAGCGTACAGTAGCAGAATATGACGAGCTCGATGGCGGTGAGCACCAGAGCGGTCATCATACCCGTCTCTTGGAAGCCTTCGTGATGAAAGACGATGTCGTCAATCATTTCGAAGGGAATGATCAAAAATGGCAGCACGAATGCCATGGCAAGCGCCGCACCGGCAATCTTGGGGTAGATGCAGTATCGCTGGATGCGCTTGCGTTCTTGTTCGGAAAGTGTAGCCATAGCCGGTCCTTGGTGTCGTGGCGGTCGTTGCGGCGCGCGGCATATGTGACTCAGTATGGAGAATCCCGCCATCGATGAGTGCTCGATCATGCGGCAAAAGTGCTACGGCGGCTCGCTTGCCGCATTGGGACCCTTGCGAAATCGATGTCTAATACTTTCCCGAGAAGTGAACGAGTGGAAACGGGCCCCCGAAGCATCGGCACTTTTGGCGTGCAATTTCCTGCGGTTTTGTCAGTCGAATCCTGCGGTTTTGACGTCTAAAAATGTCAATGCTCCGGGGGTCCAGATACAGCCGTTCACTTCTCGGGAAAGTATTAGACCTCGAGATATAGAGGGCGTTAGACTGTCCCTTTGTCACGCGTAAAAGCAAGGAAGTCGCAAGGTCTGGGGCGGGGATGCTGGTATACGCCTCGGATACAATCGAAGCCATGCTAGAAAGAGGCTTCGATGATTAAAAAATCGTTCTTTAATCCGTTTTCGTCGCTGCTGCTTGCACTTGCTGGCTTGGCCTTTTTGGTCGACGTTGTACCGCAGGCGCAAGGTCAGACAGGCGCGTTTGCACCTGCCGTGCTGTTTTTGATGTGGCTGGTCGGCGGCCTGGTGCGCCTGTTCTACGAAAACGAAGCCAAGCGCAGCTTCGACCGGCACATGTTTAAGGCGAACCATGCGGCCGTTTGGAAACGTGTCGACGCTTGCTGGATCCAAGTCGATGCCGACCAGCTTGTGCCCGGCGATGTGATTCGCCTGTATGCCGGCATGCTCTGCCCGGTCGATGCGGTCCTCGCCAAGGGCGACCACATCCTTGTCTCCGAATCGTCGCTTACGGGCGAGAACGGTCAGACCGTCAAGCGAGAAGGGGAGGCCGTCCGTGCTGGAACGACCATCGTTGACGGAAAGGCCTCGGCAACCGTTCTCACTCGCGTTGCCGAGGAGCCGCCCACATCGCCGCGGCGCGCTCGGCTAGGCACGCAGTTTGGCGCTGGTGCCAGGAGCATCTGTGCCGCTCTGGTAAGGTGCATGCTCATCGTGCTGCCGTTTGTCATTATGATTCGAGGTTTTGTGCTGGGCGACTGGGCGCAGGCCCTGCTGTTTGCCCTGGGTACGGCCGTTGGCCTGGTCCCCGAGATGCTGCCAGTCGTCACGAGCGTGTGCCTTTCGGGCAGCGCGCACCGCCTTAAGAACAAACAGGTCATTGTTAAAAACGTTGACGCCATGGAATCACTGGGCTCCATGGACGTGGTGTGCGTGGACAAGACGGGCACGCTCACCGATGACGCCGCAGTGCTCGAGTACTATACCGATATCCTGGGCAACGAAAGCGAGCAAACGCTCAGCCTGGCGTATTTGGAGAGTACGAGCCAGGGGGCTGCCGCCAACCAGCTCAACCGGGCCATTGTCGACGCGTGCACTGCGCCCGAGTTGCGTCTTGCCGCCAAAGACCTCGCAGGCGCATTTACCCTGCACGCATCTGATCCTTTCGACCACGTCACCAAGGCTTCGGGCGTTAAGCTCGATGCCACGCCTGGGGCGCATGGCTGCCTGGGGCTGCAGGCTCGCCCTGGCAATCACCTAACCATCGTAAAGGGCGAGGTCGAAAGCGTGTGCGCTCGTTGTGCCTGGGCCAGCTTTAAAGGCGAACTCGTCCCCATGGACGCCGCGGGCCGCCAGAGCGCCTATGAGGTTGCCGAGGACATGCGTGCCGACGGCATCAAGGTCCTTGCCGTTGCCTACAGCACAGCGTCTTCGGACTGGGGCGACCTGGTGCTCTGCGGTTTTTTGGGCTTTTTCGATCGGCCCAAGGCAAGCGCTCGCGCCGCCGTGCGCGCGCTGTCTGACCTTTCCGTTGAGGTGCGCGTGCTTACCGGTGACTCGGCTTCGGTTGCCCGGTCAACCTGTTCGCGCCTGGGCATTCCTGCCGATAGCGTTATCACCGGCAGCATGCTCGATGCCATGGAGGAGTCCGAGGCGCTTGTTCGCGTGGGGCGTACTCGTGTGTTTGCCGAGCTCACGCCCGCGCAAAAGGCTCATATTGTCAGTCTCATTCGACTCTCTGGCCATACGGTCGGCTATATCGGCGACGGCGTGAACGACGTGCCGGCGCTTACGTCGGCAGACGTCGGCATCGTGGTGGATTCTGCAGCCGCCGAGTCCAAGAAGGTTGCCGACCTCGTACTGCTCGAGCGTGACCTGGGCGTGGTCGCCGAGGGCGTACGCGAGGGCAGGGCCTCGTTCGCCAACGCCTCCAAGTACATTCGCATCGCGTCGAGTTCCAACTTTGGCAATATCTGCTCGGTTGCCGCCTCGAGTATCTTCCTGCCGTTTTTGCCGGCGACCGCTACTCAACTGCTTCTGCTCAACCTGCTTTACGACGCGACCTGCCTGGCTCTGTCGTGGGATAACGTCGACGGGGAGGAGATCGCTCGTCCCAAGGCATGGTCGGGCAAGGGCCTCGGCAGCTTTATGCTCCATTTTGGCTTCGCGAGTTCGGCGTTTGACATCATCACGTTTGCCATCTTGCTCCTGGGCGTTTGCCCTGCGGTGTGCGGTGGGTCCTTTGCCACGTTGGGCGCTGCGGGCCAAGCGGCCTTTATCGCGACCTTCCAGACCGGATGGTTGCTGGAGTGCGCTTGGACCGAATCGCTCGTGCTCCTCGTCTTGCGAGCGCGCAATGTTCGCCACGGGGACCGGCCGTGTCGTCCGCTCGTGATAATGGTCGCCACCATGCTTATCGCCTCGGCCCTTCTCGCGCTGAGTCCTGCCGCGCAACTGCTCGGCCTTGCCACGCTGCCCATGTGGTATCTGGGAATCGTTGCACTGCTGAGCGTGTTGTATCTTGTTGTTGTTTCGACGATCAAGCGGGTTTACCTGTCCCGCTCGAGCAGTCTGTTCTAGGGCGGTTCTATGCGTACCAACAGAACCAACATAGCGATTACACCCGCCGAGGCAGCCGAGCTCAGCAGCGCGCTGTTCTCGTCCGGTAGCGCTGCCGCCCTCGAACTTGCACCCGTGTTTGCCGATATCGCATCGGGCAGGCTGACCGCCATAGAACTGGCAGTTGCCGGCTCGCAGACAAGTGCTGCTGCGGAGCCCATCGTTATCGACGGTCTTGCCATCGATCTGGCTTCGCGCACCGTTAAAGTGTCGGGCGCGCCTGTTTCGCTCACGCCCAAAGAATTCGATATCCTGGCCTTTTTGGCGAGCAACCGGGGCACAGTCTTTAGCAAAGAGGAAATCTATCGCGCGGTATGGCAAGACGAGTATCTGCTCGATGACAGTAACATCATGGCCTTTGTCCGCAAGATCCGAAAGAAGATTGAACCCGAGCCCGACAATCCCCGTTACCTGCTGACTGTTTGGGGTGTGGGCTATAAAATGGCCGAGTAACGCGTTGAATCGTTCGCTTCTATCGACCCCAAAAGTCACTCTGACAATCCTTGCTAAATCGCAAGAAAGCCGCAAGAAACCAGCCATGTGCCCGGTCTTGCGGCTTTTCTATTCTAAAGACAGTCGCAGACGCGAAGGGAAGGTGAGGACCGTGGGCGGCAGTGACAGTACCAGCAAGGCAGGGCGATGTCTGTCGGCGCGGGTCCACCTTAATGGCGGGCGTCGCGGCTAGACGGCTCTGCATCCGATCGATAGAACGGAGCAAGGCAATTGAAGAAGCTGAATATGCGCCATACGCCATCTACAGTCCAGGCGCAAAACGAACTGATCAGGCATCGTGCAGAGGGCCGCATCCAGCATGCGGCAACTATCCCGCTGATGGACGCCATGTCCTGGGTGGGCTCGAACCTGGGTGGTCTAACCCGTGATGAGGTCGCGCGCAGCGAGGCCGATAACGGACGCAACGTGGTCACGCGCGGCAAGAAAAAGTCGCTTGCCCGCAAGCTTGCGGATGCATTCGTCAATCCCTTTACGGCAATTCTGTTCTTCTTGGCCATTATTTCGGCAACGACGGACATGGTGTTTCCGGCGTTGTCGATGATGGGCAGCACGCCGGAGGACTTTGACTCGCTGACGGTGATTATCATCACCACAATGGTGGTTCTTTCGGGCACGCTGCGCTATATCCAGGAAGCGCGCAGCGGCAATGCGGCCGAAAAGCTGCTCGACATGATCACGACCAGCGTGACGGTCACCCGCAAGGATGCCCCCAGGACCGAGATTCCCATCGACGACGTGGTGGTCGGCGACATTGTGCATCTGTCCGCCGGCGACATGATTCCCGCCGACGTGAGGATTATCGAGGCCAAGGACCTCTTTGTGAGTCAAGCCAGCCTGACGGGCGAGAGCGAGCCGGTCGAGAAGGTTCCCGCAACCTGCACCGAGTCCGACTCGGCCACGTCGTTCGAGAACATCGCCCTCATGGGCAGCAGTGTGATCTCGGGCAGCGCGACGGCGCTCGTCTTTAGTGTGGGCGAGCAGACCCTGTTTGGTTCCATGGCGTCGAGCCTGTCCGACGACGCTGTGGAGACGAGCTTTTCCAAAGGCGTCAACAGCGTCTCGTGGGTGCTCATCCGCTTTATGATGGTGATGGTTCCGTTTGTCTTTTTGATCAACGGTGTCACGAAGGGCAATTGGCTCGATGCCGGCCTGTTCGCCATCAGCATTGCCGTGGGTCTGACGCCCGAGATGCTGCCCATGATCGTTACCACGTGCCTTGCCAAGGGCGCGGTTGCCATGAGTAAAAAGCAGACGATCGTTAAGAACCTCAACTCGATTCAAAACTTTGGCGCGATGGACGTGCTGTGCACGGACAAGACCGGCACGCTTACGCAGGACCAGGTGGTGCTGGAGTATCACTGGAATATCGACGGCCAGGAGGATTCGCGCGTTTTGCGCCACGCCTACCTCAACAGCTATTTCCAGACGGGCTATAAGAATCTGATGGATCTGGCGATCATCAAGTGCACGGAGGAAGAGGAGCAAAACGACCCGAGTCTCACCGATCTTTCGGAGGCATACGTGAAGGTCGATGAGGTGCCGTTCGACTTTACGCGCCGTCGCCTCACCACGGTGGTGCGCGATCGCAGCGGCAAGACCCAGATGGTTACCAAGGGCGCGGTCGAGGAGATGCTGTCGGTGTGCTCACATGCCGAGATCGACGGCGGCGTTCACGTGCTGGACGACGAGGTGCGCGAGCGCATTCTGGCAACAGTTGCCGACCTTAATGACGACGGTTTCCGTGTGCTGGCGATTGCTCAAAAGTCCAACCCGTCACCCGCCGGTGCCTTTAGCGCCGAGGACGAGCGCGACATGGTCCTAATCGGCTACCTGGCCTTTTTGGATCCGCCTAAAGAGTCCACGGCCGATGCGATTGAGGCGCTGCGCAATCATGGCGTTGCCACCAAGATCCTGACTGGCGACAACGAGAAGGTCACGCGCACCATCTGCAAGCAGGTGGGGCTACAGGTCAACAACATGTTGCTCGGCGGCAACATCGCTGACATGGATGACGCCGAGCTCGCTCGCCGGGCCGAGGACGTGCAGGTCTTCGCCAAGCTCACGCCCGACCAAAAGGCGCGTGTCGTTTCCGTCCTGCGTACGAACGGGCATGTGGTGGGCTACATGGGCGACGGTATCAACGATGCCTCTGCCATGAAGTCGTCCGACATCGGCATCTCGGTCGACACGGCCGTCGACGTTGCCAAGGAGTCCGCCGACATCATCTTGCTCGAGAAGGACCTGATGGTGCTCGAGGAGGGCATCATCGAGGGGCGTAAGACCTACGCCAACATGATCAAGTACATCAAGATGACCGCGAGCTCCAACTTTGGCAACATGTTTAGCGTGCTTGCCGCGTCTGCCCTGCTGCCGTTTTTGCCCATGATGAGCATCCAACTGATCTTGCTCAACCTGATTTATGACTGCAGCTGCCTGGCGATTCCCTGGGACAACGTGGACGAGGAGTTCCTGCGCGTGCCGCGTACCTGGGATGCGTCGAGTGTCGGCAGGTTCATGATCTGGATTGGGCCCACCAGCTCCATCTTCGACTTTATGACCTATATCTTTATGTACTTTGTCTTCTGCCCGTTGTTTGTGAGCCACGGCGTGCTGTTCAACGAGCTGGCGAGCGTCTACTCGGGTGCCACACTGGAGCAGATGCAGCTGGCCTACATCGCGCTGTTCCAGGCTGGTTGGTTCGTCGAATCCATGTGGAGCCAGACCTTGGTTATCCATATGATTCGCACGCCCAAGTTTCCGTTTATCCAGAGCCGTGCCTCGGCTCCGGTGATGCTGCTCACGATGACCGGCATTGCACTGCTCACGCTGATCCCGTTTAGCCCGCTTGGCCCCACGCTGGGCCTGGGAGCGCTGCCCGTCGAGTACTTCTTGTTCCTGATTCCGTGCATCTTGCTGTACATGGCGCTGGCGACGAGCCTTAAGAAGGCCTATGTCAAGCGTTACGGCGAGCTGCTGTAGCTGATTTCGATGTAGAGAGGAGCGTTTACATGAACTGGGCTCTGATTTGGATTGATTTGTTTGGGACTACGGAGTGGCTTGGGCTCAACATGGGCTTTTGGGTGGCCAATGGCGTTGTCCTGGTGATTGTCATCATTATGAATGTCGTCTTTTGGAGCATGAAACCGCTGCCCAAGGACGAATAACATGCATGGGATTGCCTGCGCCGCTGTGCCAAAATAAACACTCGAATGATGTACAAATGTGAAAAAGGGACAGCCCCTTTGTCACATTGATTTGAAAGTTGATGTTGATGATTCTATCGCTGGCCCCCATGGAGGGGATTACCGGGCATGTGTTCCGCCGCGTGCATGCGGAGTGCTTCGGCGCGCTCGATTGTTATTACACGCCGTTTTTGCCGCCGCCGCGGGTGGGCAATCGCTTTGGCGGCAAGGCGTTTAAGGAGGTCGATCCTGCCAACAACCAGGGGCTTAACGTGGTGTCCCAGCTCATGTCCAAGAACGCGGATGAGTTTGTGTGGGCGGCGCAGGTGCTTGCCGATATGGGCTACCACGAGGTCAACCTCAACTTGGGATGTCCCTCGGGTACGGTTGTCGCCAAAGGTAAGGGTTCGGGCTTTCTGCGTAACCTGGATGAGCTCGAGGTGTTCTTGAGCGACGCGTGCGAGCGCTCGCCACTGCCGGTGTCGGTCAAGACCAGGCTGGGGCTTGAGAGCGATGACGAGTACGAGCGCGTGCTCGACCTGTATTGCCGCATGCCGCTTGCCGAGCTGATCGTGCATCCGCGCGTGCAAAAGGATCGCTATACGGGCTCGCCGCGCAAAGAGTATTATGGCGAGACGCTGGAGCGGGCGTCGTTCCCGGTAGCCTATAACGGCGACATTTTTGACCTTGAGGACATGGATGCGCTGGTTGCTGCCTATCCCGACACGCGCCATGTAATGCTGGGTCGCGGTCTGCTTGCAAACCCTGCGCTGGCACGCATGGTAAACGGCGGCCCTGCCGCCACCGTCGCCGAGCTGCAGCGTTTCCATGACACGCTGTTCGCTGCCTATGCGGACGAGATTGGCGGCAATGCGGTCTTTCGCATGAAGGAATGGTGGTTCTACGCCAAGTGCGCTTTCGCCGATCCAGCCACCGTCCACAAGCTCGTTCGCAAAACCAAGAAGGTCGACGAATACCGCGCCGCCGTCGACCGCGTCTTCCGCGAACAACCCCTCGCGCCCGTTGCCCGCTTCCACGGCTAGTTGGTCGCTGGGGACGTTCTTAAACGACTAAAAAGCTGTACACCAGCATCCAAAGATGTCGAAAAATGTCGACTTTGGATGCTGGTGTACATGTTTGGGGCGAGTTGGCCGCAATGGACGTGCTAGAGCAGGTTCCCCTTCGCCCACGCGATGATGTCGCTCGACTCGTAAAGCGGCTTGCCGTCGATGAACAGGCAGGGAACTTGGCGCTTTCCGCCGACGGCGATGAGTGTCTGTTCGGCTTCGGCATCGGTCGAGATATTGCGCTCGGGAATGGTCACGCCGTTATCGGCAAGGAATCGCTTGACTTTTATGCAATACGGGCAGCCGGTCATAACGTACAGCGTGAGCTCATGATTAGTAGCCATGGGTCTCCAATCGGTTGAGGTTTCGATTGAAATACCCAAAGCCGCCGCGGTCTATGCGCGAGCCAGCGACGACTCGATTGCCTGAACCAGAAACGTCGTGGCTCCGGTGCCGCAGGGCTTGTCGTAGTAGTCAACAAAGCGCTGGTCGGCAAGATAGCCGTGGGCGAGGCCCAGGTACGCCTCGTCTTGGGGCTCGCATCCCCAGTTGAGAGCAATCCATCGACGGTGCATTGTAACCAGTTTTTGGGCTTCGTTGCTCTCTGGGTCGCCAATGCCCATGGCAATCGAGAGCTGGCCCAAAATGGCGCGTTCAAGTTCCTTCATGTCGTTCCATGTCTGAGGATCCATATCCAGTAACGTTTCGTTTGCTGCATCGATAGCCTCATTGCCATAGCGCGCCCGCGCCTCGGCACCGTAGCGCTCCTCGTTTTCCTGCACGGAGCGCCAGCGCTCCAGTTGCGGCAGCACGGCGCCCATGAGCGAGACGGCTTCGTCGAGCGACATACCGGTGTTTTGTGCCAGCCGCGGGGCACAATCCTCGATCATTGCCTCCATCGTGGTGTCGTAGGTGTACTTGCCGTGGTCGTAGCACCACTTGCAGTAATGATCGGTCGCGGCGCCCGTGGCATCGGTGCCGCAGTCGTCGGGCGTGAGTATCATGCCGCAGCTCTGGCAATAGTGCTCGGGCATTTCGAGCAGGTGAGACAGGGGCTCGCCGGTCACGGCGGCGATGAGCTTCATCATGTCGATGCCCGGGGTGACCTCGTCGCGCTCCCAACGGCTGACGGCTTGGCGTGTGACGAAGAGCTTGGCGGCGAGCTGCTCCTGGGTAAGGTGATGGGCGCGACGAATGGCAATGAGCTTTTCTGCAAAGGCCATAGCGGCTCCTTTCTGCTGGTTGATGGCTTAAGCATACGCGGCGGCAGATGCCCTTCCAAGCAACCGTTGGTTGCATGACGGGGGACCGCGGCGAAGAATTGCGCGCAGCGTCCCACGCCTCCATGCCGTACAATGACCGGCATGGAACCTATTCAAGACTTTAGTCTGCTGGCCGCGCAGCGGCCAGCTTTGAACCACCCGCTACG
>CABUIH010000018.1:0-39173 GCA_902491615.1 uncultured Collinsella sp. | reverse complement strand
CGGGATTGGTCAAAATAGTTTGACTATTAGCGGCTAAAATCGCCCGGCGCTAACACCTATATGTTCGTGCCCTTCCTAGTGGCTCCTATGGTCAACGCCATAATCGGTAAGTTCTTCATTGACGTCATTGGAATGAACGCCCCCATGTATACCATGCCGTGGGCGCTTCCCGGGCCAATCGGTGCATTCCTCACCACGGGTCTCGATCTGCGTTCTCTCGTATTGATGGCAGTGCTGTTGGTCGTTGACTTTGTGATTTACTATCCGTTCTGCAAGGCGTATGACCATCAGCTTTGTTTGGAAGAGTCTGCAAAGGAGACTGCAGGAAACTCGGATGCAGATACTATTGCCGCACAGGAAAATGTCGCAAAAGCTCTCGAGGCGGTAAAGGACAAGGCGGAGCAGATCCGCGTGCTCGTGCTTTGCCAGGGTGCCGGCACTTCGACTCTCTTGGCAAATGCTCTTCGCGAAGGTGCCGCTGCTAAGGGTATCGATCTGGTTTCTCAGTCCGGTGCGTACGGAAGCCACTATGAGACGATGGATCAGTACAACGTGATTGTTCTGGCGCCCCAGGCACGCATGTACTATGACGCTATGAAGGCCGATACCGATCGCCTTGGAATTAAACTGCTCACCACAAGGGGCAAGGAGTATATCGACCTTACCAACGATCCCGAAGGTGCAATTGACTGGATCGTTCAGGAGCTGGCTAAATAGTGGATGCACTCCGTCGTTGATTCGTCGGTGTATAGTACGGCCCCGCAGCTTATTTGAGATGCGGGGCCGTATTTCGTTGAGTATCTAATTGAGACAATGAGCGCAACCGTCGTGAGATCGCATTGGCGCTCTCCGAGTCACTGACAAGCTGCCTTCCATCTATGTGACCAATTCGCTTTCGGTCTTTAACCTGCTCGAGGCGCGCGAGGGCTGCGACCTGTGCCTCGTGGGCGGTATGTACCGTCGCCGCACTGCCACTTTTGTGGGGCCAACGGCCGAGGATGCCCTGCGTGCGCTGGGCATCGACGCGGCGTTTATCGGTGCCAACGGCATCTTGGACGGTGACGTATCTACGTCCAACATGGACGAGGGCCGTATCCAGCAGCTCGCCTTTAGCAAGGCCGACTCGCGTTATCTGATCGCCGACTCCAGCAAGATCGGCAAGCGCGACTTCTACACCTTCTGCCGCCTGGACAGTTTGGACGCCGTGGTGTGCGAGCCGGGTATTACCGCCGAGGACCGTGCCGCCATCGAGGAGCACGCGCAGGTCATTTGCTAGCTAGCGCAGCAGGAGGACTTTTGCCCTTGCCAGCGCGGGGTTACCGCTTCACAATGACGCGCAAATAACTATGGGCAACAAGGATGAGGCTATTCTGAGATATGACTAGACTCCGTATCTCGTCTTTATGTCCCTTGAGAATGAATCGTAGTCTTCATAGAGCCCTTCTCTGCTTTCATCCTCGGCGTGGTTTACACGTTCAAGGAGCTTATCCTTTGAAGCCTCTTTTGTTATTGCGGCCTCGCCATCGGGTATTGTGGCTTGCAAGAATAGTTCTAGAGCATGGACGTCTTTGAGTATGTAGCCCGTCGAACGACCCGCTCCTGTTTTTTCGATTGCGCTGCAACTAACAAGCTGGCCGAGGGTTCGTTTAACGGTTACCTCGCTGATATCGGGGCAGCTGGACCGGATGTCGGATTTCTTAATGACGCCGGGTCTCTGTTGAAATAGAACAGCGATGCGCGCTTGCTTCGACATGGGACGAGTGCTTGATTCAATTAAGGTACGCTGCTCGAGCTGTCGGTAGGCGGCCAGGGTTGTTCCGAGCATGAAACGGATAAAGGGTACTTCGGTGTTTTGATTTTCATTCCATCCAGTGGAGCTTGCAGCGAGGGCGTTGTAGTAAAGCGCTTTGTTGTCTTCAATAAGTCGTTCGATGCTGATGTAACGCGCAACATCGTATCCGGTCTTTTCGAGCAGCAGCGTTGTAAGGAGCCGGCTCATCCTGCCATTGCCATCGTTGAAGGGATGAATGCTAACAAAATCGAAGATAAAGCGGAGCGATATAAGGAGGGGATCGCAAACTTGGCGAGATAAAGCATCGTTGAGGGACTGGCAGGCTTCTCTAATAAGTCCCGGGGTTGCTAGAGCCGAAGGGGGCCTAAAGCGCACAAATCGATTACCTTGATCGTCAATGGAGACGATTTCGTTATCGCCATCTTTCCAATGGCCTCCATACGAGATTGCCGTGTGCGCCATGAGGTCACGATGCAACTGCAGAATGACCGATGGCGTTACGGGAATGGAATCGTGTTGCTCGTGAATAAGCGACAGCACATCTCGGTATCCAGCGATTTCTTCCTCTGCGCGGGAGCTTGGCTTGGCGGAATACGCCATGATCGCTTTGAGTCTTTTTTGGGTGGTAACAATTCCTTCAAGTCCGTTGGAGGATCGGGTGCTTTGGATCTTAGCCTCCTCCATTAGGGACGATAGAAGCTCGGGTTTGACTTGACTCAGAGCAAGCTGACGGCCTTTATGCTCGCGTATCGAGAGGAGGAGGTTGGTGATTGGAGTTGCTTCGAGTTCCGCTGGGACTGTGGTGTAATCGAACTGGCGCATGCGGCTCCTTTCGGTATCACGAACATACTTTCGATATCATAATACCATTAAATGATACCGAAAGTATGTTCGTGATACCGAAAACTGGAAACCATGGTTCATAACTGCTTGGAAAGTTCGGATTTGACTATCTTATTGTCTTGATCTGTAACAGTTAGACGGTTAAAAGTGGGCTACGTGTTACAGATTGAGATCTTTCAGCCCTGGTCGCCCGTTCGTCTAAATCTATAACAGTTAGGATTGAAAATCCCTGCTAGATGTTACAGATTGAGACAAACGGCCTGCTCGGGCCGAGCCAAAACAAAAAAGGCCGCATGCGAACCCGTGGAGGGATTCGCATGCGGCCGACAGGGGATATGCGGCTGAAGTTAGGCCATAAGCAGGCCGGTCTCCGCGACGTTCTTGTACCAGTACGCGCTCGCCTTGGGATAGCGCTTCTGGGTCTCAAAGTCGATGTAGAACAGGCCATAACGCTTGTTGTAGCCGTTGGTCCAGGAGAACTGGTCCTGCAGCGACCACACAAAGTAACCGTCGACGTTTACGCCGCCGTCGATTGCCTTGAGGATCCACGCGAGATGCTGACGCATGTAGTCGATACGAGGGGCGTCATCGATAAAGCCGTCCTCGAAGTCGTCCTTATAGCCCATGCCGTTCTCGGTGATGTAGATCTTCTTGTAGTTGGGGTAATCGTTCTTAATGCGGAGCAACAGGTCGTACAGGCCCTCGGGATAGATGATCCAGTCCCAATCGGTGGTGGGTACGCCTTCGCGCACGCATGACTCGCCCACGCCCTTGAGGAACCAGCGAGAGGAGCCCTTGTCGCCGGTACCATTGTGGTTGATGTCGTTTTCGCCCTCGGCAGCACGCAGGAACTGGCACTTGTAGGTGTTGACGCCCAGGCAATCGTTGTAGGGGAGCGCGGCGGTCAGCGCGGCGATGTCCTCGTCGCGGACGTCGAGCTCGCCGCCGGCGATATGGGCAAGCTTGGTTGCGGCTTCCATGGTGTCGGCTGCATAGTGGCCGCGGAAGGTGGCGTCGAGTACCCAGCGGTTGTTGATGACGTCGGCCATGCGAGCTGCCTCGCAGTCGGCAGCGCTGTTGGGATCGAGGGGATACTTGGGCTCCAGGTTCTGGACAATGCCGATCTCGCCCTCAAAGCCGCCCTCATGGAAGGCGACGACAGCCTTGGCGTGGGCCACCATCATGTTGTGCATGAGCTGGAAGGCCTTGTCCAGGCGGTACTTCTCGCCGTGCGGCCAGTTGCCGACGATAAAGCTGCCCTCGGCGGTTGCGGGAATCTCGTTAAACGTGAACCAGTGCTTGACCTCGGTGAACTCGGCAAAGCAGAACTTGGCGTACTCGACAAAGGCGTCAATCGTCGTGCGCGTCAGGAAACCCTCGCCGCCGTTCTGGTAAAAGGCTTCGGGCGTATCAAAGTGATCGAGCGTGACATAGGGGATAACGCCAGCTTTGTTGCAGGTGGCGAAAAGCTCGTGATAGAAGGCAACGCCCTCGGGGTTAATCTCACCAGTGCCGCTGGGGAAGATACGGCTCCAAGCGATGGAGACACGGATACCGTTGATGCCGAAGCGCTGGCACAGGTCGATATCGACCGGGTACTTGTTGTAGAAATCGCTTGCGGGGTCGGGGGAGAAGCGACCCTGGGCAGCCAGGAAATCGTCCCAGGGCACTTTGCCCTTGCCGTGCGTACGGGTCTCGCCCTCAACCTGGTAAGCAGCGGTGGCGCCGCCAAACACAAAGCCGTCGGGGAACTGCATGGGGTTGGTCATGAGTCATCCTTTCTGTGGGATACGAATAGGGAGAGGTGCCCGAATTGGGGATCCGGGCACCAACAGAGGGAGGAACTAGTCGAGGTTCTCGCGGAGCCACTTGATGGCGCCAGCGGGGTCGCGGGTAAGGTCGATATATTCCTTACCGCGGGGAGCGAGCAGCTTAATGCCCAGGCGATCGGTGTCGGCCTTCATGTCGTTGTAGTAGCTACGAACCTGCGGGGCGAGCACGATGACGTCGTACTGATCCATGATGGCAGTGTGCTGGCCATAAGCGCCTGCGGAGGAAGCAATGTTCTCTCCGGTCTGCGCGGCACCTTCCTTGATGGCGTTGGCAAGCATGGCAGAGGTGCCGGCGCCGGCGCACAGGACGAGGACTTTCAGGCCATCGACGTCCTTCTTAGCGGATGCGTCGGAGGCGGGCTCGGGCTGATCGGCGACAGGCTCGCTGTCGGTGGCGGCAACGGTCGGCTCGACGGAAGCGGTAGTCTGCTCGACGGCGGGCGCAGAGGTGCTGGCGGCGATGGTGGCAGCACCATCGGACTCGAGACCCAGCTCGGCGGCGCGCTCGGCCTCCTGGTCACAGAGCAACTTATCGTATGCCTTTAAGAACGGCAGGTAGATGATGGCGTCCAGCAAGATGATGATCGCGACAAACACCAGGGCGATAAGCTGGAAGTTTGTGGTGATGAAGATGCCGATGGGGGCAGGAGTAGCCCAAGGCACCACGAAGGAGAAGCCGTTCATGCCCACGTTATCGATAAAGAACTTGGCAACACTCACATTGACGCAGCCGGCGGCAACAAAAGGGGTGAGCATGTAGGGGTTAAGGATCATCGGCGCGCCAAAGAGCAGCGGTTCGTTGACAGCAAAGGCAACAGGAACAATCGAGGCCTTACCGACGGCTTTGAGCTGCTTGGACTTCATAAAGAGAATCAGCAGAAGCGGCACGATGAACGTGGCGCCGGTGCCGCCGAACTCACCCACGAGCGACATGTTGAAGGTGAGGGAATGGGCGGGGTGACCACCGGCCAGCAGAACCTGCAGGTTCTCGGCCTGGTTGGCAAGACGGATGGGGTCGATGCCCGGCTGGACGATCGAGGGGCCGTGGACGCCGATGAACCAGAAGAACGCGGTGGCTGCCTGAATAAGGATGAGTCCGGGGTAGGTCTCTGCTGCAGTGAAGAGCGGGGAGAGCAGCTTGATGAGCAGCTCGGAGAACGGAACGCCCATGAGGTTGCGCACGACGACATCGATGATGCCGCAGATGATGACGGCGCCGCCAAAGGGGATGATGTCACGGAAGTTCTGAGCGATGGTGCCCGGGACCTCCTTGGGCAGCTTAATGGTCAGATCGCGCGAGACGCAGAACTTATAGACCCACACGGTAATGAACGCGGCGATATAGGCCGAGAACAGACCGCGCGTACCCATGCTGGTGCAATCGAAGACCGAAAGCTCGGAGCCGTCGAGCTTGGTGGTGAACTGCGTAACGGCGAGCAGCAGCATGCTGCACTGGGCGGCTACCATGGTGGAGCCGTCGTTGAGCACCTTGCCGGCGGGCATGCGACGGTTCATGGAAGCCGTAAAGTTCTTGGCAGTGGTGCCGGCAACCATGATGCCCATGACGCCCATGGTGAAGTTGTATAGCTTGTTGCACCAGTCGATGAGCGGCTGGGGCAGCGTGATGCCGACTACGCCGGGAAGGGTGGCAATGAGCAGAAAGATCGAAGAGGTGAGGACGATGGGCATGCACCCAAGGAATCCGTCCTTAATAGCCTGGAGGTAGATGTTCCTCGAGATCTTCTCAAAGAACGGCTGATGCTTTTCGAGCATCTTTACGATGGCGTCCATAGAGCTCCTTTGCTACTTGATGCGCGATGCATGTGGATGGAACTGGTCGTCGATGGATGGTCAGGACTGCCCGGAAACCTTCCTGCTTAAGGAAGGCATTGCGAAATGACAACGTTGTCATTTCGTTAATGACAACGTAAGACATTTTTGGAAGAGCAACAAGGATATACGGGTGAGCGGTCGATATTGTCCGGTAAACGGTTGATTTATCAGTCAGGCAGGTGGTGTATGCTAGAACGCAAAAAACAAGCGATAGAGAACCGAGTGGAGAAGTAGTGGCAACGATGGACAAGAAAAATGTCTCAATGAACGATGTGGCGATTGCCGCGGGTGTTTCTCTCAAGACGGTTTCGCGTGTGATTAACGAGCCCGGTAGCGTGCGAGAGTCGACACGCGATAAGGTCCATTCCGCAATGGAAGCGCTCGGGTTCCGGGCGAACTTTGCCGCGCGTTCGCTCAAGTTGGGCCGTTACGGGTGCATCGGCGTGGTGCTGTTCCACTTGTCGGGCGGTGCCGTGGACATGATTGACGGTATCGCAGATGCCGCCGAAGAACGCGGCTTTGCGCTCACGATGATCAAAAAGCGGGCGGGGGAGAAGATGACCCTTGCCGAAGCGGCGCGTAGGATGTCGCAGCTGCCTGTTGATGGCATGATCTTCAACCTGCGTCAGATGGTCGATGACTTTGATACTTTTGAGGCACCGAAAGACCTCAAGACGGTGATTATCACACCGATGGAACATCCTACCTGCTCCACCGTCAGTGACGATCAAGAGGGCGGCGCGCGCATGGCGTGCGAGTACTTCTTGAATCACGGGCACAAGAACGTGTACTTCGTCTCTGGTAAGAAAGAAGCGCTGTCGAGCCAGTGCCGTATGAAAGGTTGGCGAGCGGCACTCGAGGCGCATGGCATTGAGCCGCCCGAGCCTCTGCAAGGCGATTGGAATGCGGATAGTGGCTATGCCGCGGGCCTTGTGCTTGCCGATAAACCCGATTGCACGGCGGTCCTCGCTGCTAACGACTGCATGGCAAACGGCGTGATGATGGCTCTACGTGACAAAGGGCTCAGTGTGCCCGACGACGTGTCCGTGATCGGCTTTGATGACGAGCTTTACAAGACGATTCCCAACTCGATTCTGACGTCGGTGAAGTTCCGTCACCGCGAGCTGGGCGTCCGTGCGCTTAACGAGGTCGTCGCAGGTCTGGAAGCCCCGAGCTCCAGAAGCCGTACGCTCGTCTCGGGCGTGTTGGTCGAACGTTCCAGCGTAAAGGACCTGCGGGCGTAGGGTTTTTCGGCCCGTTCGTCTCAATCTGTAACAGTTAGGACCGAAAAACTCAGCTAAATATTACAGATTGAGATATTTCTGCTCGGGCGTTCTGTTTGTCTCGATCTGTAACAGCTAGGATCCAAAAACTCGGCTAGATGTTACAGATTGAGATGAACAGGAGGGCGGGTGCGGTCTAAACAAAATGGCCCGCGCATCACACATCGATGCACGGGCCATTTATTGTCTGCAAGCGGCAGGTGGTGTCAGCGTCTTATGCCTCGAGGTTTTCCTCGATCCAGGCGACGGCACCCTTGGGATCCTTAGTGAGGTCGATGTACTGTTTGCCCTTGGGCGACAGCAGCGTGATGCCCAGGCGGTCGGTGTCGGCCTTCATCTCGTTGTAATAGGTGCGAACCTGCGGAGCCAGGACGATGACGTTGTACTGGTCCATGATGGCGTAGTGGCTGCCGTAGGCACCGGCGTTGGCGGTAATGTCGATGCCCAGCTCGTCGGCGCCTTCCTTAAGCGCGTTGGCGAGCAGTGCAGAGGTGCCGGCGCCAGCGCACAGAACCAGAACCCTCAGATCCTTGCCCTTAAGGGCGGACGGAGCTGCGGAGGCCTCAGTGGCAGAAGCGGTCTCGACAACAGGAGCCTCAACGGCGGGGGCGGCAGCGGTCTTGACGGCCTTGGTCTCCTCGGCCTCTTCTTCGGCCAGGGTCTCGGCCTCCTGCTTGCACAGGACGTTGTCGTAGGCCTTGCAGAACGGGTAGTAGATCAAGAAGTCAACGACCAGCAGGACGACAACCAGGACCAGAGAGATCGGCTGGAAGTTGGTGTCGATGAAGGTGCCGATCGGTCCGGGGAGTGCCCACGGCATGGCATAGATAAAGCCGTTCATGCCCAAAAAGTCGATGAAGAACTTACCAATGAGGACGTTGGCCACGGGGGCAAACAGGAACGGGATCAGGAAGTACGGGTTGAGGATGATGGGCGCGGCGAACAGCAGCGGCTCGTTGACGGCGAACATCACGGGCACGACAGAAGCTTTGCCGACGGCCTTGAGCTGCTTGGAGCGCATAAAGAGCAGGAAGATGATCGGGACAATGAACGTGGCGCCGGTGCCGCCGAGTTCGCCGATGTAGTTACCGAAGTTTTCGGTCAGGGCGAGGGCGGGGTGACCGCCGGCCTGCAGCGTGGCGAGGTTGGTGGTGATGTTGCCAA
Organism: uncultured Collinsella sp.; assembly: GCA_902491615.1. Classification (GTDB taxonomy): domain Bacteria; phylum Actinomycetota; class Coriobacteriia; order Coriobacteriales; family Coriobacteriaceae; genus Collinsella. The sequence goes on along the minus strand of CABUIH010000018.1, from coordinate 30,426 downwards.
ACAGCGCGGCGTTGAGGGCAGGCTTAACGACCGAGGGGCCGTGGATGCCCATGAACCAGAACAGCGGGATCATGAACCAGATGAGGGCGAGGCCGGCGTAGGAATCGGCAGCGGCGAACAGCGGGCTCACCAGCGTGGAGATGACGTTGGCAAACGGGACGGCCAAGCAGGTGCGGCAGATAACGTCGATGACGGCGACAAACAGGATGGAGAAGCTGAAGGCGAAGATGTCGCGGAAGTTCTGGGCGATGGCGCCGGGGACTTCTTTGGGCAGCTTGATGGTGATGTCTCGCTTAATGCAGAAGGCATAGATGTTGACCGTGGCAAATGCGGCGACAAAAGAGCTCAGCAGGCCCTTGGTGCCCATGTTGTCGGTAAAGAACACCGAGACATCGGCGCCGTCGATCTTGGCACTCGTCTGGGTAACGGCCAAGATGAGCATAGCGCACATGGCGGCGACCATGGTGCTCGTGGCGTTGATGGCCTTGCCGGCAGGCATGCGGCGGTTCTTGGAGCCGGTCAGCGCGCTTGCGGTGGTGCCGGCGACCATGATGCCCACGACGCCCATCGTGAAGTTGTAAACCTTGTTGCAGAAGTTCACGACGTCGACGTTCCACCAGTCGGGCAGCGTAAAGCCGCCGACCGTGGCGACAACGCCCGGCAGGGTCGAAATAAGCAGGAAGACAGAAGAAGACAGGATGATGGGCATTGCTGCCAAAAAGCCGTCTTTAATGGCCTGAAGGTAGATGTTCTTAGAGACCTTGTCGAAGTACGGCTGACCTTTCTCCAAGAACTTAACGATCGATTCCATAGTTCACGCTCCTCTTTGCATGAAATCTTAATGGCATGGAAGTTGAAAACCTATATGGTCTCCCGCTTGCTAAAAGCCCGGGTGCAGGCGGGGTCGGTCCCAGGGGGAGAGAGGGGAGCGGCTGGGTTTGTATCGCATAGGGCCGCTCCCTTCTCGGGGGAAAGCGAGGCGATGCGCTACTGCGCGTCCGCCATAGTGTCGGCGAGCTCCTTGTACCAGAGTGCCGACTGCTTGATGTAGCGTTTTTGCGTGTCGAAGTCGATGTAGAACAGGCCGTAGCGCTTGTTATAGCCATTGGCCCACGAGAACTGGTCCTGCAGGCTCCAGATAAAGTAGCCCTGGACGTCGACGCCCTCGGCGCGCGCCTGGAGCACCTTCTCCATGTGCTGGTCGACAAAGTCGATGCGCTCGGGATCGGCGACGATGCCGTTTGCGTCGGGCTCGGGGTCCTTGTGGCCCAGGCCGTTTTCGGTGATATAGATGACGGGGAGGTTGGGATAGGTGGCGCTGATGTGCTTGAGCGTGTCGTAGAGGCCTTGCGGGTAGATGAGCCAATCCCAGTCGGTGGTGGGGATACCCGGCATATCGACCTGCTGCCCGACGCCCTTAAACTTAAAGCACGAGGTGCCCTTGTCTCCGGTGCCGTTAAAGCTGTTGGTTGACTCGCCATCGTAGGCGGCGATAAACGCCGACTGATAGTAGTTGAGGCCGAACATATCGTTGCGGGGCGCCGCCTTGGCGAGCTCCTCCATGTCGCTGTCCTCAACCGTAAGTGTGGCGTTGTTGGCACGCAGAATCTCGTTGATGAGTGAGAGGGTGCGCGCGGAGTAGTGACCCAGGAAGGCGCCGTCCATGATGAAGTCGGTGTAGAAGGCGTTGTACAGGTCGGCGGCGTGCTGGTCGGCGGGCGAGTCGGTGGCAGGATATGCCGGCGTCAGGACGTTGACCATGCCAATGCGTCCGCCCAGGTGCTCGGTCTCGTCAAGATCCTTATACAGGTTGACGGCGCGGGCGTGGGCAACGAGCTCGTTGTGCTGGCTCTGGATGCCGCTCGTCACATCAAAGTGATGGTTGGGCGGGAAGTTGCCTTGGATGTATTGGGAGTGCGAGAGGCTGATGAGCTCGTTGATGGTGAACCAATTCTTGACCTCGCGGAACTCGCGGAAGCAGAACTCGGCATAGCGCACATAGGCGTCGACGGTCTTGCGGTTGAGCCAGTCGCCCTGGTTGAACAGGGCGGCGGGGGAGTCAAAGTGATGCAGGGACACATAGGGCTCGACGCCATACTTTTTGCAGCAGGCGAACAGCTCGTGGTAGTGCTTAACGCCCTCGGCGAGGGGTTCGGCATCGTCGCCGTTGGGGAAGATGCGGGTCCAGGCGATGGACACACGAATGGCGTTGAGTCCATGCTCGGCAGAAAGGCGGATATCCTCCTCGTAGCGGTTGTAGAAATCACTGGCCGGGTCGGGCAAAAAGCGACCCTGGGCGACAAGGTAATCGTCCCACATGGTCTTACCCTTGCCTGCCACCTTCGTGGAACCTTCCGTTTGGTACGCGGCGGTTGCGGCGCCCCAAACAAAGCCCTTCGGCAGCTGCTGTACGCGGTTTAGCAAAGACATATGCATACACCCTCTCGTCTCGCTGTTCGATATTGTGCGTTTGCGCTCAGGAGGCTCCCTGGTTAGCGTTCAGCGGTGAAAAAGCCCGATAAACACTATCTTAAAATGATTAGAACCAAAATGAGCACGTGAACATTTGACAATGAGCACGTTAACATCCGGCTGGGATGTATAGAAACAAAACAACTTCAAACAGCCGCGAACGGTTGTATTTGTTCGGTAAGCGGTTTTGATTGACAGAAGTTTTCATGTTGTGGTATATGGCTCGGGTATCATGAGCACGTTATCAATGTATGTACGATGCGCCATGGGCGCGGGGAATAGTTGGGAAGCAGGTTAGCGTGGAAGGCATGGCTCAGCGGACAAGGAATGGTCGTTCGGCGAGCGCGGCAGAGGTTGCGGCGCTCGCTGGCGTGAGCCGCCAGACTGTGTCTCGCGTGGTCAACGGTATGCCCAACGTGACGGAAAAGACGCGCAAGCGTGTGCTGGCCGCCATGGAAGAGCTGGGCTTTCGTCCCAATTTTGCTGGAACGGCGTTGCGCGGCGGGTCGTATCGTTCTATTGGCCTGTGCATGTACAACATCACACGTGTCGGTAACCTGGCGACGCTCGAGGGTATCATGCAAGCGGCGCGCGAGCATGATTTTGCCGTCACTATGATCGAGATGGGCGGCGACAAGCCCTATACACTTGCCGATGCCTCGCGCCGCATGGTCGAGCGACCCGTCGACGGCATGATTCTCAACATGAACCGCATGGCTCCCGATTTTGAGGAGTTTGTTCCCCAGCCGGGAGTGCGAACGGTCATCCTGTCCATGTATGCGCATCCGCGCTGCACGACGATCGACTCCGACCAGTATGGTTCGTGCGAGCTGTTGACCAATTATCTGCTGGAACATGGTCACTCGAATATGCGGTTTGTGGCGGGTCCGGAAAACTCGATTTCCTCACGTTTTCGTGAGGCCGGTTGGCGCGATACGCTGGGTCGTGCTCATGTCGATGCCGCTCCGATGCTGCGTGGCGATTGGAGTGCGGACAGTGGGTACGCCATGGGCGAGCGGATTGCGGCCGAGGTGCTTGCCGGCGGGTCGCAGGCGCCGACTGCCGTGCTTGCGGCAAATGACCAGATGGCGCTGGGCGTTATCGCCGCGCTCGAGAACGCGGGCCTGTCCGTGCCCGACGACGTGAGCGTGGTTGGTATCGACGACGCACTCGAGGGACTTGTTCCTCACAATCGGCTGACGACGCTGCGATTTGATTTGCGCGGTGTCGGTAAGCTTGCGTTTGAGGCGGCGATTGGAGAGAGCTCGTCTATCGAGGCGATTCATGTGCCGAGCACGCTGGTCGAACGCTCGACTGTTAGGGACATACGGGGTTAGGTCCTACTCCGTTTGTCTCGATTTGTAACAGGTAGACGGTCAAAAGCGGGCTACGTGTTACAGATTTAGATTCTTCGGAAAGAGCAATCCTGTTCGTCTCAATCTGTAACAGCTAGGACCCAAAAACTCGGCTAGATGTTACAGATTGAGACAAACGGACCCCGAACCGCCCAAAAAGGCCGGGGGCGGCGCGCCGTGTGACGTGCCGCCCCCGACTGAGAAATGGGGACAGGTTGTGTGAGCGGGCAACCCCGCCAGTCACTAGTCCAGACGACGGGTCTGCGCCACGTGCTTATACCAGTAGGCGCTTGCCTTGGGCGTGCGCTTCTGGGTTTCAAAGTCAACGTAGAAGAAGCCGTAACGCTTGTTGTAACCATTGGTCCAGGAGAACTGATCCTGCAGGCTCCACAGGAAGTAGCCACCCACGTTGACGCCCACCTCCATGGCCTTGAGCAACCAGCGCAGGTGCTGCTCGATGTAGTCGATGCGCGGCTGGTCGTCCACAAAACCGTCCTTGTAGGGGTCCTTGTAGCCCATGCCGTTCTCGGTAATGAAGATTTGCTTGTAGTTGGGGTAGCGCTGCTTAATGTAGACGAGCAGATCGAACAGGCCCTCGGGATAGATGATCCAGTCCCAGTCGGTGGTGGGGATGCCAGGCTTGTTCACATGCTCGCCAATGCCCTTAACGCGCCAGCGGCCGGTGCCCTTCTCGCCCGTACCGTTGTGGTGCAGGTCGTTCTCGCCGTCATAAGCCTTCAAGAAGCGGCACTGGTAGTTGTTAACGCCCAGGTAGTCGTTGTAGAGCGCGGCCTCGCGCATGATCTCGAGATCCTCGTCCAGGATCTCGATGGTGCTGCCCGAGACGGCAGCCAGGCGGTTGGCGCACTCCAAGGTGTCAGGCGCGTAGTCGCCGCGGAAGGTGGCGTCGAGCAGAAACTGGTTCTGCAGCACGTGCTCGTTGTTGGCGGCTTTGATGTCGGCGGGGTCGTTCTCGTTGAGCGGATACTTAAACTCCAACGACTGAATGACGCCGATCTTGCCCTTAAAACCGCCGTTGTGGAAGGCCAGTACTGCCTTGGCGTGGGCGAGCATCATGTTGTGCTCGCACTGGAAAGCCTCGGCCAGATGCGCCTTGACGCCACCGGGGAAGGTGCCCTCGATGTAGGTGTTGGAGGCGTCGGCCCAGATCTCGTTAAAGGTGAACCAGTAGGTTACCTGGTCGGCGTACTCCTTAAAGCAGAAGGTGGCAAAGTCCACAAAGGCGTCGATGGTCTCGCGGTTGAGGAAGTCGCCCTTCTCAAAGAGGGACAGCGGCGTGTCAAAGTGATGCAGCGTGACAAACGGCTCAACGTGGTGCTTGTGGCACTCGGCGAAGAGGTCGTGATAGAACTGCACGCCCTCGGGGTTGATTTCGCCGGTACCGTTGGGGAAGATGCGGCTCCAGGCGATGGAGAGGCGAATGCCGTTGATACCAAACTCCTCGCACAGCTTCAGGTCGACGGGGTACTGGTTGTAGAAGTCCGAAGCGGGATCGGGGGAAAAGCGCCCCTGGGCCTCCAGGAAGTCGTCCCAGGCAACCTTGCCCTTACCGTGAGTGCGGGTCTCGCCCTCTACCTGGTAGGCAGCAGTGGCGCCGCCAAAGACAAAGCCCTCGGGAAACTGCGCAGGCGGGTTAGTGACGCTAGCAGGGTTAACGGACATGATGATCCAATCGTCTAAATCGAAGGGCCAGCCGGTCTTGGATGGTCGGCTGGCCCTGAGCGTTACTTACTTCGAAAGCTGCTCGGAGACGAAGGCGAGAGACTTATCGCCGTTCTGGGAGAGCTCGATGTACTGCTTACCGCGGCAGGCGACGCACTTGTTGCCCACGCGCTCGCAGTCTTTCTGCAGGTCGGCCAGGTAGCTGGCGGCCTGCGGGGCCAGGACGACCAGGTCAAAGTCGGGGAGCATGTCAACGTGGTTGCCATAGGCCTCGGCAGCGGTCTCAAGATTGATGCCGCGCTCCTTGGCGGCCTTGGCCAGCGCGTTGGCGAGCAGACCCGAGGTTCCGCCGCCCTGGCAGAGCACGAGCACGCGCTTGCCGTTGAGGTCGCTGGCGGTCGTTGCCTCGGCAGCGGGTGCTGCGGGAACGGCGGGGGCATCGGACTTCACGGCCTCGGCAGCGGCGCCGGCGGCAACGCTCTTGGCGTCGGCCTTGCCCTGGAAGGCGTCGTTGAGCTTGGCGGCCTTCTCGGCGTTCTTGGCGGCGAGCTCCTCCTGGGAGATCTCGGCCTCCTCGGCGCACTTCTGGGCGTCATAGGCACGGAAGAAAGGGTAGTACAGAACGAAGTCGACGACCAGGATAAGGGCGAGCATCACAAAGGCGAGCGGCTGGAAGCCCAGGCCCATGATGGTGCCGATGGGGCCGGGGACGGTCCAAGGCAGGGTGTACATAAAGCCGTTCATGCCCAAGAAGTCGATAAAGATCTTGAGGATCCAGATGTTGGCGATCGGGGCAAAGACAAACGGGACAAAGAAGACGGGGTTGAGCACGATGGGCGCGGCGAACAGCAGCGGCTCGTTGACGGCAAAGCAGACGGGGACGATGGCGGCCTTACCGACGGCGCGCATCTCCTGAGACTTGGCCAGGAAGCAGAACATAAAGACCAGGACGAGCGTGGCGCCGGTGCCGCCCATGCAGACGACGAAGTACTGGGCACCCTGGGTCAGGACAGCGGAAGCGTGCTGGCCAGCCTGGAACGCAGCTAGGTTGTCGGTCATGTTGGCAACGAGGGCGGCGGCGATGGCGGGCTCGACGATCGAGGGGCCGTGGACGCCGACGAACCAGAACAGGCTCATGGCGCCGTAGATCACAGCGAGACCGATATAGCCGTCGGCAGCGGTGAACAGGGGCTGGAACACCTGGATGACGCCCTGGGCAAAGCAGAAGCCAAAGGCAGCGCGGAAGACGATGTCAAAGACCCAAAAGACGGTGATGCAGACGGAGAAGGGGATGATGTCCTTAAAGGTCTGCGAGATGTTGGGCGGAACCTGCTCGGGCATCTTGACGGTGATGTTGCGCTTGATAAAGAACTTGTAGATGATGCCGGTCACAAACGCAGCGATGAAGGCGGTCAGCAGGCCCTTGGAACCAAGGTAGGTGGTGTTGAAGCCGCTGGCGGCGTCCGTGGCGATGGTGTCGCTCGAAAGGAGCAGAAAGCCGATGATGGCCGCGCACATGCACGAGATAAAGTTGATCTGGTTGTTCTTGGGCAGATCGCGGTTCTGGGCGTCGGCGAAGTGCTTGGCCGTGGTGGCGGCGCAGGCGATGGCCAGGATGCCCATGGAGTAGTTGTAGCACTTCCACAGGGCGTTGTTGATGTCATCGGGCCAGTAGAAACCCCAGATGTTGGGGACCGAGGCTACCAGGCAGAAGATGGACGAGAAGATGATGATGGGGATGACGGAGATAAAGCCGTCGCGGATCGCCTTGAGGTACTTGTTGCGGGCGATCGCGTTGAAAAAGGGCTGGCCCTTTTCGATGATGGCGATGAGTTGCTCCATGCAAAGCTCCTAAGAGTCGGTGGGTTAGCAACGATGGTAGCTTTTGACGTTCGGTTGCCAAAATGTTGACGTTGCCATTTTGTGACACAAAAAAAGAAGCGAACCGGTGGTTCCTGTGCCTGCGAACCGTCGATTCCTTACGCGTAAACGTTTGAGCCGCCCGGTGGCTCTGTGTTTGCACAATGGCAACGTTAACATTTGGACGCCAAAAGCCGTTCGGGGAAGCAAAAATGTCGGTGAACGGTAGGTTTTGGGTGGTGAGCGTATGGTGGGGGAGGCGTTAGATATACTTGAAGACGTTTCATTTGACTGCGTAGGGTGCCACCAATGGCATCGTTGACATAGAAAGATCGACCTATGGCCGCTGTTAAAAAATCGGTATCCGTCAAAGACGTGGCGCGCCTCGCGGGCGTCTCGGAGCAGACGGTCTCGCGCACCGTGCACGATTCGCCCAGTGTGCGCCCCGAGACCAAGGAACGCGTGCGTGCCGCCATGCGCGAGCTGGGGTATCGCCCTAATTTCGCCGGTCGATCGCTGCGCCGTGGCAAGTTTAAGACCGTCGGCGTCGCCATGTTCAACATTACCGGTACCGGCAACCTCGACCGTATGGAGGGCTTTGTCGCCGCGGCCGACAAACATGGCTATGCCATCACCCTCACTAAAGTAGATGGACATCCCTATACCCTCGAGAGCGCATCGTCGCGTATGAGCGCGCTGCCGGTAGACGGCATGGTCGTGATCATGAATCGCATGCCGGCGGACTTTGGCACCTTCGAGCCGCTGCCCGGCATGCAGACGGTGCTCGTTACGATGCTGGAGCACCCGCTCTGTTCAACGGTCGATAGCGACCAGTTCGATTGCTCGCGCCAGGTGGTCGAGTACTTGCTGGGGCGGGGGCACAAAACCGTGCACTTTATTTCGTGTCCCGAGCGCTCGCTTTCGGGCATGCGGCGCGAGGAAGGCTGGCGCGAGACATTGCGCGCGCATGGTATTGAGCCGCCGCGACTCGTCCGTGGGGATTGGACGGCACAGAGCGGATATGCTGCCGGTCAGGCTCTGGCGGAAGATCCGACCTGTACGGCCATTTATGCTTCCAACGATGCCATGGCCTACGGCTGCATTCGCGGGCTCGAGTCGTGCGGAAGGCGTGTGCCCGAGGACGTGAGCGTGGTGGGTGTTGATGACAGCCTGGGCGATATCGTGCCCGACCGTCGCCTGACCACGGTGCGCTTTGACAACAAGCGCGTCGGCATGTGGGCGGTCGACAAGATTGCCGGCGCTGATGGGGGTGCGTCTGGCGTGGAGCACATGCTGATCCCCGGTGTGCTCGTAGAGGGCGATACGGTGCGCGATTTGCGTTAGGGTGTGGCCCTGTTTGGGTTGCCGCTAATTGTGTTCGATATTGTTCAGATTGGTTTAAAAACCGTTCACGGGCGAAAAGTGACCGTTCATAGCTTGAAATTACGTTTTGCGCTGTTCTTTTTTGTTTGAATGTTAATGTTTCTGTCATACAGAACGCAGCGCGTATGCCCGGACGCGATGCTCTCCATTGGTTCATATGTGAAAGGAACGCAATATGGCAACCAAAGAAGAAATCTCGATGGTTGGATTCGAGATTGTCGCATACGCAGGTGACGCCCAGACCGATCTGCTTGCAGCGCTCGATGCTGCTCGCGAGGGTGACTTTGAGAAGGCCGAGCAGCTGCACAAGGATGCCAGCGATGCACTTATCGGCGCCCACGACACGCAGACCAAGCTGCTTTCGCAGGAGGCCGGCGGTGGCGAGATGGAGATGACCTTCATCATGGCTCATGCTCAGGACACTCTCATGACCACTATGATCCTGGAGAAGCAGGCCCGCTTTACCATCGATGCCTACAAGCGCATCGCCGAGCTCGAGGCCAAGCTCGCCTAACGAGCCCTCACAACCAAGCCCCTTCCAAAAGCTCTGCCGCAAAACCCGCGGCAGGGCTTTTTCTGTTCTCCTCCAAGTTGCGGTGAAATAGGGACTGAATATGGGCCGGCAGGCGCAAAACAATCCCTATTCCACCGCAACTCATCCCGAGATAGTCATTGGGGACGTTCTTAAACGACTAGTCGTTGGGGGGCAGTCTTGGTGCGCACCATTGTCCTCCCGTTCGATTTTTGCTCGGTGGGTATACTTCCTTTCGCATTAAACGCCGGACTGAGGAGGTATCCAAATGCCGGATAACGGGTCAATACAAAAAAGAGACGCGCACGAGATGGCTCATGGGCGTCCTGTCCAGATAACCGAGCACACGACGGTAACCGAGCTGCAGCCCAGTCTGTCCGATGTCGTGTGCGCAAACAAAAAGCTGCAGATTGGCTTTGTCGTTGCGCTTGTGGTACTGGCGCTCCTGTCGGGCTTTGTAGCTCGTCCGCATTTTGCCGATACCAAGACTTGGGACTCCACCATCGAGGTCATCGATCAAAAGAAGGGCAATGTTTTGGCGCTCACGGCTTCATGCGTTGCTCTATCTGCAGGTATTACGGCGCTGCCGGGTGATACGGGAACGCCGGTTGCCGAGCAGCTCGCACAGCTTTCAGGCAACCTTGGTATTGTGCTCGCCGTGCTCTACCTAGAGAAATATTTGCTCACGATTTTGTGGTCGGTTGGCTTGGGCATCTTAATCCCGCTTGCGTTGGTGCTCTTTGCGGTGTCGCTCGGCATTCACGGGCGCTGGAGCACGAGCACTGTCCTGCGCCGTGTGGCGACGCGCGTGCTGGTGGTTGCCGTGATCGGCATGGCGCTCGTGCCCGCGAGCGTATGGGTGTCGCAGAAGGTCGATGAAACGTATCAGGTGAGTATCGAGCAGGCAGAGCAAAAGGCGACTGAAGCGAGCAAGACGAGCTCCACAAAGAGCGAGAAGAAGTCCGAGACTACGGAAAACAAGAATGTACTTGAGCAGCTGGCCGATGGGGCATCGAGTCTACTTACATCGGTGACCGACAGTGCCAAGTCGATGACCGATGAGGTGGTGCAGCAGGTGACCGACCTCATCGAAGGCGTCATCGTGATGATCGTGACCTCGTGTGTGATTCCATTGCTGGTGCTCGTGGCGTTTCTGTGGCTAGGACACGTGCTGCTGGGGATCGATATTTCCGGCCCGGCGAACTATTTGACGGGTCGTTTCTTGAGTGCTCCGTCCAAGCACGCCAAAAAGGGTGGGCAGTCCGAGTAGCTAAAACAGCTGTATATACCGGGGCATACCGCCGAAGGGCGGCCGAGACACGTTCTCGGCCGCCCCTTTTGTTTGTTGAACACATGGTCGCTGCGTCCGCGCCGGGCCCAAACGGTCAGCAATCATCCGTGAACGGTATTTGTTCAAAAAAGAACAAAGATAAACAAATAGTTGTTGCAGTTACTGTTCGAATGTGTTCAAATAAACATGAACAGTGAAGAACCGCACATTCAGATGCCCGGACCTGAACGCGATTCAACACTTCCAAACAGGAACTACGCACCTGCGTATCTCTCAAGGAGGATGTCATGAGGGTTGTAATCGCTTCCGATGCCGACGGTATGTCGATGAAGGAGTCCATCAAGGAGATGCTCATCGCCGACGGCCACGAGGTCGTCGACTATTCCGAGACCCCTGCCGCGGACTTTGTCGATTCCGCGACCGCCGTTGCCAAGGACCTGCTGGAGCACAAGGATTCCCAGGGCTTCGCATTCGATAAGTACGGCGTCGGCTCCTATATGGCCGCCGTCAAGATTAAGGGTATGGTCGTCGCCAACATTTCCGACGAGCGTTCCGCCTACATGACCCGCGAGCACAACGGCTCGCGCATGGTCACCATGGGCCCGGGCGTTGTGGGCACCGAGGTCGCCAAGAAGATCGCCCGTGAATTCCTGCGCGCCCAGTACGCCGGCGGCCGTCACCAGATCCGTGTCGACATGCTCAACAAGATGGCCTAACGAGAGCCACCGAGAACTCGAACTTCTACCTCAACTTGTGAATTCAGACGAAAGGACGTTCTGATGAAGAAGACCATCGCAATCGGTTGCGACCATATCGTTACGGACGAGAAGATCTATCTGGCCGACCGCCTGGAGCAGGCTGGCTACAAGGTGCTCGACTGCGGCACCTACAGCCACTCCCGTACGCACTATCCCATCTACGGTAAGGCCGTGGGCGAGGCTGTTGCCAGCGGCAAGGCCGACTTTGGCGTGGCCCTGTGCGGCACCGGCATCGGCATCACCAACGCCGTCAACAAGGTTCCCGGCGCCCGCTGCGCCCTGGTTCGCGACATGACCTCTGCCCTGTATGCCCGTCGCGAGCTCAACGCCAACATCGTGGGCTTTGGCGGCAAGATCACCGGCGAGTTCCTGATGGCCGATATCATGCTTGCCTTCCTGGAGGAGCCCTACGAGAAGACTCCCGAGCACGATGCCCTGATCGCTAAGATCGATGCTTGCAACAAGGCCGACGCCGAGGCTCAGGCCGATCCGCACTTCTTTGACGAGTTCCTGGAGAAGTGGGACCGCGGCGAATACCATGATTAGCGGGTATCCGGCGTAATTAACTAGTCCGTTGACGGCTCGCGTTTCTGTGAGGGGGCGCGGGCCGGTTTTCTATCAGCCCTATTGACTTGGCGGGCTGTCGTAAGAAAGGGAAGGCTCCTATGGAGTTTGTTCTTGATAACGGTTCTATCCGCGTGGCACTGAGCACGGCGGGCGGGTCGTTCACTTCTATTACGGCCAACGGCCGTGAGTACCTGTGGCAGGGTGACCCGGCGGTCTGGTCGGGCCAGGCACCCATTTGTTTCCCAATCTGCGGCGACCTTCGTGACGGTCGCGCAATGACCATGGGCGGCCGCGAGGTCAAGCTTGCCCGTCACGGCTTTGCGCGCAAACAGGAGTGGAAGCTCGAGGAGCAGGGCGACAACATGGTCGCGCTGAGCCTAAGCTCTGCCGACCATGCCGAGTTGCTCGAGCAGTACCCGTATCCGTTTAAGATCGTTGCTCGTTACACGATCGATGCGGAGAAGGTGGCCGTGTCGTACGAGGTGACCAATGAGGGCACCGAGGACATGCCGTTCTTTGTGGGCGGTCACCCTGGCTTTAAGTGCCCGCTTGACGAGAGCGAGTCCTATGACGACTACGAGCTCCGTTTTGAGCAGCGCGAGGCCGCCGAGCTCTGTACTGCCGTTCCCTCGACGGGCCTGATTGATGTTGAGCATCGCAGCAAGAACCCGATGGTTGGCCATGACCTGCCGCTGACCCACGAACTCTTCGACTTCGCGGAGACCATCTTTGACGTGCTCGAGAGCCGCGTGGTTACGCTGACCAAGAAGACCGAGGACAAGGGCGTGCGCCTGACGTTCCCCGATATGCCGTACCTGATTGTGTGGAGTAAGCCCGAGGGCGACTTTGTGGCTGTTGAACCGTGGGGTGGTCTGTCCACCTGCTCTGACGAGGACGATATCCTGGAGCACAAGCGCGGCTGCCTGGTGGCCAAGCCGGGGGAGACCGTCACCCGCGGCTTTGAGATCGAGATCCTTTAACGAGCTATCGTATGTTGGGGCCGCGCGTGTCGTGCCCCGGAAACAGGAGTTCAATATGATTCTGACCGTTACCATGAACCCGTCGATTGATACGCGCTATCAGCTCGATAAGCTGATCATCGACGATGTTAACCGCGTGATGCCCGAAAAGACCGCCGGCGGCAAGGGCCTCAACGTGAGCCGCGTGCTGCTGCAGCTGGGCGACGACGTGCTTGCGACCGGTCTGCTCGGCGGCCACATGGGTGCCTATATGGCCGAGCTTATGGATGCCGATGGCGTCAAGAACGACTTTGTGCCCATTGCCGGTGAGACGCGCATTTGCCTGAATATCCTGCACGAGGGTAATCAGACCGAGCTGCTGGAGAGCGGCCCGCAGATCGCCCCGGCCGAGCTCGAGGCATTTACGGCCAAGTTCGCCGAGCTTGCAGCGAAGGCGGACGTTGTGACGCTTTCGGGCTCGCTGCCGCGTGGCGTCGATGCCGGCTACTATGCCGAGCTCGTCAAGATCGCCGAGGAGGCGGGCGCCAAGGTGCTGCTCGACACCTCGGGTGCATCGCTGGAGGCCGCGCTGGAGTCCGACGCTAAGCCTGAGCTCGTAAAGCCCAATCTGACCGAGATTAACGGCCTGCTGGGTACGTCCTTTACGACCGATGATGTCGATGCCCTGCGCGAGGCGCTCGCCGCCGATGACCGCTTTGCCGGTATTCCCTGGGTTGTCGTTTCGATGGGCGCTGCCGGTTCGGTTGGCTTTCATGAGGGTCGCGCGTTCCGCGCCAAGACGCCCGCGATCGCGGCTGTGAACGCGACGGGTTCCGGTGACTCGACCATCGCCGGTTTTGCGCATGCCATTGCGGCTGGTGCCGACGACGTCACGGTGCTCAAGACCGCCAATACCTGCGGCAAGCTCAACGCCATGGATCCCAAGACCGGCCACCTGGTCATGGACCGCTGGGACGAGATCTACAACAACGTTGAAGTAACGGAGCTCTAGAGTTACGGCGTCGAGTTACGGCGTTTTACCAAACGCCGTAACCTACCGACGCTGCGCGGGCCGCATTTGGACAATCTGACGTTCAACTTCAAGGGCGCGACCAGAAGGTCAGCGCCCTTTCGTTTCACGTCACCTTGTCTCAAATGCGGCCCGCTCGCTGTCGTTTCCAAGACATCGGCGTTGCCTTGCTTTGGGAATGCGGCAGATAGGGACGTTCCTTTTTTGCCGGCAGTTTGGGACACTCCTTACGGGGCACCCCCTCCACAGCGCCTATGCCAGCTTGTCGATTTGCCCAATCTCCCAGAGCGGAATATTGACGAGCGTGCCTTCGTCTCTATATGCCGCTAACGATGTTCTCACGCAGCGCTCGAGCTTGAACTTCTCGCAGGCAATCCTCAGGCTCTTTGCTTTGAGATTCTCTGCCGCCTTGACCTCGAGCGGAAGCACGGTCCCCGCATGGTCGACGGCAAAGTCAGTCTCTGCATTGCCGGAGGAGGATGACCAATACGCGGGAGTATTGCCTTGGAGCAAAAGCTCCTGTGCGACGTATTGCTCGGTCAGCGAGCCTTTGAACTCCGTAAAAACAGCGGGCCCGTTCAGAACAATGGCTGGCGTGAGGCCGGAGAGTGCTCCGAGGATGCCGGTGTCGATGCAGAACAGCTTGAAGCCCGAGAGATCCTCGTAGCTTGTGAGCGGTGCTCTTAGGGCGGAAACACGCGGTACCTTATGAACGATTCCATAGTCCATGAGCCACTGGAGGCTTTCCTCAAAATCGCGTGCGCGCGCCCCGGGACGAAGCGCGCCGTAGACGAACTTCTTGTTTTCCTTTGCGAGCTGGCCGGGAAGGGATTTCCAAACCAGCCTCATGCGCTCGACGATGCGGGCTGGCGCATGCTTGCCAAAATCGGATTCATAAGCTTCGATGATTTGCTGCTGAAGCCTGCGGGCCTCGATAAAATCGTGGGAGGCGGCGAAAGCGGAGACAACTTCTGGCATGCCACCGACAACGAGGTATTCCTTGAGCAGGCGCTCGAGCTTTTCGGAAACGTTTGTCAGCAGGTCCATGTCTGCGGCAAGGATGGCATCTGCGAGCGGATCGCCATCGACGGCACGAACGAACTCGACAAACCCCATGGGGCGCATGGTGAGCTGGTTGATCTTGCCGACGGGGAACGACTCGTTTTCGCGTCGGAGCGCGAGCCCCATATAGGAGCCGGCTGCCACGATATGGTATTCCGGCGCCAGCTCGTTGAAGTATTTGAGCGAGGTGATGCCACGCGGCGCCTCCTGGATTTCGTCGAAGATGATGAGCGTGTCTGTCGGCGTTATGGTCTGGCCGCGCAGGAGCTCTATCTGGGAGATGATGCGTTTGGGGTCAAGGCTTCCGTCGAACAGCGAACGTGCGCCCGGTTCGAGCATAAAGTCAAAACGGATGACGTTTTGATACTGCTGGCCTGCGAATTCGTTGAGAAGCCAGGTTTTTCCCGTCTGGCGGGCCCCCTTAAGCAGGAGGGGCTTGCGGTTTGCCCTAGATTTCCAAGCGATGAGTTCGTCCATTAGCTGTCGCTGCATACTGCCTCCTAACGATCATGGTCAGTATAAAACCGTTTTGGTCTTTCCATCGAAAAATGTGGGAGTAAATCACGTTTTTCCATCGAATAATGTGTGAGGCAACCACGTTTTTCCATCGAATAATGTGGGGGTTTAGGTCGGCACCTGGGGACGTTCCTTCTCTGCCGGCAGTTTGGAACACTCCTTGTTTTGGTGCAAATTAGCTACCCTTGCATCAGAAAACGGCGCCCGTCGGCGATGTTGCCGGCGGGCGCCGTGGTCGTGTTGGCGCTATCTATTGCGGGCGTGCGTTCGAGCTCGCGTGCTACAGCGAGTCGATGAAGCGCTGTTGGGCGGCGCGACCCGCCTCGTCCCATTTAAAGACGCCGGCGTTGTCGAGCACGTGGCCAAACACCACGCCGACCTCCTCGTGCAGGATATCGATGGCGTTGTCTGCCGTAAGCTCGTCGGCGCGGCGGGCAAAGACGTCTTCGGCCCATGCGGCGTGGTTGCGGCATAGATCATCGCCCTCGAGCGCGCTAGCAAGGTCGTAGCTGGCATCGACCTTGGCCGCCAGCAGGTGCTCGCGGACAGCGCCGAGCTCGGGAACCAGGCGCGGCGGAAGAATGGCCAGGCCCATGACCTCGATCAGGCCGATGTTCTCCTTCTTAATGTGGTGGTACTCGGCATGCGGGTGGAACACGCCCAGCGGATGCTCGTCGGTCGTGATGTTGCAGCGAAGCGCCAGGTAGGCCTCGTAGATTTCGCCGCCGGCATTTCCGCGAGAGTCGACGCGGCGGATGACGGGCGTCACGGTGTTGTGCGCTACGCCATCGGCTGTGTGCGCGATGACGCCCACAGACTCATCGGTCCACTCGCGCCAGGCGAGGATAATCTTTTCGGCGGCGTCGAGCAGCTGGGCGCGGTCGTGCGAGCGCAGTCGCAGCACCGAAAGCGGCCACTGCAAAACGGTGCCGCTGACCTGGTCAAAACCGGGTACGCTAAACTGCGAGACCTCGGCGGCATGCATCATGGGGAACTCGTGCGCACCGCCCTGGAAGTGGTCGTGCGAAAGAATCGAGCCGCCCACGATGGGCAGGTCGGCGTTGGAGCCAATAAAGTAGTGCGGGAACAGGTCGACAAAGTCGAGCAGACAGGTCAGACCCTTGCGGTCCACGTGCATCGGGCGATGCTCGGAGCTCATGGCAATGCAGTGCTCGTTAAAGTACGCGTACGGGCTGTACTGGAAACCCCAGCGCTCGCCGTCGAGCTGGATGGGGATAACGCGCAGATTCTGGCGGGCGGGGTGAGTGCCGCCGTCGGCTGCGGCGGAGCGTCCGGGATAGCCCTCGTTTTCGATGCAGAGCTGGCAGGCGGGATACTTCTCACCCGTGTTCTTGGCTACACCTGCCGCGGCGATATCGCGCGGGTCCTTCTCAGGCTTGGACAGGTTGATAGTGATCTCAAGATCGCCCCAGTTGGTGGGGGTGCTCCATTTGATATTGCGCGCGATGGCGGCGCGGCGCACGTAACCGGCGTCACAGCACAGACCATAGAACCAGTCGGTCGCGGCGCGGGGCTCGTTGACGCCCATGCGGCCGTTGAACTCCTCGTTTACAACCGAAGGCCTCGGCATGAGAGCGCCCATGATGCGCATGGCGATGCGGTCGCGGCCCGATGCCGTGTCCTCGGCGGCACCGTTGGCAACGGCGGCCTCGGAAAGCGCGGCAAGCGTGCCCTCCAGGTCAAAATCGGGGAGCGTATCAGGGTGCAAGAGCGAGAGCTTCTCGTTCTGCAGCGCCCAGGTCATGTCGAGCGCGGGACCCGTAGTGCCGATGCACTCCAGAATGGTGTTGTAGGCCCAGATGCGGTCGTCCTGTCCGATCATCGATCGGTGGATGGCATATTCGATAAGGCCCTGCGCGGCCTCGCGCACGTCGGTCATTACAGCCATGCCGCGTAAGCCCCCTTGTCAGTAATTGCGTAGTGGCGGGCAGAGCCTTCGCCCAGCCAGCTGTTCATCTTGGTGATAAAGGTGTCGACGAGCTCGAGCGGCACGAAGGCCTGGATGGTGCCACCAAAGCCGCCACCGTGGATACGGACGGCGCCGCGGCCGTCGAGCACGTGCTCGGCCAGCGCCAGGGCATACATGGAAGGCTGCTCGGAGCCCAGCTTGGCGACGACATTCTGCAGGTACATGGCAGAGCTGGCGCCGGACTCGCGCGTCAGGATCAGGAACTGGTCGATGTCGCCGGCGTTCAGGGCTGCCCAGCGCTTGTCGACCAAGCCGTTTTCGTACCAGTAGTGAACGGCGCGCAGGCAGGCACGGTCACCCAGCTTGGCGCGCAGCTCGGGGAGCTTGGCGTCAAAGTCGGCAACGTCGACCTCGCATAGGCGCGCCTTGCCAAACTCGGCAGCGACGTCCTGCATCTCGCGCGGAACGGCGGCGTAGTCGTCGGTGGCGGCCACGTGGTCGGCACCGACCTTAACGAGCACGAGCGCGTAGCCGTGATCCTCAAAGTTGAGCTCGAGCTTCTGGGTTTTAGGCTGAGCCTGGTCCTCAAAGTCCATGTAGGCAAGGCCGCCCAGGCACACGGCTGCCTGATCCATAAGACCGCAGGGCTTGCCGTAATAGTTGTTCTCGGTGCGCTGGCTCATCTGGGCGAGCGCGACAGGCTCGATGGCGGGTGCGCCCCAGAGGGTTTCCATGGCACGACCGTACGCGGTCTCGACGGCAGCGGAGCTGGATAGGCCGCCGCCCGAAGGGACGGAGCAAGTAAAGGCGAAGTCGAAGCCCTTGGGCTCAACACCAAGCGCTGCAATCTCGTGGGCCATACCGCGGACGAGGCTTGCGGACGTGCCCTTCTCGGACTCTTGAATATCCAGCGTGTCGAGCGTGATCTCAAACGTAGGATAGCCCTCGTCGGCGACGCGAACCTTGTTGGAATCGGTTGCCACGGCGATGCCGTCGACGGCGACATCGAGCGAGCCGGCGATAACGTGGCCGCCCTCGTGGTCGGTGTGGTTGCCGCTGATCTCGGAACGGCCGGGCGCGTGCACGTAGAGCACCTGGCGGTCGCCGATGGGGCCAAACTCCTCCTCGAATAGCTTGGTGAGCGTGGCGAGTGTCTTTTCGTCGGGAGTGGTCATGGGAGTCCTTTCCTTGGCGTGCCCGGGTGGGTTTTGCGTCGTTATGAGTACGTTAACAACTTGAAGCGGCATGAACCAAGTGTTCACGATATCGCACGTTACGGGCTATGTTAACGTACTCATAACACAACGCTTGTCACTTTTTGAGAATCTGGTAATCGGTAGAAATTCAGCCGTGAACGGTACTGCCGTATGGACTTATAAAGCAGAAGAGATGCAGATAGAAAAAGTAGAGTACGTTAACATGCGTCCGACGATAGCGGGCCTCGGCGCGGGATGTATTTCTGCCCGGGCCGGCATTCACGCTATTCAGATCTCGCAAGGGTGAAGGTGATCCTGTGGCAAGGCGCCCGTCCAACGATACAGGTACGCGTCCGGTTTCCATGGCCGACGTCGCCCGCGCTGCTGGCGTTTCGCAGCAGACGGTTTCGCGCGTCGCCAACGGCTTGCCCAACGTTAACGAGCAGACGCGCCAGCGCGTGCAGGCTGCTATGCAAGAGCTCGGCTTTCGTCCGAGTTATGCCGGTCGCTCGCTGCGCGACGGCCGTTACCATTCGGTAGGCCTATGCATCAACGATGTCACCAAGTTTGGCAACCTCTCAATGATCGACGGCATCGCCAGCGCTGCTCGCGAGCATAATTGCGCCATCACGCTGGTCGAGATGTCCAAGACCGAGGAATTCTCGCTTGCCGAGGCCACGCGTCGTATGGCCGCATTGCCGGTGGACGGCATCATCATCGGCATGAGCCGCATGGCGCCCGATTTTGAGACGTTTGATCCACTGCCGGGCATTGGCACGGTTATCGTTACCATGTACGCGCATCCGCGCGTGACCACGGTCGACTCCGATCACTACGGCTGCTCGCTATTGCTTATGGATCATCTGTTTGAGCTGGGACACGAGCAGATTCGCTATATTGGCGGCCCGTCGTTCTCGGTCGACGAGCAATTTCGTCGCGCCGGTTGGCAGGATGCGCTCGAGCGTAAACACATCGAGCCGGCAGAGCCGCTCGAGGGCGACTGGTCTGCCAACAGCGGCTACGAGGCCGGCAGGTACCTGGCCGAGCACGATCGCACCATGACGGCGATCTATGCGGCAAACGATCAGATGGCAAATGGCGCGTTTGCCGCGCTGCGTGATAGCGGCCTGCGCGTGCCCGAGGACGTGAGCGTGGTGGGCGTCGACGATTCGCTCGATGATTTTGTAGCACACAACGAGCTCACGACCGTGCGATTCGATCTACATCAGCGCGGACGCGAGGTGTTTGAGCATGCGGTTCCCGAGGCGGGTACGGCGGGCAAAACCGTTGCCATTCGTATTCCCGGCCAGCTCATCGTTCGACATAGCACAGCGATACCGCGCGCATAGTTTGTGCAGGTAAACGGCGGCATATTCCGCCTCAAAAACAATCGGTAAGGATGCTGACAGATAGCCGTGGCTATGAAGGCGAGTGCTATGATAGACGGGCTCTTTTGTCTATCTAGGAGGCTTTGCCTGATGGAGATCACCAAGGATATCCGCTACATCGGTGTCGACGATCACGACATTGACCTGTTCGAGGGCCAGTACGATGTGTCCGAGAACGGTATGGCATACAACAGCTACGTTATCTTGGGCGAAAAGATCGCTGTCGCCGATTCAGTCGACGGCGGTTTTGTTGACGAGTGGCTCGGCAACCTCGAGGCCGTGCTCGATGGCCGTACGCCCGACTACCTGATCGTCCATCACATGGAGCCCGATCACTCCGCCGGTATCGCCGCCTTTATGGAGCGCTATCCCCAGGCACAGATTGTGGCCAGCATGGGCGCCTTTCGCATGATGGTCAACTACTTTGGCACCGACTACCCCGAGCGCAAGATGGTTGTCAAAGAGGGCGACGTGCTCGATCTGGGCGGTCACAGTCTAACGTTTGTCGGCGCCCCCAACGTTCACTGGCCCGAGGTGATCTTCTCCTACGAGTCCACCGACAAGGTGCTCTTTAGTGCCGACGGCTTTGGCAAGTTTGGCGCCAACGACATCGAGGATCCCGAGGGGTGGGCTTGCGAGGCTCGCCGCTACTACTTTGGCATCGTCGGTAAGTTCGGCAAGTTCGTGCAGGCCGTTCTCAAGAAGGCCGCCGACCTGGATATCCAGATCATCTGCCCGCTCCACGGCCCCGTGCTGACTGAGAACCTGGGCTACTACCTCGACACCTATAACACCTGGTCGAGCTATCAGCCCGAGGACGAGGGTATCACGATTGCCTATGCGAGCGTGTACGGGCATCTGAAGGCTGCCGTCGAGGAGCTCGCATCTGCGCTTGAGGCTCGCGGCCAGAAGGTCTCCGTCTTTGACCTGGCTCGTGACGACATGGCCGAGGCCGTTGAGGATGCGTTCCGCTACGACCGTCTGGTGCTCGCCTCCATCACCTATCAGGGCGAGATCTTCCCGTGCATGAGCACCTTCATCCATACGCTCGCCGAGCACGCCTACCAGAACCGTACGGTGGCGCTCGTCGAGGCCGGCTCTTGGGCACCCGCGGCTGCCAAGGTTATGACCAAGGAGCTCGAGGGCATGAAGGACATCACCCTGACGCAGAACAAGGTGACTGTGCTGGGCTCGCTCAACGAAGCCTCGCGCGCCCAGATCGAGGCCCTCGCCGACGAGCTGTCCAAGTAGCGACACGCTCACTTTTGACGCTCAGCCATCACAACCACCACAAAGGGGACAGGCACCTTTGTGGTGGTTTTTGTTTAAGCGCCGGCGATGACGAGATTTGGGCGGGCCTCGTCGGCGGTCTCGGCGATTGAGGTGGCGACGGCGCCATCGGGGTCACGGTCCATCACGATGGTGTCGACATCAGTCAGTTCGGCAAAGCGGTACATGCCGCGTCCGTTAACCTTGCTAGCGTCCATGAGGGCGACGCTTTGATGGGCTCCGGCGATCATAGCTGTTTTGGTCTCGGCCATCTGGGGAAAGTCGGTCGTAAAGCCGCAGCCGGGAACAAAAGCGCCAGGGCACATGACGGCAAGATCGGCGTGGACCATTTGGAGAGCCTGCATGGTAAGTGGGCCGTACAGATAGCGATGACCTTTGCGCAGTGTCCCGCCCAGCATGACGACATCGACCGAGGGCATGCTCTCGTCAATATAATCGGCGATGGTAATGTCGGCCGTGATAACGGTGATGCCGTCGCGCTGATCAAGGAGTCGGACGAACTCGAGCGCCGTGGTGCCCGAGTCGACGAGCAGCGTGTCGCCGTCATTGACGAGCTCGATGGCGCTTTGCGCGATGGCCTGCTTGGCGGCGACGTTGACATTGATGCGGCGATCCTGCGTGGAGACGGTCAGGCGCTTGTGAAGCGAAACGGCACCACCATGTGTGCGGCGCAGCTTGCCTGCTTCGGCGAGCGCGTCCAGGTCGGCGCGGGCGGTGACGGAGGACACGCCAAAGGTCTGGGCGATTTCTGCTACCTGCACCGAGGCATTATGCTCGAGCATTTCCATGATGGCGGCGCGGCGTTCGTCGGCAAAAGCACGGTTGGTAGCTTGGGTCATGTCTGCTCCATTCTCGGCTAAATTTGCAGGAATTGTGTTGACTCTATTTTCGTTCATTTTCTTTTTGAGTAAGAAAACACCTTTCGATTACTTATCTTTTCTATAAAAGAAAGACGCTCAACGCCCAAAATTCAATATCGAACACGCCCACTCGGCTCCAATTCCTTCCGTTTACTTTTCAAAAACGACGGTATTGACCTGCATGGGCTCAATATCTCGCGCGTGTAAAGCCGCTGAATTTCATACAATGAGCGCAGAAAAACGCAAGGTAAAACGCCTTGTGAACAACTACGCCCGATGTCCAGATGCGGGCGAGGGAGAGGAGCAAACGCTCATGGCACTTGTTACCACCGAAAAGATGCTCAAGGACGCTCAGGCCGGCCACTACGCTGTTGGCGCTTTCAACGTCGAGAACCTCGAGTTTGTTATGGCCGTTCTGGCCGCTGCCGAGGAGACCAAGTCCCCCGTCATCATGCAGACCACCCCGGGCACCATCAAGACCGCTGGTCTGGACTACTTCTACGGCATGGTCAAGGCTGCCGCTGAGCGCGCTTCCGTGCCCGTCGCCCTGCACCTCGATCACGGCGATGGCTATGACCGCTGCATGCAGGCTTTCCGCACGGGCTACACCTCTGTCATGATCGACGGCTCGCACGAGTCCTTCGAGGACAACATCGCCCTGACCAAGTCCGTCGCCGACGCTGGCCGCGCCATGGGCGTGCCCGTCGAGGCCGAGCTCGGTAAGGTTGGCGGCAAGGAGGACGACGGTCCCGCAGTTGAGGGCGAGAGCCCCTACACCGATCCTGCCGAGGCCAAGGAGTTCGTCGAGCGCACTGGCTGCACCTCTCTCGCTATTGGCGTTGGCACCAGCCACGGTGTGTACACGAGCGATCCGCACATCGAGCAGTCCGTGGTCAAGGCCATCCGCGACGCCGTCGACGTGCCGCTGGTCCTGCACGGCACCTCCGGTGTGCCCGATGAGCAGGTTGCCGAGGCTGTGAAGAACGGCATCTGCAAGGTTAACTACGCCACCGAGCTGCGTCAGGCCTACACCAAGGGCTTCATGGCCTACATGGCTAAGAACCCCGCCTGCTTCGATCCCAAGAAGCCGGCCAAGGAGGGCATGCGTGAGATCACCGAGCTGGTTAAGATCCGCATGACCAACCTCAACTCTGTGGGCAAAGCAGAGTAACAGCAAGGGTACTCTGATTCCACCGGACGGCTTGGGCGGGTCCCCGTACTTAGTTTCCAAAACGTCCTCGCGCATGAAGGCCCCCGTTGCCTCGCTTCTACGAAGCGTTGGCAACGGGGGCCTTCGCGCTGCGGAATGATTTTGGAAACTAAGTACGGGGACCCGCCCAAGCCGTCCTGCTCGATCGCCCTTGTGGCGTTGGGCGGAAATAATGGCGCGTTAGGGCTTCTTTGTTGATGAGGGGTTAGTATGCCCGGGCTTGGTTGGGGAATGACTTGTTTAGGGATGCTTGGAGCTTTTCGAACGATGCTCGCAGGTTGAGGATCTGATCGGTTGAGCGTTTTGCTTTTGTGGTGGGGGAGTCGAGGAGGCCGTTTCTCTGTGTCGGGGGGAAGGAGAAAAGGTTTGCATGTTTTAGGGATGGCTGCTGTGCTGCGTCATTGGAAGAATGCATGCTTATGCGGCCTCCTCGATGTCCACCAAAAGGTTGCGCACGGGGTGTGCTGCTAGGTCCCGTGCGTTGGCAGTATTATGCCGCGGCTGTTGCAAAGAAGCGCTAAAGAAAGGCTTAACCTGGTTTGGTGTTACGATGAAACCGCAGGTCAAGGCTATTGAGTAACACTCTTGAAAGGTTTTGAGCTTAAGGGCTTTCTAAGGTTTGTGGCGTAGACGTGGCGCGGACGTGCGGAGCGTGTGAATGCTCGCTGTTAGCGTTGCGGTGCCGCGGCACGCACCTGCTCGATGACCTTTTCCATCGTGGCGTCGATGCGGTCCTTTTTGAGTTCGCATTCCCAGATGGTTATGGGCGTCCAGCCCATTTCGGTGAGCGCTGCCACGGCGGCACGGTCGCGCTCGACGTTGCGACGGAACTTTGCCTCCCAAAACTCAACATTGCGCTTGGGCTGGCTGGGGTTGCACTTGGGGCAGCGGTGCCAAAAGCAGCCGTTGACGAAGATGGCGATCTTGCGGCCGGGGAAGGCGATGTCGGGCTTGCCGGGAACCTTCCATTCCAAGCGATAGCCCGTAAGACCTGCTGCCCGCAGGCGCTGGCGAACGAGCAGCTCGGGTTTGGTGTTGGCGCGCTTGTTGCCCTTCATGGACTTTTTGATGGCGGCGCGACGGCGCACCAGTTCGCGCTCGTCGGCGGAAAGGTCCGAGGTGTCGATGCCGTCGAGCAGGCCGGGCTTGGCGCGCTTTTTGCTGCGGCGTTTAGGTGCGCGCTTGGGCTTGGTGGCGGGGTGTTCGGTCGTGGCGGCCTCGGCGTCGTTGACAGTGCCGTTGGCCTCGAGCCGGTCTTCCTTCAGCTCAATCAGGGCATCGATGAGCCCCTTGTCTGCGGGCATCCATTCCACCGTGGCAAGCGAGGTGCGCGGAATCCAGCGGATATCAAGCTGGCGGTCGTGCTTCTGAGGCTTATCGGATTCATCGGCGAGCGAGCAGTAGTAGCACTCCATCGAGAGATGGAAATCGGGGTAGTCGTACTCAACGGTATAGAAATCACGCAGGTTGGTGACTTTGACCTGCAGCTCTTCCATGAGTTCGCGTCGCACGGCGTCTTCGGGTGTCTCGCCGCGCATGAGCTTGCCACCGGGGAACTCCCAAAGTCCCTGCATGTCGCCATAGCCGCGCTGCACGGCAAGCAGCTCATCAGATCCATCCTTGCGAATGATCCCAGCGGCAACATGAACAGTCTTCAACAGGAGTCCTCTCTCAATATCAACACGTGGCAGGTCGGCTACCTGTACCTTACACAACGGTAAGGCAAGCGTAAGCCATATCGATGGTAGCCGACTCGTCTTCTTGCGACTATAGATGCCGTAGACTAATCGCAAGAAAGGACTCGGTATGCAAACCACGCACATGGCGACCCCGGTACTGGAGGTCGCGCATCTCGAAAAAGTATATGGAGCGCTGGGCAACGTGACCCGCGCGCTCAACGACGTCAGCTTTACCGTCAACCGCGGCGAATTTGTTGGCATCATGGGCGCTTCGGGCTCGGGTAAGTCGACGTTGCTCAACTGTGTGTCGACCATCGATAGCGCCACAAGTGGCACGATCCGCATCAACGGGCAGGACGTAACACGCATGAAGCAGGCCAAGCTTTCGCAGTTCCGCCGAGAGGAGCTCGGCTTTATCTTCCAGGACTCCAACCTGCTCGATACGCTCACGGCACGCGAGAACATCGCCCTGCCGCTCACCATCGCCCGTACAAACTCGGCAGAGATCTCGACCCGCGTGCAGGATGTGGCCGCGCGCCTGTCCATCAGTCAGGTGCTCGACAAGTATCCCTACCAGATGTCCGGCGGTCAGCAGCAGCGCGTTGCCGCAGCTCGCGCGCTCGTCACCGACCCCACCATGATCATGGCCGACGAGCCCACCGGCGCCCTCGATTCCAAGAGCGCTCGCCTGCTGCTCGAGAGCCTGGAGGCCCTTAACCGCCGCCTACGCGCCACCGTGCTCATGGTCACGCACGACAGCTTTGCCGCCAGCTACACGAGCCGTGTGCTGTTTATTCGCGACGGCAAGATCTTCACCGAGCTGCGCCGCGGCGACATCGACCGCCGAGAGTTCTTCGACCGCATTATGGAGGTCGTTGCCATGATGGGCGGTGAGGGCTCCGATGCTCTGTAAACTCGCTTGGGGCAACGTCCGCCGCGCCGGCCGCGACTACCTCGTCTACCTTTTGACGCTCACCTTGGGCGTTACGGTCTTCTATGCCTTTAACACCATCTCGATGCAGGTCGACATCGCCGGCATCGATGAAAAGGGCTTGGCGCAGGTTATGGGCAGCATGCTCGGCAACCTGACGTACTTTTTGGCCGGTGTCATGGCCTTTTTAATGGTGTATGCCAATAACTTCATCATGAAACGCCGCAAAAAGGAGTTTGGCCTGTACCAGGTGCTCGGCATGGGGCGCGGGCGCGTCGCCACGATCATGGCGCTCGAGACGGTGATTGTCTCGCTCGGCGCCTTTGTCGCCGGCATTGTGCTGGGTGTGGGACTCTCCCAGCTCATGACGTTCTTTACGGCCTCGCTCTTTAAGACACAGATCGCCAATTTCCACTTCTTTTTCTCGGTGCATGCGTTTAGCCTGACCCTTGCCTGCATGCTCGTAATGTTTGTGCTCACGCTACTGCTGAACCTTCGCGCCGTGCGTCGTACCAAACTCATCGAGCTTATGGGTGCCGAGCGTCGCAACGAGAGCATCAAGGCACGCAACCCCTGGATCGCGATTGCCATCTTTGCCGTGGGCGTGGTGCTTGTGGGCGTGGCCTATTACCGTCTGCTACGTGATGGGTTCCCGCTAACCGCGACGGACAGCAAGCTGCAAGAGGCCATGAACCAGTTTGGTATTACGACCGCTATGGTTACCGTGGGCACCTTTGCCCTGTTCTGGGGACTCTCGGGCATGCTCATCAAGCTGCTGCAGAGCCTGCGCGGCGTGTATTGGCGCGGCCTCAACATGTTTACCGTGCGCCAGCTTGCGGCCAAGGTCAACACGGTGTGCTTTTCGATGGGCGTCATCGCGATGCTCCTGTTTTTGGCCATCACCTCGGTGACGTGCGGTATGTCGATTGCCAACGTGATGAACGAGAATCTGGAGCGCTATAATCCGGCCGACATGTCGCAGACGTATGTCTATTACACGCCCGATACGCTCGACTTCTACAAAGAGTCTTTCAATCCGTCTGAGGCCGATCGAATGGTGCTGGCCGATAGTACGGTCGATTTGTACTCCGCATGGCACGGCGATCGTATCGATCACGATAACGTTGCAGACGGTATTAAGGGCAAGTCGGCGGACAACAACGACGAGACCGGCAAGAAGGTCAATATCGCCGATGTTGCCGGTGAGCATGTGCAGATCGATTCGTATCTGAGTTACCCGCTTGGCGGCTCGGATCCTTCGGTGACTCCAAGTGAGATGTGCAAGACCATGGGCGAAAAGCTTCCCAAGGCGTTCGGGGGTAGCAATGCCGATACGATGGGTCTGTTTGTGACGCCGGCGAGCCAGTACAACAAACTGCGCCAGATGATGGGCGAGGAGCCGGTGCACATCGGTCACGACCAGTATCTGCTCACGTGTGATATGGGCGGCGAGCTGGTCGACCTGTACACCAAGTATATGGCTGGCGGCCATGCCCTTACCTTGGGCGGGCATACGCTCAAGCCCGCAACCGATAAGTCGGACGAAGATACGGCGGCCATCGCCAACTCGGCGATGGGCAGTAATCCGGGTACCGTCGTCGTTGCCGACGAGCTGTTGTCCCAACTTAATCTGCAGCCGTATTCCAGTAGCCTGCTCGTTAACTACAAACAGGGGATGGATACGACCGAGGCAGACGAGAGTATTAAATACACTGTGCTCGACAATCTGCTCGTTGACGGCAAGGAGCCGGGGTCGTGGGGAACCTTCATCACACGCTCCGAGATGTACGCGCAAGCAGCGCAAATGAACGGTCTTATTAGCTACCTAGCCATCTACATCGGCTTTGTATTGGTCGTTGCATGCGCGGCGATTCTGTCGATCCAGCAACTCTCCAACGTGGCCGACGGCAGCCGCAGCTATCGTGTGCTGGCACAGATCGGCTGTGAGGACCGCCAGATTCGTCATTCGGTGATGGCGCAGCAGGCGGTATTCTTCCTGTTCCCGCTGGCAGTGGGCCTGGCGCACTCCTTTGTGGCACTTAAGGTGATCATCGAGATGGTGAGCATATTCGGAAATATGAGCATCGGCGGCACCGTGGGCCTCACCTGCGCGATCTTCCTGGCAGCCTACGGCGGCTATTTCCTGGTGACCTACCTCATGAGCACCGGCATGGTACAAGCCGCCATCGCCACCCGCTACAGCGAGTAACAAGCGGGCAAAACCGTCGCAAAATTAGAGGCGTATGACCGCCGCGAAGGGACCAAGGGCCCTTTCGCGGCGGTTTTTGCCAATCTGGTGCGTCTCAGATACAAGTGAGTAGACTTTTTTGAACCTGCCGAGCACATCGCGACAAATGATCTATAAAACTGCAGGTCAGAGCTGTGGCGTTTTAGGGCGTGCTCGGCCTTCTGCAAAAAGCCTACTCACTTGGTTTTTCTGCTAGAAGACCGCCGCAGGTAGAGGACGGACAGACACTATGACCCAATCCGAGGGCACGGAAACGACAGGAGCCCCCGCTCGTGACCGCGGGTCGGGGCTGCGACAATGTTGTTGAAGTGCCAGAGGCGCAGCCGCGCCGCAACGAGGTTGGGAGGCTCCCGTGCCTAGATATTCTACCGCCTTCGGAATGGACGTACACCTCAGGTCCACCACCGTCTGCGCGCTCGACGCGGAGACGGGCGAGGCCGTGACGAGGAGGTTCCGCGGCAACCCCTGGGGCGAGGTCGCGGAGTGGATGTCGGGCTTCCCCGGCCCGTCGCTCGCCGCCTACGAGAGCGGCTACCTCGGCTTCGCCCCGCAGAGGGAGCTCTCCGGGCTCGGCGTCGACTGCGTCGTCGCGGCCGTCTCCAAGGTCCCGAGGTCGGCGGCCGACCTCTCGTCCAAGAACGACCGCAACGACGCGGCCAGGATGGCCAAGGCGATACTGTCGCACGACGTCACCCCGGTATGGGTACCGTCCCCCGAGATCGAGGGGCTCAGGGACCTCGCCGCCGCCCACGACGCCGCGACTGCGAGGCTCGCGGCGGCGAAGCAGCGGCTCCTGGCGTTCCTGGCCCGCCGCGGCTACGTCTACGGCGGCACGACGCCGGCCGGCAACCCCCGGAAGTACTGGACGTACGGCTTCCTCAGGTGGCTCGACGGCATACACCCCGCCGACGACGGCGGCATCCGGGCGCTTGCGGCGCTGAGGAACGAGGTCGAGGCGGCCGACGAGACGAGGGAGGCCCTCCTCGCCGAGTACAGGGCCGCCGTCGCGGCGGGCCCCCTCTCGGCCGAGGTCGAGGCGCTCCAGTCGATCAAGGGGTGCGGGTTCGCGCTCGCCGCCGCCTTCGCGTCCGAGGTCGGCGACTTCTCGAGGTTCCGCTCCGGCAGGCAGGTGACGGCCTACTTCGGCCTCGACCCGAAGCAGAGGTCGAGCGCGGACTCCGTGCGCCTCGGCGGGATCAGCGGGGCCGGCGACGCGCTCGTCAGGAAGCTGGCGGTCGAGGGGTCCTGGTGCTACGCCCAGGCCGGCCACCAGCCGAAGCTGATGCCCAAGGGCAGCGGCGTCCCGCTCGAGGTGAGGATGCACGGGAGGAAGGGGTCCGAGCGCCTGCTCCGGCGACGCGAGGAGATGCTCGAGAGGGGCATGCCCCAGGCGAAGGCGAACGCCGCCACCGCCGCCGAGCTCGTGAGATGGCTGTGGGCCCTCGGCACGATGTGCCGGGAGGCCGGCGAATAGACATAGCCCCATTACAGTTTGAGTCGTCCGAAAGGGCGGCTCTTTTCCGTTGCATGGTTATACGATTGAGCCGTACCGGTGGTCGCTGGCCGACCGCCCCGGACGGCCGTCAGCCCCTGCCCCGTAGAGGGCCCGGGACGTGTTGCCGCCGGGGCGGGAGGGGCCGCGGGGAACGACTGATAGAGATGTGCCGGGCCCGGACCGGGCCACGGCCGGGTAATGTGGGTGTCGCTTCCGCGGCTTACGGCCGGCTCAAGGGAGAGGATACACCATGCCTGCAGCAGAGACGCCCGTGGCCTACCTGGGGATCGACGTCGGGAAGAGCTCGCACAGCGCGTGCGCGCTCGATGCGGGAGGGGGCGTCGCCTTCAGGGCCGAGCTGGCCAACAGGCCCGACGACATCGACCGGCTGCTCGAGCGGGCCGGCTCCGGCGCGCTGGTCGTCGTCGACCAGAGGCGAAACATCGGCGCGCTGGTCCTCGCGCGCGCCCATGCGCACGGGAACCCCTGCGCCTACCTGCCAGGATATGCCGAGAAGCAGGCCCGCGGGATGTTCCCCGGCATCGCGAAGACCGACGCCATCGACGCCGAGGTGATCGCGCGCACCGCGCTCGGCGTGCCCGGCGCCCTCAGGCCGGCGCCCGAGGAGCCCGAGGGGGCCGCCTCGCTGCGGGTCCTGTCGTCGCAGCGCGAGTTCGCGTCGTCCGCCAGGACCCGCGCGAAGAACAGGCTGCGCGCGACCCTGCTCGAGG
>CABUIH010000017.1:0-42414 GCA_902491615.1 uncultured Collinsella sp. | reverse complement strand
CGGGTGCCCTACCGGGAGTAGCCCCGACGGTTGACAAAACTATAGGAACACCCAATGACTAGGTGGGGAAGGCGTGCGACAATGGTGGGCGTTGTGTTGTTCGCGCTAAGGAGTTGCCATGTTGTTGTGTCCCGTTTGCCATGAACCGTTGGTGGATGACGAACGCGGCGCTGCATGCACGGGCGGACACCGGTTTGACCGTGCACGCGAGGGTTATCTATATCTGCTGCGCTCGTCCAAGAGCGGCGACTCCATGGGCGATCCCAAGTCGCAGGCGCGCAGCCGTCGCGACTTTCTGAACCGAGGTTACTATGCGCCGTTGCGCGATGCGATGGTTGAGCTGGTGCGCGAGCAGGTGTCTGGGCGCGCCGCGTCTACGAAAGACCCCATGACGCTGCTCGATATTTGCTGCGGCGAGGGCTATTACACGAGTGCCATGGGCGCGGTGCCGGGCGTGGATGCTTACGGCTTTGACCTTGGCAAAGAGATGGTGCGCCTGGCTGCCAAGCGCGGCGATGCGACCTATTTTGTGGCCAACATGAAGGATATCCCCGTGGCCGATGGCGCCTTCGATATGGTGACCGAGCTCTTTGCTCCCTTTAACGAGCGCGAGTTTGCCCGCGTGCTGGCGCCCGAGGGCTCGCTCTACACCGTGGTGCCGGGCGCCCGCCATCTCTTTGGGCTCAAGGAGGTGCTCTACGACACGCCGTACCTTAACGATGAGAAGCTGCCAAAGACCACCGAGCTCGAGTTAGTCGGAACGCAGCGGGTGTCTGCGAATATTACGCTTCAGACCCAGGCCGACATCGAGGCGGTGTTCCAGATGACGCCGTACTACTACCGCACACGCCCCGCCGACAAAGAGCGCCTGGCAGATTTGGACACCCTTCAAACCGACATCGACTTCATCATCGCCGAGTACCGCCACAGCTAGCAACCTACCAAAAAGGGACAGGTTTATTTTGGTAGGTTTTATCTGGGCAAACGTAAAGGGTCGACCGCGGAGATGCGCGATCGGCCCTTTTTATTGGCGTATATACCAGAGTCGCTGAGCGATTGACACGGATGCGGCTTAGCTCAAACGGTCCATGCCCTCTTTCTTGACGCGGTTGGCGAGTGAAAAGTAGATAATGCTGACAATCAGGCCGGTAAAATCGGTGATGCTTGAGCCGGTCCCACCCAAGAGGGGCAGGGAGAGGAGCAGACTGATGACCGAACATGCTAGGCAGACGATGGACCAGATCCAGACAACGCCAGCCTTGGCGGGATTATTTGCCGCGCGGATGCCAAAGACAGCGGTCACAATTTCGACGACGCCCAATACGATGACGACGACGCAAGAGACGATCATGGCACTCGTGATATCGCCTGCCGCGCTGCCTGCAAAGAGCGCTGTAGCACCCATGCCTGCGCTTAGAATGCCGACGACAAAGAAGAGGAACGATAGGATTTTGAGTAATTTACAGGCGTTGCTCATGGCTGGTCCTTTCGAAGTGGACATGACGTATTTGATGCGCACGCATGACGCATGTCGCGAAGCATATTGTAATTCAACAAGGTGCTGTGTACGTTCATCCAATAGTTGAACGCTCCGCTCGTGACGGGGATGGCACTTGCGCTGTGCTAGGTTTTTGTTTAACTGGATTAAACTGTGCATTTTTTAGGGGCGAATGGTGAATATCAAGCAGGTCGGCTATTTTGTCGCCGTATTCGAGACGAAGAGTTTTACTGCTGCGGCGCACCAGCGCAACGTGACCGTTCAGGCCATTTCCAAGTCAATTAGCGAGCTCGAGCAGTTTTTTAACGTTCAGTTTTTTGAGCGTGGAAGTAGCGGCGTCAGGCCGACTCAGGCCGGTCGCAGTTTTTATGCAAGGCTCGACCAGCCGTCGAAGCATATCGTGAGGTTGAAAACTTTGACCCGTCTGGATGCGACCTGACCGTCTCGTCGGCCTCTGGTCCTCAAGCGATGCCGGAACTCTCGATTGGCCTGTGCGCCCCCGCATTCGATAACGAGGATAAGCTATATAAGGGGCTATCTGCGCTTATCATGCGTGGTGTGCGCGTGCGGGTGAAGTTTTGCACTGTGCATCCCGGAGTTGCCCAGCAGGAGCTCGAGCAGGGCGACCTCGATGCCTTGCTTACGGTGGGTACATATGACAATACTAATGATGACTGCGAGCAGCTGGGAACCCTGCCCACGGGTATTCTCGTTGCCGCCGACCATCCGCTCGGCAAGAGGCCCTTTGTGACCGTGGCTGATCTGAGCTCCTATCCGGTAGGACAGTCGACTGCGTTCGATAGCTTTAACAACTCGTTTTTTTGGCAGTACAAAAGCCTCGGTGTCCTAGGTGAGACGCGCGTTATCGATAGCCCCGCTCAAGTTGGGGCGTTTTTGGCGGCCGAGCGCGGCTATTTCTTAAATGCCATTCTTCCCGTTCCCGGTCAGGTCGCTAGTGGGTTTGAGATTGTTCCCATTGTGGGCGAAGGGGCCCTGACGGTTCCGGTGTGTTTAGTTTCCCTTAAAGATGAAAAGTCCCAAGCTTATCACGTCGTAGAGAACTACTTGATTCGCATGGTGGGCTGTGCCAACGGGTCCGCTGCTCGCTAGCGCATCCGTTGACGCGCTAGCCGCTGTCGGCTCGGGTGTCTGACTTTATGCTGTCGATTGTGCCGTGCCGTGGCAATCGAATGAATGCAAAGACTATCCACAGCAAGCCGCCCTCCGTTTCTTGTTTGCTCGAGAAACGGAGGGCGGCTTTCATATACGGCGCTCTGTGCAGGCGGGTCAGATACCCTAGCCCAGGCGCTCCTGGCTTTCCTTTTTAACGCGGTTGGCGAAAACGAAGTACACGGCACTTACGACCACGGCGGTGACATCGGTGGCGCTGGTGCCGACTCCGCCCAAGAAGGGCTCGGAAAGCAGCAGGCTCACAACGGCGCAAACCAGGCAAATGATAGCCCAGACCCAAACGACACCAATCTTGCTGGGGTTATTTGAGGCGCGGATGCCCAGCACGGCAGCGATGATTTCGACGATGCCCATCACGATGACGACAACGCTGTAAACCGAGAGATCACCGCTGGCGTCGCCCGAAGCCGCGGTGAGTGCCAACGCGCCCGCGGCGATGCTGAAAATACCTCCCAATAGATAGATGATGGACATGACCTTTAGGACTTTACGGTTGTTGCTCATGTTCAGTTCCTTTCCCTTGAGCCTTAACGGCACCGTGCGGGTGTTGCCCGGTGCCATGAATTACTGATTGGTAGGTTCGTTACCCAGGTCTTGCGAGGCGAGTTTCTGTTCTTCGCTAAACTCGTCCGCTTCGGCGAGTTCTTCGGCGGTAGCTTCCCTTGGAGCGGCCTCGTCGGCATCGCAATGATCGAAAACGAGTTGATAGGGGGCGATGTCGCGGCGGGAAAGCATGAGCTTTACCTCACGGCGCAAAGAACGCATGACGCTGCCGCGATCGGTCTCCTTGCAGGTGGCGACAACGCGAATGGTCATAGCGGTGCTGCTAAGGTCGACCACGCCCTTGTAGAAGGGGCCATCGATAATGGCGGGAACGCGGTCATGCACGCTTTTGAGCTCGTCTTTAAGCACCTTTTCGACATAGGGTAGAGATTCTCCCACCGGGATGGTGATATCTATGCTGGCGTAAGAATTAAGTTTTGTCATGTTGGTGACATTCGAAATTGAGCTGTTGCGTAGGAGCAGGACAT
The DNA here is from genome assembly GCA_902491615.1 of uncultured Collinsella sp. Lineage (GTDB taxonomy): Bacteria > Actinomycetota > Coriobacteriia > Coriobacteriales > Coriobacteriaceae > Collinsella. The sequence continues at coordinate 38,694 of CABUIH010000017.1, read as the reverse complement.
TGCCGTTGCCGTCATTGATCTTTGTGGTTCGCACACCAATCTCCATAACGGTGCCGGTATTGCCGCCAACCGAGATGACGTCTCCAACGCGGAACTCGCCTTCAAAGATAATAAAGAGCCCGCATAAGATATCCGTGATGAGGTCTTTGGCTCCAAAGGAGACGGCGAGCGTGATGATACCTGCCGAGGCTAAAAGCGTTGCGGTATCGACACCCAAAACGCCGAGGCACCAATAGAGCATAGCGATGAGAGTTCCGTATTTTGTCAGGCTCGAGAGAAGTCGGCATATCGTCTCGCCGCGCGCTCCAAGCACATTGGACAACATGCGAAGAAGCGCCTGCGCGATTGCGCACACTGTGAGAGCAACACAGGCGTACATGATCGATGCGGTGAGCGCGAATATGTTGAGACCGTGCTGCCAGTCGTTGCCCAGGATATAGGTAAATACCGAACGCGGGCCAAACAGAGCGTCTTTAAACAAGACGGCCAAAAAGACGATAAACACCGCGATGCCGGTAAACCATTTAAGGACTGTGCCGAGTTTTTGCTCGGGGGTTTTGTCCTCCCATTTAAAGGAGATGTTGAGCCATCGGCTAATGGCGCTTTCGCTGTGTTTGACACGGCCGTCGGACGTCGTGACGGTGATGTTGTGCCGTCTTGTCGCGAAATCGCCTTCGTGCTTCGAACGCTTTTCTTCGACTTTTATGGTGTCGAGCGTCAGCAACGGGTAGATAAGGGCAAAGCAAATGGCGGCGATGATTCCGGTTGCGATTGTGAGCGGAACGCGCTGGTGCATAAAGGAGTCTTCGGGTGCCGCGACGTAAACGTAATAGTCGCCAGTCTCCAAGCAGGAGGCGTAGAGTTTTTGGTTGTCGATGTAGACGAAGTCGCTAAAGCCATCTGCAAGCTGCTCGTCAGTCAGTCCTATTTCGGATGCTTTTTTCCCAAGAAGAAGGTCGTTGGGATGATATGCGACGGTACCGTCTTTTTTCTCGATTGCAAAGGCGAAGCCTCCGGCGCCCGCCTTGATGCCATCGAGCACTGCGTCGATCTTGGTGCTCTTGAGCATTTCTTCTAAGCGCATGGGGCGCACGGCAATCTGCACGATTCCGTCTGCAATGCCATCCTGATCGTAGAGTGCGACTCCAATGTACTGATATGTCTCGCCGGTGGTTCTGTTGATAGAGAGAGGCTGTATATATTCATCCTTGCCGCCCAAAAGCGAGCGGAACTCGTAGGAGGAGTCACCGTACTTGGTCGAAAGGCTGTAGGATCGCTGCGATGTGCTCGAGCTTGTCATATTGCCGTCGCCGTCGTAGAGATAAATTGACTCGATGTTGAGCGTGTTTGCCATGCTGTGCAGGTCGGCTCGCGTGGCGAGCTCTGGATTGTGCTCAACGATGTAGGCGATAATGTGGCAGGCAGTGGCATAGTGCTCGCTATATTGCCTCGTAAGTTCATCCTCGCGCAGCGCATTATTATTGAGCGTTTGATCAATCTGCTCTAAGCGCTCCCGATTGACCGTCGCCTGGCTCGAAAGGGCAAAGAGCGTTTGCATATAGAAGGTTACTGCCAAAAGTAAGACGAGTCCTGCAATGGACAAGGCTGTTGCGCGCCTGCCCACGGAGGGGCTAAACCGAAGGCCGCGACCGATCTTGACGTATTCGTGATGGTCGTGGTCGTCATGTTCGTCATCCGCTAGGACAAACAGGTCATAGAGTGCCACGGCGGCGACGACTGCGATGAAGGCAAAGAGGATGACGCCCACGGTGATGTTGCGCGCGGAGGCGGTATCGCTTTCGGGGATGGCGAGAATGTAATAGGTGTCATCGACCAACTTGACGCGACAATACAGGCTTGTGTTTTTGACGGAAGTGATGAATGTCTTGCCGTCTTCAAGATTGCCCACGTCGATGCCGTTGTCGAGTGCATCGGTACCTATCATGTTCTGATCGGGATGGTAGGTGATCAGGTGTGTTTTTGCCGATACGGCGAGGACATATCCGTGACTGCCGAGCGAGATGTTCTTGAGCATGCTCTCGGCCGAGCCGGTGTCCTTGACAAGGGCGTGCAGCTCTTGGGGATTTTGCTCTACGATGACCATGGTGTCGTCATCGATTTTGGCGGCATAGTATCGCATGAGCCAGTCTTGATCGGGAAGATCGACCTCAACTGGATCGGAGGGCTTGCCGGTCTCGAAGCACTGACGTAGCTGGTTGAAGCGGGCACGGCTAAAATCGGCTTTGGTGTCAGCCGCTTTGGCGATGATGGAGCCGTCACGTCGGGTAACGAGAACGTTATCGACCTTGAGCAGGTCCTTGAACTCGGCCATTTTGGCATCGGTCGCTTCATAACCGGAATCGTTGGCCGCCATAAATGCGATGCTTGCGGCGCGCGTGCGATACAGGTCATCAAATGTTTGGGTGTTGTCTTTCGTTTCCGACTGGGCCGTTTTAACGAGATCGGGGAGTTCGGCGGCAACGCGATCGAATTCTAAAGCGTATTCCTCTTGCGATAGACGCGTTTGCATCGAGGCGAGTAGGAGTCCCATCGCTAACGTGCAGACGGCTACGGCAATGGCAAGCGCCACGGACTTCTGTTTTAGTCGCTTGGACATGGGTGGACTTCCTTAGTTCCATTTCTCGATGAGCGTATCGATTGTTTTGTCTTTGAGCATTGAGCGTACTTCGGCGGCAAGTTTGGGTGAAAGCTCAGAGCCCTTCTGCGTTGCGACGGCGTAGCGCTGTGGGTTGATGCCAAAATCGGGCAGGACGGTGCGCTCGTCATCGAGATAGGTTTTGGCAATTGCGCCATCGGTCGCCATGGCGTCGACGTCGCCGGCTTCCAATGCGCGGGAAAGCTCAGCGTAGCTTGCATATTGGCTCAGATGCCATGTGTCGTAGTCAATGTTGCCGCTCTTGGCATCCTGCTGCTGGGGGATGCCGTCCGAAAGCCCCAGCTCCAAAAACTTCGCGGCAAGTTGAGGTGCAGCGTTTGTTCCGGATACCGTGCCAATTGTTCCGCCCTTAAGCTGGGAGAAGGATTGAATGAGCGATGTATTTTCGACAACAAGAATTACCGAGTCGGTGTAATAGGCGGCAGAGAAGTCAAACAGCTTTTTGCGTTCGTTGCTTATCGAGTAGCACGCGATCAGGCAATCGACTTTTCCCGACGAGAGCATTTCTTCGCGTGTCTCGGGCGTTACGGATATAAACGAACAGCCTCCATAGCCAAGACGGCTTGCCAACTCGTTGGCGAGGTCGATTTCGAATCCGTAGTATTTGCCGTTGTTGGGATTACGCTCGCTAAACCCGACGATATCCGAGCGGACGCCTACGTTCAGCCTGGCCTTGCCGGACATGCCGGAATGACTGTTCGAGCAGGCTGGCAGTACCACAGCTGCCAGTGTGGCTCCGGCTGCCGAGATTGCCAACCGGCAGGCCTTTCGGCGTGTGACTGAATGGTCCATTTGCATTCCTCACGACGAATGTTCAGTCCTTTAATGATACGGACGGGCAAGTATGGAACAGCCGCGAAGCGGCGGGTAAACGCAGGGTTGAGGTGGAGGGCAATCCTGACGGGATTTGGTGCTTTACCGCTAAATGGATGCCCTCATTCTGCAATGGGCGGTGGGTCTTGTCGCATGTGGGACAATAGCGGACGGTTGGGTGCTGGCATGAACGGCGCTCACGTATTCGTTTTGCTTGTTAAGGAGTACCCATGGGTGTCGTCGATCCCTTTTCTGTTGCTCGGGCCGCGGGGCTTGAGCTGATCGGGAAGTCCGAGGGCCTCACGCTCACCGACGGCACGATGGAGCTGTGTGCCGATTTTACCCGCATGCTTCCGCGGCTCAAGCGGGGCCGTCTGCAGCAAGAGCTGTTGGTAAAGGCTGCGCGCACAAAAGGCATCGAGCAACCATGGGCGATTGATGCCACGGCGGGCTTTGGCGAGGATTCGCTGCTGCTGGCGGCCGCGGGCTTTACCGTCGATCTGTATGAGCAGGATTGCGTGATCGCGGCGCTCCTCAAGGATGCTTTGGATCGCGCGGCAGATGAACCGGCGCTTGCGACAGCCGTGGCGCGCATGCGCTTGCATGCGGGCGAGGACAGCATTGCCGGCCTTCGCCATACAGCTGAGTTGATCGGGCAGGGCGAGCTTGCGGCTCCCGACGTGGTGTATCTGGACCCCATGTTTCCCGAGCGCACCAAGAGCGCGGCGGTTAAAAAGAAGTTCCAACTCTTGCATCATCTGGAACAGCCGTGCGCCGATGAGGAGACGCTGGTCGAAGCTGCGCTTGCGGTGCACCCGCGCAAGGTCGTTATCAAGCGGCCGGTGAAGGGGCCACTGCTTGCCGGCGTTAAGCCGAGCCATCAACTTGCGGGCAAGGCCGTTCGCTACGATGTTTTGGTGCCGCCGCGCTCGTAGCTTGCGTGCGATTACCGGGGCTTCGCTAGTGCCGTGCCGATGCGGTCCCTATTTCCAAGGGTGCGACGTCAGGTGCCAGCCGCCGCAGTATTCGCATTTGTAGCAGGCCAGCCCGCGGCGTCCGCGGTTTTCGCAGTCGGCCATAACGGCTTCGGCCTCGGCGCGCGTGTCGTAACGGTTTTTGCGCTCGCACGACTTGTAGCGCCAGGCTTCATCGCGCTCGGCGTCCAGGGCGTCGCGGCGCTCGTCCTCGCGTGCAAACAGGTCGCTCATATCGCCGCCGGTGGCAGCGCCTAAAAACTCGCTTTTGGCCTTTGACCAGGCGGCTCGCTTTTTGCTTCCCATCTGCTTCGTGCCCTTCTCAAAACGTTGGTATCATTGCTCAATCAAAGTGATACCAATAAACGTGAGGTCGCCGCGTGATGATCAGAAAAACCCTCGATACCGACACTCCCGCCGTCATGGCTATCTATGACGTGGCCCGCGCCTTTATGCGCGCGCATGGCAACGCCACGCAGTGGCCCGAGGGCACGCCTTCGGCCGAGCAACTGGCTGCCGATATTGCCGCTGGTGGCAGTTATGTGTGCGAAGTCGACGGTCGCGTGGTGGCGACGTTTGCCTTTTTACCGGGTCCGGACGAATGCTATGACGTCATTGAGGACGGTCAATGGCGCAGCGACACTCCGTACGCCGTGCTGCACCGTGTGGCGTCCGATGGCACCGCGCACGGCATCGCGGCTGCGATGTTTGCCTTTGCCAAGGAGCGCGCCAACCACCTGCGTATCGACACGCATCAGGATAACCTGCCTATGCAGGGTGCGAGTATTAAGGCGGGGTTCGAGCGTGCCGGCGTCGTGTATGTGTCGGACGGCACGCCGCGTGTTGCGTTTGACTGGCTGCGCGAGGCATAAGATCGAGGGCGCGTATCAACAATTCGCGCGAACGAAAATGGCTCCGGGTGGGGCCATTTTCGTTCGCTGCGCTGTTTTGCAAGCCGGCTTTCGCAAGGCGCGAACCTACGAAAATCGCCGCGCGGCAACGCGGGGCGATGAGCTCGGTCGGGGGATAGGGCCCGCTTCGCCCGCCGGCTCGTAAATTGTATCATCCAGTGTGGAGCGTGAACGCCCGTTGCCGCGTGCGATGGGCTCGTAATAAGAGGAGAGCCATGTCGAAGCAAGCGGTCGTTGGAATCTTGGCGCATGTCGATGCCGGCAAGACCACGTTGGCCGAGGCCATGCTGTTCAACGCGGGTCGCATCCGCAAGCGCGGCCGCGTGGACGATGGCGATTCGCATCTGGACACTAACGCGATCGAGCGCGAGCGCGGCATTACGATCTTCTCGTCGCAGGCCGTACTCGATCATGGCGATACCCACGTCATGCTCGTGGATGCGCCGGGGCATGTCGATTTTTCTGCCGAGGCGGAGCGCACGCTGCGCGCGCTGGACTACGCGATTTTGGTTGTGGGCGCCAACGACGGCGTGCAAGGGCACACCGAAACCCTGTGGCGCCTGCTTGCGCGCTATGACATCCCGACGTTCATCTATATCAACAAAATCGATTTGGAGAATCCCGGCCGCGGTGTTTTGCTGGCACAGCTCGGGCAGCGCCTTTCCGAAGGCTGCCTGGATGCCAACGAACTGCTGGCGGGCGGCGCCGTTCAGGAGGACGCTGCTGCGTTGGACGAGGCGGCGCTCGAGGAGTTTCTTGAAGCGGGCGAGCTTTCTGTCGCAACGCTGTCGCGCATGGTTGCCGAGCGCAAGCTCTTTCCCTGTTTTGCCGGCTCGGCGCTCAAGGACCAAGGCGTGGACGAGCTGCTGGATGGCATATGTGCGCTGATGCGCGAACAGGCATGGTGCCCGGAGTTTGCCGCGCGCGTCTATCGTGTCAGCCGTGGGGATCGCGGTGAGCGCTTGGCTTGGGTTAAAGTGACCGGCGGCACGCTGCATGCCAAACAGGTGATCAACGGACGCTCCGGTGCCGAGGCATGGGAGCAGAAGGTCGATCAGGTACGCATCTATAACGGCGAAAAGTATGAGCTTGCCCAAGAAGTTGCTGCTGGCGGTATTTGTGCCGTGACGGGTCTTGCGCACGTTCGCCCGGGGGACGCCCTGGGCGCGGAGACCGCGGGCGATGCGCCCGTCATTGCGCCTGTCCTCACCTATACGGTGCTTCCGGGCGAACACGATGTCCATGCGGTGTTCAAAGCACTGACTGAGTTGGCGGACGAAGATCCCATGCTCGGCGTAAGCTGGAATACGCATCTCGAGCAGATTCACCTGCAGCTGATGGGCGCCGTGCAACTCGAGGTCGTGCAGCGGGTGTTGGCAGATCGTTTTGGCCTTTCGATTGCGTTTGAGCCCGGCGGCATTCTCTATAAGGAGACTATTTCGCAGCCGGTCGAGGGCGTGGGCCACTTTGAGCCACTGCGCCACTATGCCGAGGTGCATCTGCGCTTGGAGCCGCTGCCAGCGGGTTCGGGCGTGCAGTTTGGCACCGTTACCTCGACCGACGAGCTCGATCTTAACTGGCAGCGTCTGGCGCTCACCAACGCTATGGAGCGCGATCACCTGGGCGTGCTGACCGGCTCGCCCGTCACCGATGTGCGCATTACGCTCACGGGCGGCCGTGCGCATGCCAAACACACCGAGGGCGGCGATTTTCGCCAGGCCACGTACCGCGCGATTCGCCAGGGTTTGATGCAGGCGCGCGAGGCCGGCACAGACGTGCTGCTGGAGCCGTGGTACCACTTTGAGCTCGAGGTGCCGGGGGAGTGTGTGGGCCGGGCGCTCTCGGATGCCACGCGTATGGGCGCCGAGTACGAGCCGCCGACGATGGCGGGCGATCGGGCGACGCTTGTGGGTCGCGTACCGGCATCCGAGGTGCAGGATTACGCGCTGGAGGTGGCTGCCTATACGAGTGGCCGCGGGCATCTGTACCTGGAGTTTGCCGGCCACGCGCCCTGTCATGATGCTGAGCGCGTAATTGAGGCGGCCGCCTATAAGCCCGAGGCCGATCTGCCCAATACGCCCGACTCGGTCTTCTGCTCTCATGGCGCCGGCTACACCGTCAAGTGGCACGACGTCCCCGCCACGGCGCACGTAAAGGTCGATCCCGCCACCTTTCGCCCCTGGCGAGCAGCAGACGCCGAGTTTTTCGGCCACATGTGACAAAGGGACAGTTCCTTTGTCACATGCTATTGGTATAACTCGGTACAAGTTGGTATAACTATTGCCAAGGTTTGCCAATCCGAGGAGGCCGACATGAATCCAAATCCCTTTAAGCCCACGGCTGGCAAGCGGCCTCCGATACTCATCGGTCGCGAGTCGGTCATCGAAGATTTCGAGGAAGGGCTCGATAACGGCGCCGGAGCGCCGGGCAGGCTCATGCTCATTACGGGAAACCGCGGTTGCGGCAAGACGGTTCTCCTGCGGGAGCTGCAACGTCTAGCCAATGAGCGCGGATGGGCGGTTGTCTCCGATTCCGCTTCGCTTGGCTTATGCGACCGCTTGGCCGATGCACTTCGCTCGAATAAACCCGTTGTGACGTCAATGGAACTCGGTCCATCATTCGGGCGCATGTCGGTCGAGGCGGCGCGTGCAAAGGGTGAAACGCTGCGCGGGCTGGTCAACGAGCGCCTTAAGAAGCTCGATCCAGGCAAAGGCATGCTGTTTGCGATTGACGAGGCACAATCGGCGTCTATCGAAGAGCTGGCGGCCCTTGCCGTTCTCTATCAGCAGGTGCTCGGAGACCAGGATGCCACGGGCTTGTCCGATAGCGACCAGCGCGGTCTCGCGCTGGTGTTTGCCGGCTTACCCAGTATGGTTGACGATCTGCTCGAAGAGCCGAGCGTGACGTTTTTGCGGCGTGCCCAGCAGCGTACGCTGGGGGCGATTTCTTTGCCCAAGGTGCGCGATTCATATATCCAGACGGTCAAAAACGCTGGTCTTTACGTTGACGCGGGGACGGCTGATCTTGCGGCACACAAGAGCATGGGGCATCCCTATATGGTTCAGCTGGTGGGATATTACATGTGGCGGTCTGCCGTTCGGCGTGACTCGCAGGTCATTGAAGAGCGCGATGTTGAGGCTGGGCACGTGGATGCCATCTCCGAGTTCTATGAAGCGGTCGACGCGCCCCTGTATTACGGATTGCGCAGCCCACAGCGCCTCTTTATTGAAGCCATGGCGGCTGACGAGGGCAAGCCGACGCGCATGGCGGATATCATTGAGCGTTGTGATCGTACCCAAAGCTGGGCGAGTAAATATCGCGCAAGCTTGATTCGCGAGCGCGTCATCGAGGCTGCCGGATACGGCCTCGTCCGGTTTACCGTGCCCATGCTGGGCGCGTACGTTCGCGATCGAGTTTTATGGCATGAGTAGGGTGATAAAGGTGACGGAACAGAAGATGAGCCCGCAGGCTATCGAGGTACGCGGCGCGCACGTCCATAACCTCAAAGACATCGATATCGATATTCCGCTGGGAAAGCTGGTGGGTATTGCCGGCGTATCGGGTTCGGGCAAGAGTTCGCTGGCACTGGGGGTTCTTTATGCCGAGGGTTCGCGCCGCTACTTGGAAGCGCTCAGCACCTATACTCGACGTCGCCTGACGCAGGCCGAACACGCCCAGGTGGATGAGGTATTGCACGTACCGGCGGCGCTCGCATTGCATCAGCGCCCCAGCGTGCCGGGCGTGCGCTCGACCTTTGGTACCATGACCGAGCTCAACAACAGCCTGCGCCTGCTCTTTAGCCGTTGCGCCCATCACGTGTGTCCGCACTGCGGGGCGCGCGTGGAGCCGAGCCTTAACGTGGCTGCGGGCCTGTCGCTCACGTGCCTTGCATGCGGTCGCGAGTTCTACGCGCCGAGCGCCGAGGACCTTGCCTTTAACAGCGGCGGTGCCTGTCCCACCTGCGGCGGCACCGGTGTTATGCGCGAGGTGGACGAAGCGAGCCTGGTGCCCGATGAGTCAAAGACTATCAACGAGGGCGCGGTGCTTCCCTGGGGTACGCTCATGTGGGATCTGATGAAGCAAGTGGCTGGCGAGATGGGCGTGCGCACCGATGTGCCGTTTAACCAGCTCACGCCTGAAGAACGCGACATCGTGTTCCACGGCCCGGCGGTTAAGAAGCACATTCTCTACGTTCCCAAAAACGGCGAGGGTGCCACGCCGCTCGACTTCACCTATTACAACGCCGTCTATACCGTCGAGAATGCGCTCGCCAAGGTTAAGGACGACAAGGGCCTCAAACGCGTTGCGCGCTTTTTGCGCGAGGGAGCATGCCGCGATTGCGGCGGCACGCGTCTCTCCGAGGCTGCGCGCCAGCCCCAGGTGTGCGGTATCAATCTGGCGCAGGCCGCGGCCATGACGCTTGGCGATGCGGTTGAGTGGGTGCGCGGGGTGCCCGCATCCTTGCCGCCCGAGATGCGGCCCATGGCGACGGATATCTGCGATTCGTTTTTGAGCGTGGCCCGTCGTCTGGTCGACCTGGGTCTCGATTACCTTTCATTCGACCGCGCTGGTGCCACGCTCTCCACGGGTGAGCGCCAGCGCGTTCAGCTCGCCCGCGTGGTGCGCAACCGATCGACGGGCGTGCTCTATGTGCTGGACGAGCCTTCGATCGGCTTACATCCCGCCAATGTCGACGGCTTGGTGGGCGTGATGCGCGATCTGGTGGATGACGGCAACACCGTGGTTGTTGTCGACCACGATACGCGCGTACTGGCGGAAGCCGACTATCTGGTCGAGATGGGCCCCGTTGCCGGAGCAGGCGGCGGCAGTGTAATCGCCGCTGGTACGGTAGACGAGGTCGAGCAATCGCAGGGCAGCCGTATCGCGCCGTTTTTGCGCGCCGAGCTCAAGCGCTTGCGTCCGCAGGTGACTGACGACGAAATGTTCGACCAGGGACATATCCGCATGGCAACCGATGCCATCCATACCGTCAAGCCGCTCGAAGTCGATATTCCGCGCGGCCGTCTTGTCGCGGTGACGGGCGTTTCGGGTTCGGGCAAGACGACGTTGGTGCTCGAGACGCTCGTCCCGGCGCTTAAGGCGCGGGCAGCCAGTGGGCGCCTGCCAAAACATGTGCGTTGGGTCGACGCCGAGGGTATCGCCCGTGCCAATCTGATTGACGCCACGCCCATCGGCGCCAACGTGCGTTCGACGGTGGCGACTTATGCCGACATCCATGACGAACTGCGTCGCGCCTTCGCCCGTACGCCCGAGGCCAAGGCAGCCGGCTACAAGGCGGGCGCCTTTAGCTACAACACCGGCGCCTTGCGCTGCCCTACGTGTGACGGCACGGGCTCGATATCGCTCGACGTGCAGTTTTTGCCCGACGTCGAGATCATCTGCCCGGCATGCCGTGGTTCGCGCTACGCCGAGGCCGCCTCGCATATCCATCGCGAGGGCAAGGACGGGAGCTTGCTTACGTTGCCGCAGCTCATGGACATGAGTGTGGACGAGGCCCTCGACGCCACGGTGGGACTCAAGAAAGTCCAGGCGCGCTTGCAGACCTTGCATGACCTAGGCTTGGGCTATCTCACGCTCGGTGAGCCCACGCCGGCGCTCTCGGGCGGCGAGGCACAACGCCTTAAGCTCGCGAGCGAGATGGGCCGCGTGCAGGACGATGCCGTGTTCGTATTCGACGAGCCCACGATCGGACTACATCCGCTCGATGTTCAGGTGTTGCTGAGTGTGTTCGACGGCCTTGTTTCCAAGGGCGCCACGGTTATCGTGATCGAACACGATCTCGACCTTATCCGTAACGCCGATTATGTGATCGACATGGGCCCGGGCGGTGGCGACGCCGGCGGGCAAATCGTCTGCGCCGGCACGCCGGCGGATATCGCTGCCTGTCCCAAGAGCGTTACTGGCCGCTACCTATAGACAATGAGGCAAAGGGACAGTCCCTTTGCCTCATTGATGCCTATTTCACGCACTGAGCGGAGAGATAGTCGCGGAAGAATGGCAATTCAAATGCGACGAGCCCTCGTCCTCGCTCCCCGATGATGCCGGCGTCTATCATGCGGCGTCGGTAGCGGGAGACCTGCTGCGGCGAACGCCTAAGGCGCTCGACAAGGTCAGCGGTGGTGGACTCTTCCTCGTCATCGAGCATGGCGATGAGGAATCGCTTGTCCTCTGCAGTGAGTTCCCGATAGGTTGCCGCGAGGATTCGGTCGTCCATCTCGTCGCGCGCGATTTTGATTCCCAGGTCAAAGTCGCGTGACGAGATCTCCTTCGAATCGCTTGTGAGATCCCAGGCACGGTAGCCTACGAGTTGCAATAGGAAGGGAAAACCAGAGATCGAGCGAACGGCTCTATCGATTCCCTCGGCATCTGCCAAGCGATCGTTTTCCTGGATCGTGCGAATCAAGGCCTCGCGTACGTCATAGTCGGCAATGCGACCCAGATGATATTGTTGGGCGCGGCGAAGGAACGAGACCGTCTTGTGGTTCAGCAACGTCGAGACGTTGTTGGGAAGTCCCGCCATGAGCAGGGCGACGCGTTTCCCATCGGTCACAAAGTGCTGATACGTCGCTGCGAGCTGAATCATCTCGTCGAGTGTCGGGTCCACCTCGTCAACCGTGACGAGCAGACCGGTGCCCGCCTCGTTGAGCTGGTCGATGATGTCGCTCATGCGATAACGCCAGGTTGAGGCATCGTGGACACGATTGACCTCGATGCTGCCGAGCGGTGCAATTCCGAGGCCGGTGACTTCGAAGCGGTTGGACGGGTCGATGAGATGGGCTGCGGCGCGTTTCGCCCCGAACTCGAGTTCCTCAAGCATTCCCGGGAGCGCGGTCGTCTTTACGGCTATCCAGCCGTGGGATTCCGCCCTTGTCGCGAGCGACGACATGAGAGCGGTTTTACCGGTTCCACGCGCGCCTGAGAAGATCGAGGTCAATTCTGGGCGCCTGCGCTGGCTCAAGAAGGCACGGTCCAAATCCCGAATAATCTGTTGTCTGCCAGCGAGATGGGCGGGAACCTCACCAAAACTGGGGGTAAACGGGTTCTCGAGATATTCCACAAGGCTCTCCTTTCACACCGCCGTTTAACTTCATTTTACTTTAGTTAATTCTGATTAAAAGTGAGGCTCTTTATCTAGAGCATCAATTGGGCGTGTGTGCCATCGGCGTGGCGCCTGAATGTGACAAAGGGGCAGTTCCTTTGTCACATTCCCGGAAAGCCTGTTTGGCGTAGGGCCTCGTAGAGGACGATGGCGGCGCTGTTGGAGAGGTTGAGTGCGCTGATGCGGTAGTCGTCCGGATTGACGAAGTTGCCGCAGATATCCTGCCGAAGGATGGCCTCATGGCCGTCCTCGATATGCCCCAGCGATTCCTCGTGGGCTTCCCAGGCCTCGGCGTTATCGAGTGAGTCGCAATCGCGCAGCATCGGGATGCGCTCGCAACGCTCGGGCGCCGCGGCAAGCAGTGGCTCGGGAATGCCCGAGCTCTCGCTGCCAAAGACCAAATAGTCGCCGTCGCGGTAGGTGCTTTGCGCATAGGTTCGGCGCGCCCTTTTGGTCAGCAGATGCAGGCGCTCGTCGGCGGGGGAGAGGCCGTTGCGCACAAGAAAATCCTTCCAGCCGGCATAGGTCGTCACGTCCAAGTTTTGCCAGTAGCCCAGGCCGGCGCGACGCACCGTCTTGTCGTCGAGTGAAAACCCCAGCGGCTCCACCAGATGCAGGCGGGCGCCGGTGACCACGCAGGTGCGGCCGATATTGCCCGTATTGGCTGGAATCTCGGGTGCATACAGCACAATGTTGAACATGAATCTCCTTGGCTCAGAACGAAAAACCACCACGAAGTTAACCTTCGTGGTGGTTTGGCGGTTACGTAGACAGAAAAATGCCCGCTTGGATAAACCTAGGCGCGGTGCCAGTCGGTCAGGCAGGCATCGAGGGAAGCGATGAGCGCATCCTTGTCCATGTGACGGCCGATGATGCACAGACTCGTCATACGGTCGCCCGTCTCGTCGTCCCAAATCTGCATGATCTCGGGGTTCTCGTCGATGATCTTCTGCTTCTCGCCTTCGGGCGCCGAGTCGACAAACAGGCCGTTCTCCATCAGGCGCATCTGGTGGCCGGCCTGCTCAAACATGTAGCACATGTCCGGATCGCCTGTCTGCCACAGCGGACCCTTGACGCGAATGACCTCGTCGGGCCACTCCTGCTCAACAAAATCGGTGAACTTCTGCAGGTCAAACGGCTTGCGGCGCGAGTACACAAAGGTCTCGATGTCGTACTCGAGCACCTCGGGGTCGTCGTGCTCCTCGGGATGCTCCATGGCCTCGATCCAGGCGGCGGAGTTGTAGGCGCGCATAAAGTCGAAGCGGTCGGTGTCGAGCAGCTCCTCCATGGGGACCTCGCCGTTTTGAGCCTCGACAATCACAGCGTCCTTCTGCAGGCTGCGCACGATGGCCTTAAGCTCGGCGATCTGCTCGGGCGTCACGGTATCGGTCTTGTTGAGGATGAGCGTGGAGCAGAACTCGATCTGCTGGATGAGCAGGCTCTCGATGTCGTCCTCGTCGATATCCTCGGCCAGTAGGTCGCGACCGCCGTTGAACTCGTCGTACATGCGGGCGCAGTCGACCACGGCCACGATGTTGTCGAGCGCGAGCTTAGGCTCGCCGCCCACCTTGGCCTCGTCGCAGAAGCTCGAGATGGTGTAGGCGATGGGGATGGGCTCGCAAATGCCCGAGGCCTCGATGATGATGTAATCGAAGTTGCCCGAATCGGCGATGCCCTGCAGCTGGTTGGCCAGGTCATCCGAAAGCGTGCAGCAGATGCAGCCGTTGGTGAGCGGGATGAGGTCGTCGGTCTCGGAAAGGCCGCCGTCGGCGATAAGGCTGGCGTCCACATTGATCTCGCCGATATCGTTGACGATCACGGCGGCGCGGATACCGCCGTCGTTAGCGAGGATGTGGTTGAGCAGCGTGGTCTTGCCGGCACCGAGGTATCCGGTAAGCATGATGATCTTCACGGGTTTGTTGGGCATGTGCCCTCCTTTGTTAGACATGGCTTACAGTTGAATCTTATGCCAAACGCCTGCTCTTATACCCACGCGCCGGCAAATAACACAAGCTACTCCCAGGCTCCCCATACATCGGGGCAATAACCGACGGTGGCCTTTTTGCCGTTGCGCACGATGGGTTCGGCCAAGACCTGCTGGTTCTCGAGCAGCTTGTCGAAGTGCTGACTGGGGGTAAGGTGCTGGATGAGCGCGAGCGTTTCCTCGTCCTTGGCTTTGGGGTTGAGCAGCTTGTCGATGCCGCCGACCGCTTGCATCACGCTCGTGAGCTCGCCCTTGCTCATCTCCTTTTCCTTAAGGTCGATAAACTGCACCTTAATGCGGCGCTCCTTAAAATAGCGCTGGGCCTTTTTGGTGTCGAACGACTTCTTAGTCCCGAAGATTTGAATATTCATGGTTCCGCCGCTCTATCGAATGAAGTTGGTCGTTGCGTGATCTGCCTCGGGTGCGTTGATGCCGGCGGCCTGTCCGGCCTCGATGCAACGTAGGAGCCAAGCCATGTTCTTACCGATGTTTCGCATGGTGGCAAGGCCTTCGGCGTCCCCATCGGCGTCGCCGGGCACGCGGCCAAACACGTTGTTCCAGTAGGTGGAAGCAACTACGGGCATTTGCTTAATGGTGAAGTACTTGTTGAGCACATCGAACGTGGTTGACGTGCCGCCGCGACGGGCGACGGCGACCGCGGCGCCGGGTTTGTGCTCAAAGGCATGCCCGCCGGCATAGAATGCGCGGTCGAGAGCCGAGAGGATGCGTCCGCTGGGATGCGCATAGTAGACGGGCGAGCCAAAGACAAAGCCGTCTGCCTGCTCGGCGGCAGCGATGAGCTCGTTCACCACGTCATCGTCAAAGGTGCAGCGACCGCCAAGCTTGCCGCACTGACCGCAGCCGATGCAGTCGCGAATGGGCTTGGCGCCCAGCTGAAACACCTCGGTATCAATACCTTCGGCATTGAGCTGCTCGGCGATCTCGGCGAGTGCGCGGGCGGTGTTGCCGTTTGCCCTGGGGCTGCCATTGACCAAAAGAACCTTCATCACAAACTCCCTCTGCTTTTGGTGACTTCTGCAGAGGATTATCGCACGATGGGGGGGCGGCGCGGGCGCGGCGCTAATCCAGTTTGGTACCTGGCACCTGCACGGCTTTCCCAAGTAGCGCTTTGAGCTCGTTCAAAATGGAAACGGGCTGTCGGTCAACGCTGTCCAGATGGAGCGTGGCCACGCGAATGGGCGGCTGATATTCAAGCGAGCCGATGAGCACGGGAGACCCCAGGAATCGTTCGATTTCGTTTGCGAGCTCGTCGATTGCCTCGGGGCCGAGTTCATCGAAGAGTGCCACGAACATCGGCCCCGTCGAGCGGAACAGGCGGCCCTTGCCGCGCGAACAATCCATGAGGCAGGCGGCGCTTTCGGCGAGCACGCGGTCGCCTGCATCGAATCCAAAGCGGGCATTGACCTCGGCGATATCGTCGACCTTAATGGCAATAAAGCCTGCCTCGCGCGCCACGCGGCGCATCTCTCCAATAGCGTTGACCAGCGCGTGGACATCGCCCAGGCCCGTTACCGAGTCGGTCGTATCTGCTAGGCTTCGGTTGATGATAATGCCCACATACATGCTGGGCTCGGTATCGGTGCCGTCCAAGCGGTAGCCCGTGCAGTCGCAAAGCACGTATTTTTCGGTGGCATCCATTACGCGATACTGCATGTAGTGGAAGTGCCACGTGCCGTTTATCACCATGTCGAGCTCGGCGCGTACGTTGTCGCGGTCCTCGGGATGAACGCGGGCAAGCCACATATCGACCGAGTTAAAAGGGTGCTGGGAGGGCAGGTCAAAATCGCGCACGGCGTTGACCGACCATTGCGATTCTCCAGTATCGAGATTGAGGATAAACGGATAGCGCGTCTCGGAGCTCATGGAGATCGCTTGGAACACCCGGTCGTTGCAGGGAAGCTGATCGACGATTGGGCGTTGCGGCGCGTCATCGTCTTTCGGTTGCTGCACACGATGCATAAGCTTATAGCGATACATCTTGCGATCGGCATCCATCGTCATCTGGCGACGCGTGTCGCCAGCAAGTGGATCGACGCGCGAGCAGCCAAAGCTAAAGCTGCCGATCATGGGCGCCTTGCCACCTGAGCTCGCCTCGATCAGCCTGGTACGTACCTGCTCCAAGCGCTGCTCGAGTTCAATCTCGTTTGCGGAGAGCGAGATAAGCACAAACTCGTCTCCACCGATACGGAACAGCATTTCATCGTGCTCCATGGTTTCGGAGAGCGTGCGGCAGATGCTCAGAATATAGCGATTGCCTTCGGCGTGGCCAAACCTATCATTGCAATGCTTGAGATGGTCGATGTCAATATAGGCGCAGGTGAAGGGGTCGCCTTTGCGCCAGAGTTGCTCGACGTGACGGTCGAATCCGTTGCGGTTGCCCAAGTTGGTGAGCGGATCGATATAGGCGTTGCGCTCAAGCAGCTGGCGCTCTTGTTGCAGGATGGCATGCGTCTTTTGCAGTTGCTCGCCAACGGCGCGTAGCTCAGCAGGCAGCGCGGCAACATCGAGTTCGGCGGTCGAGACGCCGTTCGCAAGTCGCTGAAGATAGGCAATAATCGATTGCTCGCCCAGGCGATATGACTCGTTCATGATGGATAACCTCCTTGGGCGGAACAACGGTTTGTATCATATCCCCAATTCGGTTTGAATTGGGGATATAAGTTAGCTAATGGAGACAAATATCCCCTTCGACGGTGGCGTTTTGCGCGCGAGCGTATCAGTTGTTATTGCCACCATCGAGCAATGCCTCAAAATCCTTCGCCGGCATGGGGCGGTAGCAGAGGAAGCCCTGAGCGTAGCGGGCGCCCATTTGTCGTAGCATGTTCGCCTGCTCATTTGTCTCGACGCCTTCGACCACGACGGGCAGATGGAGCGACTGCGCCATTTCGAGCATCGATGAAATGATTTGCGTGCTGCGGCCTTGATCGCGGTCGGTGGGCACAATCTGCCAAATGTGCTTGTCGAGCGTCACCATAAAGCCGCTTTCCTCGAGTGCGGGGATATGGGTGCACATGCTGTGGGCGGTTATTATTCGACAGGCGGTAGCGCGACGATGCGATGTTCGATAAAAATGCGACTGGGACGATATATGTTGACGGGTATACTTGTCCCGGTTTAAAACGCAGGAACGGAGATGGTCGCATGGCACAGTCAAATATGACGCGCACGGTGGGGCTGGCGCTCGAGGGAGGCGGCTACCGCGGTATGTATACGGCGGGCGTGCTCGACGTTTGGATGGAGCACGGTTTGACCTGCGACCATATGGTGGGCGTCTCGGCGGGCGCGGCATTTGGCTACAACTTTAAATCGCGCCAGATCGGCCGCGCCATTCGCTATAACAAGGCCTATTGCGCCGACAAGCGCTATGCGAGCGTGACCAGCTGGCTGCGAACCGGCGATATGTTCAATGCCGACTTTGCTTATCACGAGGTGCCTATCGAGCGCGATCCCATCGACTTGGAGGCGTATCGCGCCTGCCCCATGCGATTTACGTGCGTGTGTACCGATATCGAGACGGGCAAGGCCGTCTACCACGACCTGCCGTATGGCGACGAGCGCGATATCGAGTGGATCCGGGCGTCGTCGGCAATTCCCGTGGCGACGCGTCCTGTCGCCATTGAGGGCCGCAAGTACCTGGATGGCGGCGTGGCTGATTCTATTCCCAGTGCATGGCTGTTTGCTCAGGGGTATGACCGCAATATCGTGGTGCTCACGCAGCCGGCGGGCTTTGTGAAGCGGCCCAACAGCGTGATGCCTATGCTGCGTCGCGTGTTCCGTCACTATCCGGAGTTTGTCGCAGCGCTTGAGCATCGGCATGAGGTCTACAATGCCACGCTCGATGATTTGGCACGTCGTGAGGCCGCCGGCGATATCTTTGTGGTGCGTCCGAGCGAATCGGTGAAAGTGCCGTCGCTGTGCCGCGAGCCCGATGAGCTCGAGCGCATCTATCAGATTGGTCGTCGCGATGCTGAGGCGACCTTGCCGGCACTGGAGACATATCTGGCAGGGTAGAGGCCGCTGCCGCCATCTCGGCGGAAAGCGCATCCCGGAATGGAGGTCCAAACTGGGATGCGCTTTCCATTGCTGAAGATGTGAGGCTGCGGATCAGCTGCTCGGCTTATGCCTATGCCTGCTGCCAAGTGTCGACGAGCTCCTTGGCCGCGGCGTAGGGGTCATCGGCGCTGCAGACGGCACTCACCACAAAGAAGCCGTCGACGCCGGTGGCCTTGAGCTGCGGCAGGTCGGCCGTCTTGACGCCGCCGCCCACCACGATGGGCACGGGGCTTGCCGCGTGGAGTGCGGCCAGGTCCTCAAAGCTCTTGGTGATGATAGAGCCGTCGGCCGCGCGTCCGCAGTCGCGCTTGGTCTCGGTCTCGTGGAGCGGGCCGATGCCCAGGTAGTCGACCAGGCTCATGTCGGCGGTCTTGACGTACTCGAGCATCTCCTCGCAACGGGCCGAAAGGCCCACAATGGCATCGGGGCCCAGCAGCTTGCGGCAGACCTCGACGGGAATGTCGCTCTGGCCTACGTGCACGCCGTCGACGGCAATGCCCTGCTCGCGCGCGGCGAGTACACAGTCCAGACGGTCGTCGATTAACAGGGCGACCTGACCGGTCTTGCCAGCCTGTGCGATTGCCTGCGCGGCGTCGCCGGTCAGTGCAATGATCTCGCGGGCGCTTGCCACCTTGGAGCGCACCTGGATACAGGTAAAGCCTGCGTCGAGCGCCTGGGCCACCACATCGCCCACGGGGCGCCCGAGGGTGTTTTCGGGGCCGAGTACCAGATAGGCCGAGATATCAAGGTTGTCGCGGATGCTCATCGTGCTTCCTCCTGCTTCTTGATCTGTGCTTCCATGCGCTCGAGCTTGCCGGTCATGGTGTCGGTAAATCCGGGCCGAATATCGGCTTTGAGCACGACTTCGGTGCGGATTCCCTTGCTCGCCAACACAAAGGTTGCGTCGCGCACGACCTGCATGACCTCGTCCCAGTCGCCCTCGATCTCGGTGAACATCGAGGTGGTGCGGTTGGGAAGGCCGCTCTCGCGTATGACGCGCACGACCTCGGCGACCTCGGCGGACAGCTCGTCGCCGGTGCCGCACGGGGCGATGGCCACGGCGATGAGCGTGTTCATTCCGGTAGCAGTTGCGGGCTCGGACATGGCTTACGCCTCCTCGAGCTCGAGCTGGTTGTTGGCGATGTCCTGGGCGCTCGCGCGGTAGAGCTCGTCGATAAAGGCGACCTTAAAGCTTGCCGGGGCGTCGGCGACAGCGGCGGCACGCGTGCCGGCAACGTTGTAGACCGCGGTGCCGCAGATGGCTGCCGTAAACGGGTCGGCGGCGCAGGCATACACGGCCAGCACGCCGCCCTGCGAGCAGCCGCAACCGGTGATCTTGGACATGAGCGGGCTGCCGCCGTGGGACTTGGCCACGGTTGTGTCGTCGGTAATCAGGTCGACTTCGCCCGAGACCACAACGGCGCCGCCGGTGTAGCGGGCGAGCGCCACGGCGGCATCGCGGGCAGCGTCTACCGTGTCGGTGGTATCGACACCGCGCACGCGGCTCAGATCGGCCGCCTCGCCCTCAAGACCCCACAGGCCGGCGAGCGCGATGATCTCGGAGGCGTTGCCGCGCACGATGGCGGGCTTGTACTGCTTGAGTTCGTTTACCAACTGGGTGCGCAGGCTACCGATGCCCAGGCCCACCGGATCGAGCACCCAGGGCTTGCCGGCGTCGTGTGCCGCCTTGGCCGCGCGGGGAATTGTCTGCTCGTAGATGGGGAAGAGCGTGCCCATGTTGAGATAGATGGCGCCGCCGCCGGCAACGAGCGCTTCGCCCTCGTCGGGCAGATAGACCATGGCGGCCGATCCGCCCACGGCGAGCTGTGCGTTGGCGACAAAGTCGATCGTCACCGTGTTGGTGATGGAGCCGGCCATCGGATTGGTGGCGCGAATTTCCTCTACGGCCTTGACCATATGTTGCTTAAGCTGTTCCGAATCAATCACTGCACATGCCTCCTTGGCATAGAAAAGGGGCGCTGTGCATAGACAGCGCCCCTGTAAAGGCGGCATGCTCCCTACGCCAGCATTAACTGACAGGTTCAAAGGATTGGGCCCCATGCCCTCTCAGCCTTGTGGTTTGCACCGCCGGCACTCCCGCATCGAATCTGTTGTTCCCTATACTAGCGCACCTGCCAAAAAGGGACAGGTTTATTTTGGCAGGTCGTTACAATAGGTAGGACCGATACGAATGGGGGCCTTATGATTAAACTTGTGCTGACCGATATGGACGATACGCTGATTCCAGCCGGGCATGACGGCGCCAGCGACTACGCCATTGAGGGTATTCATGCCATGCAGGCGGCGGGTCTGCACTTTGGGCCGGTTTCGGGTCGTCAGCCGTCCGCGATGGGCTGGATGTTCAAAAACCGTTCCGAGTGTTTTTCGACCGGTGCGTTCTGTAACGGCCAGGTGATGTTTGTCGACGGCGAAGTAGTCGCTTCGCGCGCAATCGACAACGATGCTCTGATGCGTTTGGCTGACTATCTGGAGCAAGAGACCGACGATACATTTCTAAAAGTCTACAGCCTGGGCGATGACTTTTGGGGTAACGATGCCTATTGCGTGACGAGCAATCCCGAGCGTGTACGTCGCGCTATGGAGTCGGGCGGCAATGCGTGGCTCAAAGGCGAAGAGGCCCCGTGCCGTCCCGTCGTCGATGACGCGCCGGTGTTTAAGGCGAATATCTGGAGTGCCCGTTCGCGTGAGGAGCTCGCGGAGCTACGCGAGCGCGTTGCCGTTGAGATGCCGGAACTCTCGCTTGTGTTTCCCAACAACCGAGTGCGCCTGTTCGACATCCTTCCGGATGGTTGGGACAAGGGCTGCGCTGCGCTGGAGCTGGCGCGCGCCTTGGGCCTGACGCCCGACGAGGTGGCCGTATTTGGCGATTCCGATAACGATCTGCCCATGATCGATGCCGTTCCCAACTCCGTTGCAGTCGCCAATGCCAACGAGGCCGTCACGGCTGCCGCGCGCTGGCATATCGGCGCCGCGGTGGTTGATGCGGTCGCCGGAGTCCTGCATCAGATTGCCGCCTGCGCCGCGACGGGGGAGATGCCGCCGTTTATGCGCCTGCCGGGTACTGCCGACGCGAATCTCACTAACAGCTAAGGAGACAGCCATGAAGCTCCAGCAGCTCAGATATGTCGTCAAAGTTGCCGAATGCGGCAGCATTACCGAGGCCTCGCGCCGGCTCTTTGTGTCGCAGCCTTCGATTACCGCGTCGATTCGCGATCTCGAAAACGAGATGGGTGTGCACATCTTTGAGCGCACCAACAAGGGCGTCATTGTGTCCGAGGAAGGCGAGACCTTCTTGGGCTATGCGCGCCAGGTACTCGACCAGGCCGACCTGCTCGAGGGCAAGTACAAGGGCGCATCCGAGCAGGTGCCGCACTTTAGTGTGAGCTGCCAGCATTATTCCTTTGCCGTCAACGCGTTTGTCGACGTGATCCGCGAGTTCGATGCCGCGCGCTACGACTTTACCCTGCGCGAGGAACAGACCCACGAGATTATCGAGGATGTCGCGCACATGAAAAGCGAGCTGGGCATCCTATATCTGTCCGAGCACAACCGCGAGGTCATCGAGCGCATGCTGGTGGCCAACGAGCTCGTGTTCGAAGGACTCTTCTGCGCCACGCCGCATGTCTTCGTCTGCGCCGACCATCCGCTGGCGGACCGCTCCAGCGTGACGCTCGAGGATCTGGAAGACTACCCGTTCCTGTCCTACGAGCAGGGCAGCTACAACTCGTTTTACTATTCCGAGGAGCTGACCTCGACGTTCGAGCGTCGCAAAAATATCCGCGTGCGCGACCGTGCGACGTTGTTCAATTTGGCCATGGGCCTCAACGGCTACACGGTATGCTCGGGCGTGATCAGCCACGAGCTCAACGGCCCCGGCATTATCTCGATTCCGCTCGACGTGGACGAGTACATGGAGATTGGCATCATCACGCGCAAGAACACGACGCTTACGCGCTACGGTCGGGCCTATATCGACGCGATTCGTCAGCATATCTAGGCTGCTGTGCTCCGCACGGTTCAAGTCTCTTTATGACAGTCCAGACTGATATAGGAAACATCTATATCAAACTGTTATAAACGTATATTTTACGATGGTCATATGAGCGCTCATACTCTGTCCCAGTAAAGCAACCAATGCAAAGGGAGATATCTATGAGCACTTCGATTCAACCGAACGCGCCGTTTCGCGCCGATATCGTCGGCAGCTTTCTTCGTCCGCAGGCTGTAAAGGACGCCCGTGCCGCCTATGTCGCGGGTAAACTCGACGCTTCCGGCCTTAAGGCCGTCGAGGACGATGCCATTCGCGATTTGGTGGCCAAGCAGAAGGCCGCCGGCCTGCAGGTGATCACCGATGGCGAGTTCCGCCGCAGCTACTGGCACCTCGATTTTATGTGGGGCCTTAACGGCATTGAGCGCCGCACCTCACGCACGGGTTATATGTTCCATGATGAGGAGACGACGGCCGACACCGCCGTGGTTACTGGTCCCATTAGCGGCGAGAACCACCCGTTCGTCGAGCATTTTAAGTTCGTCAAGGCGCTTGAGGGGGAGGGCCAGGTCGCACGCCAGACCATTCCGGCGCCGATCCAGACGTTCTCTGAGGTCACGCTCGATCGCTGCGACGGCCAGCAGGAGAGCCTGCGCGCTGTCTATAAGACCGATGAGGAACTTGCCGACGCCATTGCGGCCGCTTATCGCACGGTGATCGCCGACCTGTACGCAGCAGGCTGCCGCAACATCCAATTTGATGACTGCACCTGGGGCATCTATTGCGATACCGACTTTGTGTCCAAGGCCGGCATGAGCCCGGTTGACCTGCAAAAGGTGAGCGAGCTGGGCGTGGCGCTCAACAATGCCGCCATCGCGGGCAAGCCCGACGATCTGGTTATCAACACGCACGTGTGCCGCGGCAACTATCACTCCACGTATGCCTTCGAGGGTGGTTACGATCCCATTGCGCCGTACCTGTTCGTACATGAGAACGTTGACGCGTTCTACCTTGAGTTCGATACGCCACGCGCCGGTGGCTTTGAGCCGCTCAAGTACGTTGCTCCCGGCAAGAAGGTCGTGCTGGGTCTGGTGACCACCAAGGCGGCTGAGCTTGAGGACGAGGACGTTATCGTCGAACGTATCCACGAGGCCGCAAAGTATGTGCCGCTCGAGAACCTGTACCTGTCGCCCCAGTGCGGCTTTGCCAGCTGCGAGATTGGCAACAAGCTGACCGAGGACGAACAGTGGGCAAAGATCGCGCTGGTCAAGCGCATTGCCGAGCGCGTTTGGAAGTAACGCTACCGCTTGCAGGTGACGGCGCGCGCGAGACATGACGTATCACGTACAATGGTCCGGATCGTATCGTTCGGGCAGGTTATCCGATATGCCTGATCGCCCTTCCATCATGAAAGGACTTCCATGTCCCAATCCTCGACGCCCGCCGTCACCGATGCCATCTACGATGCATCATCGCTCGGCCGCCCGCGCATGTTCGTGTTGGGTTTGCAACACATGTTTGCGATGTTCGGAGCCACGGTGCTCGTGCCCGTGCTCACCGGCCTTTCCGTTTCGGCGACGCTTCTGTTCGCCGGCATCGGCACGCTGCTGTTTCATTTTCTATCGCGTGGTAAGGTGCCCGCGTTTCTGGGCTCGTCGTTTGCCTTTATCGCGGGTTATGCCGCCATTGCACCCAACGGCGAGGCCGAGCTTTTGCCCTACGCTTGCCTGGGCGTTGCCTGCGCCGGCCTGCTCTATCCGGTGCTGGCGGCGCTGTTCCGCGCATTTGGCGCCAAACGTGTCATGCGCTTCTTTCCGCCGGTGGTGACCGGCCCCATCGTCATTTCCATCGGCCTGATCCTAGCGAGCTCTGCCATTGCCAACTGTCAGACCAACTGGCTTGTCGCCGTTATCGCTGTGGCCGTGATCATCATCTGCAACATCTGGGGCCGCGGCATGGTCAAGATCGTGCCGATTCTGCTGGGCGTGGTGGTGAGCTATGCCGTTGCGGCTGCGTTGGGTGAGGTCGACTTCTCTGGCGTCGCAGCTGCTCCCTGGGTTGGCTTGCCCGTCGTGTGGGACAACACCGTGTTTGCGCTCTTTGGACCGCAGTTCGATAGCGGTCTTGCCACGACGGCCATCATCACCATCATGCCGCTGGCCTTTGCAACTATGATCGAGCATATCGGCGATATCTCCGCCATTGGCTCTACCTGCGAACGCAATTACATTGCCGATCCCGGTCTGCACCGTACCTTGCTCGGCGATGGCCTGGCGACCATCTTGGCATCGCTTTTTGGCGCCCCCGCCAATACGACGTATGGCGAGAACACCGGCGTGCTTGCCCTGACGCGCGTGTTCGACCCGCGCGTGATTCGCATTGCCGCCTGCTGCGCCATCGTGCTTTCGTTCTGCCCCAAGTTTGCTGCTGTGATCGCTGCTATGCCGGCGTGTGTAATCGGCGGCGTGTCGCTCGTGCTCTACGGCATGATCAGTGCCGTGGGCGTTCGCAACCTTATCGAGAATCAGGTTGATTTCCAGAACAACCGCAATGTGCTGGTTGCGGCTTTGGTGCTCGTGCTTTCGCTCGGCATTGCCTACAGTACCGCCGGTGCCATCGTGCTGGAGCTGGGCGGCGTGACGATTTCGCTTTCGGGCCTTGCCGTGGGCTCGCTGGTGGGCATTGTGCTCAACGCCATCCTGCCCGGTAATGACTTTGAGTTCGATACTTCCGAGCTTGAGGAGACTGCCGAATAGTAGCTGCGTTCAGCCAAATTAAAAATGGCGTCCATGCGTATGTACGCGTGGACGCCATTTTTAATGCGTCAGTATCCAGTGGATGCCGCGCGCCATGCGCAGGTCAGTTTGGGCAAAGTGATTGCCGGGGTTGAGCTCCAGCGTTGTTGGAATGTCACGCTCGATAAGCAGCTCTTCCATCGCGTGCGTATCGTCGAGTACGTGCCGCATCATGCGGTTGGGCGTCTTGGTTTCCTTTTTACCGAGCGACAGATAGGCGGCGTCGGGCGTAGCCGTCATCGTGCGCTCGCGCGCGTAGTCGATAAAGCCGGGGAACCATAACGACCCCGATGCACTCGCTGCGCGCTCAAAGACATCTGTTTGCCAAAGTGCCCACAGTGCAAAAAGACCCGCCAACGAGTAGCCGGCAACGCCGCGCCAGGCGGGCGGTTGCGGGAGCGATGATTCGGCCTGGGGGATTATCTGCTTCAACAACTCGTCAAGAAAACCAGCAGCCTGTCCACCAAAGGGCTCGGCATCTCGTATAGTTCCCTCACATTCCCAGGGGCTCAGCTCGCGATTCCAATCGAGCCCTCCAATGGCGACAAGGGTGAACGGCGGGCAATCGAGCTCTCGGCAGCGCTCGTAGACTTCACTACCGTCGCCCATAACCACGGGGAGGTAGATGACGGGCGCGCCTTCCGCACACTCTGAATAAACGGTTATCTGCTTATGATGCGCTTCCAAGGCAGGCTTCTCTCGGTGTTGTGATATTGACAGCCTTAATTGTCGCACGCTGACACGGGGGCAGACGCTAAAAGAAAGGCGCGGAGCCGCTCGATGCGACTCCGCGCCTTGTTGTTTTGCTTTAGCAGACTATGCTGTTACGCCACAAAGAAGTAGACGAGGAAGGCAAGGGCTGCGATCCACATGAGCGGCTTGATCTTGGAGGCCTCGCCCTTAAAGAGTGCGACGATCACGTAGGCGATAAAGCCTAGGCCAATGCCGGCAGAGATGGAGTAGGTGAAGGGCACGCCGGCGACAATCATGAACGCCGGGAAACCCTGCGACACGTCGGACCAGTCGATCTCGGAGGCCTCGCTCATCATGAGGTAGCCGACGTAGACCAGAGCACCGCAGGTGGCGGCGCTGGAAACGATGGTGACGATGGGGGAGAAGAACGCGGCGAGAATGAACAGCACGCCGGTGGTGACGGAGGTGAGGCCCGTGCGGCCACCGTCGGCAGCACCAGAGGTGGACTCGACGAAGGTGGTGATGGAGGAGACGCCCATGAAACCGCCCACAGCAGCGGCGGCGGAGTCGACGATCAGAATCTCCTTGATATTCTCGACGTTGCCGTCGTCGGTGAGGAACTCGCCCTGCTTGGCCACGGCCATCGCGGTGCCCATGGTGTCGAAGAAGTCACTCATGAGCAGCGAGAACGAGATGACGAGGAGCGCGGGGTCGGTAAGGACCTTGACGATGGCAGGCACGCCGCCGGCGTCGGCGATGGGGCCACCGATGCTCGAGAAATCGAGCGGGGCGATGATACCGGTCGGAGCCTGGGTCACACCTAGGGGGATACCGGCGATGACGGCGACGACGATGCCGATGAGCAGCGAGCCGGGGACGTTGCGGCAGGCGAGGGCGACTGTCACCAGGATGGAGATGATGCCGACGATGAAGGTGGGGGAGGTGATGTCGCCCAGACCGACGAGTGTACCGGCGCCAGCGGTGATAATGCCGGCATCGCACAGGCCAATCATGGCGATGAACAGGCCCAGACCCACCGAGATGGCGTGACGCAGGACAACCGGGATGGCGTCCATGATGGCCTCGCGCAGGCCACAAAGCACGAGCAGCAAGATGACGACGCCCTCAAGGAAGATGACGCTCATGGCCACGTGCCAGTCACCGCCGCAGACGGTGGTGGTGATTCCAGCGATCATCGCGTTGACGCCTAAGCCCGATGCGCAGGCGAGCGGGCGGTTGGCGAAGATGCCCATGCAGATGGTCATGATGCCGGCGCCCAGGCAGGTGGCGCAGGCGAGCGCTCCCGCATCGATGCCAGCGCCCGAGAGCACCGCGGGGTTGACGGCGATGATGTAGGCCATCGCCAGGAATGTTGTCAGTCCAGCGCGAAGTTCGGTCCCGATTGTGGACTTGCGCTCACTGACGTGAAATAGTTCGTCCATGCATACCCTTTCCTTGTTCGGCCCCGAGTTTAGGCCGATTGACACGAACTCACCCACTATAGCCCCTTTACGACGCTGTTGTTCCTCGCATGTTGATGTTCGGCGCTTTGTAGCAGACGGACGGTATTTTTCGCATGAAAATGTGAGGGTACCGTATACTTAAGCGGTTACAACGACCCCTATGGAGGAACGTATGATTAAAGAGCTTTGCCACGACGAGGCTATCCTGTCCCAGCGTTGCGAGGTTGCGACCGTCGAGGACGAGTCGGTCGCACAGGACCTGATCGATACCATCAAGTCGCTCGACGATGCCGGCTGCCTTGCCGCTAACCAGATTGGCGTCACCAAGAAGGTTTGCGTCTATCTGGACGACGCCGGCGAGCCCCACGTGCTCTACAACCCCCGTCTGGTGTTTGGCCTGGGCGCCAGCAAGATGGAGGAGAGCTGCCTGACGCACGAGGAGGTCACCAAGTCCACGCGCTATATCAAGTGCAAGGTCGCTTATGACGTGATCGTCGACGGCAAGATGAAGGAGTGCCGCCGCGACTATGCGGGCTTTGAGGCACAAATGGTCCAGCATATGATCGACCACTGCCAAGGTAAACTTGTCTAGGGTGACTACAGCACCGCACTTCGTCTCTTTTGGCCCGGGCATGACATTGTTGTCATGTCCGGGCTTTTGTGTTTAGCGCCTTCTTGTTTGGAGACAATGAAATTAGCAAGAACGTAAAGCTAGGAGGCACTATGTGTACGAGTATTCGATTTACCGATAATTCTGGCCACATGTATCTGGGCCGCAATCTCGACTGGAGCTTTGACTACGGCCAACAGGTTCGCGTGATGCCGCGCGGGTTTCACATTCCGTATTCGTTTATCGACGACGCGACAGCGGCGCACGCGGTGATCGGTATGTGCATCGATTACAAGAACTATCCCATGTTTTTCGATTGCGGTAACGATGCGGGTCTGGCTGTGGCGGGGCTCAACTTTCCCGGCTATGCCGAGTATGCCGAGGGCCCGGTTGATGGAAAGACCAATATCGCGGCCTATGAGTTTCCCCTGTGGGTGGCAGCGACGTTCTCGACGGTCGATGAGGTCGAGGCCGCGCTGCGCGACACGGTGATTGTCGCCAAATCTGCCGGAGAGGGGCTGGGCGTGTCACTGCTCCATTGGATTATCGGCGACAGCCAGCGCAGCATCGTGGTCGAGATGATGGCTGACGGCCTGCATGTATACGACGATCCGGTCGACACCCTTGCCAATCAGCCGACCTTCCCGTGGCATATGGAAAACCTACGCACCTATATCACCGCCACAAGCGATTTTCCGCAGACGGCGACATGGCGTGGCGCCGAGCTCAAGCCCTATGGAGCCGGTGCCGGCATGCGCGGCATTCCGGGCGATTGCTATTCGCCGAGCCGTTTTGTAAAGGCGGCGTACCTCAATGCCAATTACCCGCAAAAGGAGAGCGAGACCGAAAACGTCGTTCGCATGTTCCGCTCGCTCGAGGGCGTGGTGATGATCGAGGGAGCGTCCAGGATGGGCGATGGCAAGTTCGAGAAGACTATCTACACCGGATGCTTTAGCGCGCGCACGGGCAATTATTACTACGCGATGTATGGGGATCCGTCGATTCGCTACGTGAGCCTGATGGATGCCGAGGGCGCGAGCCCCGATAGGCTCGTGGTTCCCGAGCCGCGTCGTTCGTAGCCGATAGCTTTACCGCAATGCAAAGCGGCCCTGCATCTCCCGTGAGGTGCAGGGCCGCTGTCGTTGATTTGTGACGTCGCTAGAAGTTGGCGTCGTTGAGTTGTTCGTTCTCGAGGCCGTCGAGCTGTTGCTGTTCGGGCGTATCGGCGACGCTCTCGAGCAACTCGGTGGGATCGACGTTCATGTCCTTACCGGCTTCGTTGCCGTTGACCAAGTCGTCCGAGAAGATGTCGACTTCCATTTCCTCGGCCTCTTCGATCTGAACCTCGAGCGGCACCTGGGTGCGCACGAGCTTAACGGCCGGGCGCATGCGGGCAAACAGCGGTACGTACTCAATGATGATGGCCGAGTTCTCGAGACCGTACCAGCGTGCCGGGCTTCCGCAGGCGCGGCGGACGGCGTACTTGATGGCCATCACGCGGTGGTCATTGCGGTTGATGTCCGTTTCGGGGGCAAGCATCTTGCGCAGCATGCAAAAGCGGAAGTCACCTACGTTGCCGCGCGTCTCGTAGATGGAGTAGGTGTGATGTTGCGGCGGCAGCTCGCCCGATGCCATCAAGTCGCCGACGATCTGACGCAGATAGGCGTTGACGCGCTGGTTGACCTTAAAGCCCAGGTCCAGGCGCACGCGGAACAAAAAGTCCGTGCCAAAGGTCTCGACGGAATACTCGTGCGTATAGGGTTCGTCGGTAACGTGCACGTTGATGAACCAGTATGCCTTGGCGCGCTTGGGATGCTTGTCCAGGATGGAATAGAGCACGTCTCGGTCGAGCGTGAGCGGGTCGGGGCTGTTGGTGAGGAACACCAGATTGTCGGCGAGCACGGGATAGGTCTCGTCATTGCGCAGGCGATTGAGCTGGTCGATGTACTTGGAGACGGGCAGCAGAATCGTCTGCGTGCGCTCGATGGCGGTGCCGCGACGCCACACATACATAAGGCCAAACAGCAGTGCGGCCAAGAAGATCATCACATAGCCGCCGTCAAAGAACATGGTGAGGCACGAGGCGAAGAAGCACAGCTCAATGGCACCAAAGAGCAGGGCGAAGACGCAGGCGCCCAGCTTGTGCTTGAGGATGCCGGCGATGTAGCTTGTCAAAAGCGTCGTGGTCATGAGCATGGTCACGGTAATGGCGAGGCCGTAGGCGCTCTCCATGCGCTCGGAGTTTTGGAACAGCAGCACGATGAAGATGCAGCCGACCCACATGATGTTGTTGACGAGCGGAATATAGAGCTGCCCCTTGGTGTCGCTGGGGTAGTGGATGCGCAGATGCGGCATAAGGTTGAGACGCGTTGCCTCGGATACCAGCGAGAACGAGCCGGTGATGAGCGCCTGCGAGGCAATGATGGCCGCCACGGCCGAAAGCACGATGGCAAAGGGGCGCAGGGGCTCGGGAAGCATCATATAGAACGGGTTGACGATATCCATCGCGAGCATCTGGGGGTTGGAGTTGTTGGCGAGCAGCCAAGCGCCCTGGCCCAGATAGTTAAGGATGAGGGCCGCCTTAACAAACGGCCAGGATGCGTAGATGTTGGCCTTGCCCACGTGGCCCATGTCTGAATAGAGCGCCTCGGCGCCGGTCGTCGACAGGAAGACGAAGCCGAGCACCATGATGCCCGAGTGGTTGATGGGCGAGAACAGGAACATAATGCCGCGAATGGGGTTGAGCGCGCGCAAGATGGACAGGTTGCCGAGCATATTGAACAGGCCGGCGCCTGCCAGGAACAGGAACCACAGCGTCATGAGCGGGCCGAAGAGCTTGCCGATTGACGAGGTACCGGCGCGCTGCATGGCAAACAGACCGCAGATAATGATGATGGTGATGATGATCACATTGGTCTGACCGTCACCCAATAGTGCGTGGCCCCACTCGATGGTACGCAGGCCCTCAATGGCTGTGGTGACCGTGACCGCGGGGGTGAGGATGCCGTCGGCGAGCAGCGCCGCGCCGCCGATCATGGCGGGGAGAATCAGCCATGGTGCCACCTTGCGCACGAGACTGAACAGGGCGAAGATGCCGCCTTCGTTGTGGTTGTCGGCCTTCATGGCGATTACCACGTACTTGACCGTGGTCACGAGCGTCATGGTCCAGATGACGAGCGAAAGCGCGCCCAGGATCATGTCCTCGCTGACGGTACCGATGCCGCCGTTGTTGGCGACGATTGATTTCATGGTGTACATGGGGCTCGTGCCGATGTCGCCATAGACGACGCCGAGCGTTACGAGCAGCATGCCAGCGGAGAGGGGGATGGCTCCGTGCCCGCCTTGCCCGCGCTGGTCTTGGAGGTTTGTCTCCAGTTTATTGTGTGCCACGAGGACTCCCTTAGACATCCGGTTATCTGTCTAGGACAAAAAACTTTATGCCGTCTTTATACATACAAGAGCAGTTTGGCACATCGGGTTATTTTAGACAATAATCCTCAGCTGGGGATTATTTATCTACGCAGGTAGCATTTCAAAGCAGGGGCTTTTAAGCACGTACTGTCTGGGCGATGCCAGCCTTGGCGTTTGCGCGTTTGCCGGCGAGTTCGCAAAAAATCGCGCCGCCGATGATAAGCGCGGCGCCCATCAGGCGGACCGGTGTTATGGCTTCGCACAAAAGAACGGCGGAGAACACGACGGCCGAAAGCGGCTCGAGGTAGCCGACGACGGCGACGGTCTGCACAGGCAGTTTGGCGACGGCGCTAAAGTAGAGCAGGCAACCAATGCCGGTGTTGACGACGCCGAGCATGACGACGGCGCGCCAATCGATGCCTGCGGCGACGCCGGCGGACAGGAATGAGGGAGCACCCTGCGTGATGAGCGTGAGGACCAGCGCGGTCACAAAGGCGGCACTCACCTGGAGCGTGGAGTTCTCGAGGCCTTCGATGTGTGGCGCACCCTTGCTAGCGATGACCATCAGTGCATAGCAAAATGCCGAGGCGATGCTGCAGACGATACCCACAATGGGCATATTGCCGCCTAGACCTTGCGCTGCAATGAGAAAAGCACCGCACGCAACGGCGATAAAGCCGGCGATTTTGCCGCCGGTCAGCTTTTCGCCAAAGATGAGCGGGGAGAGTGCCATGACAATGATGGGGCCGCAGTAGTACAGCAGCGAGGATACGCCGACGCCGATCGTCTGGTAGGCGCGGAACAGAAAAATCCAGCCGGCACCCAGCGCGGCTCCCGAGAGGAGGAGGGCTGCGGCTTCGCGGGGGCGAGATGGCGCCTGCAACTTATGGCGTTGGGTGATGGCGAGGATGGTGACAAGCGAGAATGCACCCAAAAACGTGCGTAGTAGCACGATATCCGAGCTCGGCAGCGCGATAGCAGCGGCGATGATGCCGTTGGAACCAAACAATAGCAATGCTGCTAAGTACGTAAACAGTCCGTTGTTCATGCGCTGACATCCCCTCTATATCCGAGCATCTTCACTATGGGTGAACTGGCTTTAGAAGAAAAGCGAATATAATGCATAGATAACATGACAAAAACTCATGCAAAGGTGGAGGCGTGACGTGGAAACGAATATTCAAAAGATGCAGGTGCTGCTCGAGACCGTGCGCGCCGGCAGTTTTACGCGCGCCGCCGAGCGCCTGAGCTATTCGCAATCGGGCGTGAGCCGTATGGTGGCCGATCTCGAGGCCGACTGGGGCTTTAAGGTGCTCGACCGCAGTCGCGAGGGCGTAGTACTTTCTGCCGACGGGCGGCAGGTCATGCCGGCTGTCGAGGCGCTCTGCGAAGAATTCACTCGCTTGCAGCGACGGGTGGATGAGATGCGTGGGCTCATGCGCGGCAAAATCTGCATCGGTACGTTTTCGAGTGTGGCGACCCACGTGCTGCCGCCGGTGATTGCGCGCTTTCGCGCCGATCATCCGGACGTCGATTACGAGTTGCTGATGGGCGATTACTCAGAGATTGAACAATGGGTGTCAGAGGGCCGCTGCGATCTGGGCTTTATCCCGCGTGAGCCACGCGGCGCCGGCATGGCGTCGCGGCCGTTGGTGCAAGACGAGCTGATGGCCGTGGTGCCAGCGGACTCCTCGCTTGCCACCGCGGAGGCCGTTTCCCTTGCCGATTTGGCCAACGAGCAGTTTATTCTGCTGGAACGCGGTAGCGACGACGAAATTACCCCGCTGTTTCGCCGCGCGGGCCTGGCGGTGCGCTCTAAGCTGTCAACCTGGGATGACTATGCGATTATGGCCATGGTCGAGGACGGCCTGGGCGTGAGCATTCTTCCGGCGCTCATCTTGCGCCGGTGCCAGTTCGATGTTGCCGTGCGCCCGCTCGAGGGACATCCTCATCGGCAGATCAACGCCATATACCGCACAGCTGACGTTTCGCTTGCGGCGGCTCATTTCCTTGAATACCTCTAAAAGCGCGTACCTGTTGTCCACTTTGGGACAATTCTCAGGGCTCGGTACATTTTCTTGTGAAATTGAACTTCCGGATGATGCGCCGCGCTATACTGCTGCCTAAATTGAACTCAGGTTCAATTCGTGTTCTGTAAATTGAACTTTGCCAGCAAGGAGGTTCTAGTGGCCCAAGAGACGTTTAGCGATCGCCTGCGACAGACCATGTCCGATCGCGACGTTCGCCAGTCGGACGTAATCCGCGCATCGGAGATGCTCGGCAAAAAACTCGGCAAGAGTCAGATGAGCCAATATGTGAGTGGCAAGACGATTCCGCGGCGCGATGTGGCAGAGCTGCTCGCCCGCATTTTGGAGGTCGATGTTACCTGGCTGCTTGCCGGTGACGCCGATCAAGGCGAGACATCATCGCCTCTCAACGATTCCAAGCCCGAACCCCATCCCTCAGCTCAAATTCCAAGGAGCACCACCATGCGTACTTTTTCTAAATCCACCAAACTCGAGAATGTCCTGTATGACGTGCGCGGTCCCGTCGTCGACGAGGCAGCCCGTATGGAGGACGAAGGCGAGCGCATCCTCAAGCTCAATATCGGTAACCCGGCGCCCTTCGGTTTCCGCACGCCCGATGAGGTCATCAAGGACATGCGCCAGCAGCTGCCCGACTGCGAAGGCTATTCCAATTCGCGCGGCCTGTTCTCCGCGCGCAAGGCGATCATGCAGTATTCGCAGATCAAGGGCCTGCCCAATGTTCAGATGGAGCATATCTACACGGGCAACGGCGTGTCCGAGCTCATTCAGCTTTCGATGAACGCGCTGCTCGACAACGGCGACGAGATTCTGATCCCCAGCCCCGACTATCCGCTCTGGACGGCGTGCGCAACCCTTGCCGGCGGTCATCCCGTACATTATCTGTGTGATGAGCAGGCGGATTGGTATCCCGACTTGGAGGATATGGAGTCCAAGATTACGAGTGCGACCAAAGCCCTCGTCATCATCAACCCCAACAACCCCACGGGTTCTGTCTATCCGCGCGAGGTGCTCGAGGGCATCGTCGAGATTGCGCGCAGGCATCAGCTGATGATCTTTGCCGATGAGATCTACGACCGCCTGTGCATGGACGGCTACGAGCACGTCTCGATTGCCTCGCTCGCCCCCGACCTGCCCTGCGTTACCTTTAGCGGTCTGTCCAAGTCTCACATGATTGCGGGCTATCGTATTGGCTGGATGGTGCTTTCGGGCAACCAGCGCTGCATGAGCGACTTCATCATGGGCGTCAACATGCTCTCGAACATGCGCCTGTGCTCCAACGTGCCGGCTCAGTCGATCGTTCAGACGGCACTCGGTGGTCATCAGTCCGTTAACGACTACATCCGTCCCGGCGGCCGTGTCTACGAGCAGCGCAACTTTGTGTATGAGGCGCTCAACAAGATTGACGGCATCTCGGTGGTTAAGCCGCGTGCGGCGTTCTACATCTTCCCCAAGATGGATGTGAAGAAGTTCAACATCACCGATGACGAGCAGTTCGCCCTTGACCTGCTGCACGAGAAGAAGATCCTGATCACGCGCGGCGGCGGCTTCAACTGGGCTGAGCCCGACCACTTCCGCATCGTGTACCTGCCGCGCATGGAAGTACTCAAAGAGTCCCTCGAAGACCTCGCCGACTTCTTTGACCATTACCGCCAGTCGTAGGGGATAGAAACTCCGCACTATGAAAAGCTCCCTGCAGTTGTTTTGCTGCAGGGAGCTTTCTTGAATCGGCGGAACTAAATAACAATCCCGTTGCAGTGGTCGATTTCGTGCTGGATGATCTCGGCGGTGTAGCCCGAGAAGTTTTTGATGCGGTGGACGAAGTTCTCGTCCAAATACTCCACCTTAATGCGGCGATAGCGGGTACAGGGACGCTCGCCGATCAGCGAGAGACATCCTTCGCTCGTCTGATAGGCATTGACCTGCTCAAGAATTTGAGGGTTGTACATCAGGAGTGTCCTGTTGCCGTCCTTTACGCAGATGATGCGTTTGCGCACGCCAATCATGTTGGCGGCGAGGCCCACGCACTCGTGCTCATGCTCGTGGAGTGTATCCAGGAGGTCCTGCCCGGTCGCGGCATCGTCGGGTCCCGCGTCTTCGGAAGGCAGGCGCAAAAAGAACTCGGATTTCATGATGGGCTTAATCATGGCGGGCTCCTCATGTCTCATGCTTTCGTGGACTTTTAATAATAGCGCGGAAGGAAAGCTGTGCGTCCGCGTTACAATCTTTCGACGTTGGACCATGTTGTCAGACTCGTCGTGTACGGCGTCTGGCGTAAGTCTAGGGCTCATTTTTCGCCCTGGACTGTTCCTCTGGGGCGATGCAACTGTCGTTCCAAGAGGAAGGAAATGCATGGGGAGCAAATCTCAGCAACAAGTTCAAGTAACGCCATCGGCCACTGCGGCGCTTCTCGTCGTTATGTATATTGCGGCCTTTGTTGCCGCGTTTAACGAGAACATCATTAACGTGGCGTTGCACGACATTATGGCGGCCTTTTCGGTGAGTGCCACCACGGCGCAGTGGCTCGTCTCGGGCTACATGATTGTGACGTCGATCTTTACGGCCATCATGGCCTTCCTGTCCGGCCGTTTCTCGACGCGCAAGCTGTTGTTTTTCGCATGCGGATGTATGGTCGCCGGCGAAGTCCTGTGTCTGATCGCTCCGTCGTTTAGCGTTTTGCTGCCAAGTCGTATTTTACAGGCTGCGGGATCGGGCATCTTGTTTCCGCTCATGATGAACGTGGTGCTGTCTTGCGCCCCGCGCGAGAAGCTCGGTCTGTATCTGAGCCTGGGTGGTGCCTGCATTACGCTAGGGCCGGCGTTTGGACCTGTGATCAGCGGTCTTATGTGCACGCTGTTTGGCTGGAGGGCGGTGTTCGTAGTGCCGCTGGTGGCCGGCATTGTGGTCGCTGCGGCGGGCGTAAAGCTTGTTCAGAATGTCGGAGAGCGCTCGAACACCACGCTTGATATTCTGTCGGTTGTTTTGCTCGCCGCCGGCATTACGGCATTTGTGTATTCCGTAGGCGAGTTCTCGACCAATCTGATTGCCGGCATCGTGACGCTTATCGCCGCCATTGTGCTGCTCGGCCTGTTTGCGGCCCGCCAGCTCAAACTCGAGCATCCGGTGCTTAACGTGCGTCCCATGGCGAGCGTTCGTTTTTGGCCTGCGTGTTTGCTTGTGGTGGTGTCGATGATGACGACGTTCTCGATGAGCGTTTTGTTGCCGCTCTATTTTGAGGGCGCATACGGCATGACCGCACTTGTTGCGGGCCTGCTCATTTTGCCGGCGATTGCCTGCAACGCCGTGACCTCGATTGTGGGCGGACGCGTGATGGACGCCCGTGGTGCATGGCCGCTGCTGCCGGTCGGCTTTGCCCTGATTGCCGTGGGGCAGACTGCAATCTCGATGACGGCGGCAAGCATGAACATCGGCGTTGTCGTGGCACTGACCGTTGCAGTGTATGCCGGAGTCGGTTTGGTGCTGAGCCCCTCGCAGACGGCCGGCTTGGAGACGCTGCCTGCCGCTGAACATCCTCACGGAACGGCATTGCTCAACACGTGGAACATGATTGCCGCATCGTTTGGCCCGTCGCTGTTTATCGGCCTGCTCTCGAGTTCTGCGGCGACCGCCGACGCCGCTGGCGCTGCGACGGACGTTGCCCAGGCGATTGGATTTGCAGCTGCCGTGCGTGTGGCGGCCGTGATTGCCGTGGTCGGGTTCGTGGCGTCGCTGGTGTACGCTCGTCGCGAGTCGCACATGTCGCATTAATGTGTGCACATAGATTCTGCAGCTAGATTGGATGGCGACACCATAAACTAATGGACGTTTTGCCGAGAGGCATGAATGTTTAAAGCGCAAAGAGTGCGCGACGGGCCCCGCGAATGGGGCGATGATGCCCGAGAGGGCCAAGAAGGAGTCTCATGTCCGAGAACGAAGAGATCATGAACGAGACCGAGAACGAGACCATGGCTGCCGAGGTTGAGGCAGTCGAGACCGTGGAGACCGAAGCTGCCGAGGTTGAGGCTGCTGACGAGGTTTCCGCCGAGGAGGAGGCCGAGGTTGTCGAGGCCGCCGTTGATTACGATGACGAAGAGCTGATGGACAAGATGCAGAAGGCCGCCCGCCTGCTGCGTAGCCGTCGCTTTGCTATTTCCAAGGAGGAGGCCAAGGCCGAGCGCATGGCGAACATCGAGCGCGCCATCAAGCTTCTTGACCTCAAGCCCAAGATGGAGCAGAAGGAAATGTCCGACCTGCTGGGCATGCGCCTCCGTGAGCTCGATGGCCTGATGGCCGAGGCCGAGGCTGCCGATCTGGTCGGCCGCATCGACGACGCCGAGGGCGATATGCGCAAGATCGTCGTCTTCGCTGCCGAGGATGCCGCTGAGGGCCTGGTCGAGCTTGCCAACAAGAAGGAGAAGCTCCTGCCCGAGCTTTCTTACGAGGAGGCCACCGAGCTGATGGCCGCTCTCGATAAGGTTATCGCTCCGCTCGTCGCCATGGGCCTGGACGAGGATCGCGGTCCTCGCGGCGGCCGTGACGACCGTGGTGGTCGTGGCGGCGACCGTGGTGGTCGCGGCGGCTTTGGCGATCGTGGTGGCCGTGGTGGCGACCGCGGCGGTCGCGGTGGCGATCGTGGCGGCCGTGGCGGCTTTGGTGACCGTGGCGGCGACCGTGGCGGTCGCGGCGGCTTTGGCGGCAACCGTGGTGGCTATGGCGATCGCGGTGGCAACCGTGGCGGCTTTGGCGGCAACCGTGGTAACGACCGCGGCGGTCGCGGTGGCGATCGTGGCGGCCGCAACGGCGGCGGCTTCCGCGGTAACCGCTTCTAGTTGGGTTACGCGGTTTTACCAAACCGCGTAACTAGTTGACGCTGCGCGCCCACCAGAGCGACAACTTGTCATTCAAAGAGGACGGCATGACCAGAAGGTCTATGCCGTCCTCTTTTCATGTCAATTTGTTCGCTCTGGTGGGC
Source organism: uncultured Collinsella sp. (assembly GCA_902491615.1). Lineage (GTDB taxonomy): Bacteria > Actinomycetota > Coriobacteriia > Coriobacteriales > Coriobacteriaceae > Collinsella. The sequence continues at coordinate 143 of CABUIH010000017.1, read as the reverse complement.
GCTCACTGCCGGTGCCAAAACATCGGCATTGCCTTGATCCAGACCTGCTAAAAGATAGTCGTTGGGGACGTTCTTGTTTGACTAGTCGTTTAAGAACGTCCATTACAGTCGAAATTGTCAGCCCGGGACCGTCTCGGGCTACG
>CABUIH010000016.1:0-44743 GCA_902491615.1 uncultured Collinsella sp. | reverse complement strand
CGGTCTTTCATGCAGCAGGGGCTCTCAATGTTTTTATGTCCTGCTCATATCGTCTATGCCGGCACTCCGGGACACTCCATGGCGCGCCAGGGCCAATCGCCCGGGGACGAAGCGTTCATTTTGGCCCTTGGCGGTCACCCGAGGTAAACCTTTACCGCCCACCTATATTTGTCGAAATTACACTTGGCGGCGGGGTACAATAAACCCGCATGCGGATTTCCGTTGCGGGTGCCTCCCATCGCCGGGGCGTGCCCGGGAGCATCCGGCATGCGGCCTTTGCGGCGCTCGGTCATGTGCAAGACGGGCGGTCGGGTCTGTGGGGCGCATCAGCTGCTCCTCGCCTCGGCATGTCTTCTCTCCACGCCATGTACCTGCTGCTGAGCCTGCCTGCCAGATGATTGGAAGCAACAGCGAAAATCCCATCACGCCAACATCCCGGCGATCGCCGGGGCCTGTATACCTATATGAGAGGAGAGGGGTATATGGCGCGTAAGTTTAAGTCTATGGACGGCAACGAGGCGGCCGCATATGTTTCGTATGCGTACACCGAGGTAGCGGGAATCTATCCCATTACGCCGTCCAGCCCGATGGCCGACCATGTCGACCAGTGGGCGGCCCAGGGTCGCAAGAACATCTTCGGCACCCCGGTCAAGGTCGTCGAGATGGAGTCCGAGGCAGGTGCAGCCGGTACCGTTCACGGTTCGCTGGGCGCCGGTGCTCTGACCACCACCTACACGGCTTCTCAGGGCCTGCTCCTGATGATCCCGAACATGTACAAGATCGCGGGCGAGCAGCTCCCGGGCGTCTTCCACGTCTCCGCGCGTTGCGTCGCTTCCCACGCCCTGAACATTTTTGGCGATCACTCCGACGTCATGGCCTGCCGTCAGACCGGCTTCGCCATGCTCGCCGAGGGCAACGTCCAGGAGGTCATGGACCTCTCGCCGGTGGCCCACCTTGCCGCCATCGAGGGCAAGACTCCGTTCCTTAACTTCTTCGACGGCTTCCGCACCAGCCACGAGATCCAGAAGGTCGCCATGTGGGACTACAAGGATCTGGCCGAGATGTGCGACATGGACGCTGTCCAGGCTTTCCGCGACCACGCGCTCAACCCTGAGCACCCGCACACCCGCGGTAGCCACGAGAACGGCGACATCTTCTTCCAGAACCGCGAGGCCTGCAACAAGGTCTACGACGAGCTTCCCGCCGTCGTCGAGGGCTACATGAAGAAGATCAACGAGAAGCTCGGCACCGATTACGGCCTGTTCAACTACTACGGCGCTCCCGATGCCGATCGCGTCGTCGTGTGCATGGGCTCCTTCTGCGACGTGCTCGAGGAAGTCATCGACTACCTCAACGCTCACGGCGAGAAGGTCGGCCTGGTCAAGGTTCGCCTGTTCCGTCCGTTCTCCATCAAGCACTTCGTCGACGTTCTCCCCGAGACCGTCCAGAAGATCGCCGTCATGGACCGTACCAAGGAGCCGGGTTCCATCGGCGAGCCGCTCTACCAGGACGTCGTCTCCGCTCTCTACGAGGCCGGCAAGACGGGCATCAAGGTCGTCGGCGGCCGTTATGGCCTGGGCAGCAAGGACACGCCTCCCGCGTCCGCGTTCGCTGTCTTCGAGGAGCTCAAGAAGGACGAGCCCAAGCGCGAGTTCACCATCGGCATTGTCGATGACGTGACCAACCTGAGCCTGCCCGAGGCCGAGGATGCGCCCAACACCGCAGCCCCCGGCACCATCGAGTGCAAGTTCTGGGGTCTGGGTGGCGACGGTACCGTCGGCGCCAACAAGAACTCGATCAAGATCATCGGCGACCACACCGACAAGTACGTCCAGGCCTACTTCCAGTACGACTCCAAGAAGACCGGCGGCGTCACCGTCTCGCACCTGCGCTTTGGTGATTCCCCGATCCGCTCGCCGTACTACGTGACCAAGGCCGACTTTGTCGCCTGCCATAACCCTAGCTATATCGTTAAGGGCTTCAAGATGGTCCGCGACGTCAAGCCGGGCGGCACCTTCCTGGTCAACTGCCAGTGGAGCGACGAGGAGTTCGCCGAGCACATGCCCGCCGTGGCCAAGCGCTACATCGCGAACAACAACGTCAACGTCTACCTGATTGACGCTATCGACCTGGCCGCCAAGGTCGGCATGGGCAAGCGCACCAACACGGTGCTCCAGTCCGCCTTCTTCGCGCTGGCCAAGGTCCTGCCCGCCGAGGACGCCCTGCAGTACATGAAGGACGCGGCTACCAAGTCCTACATGAAGAAGGGCCAGGCCATCGTCGACGCCAACCACAAGGCCATCGATGCCGGCGCTACCGCCTTCCGTAAGTTCGAGGTTCCGGCCGACTGGGCTACCGCCGAGGATGCCGCCCCCGTCGAGCTCTCCGAGGAGACCAAGTCCGCTATCGCCCAGCAGGTCAAGAACCTGCTCGAGCCCATCGATCGCATGGACGGCGACAGCCTGCCTGTTTCCGCCTTCGTCGATTGCGCCGACGGCCAGTTTGAGCTGGGCGCCTCCGCATACGAGAAGCGCGGCGTCGCCGTGGTCGTTCCTCACTGGGACGAGACCAAGTGCATCCAGTGCAACCAGTGCGCCTACGTGTGCCCGCATGCCACCATCCGTCCGTTCGCGATGACCGAGGACGAGGCTGCCGCCGCGCCCGAGGCTACCCGCACGCTCGACGCCATGGGCCCCAAGGCCAAGGGCATGAAGTTCACCATGGCCGTGTCCCCGCTCGACTGCATGGGCTGCACCAACTGCGTCAAGGTTTGCCCCAAGGGCGCCCTCGAGATGGTTCCCACCGAGCAGGAGATGGACCAGCAGCCCGTTTGGGACTATATGGTCGAGAACGTCTCCGAGAAGAAGGAGCTCATCGCGGCCAACGTCAAGGGCAGCCAGTTTAAGCAGCCCTACCTGGAGTTCTCCGGCTCCTGCGCCGGCTGCGCCGAGACCGCCTATGCACGTCTGGTGACCCAGGTCGCCGGCGACCGCATGTTCATTTCCAACGCCACCGGCTGCTCCTCCATTTGGGGCAACCCCGCTGCCACCGCTCCTTACTGCAAGGACAAGGACGGTCACGGCCCGGCGTGGAACAACTCCCTGTTCGAGGACAATGCCGAGCACGGTCTGGGCATGGCCGTCGGTTACGAGGCCGTCCAGAAGAAGCTGATCGCCGCTACCCAGGGCATCATCGCTGCCGATGGTCCGTCCGATGAGCTCAAGGCCGCCGGCCAGGCTTGGATCGACTCCGTCAACGACGCCGAGGCCTCCAAGGCCGCTGCCGCTGCCTACGTTGCCGAGCTCGAGAAGTGCGGCTGCGACGCTTCCAAGGCGATCCTCGCCGACAAGGCTTACCTCACCAAGAAGTCCTTCTGGATCTTCGGCGGCGACGGTTGGGCCTACGACATCGGCTTCGGTGGCCTGGACCACGTCCTGGCTTCCGGCCACAACGTCAACGTCTTCGTCTTCGACACCGAGGTTTACTCAAACACCGGTGGTCAGGCCTCCAAGGCCTCGAACCTGGGCCAGGTCGCTCAGTTCGCCGCTGCCGGTAAGGTGACCAAGAAGAAGTCCCTGGCCGAGATTGCCATGAGCTACGGCTACGTCTACGTGGCGCAGGTCGCCATGGGCGCCAACCCGGCTCAGACCCTCAAGGCCATTCACGAGGCCGAGGCCTACGACGGCCCGTCCCTCATCATCGGCTACAGCCCCTGCGAGATGCACTCCATCAAGAAGGGCGGCATGCAGAACTGCCAGGCCGAGATGAAGAAGGCTGTCGAGTGCGGTTACTGGAACCTCTTCCGCTTCAACCCCGAGGCTGCTGCCGGCAAGAAGTTCTCGCTCGATTCCAAGGAGCCCGCGGGCGGTTATCAGGAGTTCCTGATGAACGAGGCCCGTTACGCTTCGCTGACGCGTTCCTTCCCCGAGCGCGCCGAGGAGCTCTTCAAGGAGAATGAGCAGGCCGCTATGGACCGCTATCAGCACCTGCTGAAGCTCAAGACGGTGTACAACGAGGCCTAGGTCTCCCACCGCAGGATCTGAGGGCTAACCTTCGCGTACGTCCTCGGACATGAAAGAACCCCCGCTGCGCACTACGTGCGGCGGGGGTTCTTTCGTTCTGCGGAGCGTCCGCAAAGGTCAGCCCTCAGATCCTGCTACGACTACGTCCTTGGATTGTGTGGGCGGATGAAGGACGTAGTTGGTCGGGTATTCCGTCCCCTTCGCTGTTTCGCGGCTTTGCCGCGAAACCTCGCGCCACTTTGGGGATGGATGGGGGACTTGGCCGTTGCCGCTTTTTCGGAGTTCTTCTTTATTCCTTTTGTTGGATGAAAAGCCCCTTGTTTTTGCAGGGGTGCATACTCGACTTATATGTGCATAGAATCTCGTATAGTGCGAGTAAGATATTGCGCTGTCTGTTTTGTGTTTAGCAAAGATATAGTTTGCATAATCTGGTCTAATCCCTGCTCTATTAAAATAAAGTTGCACGTAAATGGCGTAGATATGCTTGAGCTGGGGTTCTGTACGCTGAGCGGATAAAAACGACCGTTCACCGTTCCGCTATTTTCAAAATGAATAAAATGAGCGATAAAGAGAATATAAACCTTAATAAACTCGCGTATCGCACGGACGCGGGTTATTAATGGGTTGTAGGCCTTTTACAGAAAGGATTCCAGCAATGTCTAAGCCTCTTGGCAAGCCCGATCGTATTGTCGTCGCCCTTGGCGGCAACGCCCTCGGCAACAACCCCGTCGAGCAGATCGAGGCCGTGAGCAACACCGCCCATGCCCTCCTCGGCCTCATCGAGCAGGGCAACGAGATCATCATCACCCACGGCAACGGCCCGCAGGTCGGCATGATCCAGAACGCCTTCGCCGCTGCCCACGATGCCATCGGTACCCCCGAGATGCCGCTGCCCGAGTGCGGCGCCATGTCCCAGGGCTACATTGGTTATCACCTGCAGCAGGGCATCGGCCGCGAGATGCACAAGCGCTATAAGCGTTGGCACGCCGCCACCGTCGTCACCCAGATCGAGTGCGACCCGGATGATCCCGCGTTCAAGAACCCGACCAAGCCGATCGGCCCCTTCTACACCGAGGAGCAGGCCAAGGAGTTCATGGCCGAGGATCCCTCCAAGGTCTTCGTCGAGGATTCCGGCCGCGGCTGGCGTCGCGTCGTCGCTTCCCCCGATCCCAAGAAGATCGTCGAGGCCGACTCCATCCTCAACCTGCTCGACAACGAGTTCATCGTCATCGCCTGCGGTGGCGGCGGCATCCCCGTCGTCCGCGACTACGAGAACAAGGGCTGCTACAAGGGCGTTCCCGCCGTCATCGACAAGGACCTGGGCGGCGAGCTGCTGGCCGAGGACTGCGACGCCGACGTTCTGTTCCTACTGACCGCCGTTGAGCATGTCGCCATCAACTTTGGCAAGCCCAACCAGGAGGAGCTCGAGGACCTCACCGCCGACGAGGCCGAGCGCCTGGCCGACGAGGGTCAGTTCGGCAAGGGTTCGATGGAGCCCAAGGTCCGCGCTGCCATCAAGTTCGCCCGTTCCCGCAAGGGCCGCACCTGCATCATCGGCGCTCTGGACAAGGCTGCCGAGACCATGGCCGGCCTCTCCGGTACCCGCATCCACGAGTAGTCTCTACTCTGTCGCCTCTCTGGTGGGCGCCAGGCAAAGTGCCCGCAAACTAGCCTCTCTTCATGAGCTCCGCAGTCCGCTCCGACTGCGGGGCTTTTGCTATTCACCTAGTCATTGGGGACGTTCTTAAATGACTAGTCAAACAAGAGCGTCCCCAATGACCACTCATTTAAGTCTGTCCCCAATGACTAGTAGTAGGCCCACATGGCTTCGACTTCGTTGAGGACCTCTACGACGCCCCAGCGGCGGGCGCTGCGGCTGGCCGAGTTGGGGTCGTAGACGCCAATCTGGTTGGCATCGTCGATGCCGTAGAGCACGATGTAGTGGCCTACGTTGGTAAACGTACCGGGGCGCACTGCGGCGATGACGGGCGTACCCGAGCGAAGTGCTTGGGTAATAGATTCGCGATCGTTATAGAGCTGTGTTCCGTTGAGCCCCAGCTGCCACGCACCGCCTGTCATAAACGACCACTCGGTGGCACCAGTGGGGGCGTAGTTGCCGGCTTCGGCCAGCGCGCATATATCGACCGGCGTCTTATCGGTATGGCCGGTCTTAAAGATATAGACCATGGTGAGGCAGGTAGGACCGCAAGCGTTTTCGCGAATAGTGCCACCGGCATAGGGCAGCTCCGACCATGCGGGGTCAATTTGGTAGATGTGGGGCATGGTGCCGGCCTGCCATTGCGAGCGTGGGGTCGAGAACGCAAAGGAGTAACCGGGCGCGACGGGAGATTTTAGCAGCTTGTCCTCGGCAGTGGGCTCAAGACCGGCTGATCCGTGGGAGATACAAGATCCCAAAAACACAAAGACGAGGCAGGCGGCGATGGAGCAAAGCGCAAGGCGTAGGCGGCGGGCCGGAAGCGCGTGGCTTGTGGTGTGCGACGCGGGGTGAGGGGCGGAATTGCCGCGATCGTGTTGAGGTCGCGAAAAGGAGCGCTTGACGTAGTAGTCGGTCTTACGGCGATCGTAGCGGCGTGGCTGCGATGTGTCGGTCTGACGTTGGCGTGTGCTCGTACTGACGCGGTCTGACTGCTGCACGGTACGGCTTTGCTGCCGCGAAGAAGCCCCGGGCTGCTCTTGGGGGCGCTGCGGGTTGTCGTTGTCGGAGGTGCTTCTGGGCGTTGGCGTGGTGCGGCCGGCAAGGCGCACGCTTTGTGGCCGTTGGTCGCCGTCATTGTATCCGTATGCCATTCGAATCACCTTGCCTCATGTGTAACTTGTCTATCCTACATAAAAAGATGCACGACACATGGGTATGTGCGCCAAAAGCCTGACAAATGGTATGAACGTTGCCGCGCCGCGCGCCAAGCGTCACGGCAACAGGTATTCAAAAGCAGACAAGATGAAAGCGTCCAAGACGAATGACGTCTCCCGCCGTTCGTCCCAAAAACGGTGCCGCTCGTTTTGCAGTTCTGCCTTCGGTCGAGCTGCGAGCGGCGCTGCTGCGCCAAGGCCGTATCTTAAAGCCATGGAATAAAAGCGCGCGGCAAAACGGACCGCGCAAGGGGTGACGCCAAGGGGCGTCAAACAGGAAAGGAGGGGAACAATGGCGGACAAGAATGCAGAAGTTGCAGTCGAGGATAACGGCGGCATGAAGAAAACGCTTTCGCTCTGGAACTTCTTCACCATCGGTTTCGGTGCCATTATCGGTACCGGTTGGGTTCTGCAGGTCGGCGACTGGATGGTCGTGGGCGGCGGTCCCGTTCCCGCTATGATCGCATTCCTCTTGGGTGCAATCTTCCTCGTGCCCGTCGGAGCTGTTTTCGGTGAGCTCGCGGCTGCTATCCCCATCTCGGGCGGCATCGTCGAGTATGTCGATCGTAGCTTTGGCCGTACGCTGAGCTACATCACCGGATGGCTTTTGGCCCTGGGCAACGGCATCCTGTGCCCGTGGGAGGCCATCGCCATTTCGACCCTCGTGTCCGAGATGTTCGGCAGCCTGCCCGGCCTTGAGTGGCTGCGCGCCGTCAAGCTCTACACCATCCTGGGGGCCGACGTTTACCTGTTCCCGACGCTGATCGCGCTCGGCTTTGCAGTCTACGTCATCTTTCTCAACTTCCGCGGTGCCAGCTCGGCTGCCAAGCTTCAGGCCTTCCTGACCAAGGCCCTGCTCTGCGGCATGCTGCTCGCCATGGGCATCTCGCTGTTCACCGGCTCGCCGGACAACGCCATGCCCGTGTTCTCCCAGGTCGCCGGCGCTGGCGGCGGCAAGGCCGCTACCGAGAGCTCCAGCCTGTTTGCCGGCATCGTGTCGGTCCTGGTTCTGACCCCGTTCTTCTACGCCGGCTTCGACACCATTCCTCAGCAGGCTGAGGAAGCAGCCGAGGGCCTCAACTGGAACAAGTTCGGCAAGATCATCTCCCTGGCCCTGCTGGCCGCCGGCGGCTTCTACATGGTCTGTATCTACTCGTTCGGCACCATCCTCGACTGGCATGAGTTCGTTAAGAGCCCGGTTCCCGCGCTCGCCTGCCTCAAGGGCATCAACATGCTTCTGTACCTGGCCATGCTCGTCATCGCCACGCTTGGACCCATGGGCCCGATGAACTCCTTCTACGGCGCCACGAGCCGCATCATGCTCGCCATGGGCCGCAAGGGCCAGCTGCCCGAGCAGTTCGCCGAGGTCGACCCCAAGTCCGGCGCTCCCAAGCTCGCCTGCGTCGTTCTGGGCGCCATCACCGTCGTCGGTCCGTTCCTGGGCAAGAACATGCTCATCCCTCTGACCAACGTGTCGGCTCTCGCCTTCATCTTCTCCTGCGGCATGGTCGCTCTCGCCTGCCTGCGCATGCGCTTCACCGAGCCCGACTTGCCTCGTCCCTACGAGGTACCCGGCGGCAAGTTTGGCATCGGCCTCGCTATCGCTGCCTGCGCCATCATCATCGGCCTGCTCGTGATTCCGTTCTCTCCCGCCTCCCTCAACATGGTGGAGTGGAGCATCGTGATCGGCTGGTTGGCTATTGGCCTGGCCCTCATGGCTTTCACCAATTCCCGCAAAAAGTAACGCCGAGCCGGGGCGGATCAGGTGCGCGGGACCCTCTCTTCCGCGCACCGAACCCGGCGCCACTTGGGTAGCTTTGTGAGGCCTTAACCCAACACGGCCTCGCCCACTATATGGATCCATAAGGAGGAACCATGTCCACTAAGTATGCAATCGTTGGCGGCAAGCTCATCGACGGTACCGGTGCCGAGCCGGTCGAGAACTCCCTCGTTCTCGTCGACGACAACGGCAAGATCGAGTACGCCGGCGCCATGCAGGACCTTCCCGAGGGCGTTGAGGTCATCGACGCCGCCGGCAAGACTGTCCTTCCCGGCCTGATCGACACCCACCTGCACTTCTCGGGCAACCTGACCGACGATGACACCGACTGGGTCATGCAGCCGCTCCTCGAGAAGCAGGCCGTCGCCGTCAAGCAGGCCTACGACTGCCTCACCCACGGCCTCACCACCGTCTGCGAGATCGGCCGCTTTGGTATCCAGATCCGTGACTGCATCGACAAGGGCGTCTTCAAGGGCCCGCGCGTTCTGGCCACCGGCCTTGGCTTCTGCCGCGTTGCCGGCCACGGCGACTCCCACCACTGCAGCCAGGAGCTCAACAAGGAATCGCACCCCTGGGGCGATCAGGTCGACGGTCCTTGGGATCTGCGCAAGGCCGTCCGCCGTCGCCTGCGCGAGAACCCCGATGCCATCAAGATCTGGGCTACCGGTGGCGGCATCTGGCGCTGGGACTCCGGCCGCGACCAGCACTACTGCTCCGAGGAGATTCAGGCCGTGGTCGAAGAGGCCAAGATGGTCGGCATCCCCGTGTGGAGCCACTGCTACAACAACCACGCCGCTGCCTACGATTCCGTTCGTTTTGGCTGCGAGCAGCTGATTCACGGCTTCGATATCGATGAGCGCACCATGGACCTCATGGCCGAGCAGGGCACCTTCTTCACCCCGACGATCGCCTTCCTGCCCACCTGGTACGCCACCTATCCGCCCGTCTACGTTCCCGAGCTGCACGACAAGTACGAGGGCACCCTGGTCGAGAAGGAGCTGCAGCGCAACTACGACTGCCTGCGCGAGGCCAAGAAGCGCGGCGTCGTCATGACGATCGGCTCCGACTCCTTCTCCTTCGTCACCCCGTACGGCACCTGCTCCATCGAGGAGATGTACGAGTTCGTCGACAAGATCGGCTTCACCCCGGTCGAGACCATCACCTGTGCCACCCTCAACGGTGCCAAGATGTGCCACATCGAGGACGAGACCGGTTCCATCGAGGCCGGCAAGTGCGCCGACCTGCTGGTCGTCAACGGTGACGTCGCCGCCGACATCCACGTGCTCAACACCGACAACATGGACGTCATCATGAAGGACGGCTGGATTGTCGAGGGCGGCACCTTCGGCGAGGCAAACAAGTACAGCGCCTAAGCTACCGTTCATCGATGGCTTGATGTAAAACACAGTATTTGATTGCATAATGCAATGGAGAGGGTCGCTTGCGGCCCTCTTTATTGCTATGGGGTGCGTCGGTAAGAAGGAGATGACGGTGGATCTCAATAGGCTGATTCTGGGCAAGAGCTACAACTCTACCAAGGTCTTTCGTACCGCTCAGCATGTGGTTCAAGCCATTTTGCTCGGTATTGTCGTTCCGCTGCTTATCCTGCTGCTCATCTGGGATCTAACCGATAATCCCAATCCCGTTCCGGCCGTTGTCGTCATTGCCGGCTTGGTCATGCTGTGCTTCTTCTTCTCGTACGTCTTTGTCGTTCCCGACGACCTCACATCGAGCGCAACCGACCGCACGCTCGCCATCGCTTCAAAAATATTCGCCTACACGTCGCGCGGCCTTACGCACGAAGCTGCCCTGGGCGCCTCTAAGATCATCCTGTCCGAAACTATCGCCTCTGCCATCTGCTTTACCGACGGCAAGCAGGTGTTGGCAAGCTGGGGCGAGGACTCGGCAAAATGCCCCGCGGGCACCCCGGTGGTGCTGCGGACTACGCTCAACGTGATCAACAGCGGTGAGCAAAGCGTGTTCTCGCGCGATGCCTCGACCGAGACAGGTGGCTACTTTCCGCGCCTGCGCGCCGGTATTGTCGCACCGCTTACCGTGCGCGGGCATTGCGTGGGCACGCTCGAGCTGTATTATCCCCGTCTGAGCAGCATCGATATGCGCCAGACGGCGCTTGCCTCGGGCTTTGCCGACCTCATTTCCACGCAGCTCGCCAGCTTTGAGCTCGAGCGCCAGGACGAGCTTACGGCCCGCGTGGAGCTGCGCGCCTTGCAATCGCAGGTCGATCCTCATTTTCTGTTTAACACCATCAGCACCATCGTGTCACTCGTACGTACCGAGCCGGACAAGGCCAGGTCGCTGCTGATCGACTTCTCCAACTACTATCGTCAGACGCTTTCTGATTCCGATACGCTCACCACGCTCGAGCACGAGGTGGAACAGGGCACTCGCTATATCAATCTTATGCAGGCTCGTTATGGCGACGGTCGTCTGCGCGTCTCGGTCGATATCGACTTTGAGGTGCGCGATTGCATGGTACCGCCGTTTATCTTGCAGCCGTTGCTCGAAAACTGCATCAAGCACGCGCAGCGCGAGACCGAGCCGCTTTCTATTCATGTTAGGGCTTTCGAGACCGATGACGGTTTGGAGATCATCGTCGAGGACGATGGCATCGGTATGAGCGAAGAAGTCTGCGCGCATCTGTTTGAGCAGCATCGCCGAGAGGAGCCCGAGAGCATTACCGCCGACGGCTCCATCAAACGAGGCTGCGGCTTGGCGCTCTTCAACGTGCTTCAGCGCATCCATTTCTTTTACGGAGAAGATTCTGGCATGCGCGTGAAGTCCCAGGAGGGCGTTGGCACGCAGGTCATCGTCGAGCTGAACGGTGAGCCGCATGAGCCGGCGCCGTTGACGGCGTAGCACGCGGTTGGATTGAGAGAAAAAGAGGGGAAGCACATATGTCCGAAGGCTGGAACATCTTGGTGGTTGATGACGAGCCTCCCATTAGGGCTGAGCTACGCTATCTGTTGGAAAAGGATGCGCGTGTGGGTCAGATTGCCGAGGCGGGCAATGTCACCGAAGCCGTGGAGTCGATTCTGTCGAACAAGCCCGACGTGCTGTTTTTAGACATTACCATGCCCGGTCGCTCGGGAATTGAGCTTGCCGAGACGCTGCAGAACCTAAAGACGCCGCCGGTGGTTGTGTTTGTGACAGCGTTTGCCGAATTTGCCGCCGATGCGTATAACCTCGATGCGGTCGACTATGTCGTCAAGCCGGTCGAGGACGCACGCCTGTCAAAGGCACTCGACAAGATCGAGGCAGCCTTGGGTGCCCGTCGTGTTATCCATGCTCCGCGCCAACCTTTGCGTCTGACGGTGGACCGCGGGGGCAAAAAGGTGTTCATTCCCGCCGCAGACGTCTGCTACTTTGAGGCGCGCGCCGATTTTTGCAACGCCATCTGCGCCGAGGGAACGTACCTGATCAATGAGTCGATCTCTTCGCTCGAGCGTCGCTTGGACTCCGAGGGCTTTATTCGCGTTCATCGCAGCTACCTGGTCAATTTGGAAGACGTGCACAATGTTGAGATTGGCTCCACGGGGTTGATGGAGCTCAGGCTCGACCGCGTGAACTCGACGGTACCGGTGTCCCGTCGTCGTGCCGCCGAGGTCAAGTCGCACCTGGGGCTTGCGTAGACGGTCTGCATGCCGTCGTTTACCATCGCAGGTTTGGCATGGGCGCGCGGTGGGCATAATGGGTGGCATCGAATGAAATCGAAAGGATCATTATGCCCGCGCTTATCACCCATCATCTGTTTGGCGAGGAAAGCATCGACCGTCTTCCGCAGGGCGTCATCACGTCCGATGAAGAGCGCATTGCCTTTATCTTGGGCAACCAAGGCCCCGACCCGTTTTTCTTTCACATTCTGACACCGCGTGTTTCCGACTGCACGCTGCTGGCGCAGGTCATGCATCGGTCGCGTATGTCTCGCCAGTTCGCGTGCCTGCGCGACGGCGTGTCGCATCTGCTGCCGCGCGACGCCAGCTTGGGTCGCGCCTTTGCGCTGGGCCTGCTGTCTCATTACGTGCTCGACCGCAACGCCCATCCCTTTGTCTATGAGCAGCAGTTTGGCATCGTGGAGTCCGATTCAGAGCTTGAGGATTCGAGCAGTCAGGTCCATGCCGTGATCGAGAGCGACCTGGATGTACTGATGCTGCAGCTTAAACGCGATGGCGCTACGGTCGACGATTACCCGCCGGCGGGCGAGATCGTCACTACCGATCGCATCAATCGCGTGGCCGGCGTGCTGATGAGCTATGTTGCCGGACGCGTGTACGGCATTGACATTCCGGCGGGGGAGTACGGTGCTGCCGTTGCCAATATGCAGCGACTTTACCGCGCGATTGAGCCGGCCGGCTCCGCAAAGACGCGCGCGATCTCGCTGGTTGAGGGCTTGGTGCACGACTACTCGCTGCTCGACGGCCTTGCCCATCGCGTGACGACGGAGCTGCCCGAGCGCACCGGTAACCTGGGCCATCTGACATGGAAGAATCCCTTTACCGACGAGGTCTCGAACGAGAGTTTCCCCGAGGTCTTTGATCGCGCGCTGGTCGATTACGAGTGCACGGTCGCACGTTTTATCGAGACCGGTGACATGGATGCCGTGACCAGTCACGTCAACTACAGCGGTCGCGTGCTCAATGCCGATGAGGAGTTCGACCGCGAGGAATAGGGCCCGTGCGTGCCCCTTTGCCGAATCCTTACCGGCGGTTCTGGACAATTGGGGTACGATGAACTAACTGCATATCGGGCGAATACGAAGGGTCCCTGTCCATGAAATACACCAAGCTCGAGCGTAACTGGGTTATGTATGATGTGGGCAATTCGGCCCTCGTGCTGCTCAATACCTCGGTGGTGCCCATTTACTTTAACGCCATCAATACCGGCGCTTCTTCGGCCGACCTGGTGGTCGCCTGGGGCAATGCGCAGACGATTGCCTCGCTGGTCATCGCCATGCTCATGCCCATTCTGGGCGCGCTTGCCGACTACGCCGGCAACAAGATCAAGTTCTTCTTGGGCTTCTTCCTCACGGGCCTGGTGCTTTGCCTGGCGCAGGCTATCCCAATGTCCGCCATGGCATTTTTGACCGTGTACGTGCTGTGCACCATCGGCCTTAACTCTTCTATGACGTTCTACGACGCCATGCTGCCCGACATTACCACCGACGAGCGCATGGACGCCGTGTCCAGCTCGGGCTATGCCTGGGGCTACATCGGTTCCACCGTGCCGTTCGTCATCTGCCTGGCGCTCATCATGGGCGGCCCCGCTCTTGGCGTCCCCACCATGCTGGCAACGCGTCTGTCGTTTATCATCACTGGTGCCTGGTGGCTCATCTTTACTCTGCCGCTCATTCGCACCTATAAGCAAAAGTACGGTCGCGAGCGCGGTCCCGAGGACACCATCGGCCACATCGTGGGCGGTGTGTTCTCCGAGGTCGGACACACCATGCGCGAGATCGCCCACAACAAGACCGTGCTGGTCTACATGATCGCGTTCTTCTTCTATATCGACGGTGTGCACACGGTCATTTCCATGGCAACCAGCTACGGATCGGCCTTGGGCATCGATTCGACCCAGTTGGTCCTGGCGCTGCTCGTCACGCAGTTCGTGGCCTTTCCGTCCGCCATCATCTACGGCAAGCTCGCCGGCCGCGTGGGCACGCTCAACATGATCTTGGTGGCAGTCGCCGCCTATATGGGCATTGTGCTGTTCGCCGCGTTCTTCCTAAAGACCGCCTTTGAGTTTTGGGTGCTTGCCATTATGGTCGGCCTGTTCCAGGGCGGCGTGCAGGCGCTCAGCCGTAGCTACTTTGGCCGCATTATCCCCAAGGAAAAATCCAACGAGTACTACGGCTTCTTTGACATCTTTGGTCGTTATGCAAGCGTTATGGGCACCTTCCTGGTGTCGGTCGTCACCTCGCTGACCGGCAACCCGTCGCTGGGCGTCCTTTCCATTGGCGTGCTGCTGGTCGTTGGCTTTATGCTGCTGGTCCGCCTGTCCCGCATGACTCGGGCGGCAGAGCATGCCGCATAGGAGCGAGCGGCTATTGTGCCTGTCCACGGTACTCTTTTGGGGTTATCCGCAATAAACATTGCGACTTGCGAGCAATGATTTGCCCAAGTGGGTATGATGGAATCAGCTAGGTCGCGGGGCGTCGCCTGTGTTTGGCGGCGTCCCGTTTTTGTGTTGCAGGGAGGGTAAGGCATGAACGCCACAGTCGTGATTCCAACGTATTGGGCGGGCGATGACGCTTGCGCAAACGCCCCTGGCACCTATGACCATTCGACGCGACTCAACGCCGACAATCCCGAACTCGACCGCTGTCTGGCCTCGCTTGAGCAGGTACGTGACATCCCGCGCATCATCCTTTTGGTGGTCTGTCCCGTTTCTGCCACAGCCGATGTGTCGCTGCGCGTGCGCGAGATTGTCGACGCGCATCCCACGCTCAAGGTCACCGTTGTCACCAACACCCAGGCCTCGCGCATCGCAGACCGGGTTGCTCAGATCGCGCCCAAGGGTTCGGGCGAGTGCGTGAGCCTGCGAGGCTACGGTGCCATCCGCAACATGGGGCTAGCCTGTGCCGCTGTGCTGGGTCATGACGCGGTTATCTTTTTGGATGACGATGAGACTGTCATCGACGCCGACTTTATGAAGCGCGCGACCTATGCGTTGGGGCAGCAGACGCGTCAGGGCTTGCCGATCTTGGTCAAGAGCGGCTATTTCTACGATCGCGACGGCTCGCCGCTGGCTCCCACGGACAAGGCGGGCATCTGCCATCGTTGGTGGACCAAGCGCATCGAGTTCAACCGTTGGATGAAAAAGGCGCTCTCGGGCACCCGCATCTCGCGATCCAACTACGTGTGCGGCGGCCTGATGGCCCTGCACGCCCGCGCCTTTACGCGTGTAGCCTTTGACCCGTTTATCACCCGCGGCGAGGACTTGGATTACCTCTTTAACATGCGCATGTTTGGCTACGACGTGTGGTTCGATAACGAGTGGACCGTGCGCCATCTGCCTCCGGAGTCCGAAAAGCGCTCACCGCGCTTTATGCAGGATGTATACCGTTGGTACTACGAACGGGCCAAGTTGACATTCGCCGCGCATCAAAAGGAGCTCATTCCCGTTACGGCGGCATCGCTCATGCCCTACCCGGGCCCGTGGATTTCGCGCGAGCTCGACGACCGCGTGCGCAAGACCGCTATGGTCCGCAGCGTGTTTACCCGCGAGCATGAGGGCTACCTGCGCATTTGGCGCCATGGTATCGGCGAGGCAAAGGCCTATGCGCGCCAAAACGCTGCAAGCTACCTGCGTTTCCAGAGCTTTTGGCCCAAGATCATGGACGGGCTTTGGCGTGACGCACAACTGATCAGTATCCTGGAGGGGGCCGAATGATCGACCGCCGCGCCCAGCGCGATAGTTCAATATCAATCTTTCGCATCATTGCCGTTGCCTGCGCCATTTGCGTGCTGGTGTACTTTATTTTTGCCTTGGTGACCGGTATCGAGCCGATCGCCACGGTGATTGCCTGCGCGCTGCTGTGCATCTTTCTGTGCATCTTTATCTTTTTGACGCTCAATCCCGATTCGGTGCGCTCCCAGTACACCGAGGAGACGCTCTCGGTGGCCTCGGCCATGCTCGAGGACATTAAGGGCGGTCTGACGCAGGAGTCGGCGCGTTTGGTGTGCCGGCGCATTTTGCCCGAGACGCGCGCCATGACGGTGGCCATCACCGACGAGGGCAACGTGTTGGCCTGCGCGGGCGAGTTTGAGGAAAAACTACTGCCAGATTCTCCCATCCACACGCTTGCCACACGCTACGTTATCGAACATGGCATCGTGCAGTCGTTCAACCGTATGGTGGATGTCGTGGGCTCGGATGGCTCGCACAACCAAGTCCCCGCCGGCATTATCGCCCCCATCAAGGTGGGCGATCGTACCGTCGGCACGCTCAAGTTCTACTACAAGACCCCGCGCGCCGTCGACCGTACCCAGTACGCGCTTGCCTCGGGCTTTGCCGAGATCTTGTCCACGCAGCTCGCCATCCACGAGCTCGAGGTGCAAAAGGAACTCACAGCGCGCGCCGAGGTGCGTGCGCTGCAGGCGCAGATTAACCCACACTTCCTGTTCAACACGCTGAACACCATTGCATCGTTTACGCGCACCGACCCGCTGCGGGCCCGCGAACTGCTTCGTGAGTTCTCATCGTTCTATCGTGCCACGCTCGACAACTCGGGATCGCTTATTCCGGTCTCGCGCGAGGTTGCACAGACCAAGCGCTACCTTACCTTTGAGAAGGCCCGCTTTGGCGAGGACCGCGTGCTTGCGACGTTCGATGTGTCCGAGGACGTGGAAGATACGCTGGTGCCGGCGTTCGTGATCCAGCCGATTGTCGAGAACGCCGTACGTCATGGTATGGGCGATGACGACGCCCTGAGGATCGACGTGACCGTTCACCAAGACGGCGAGGATGCAATCTTGATTGCCGTGGCCGATAATGGCGTGGGCATGGATGAGGGTACCGCCGCCAGACTGTTTGACGAGCGCTCTGCCCGTCCCGACGCCAGCTCTCCCCAGGGTGGCGGCGCCGGTGTGGCCATGCACAATATTTCGGAGCGCATCCATCGCTTTTATGGGCCGCACTCCTATACGCGTGTCGAATCGGCGCCGGGCAAGGGCACCAAAGTGCTCCTTCATCTTGATTTGTCAGAGAGCATCTTTGACATTCAAGAGTAAAATAAAGGGCTACGGGCTCAACGTCATGCGACGGATGCCCGGCGTAGTTAGTTGACGAAAGGTTTTATCCCTATGCTGCGTGCGATGATTGTGGATGATGAGGCGCCGGCTCGCTCGGAGCTTCGCTTCCTGCTCGAGCAAACGGGCAAGATCGGCACGATCACGGAGGCGTCGAGCGTCCGCTCCGCCATCGAGATGCTTATGGAAAGTCGCGTGGATGTCGTGTTTCTCGATATCTCGATGCCCGGTGCCTCGGGCCTGCAACTTGCCGAGGCGCTGCATAAGCTCAAAAATCCGCCGGCGATCGTGTTTGTGACTGCGTATAGTGACCATGCGGTCGAGGCATTCGACGTGGATGCCGTCGATTATCTGATGAAGCCGGTCGAGGAAGCTCGCTTGGATCGCGCGATCGAGAAGGTCATGCAACGCGCCAAGCCGGTTACGGACAGCAAGGTGACCATCGAGCGTATCCCGGTGGAAAAGGGCGGCCGCAAGGTGCTCATTCCCGTGGACGACATTCGCTTTATCATGGCCAAGGACGATTACTCCTGCATCTATACCGTCGATGATCGCTTTTTGTCGACGACCTCGCTGGCGCAGTTTGAGGCCAAGCTCTGCGACTTTGGCTTCTTCCGTGTTCACCGCCGCTATATCGTCAACTTGGCGTGCGTTACGGACGTCGAGACGGTGCCCTCGGGCGCCATCCAGCTGGGCATTACGGGCGTCGACGAACGCGTGCCGGTTTCGCGCCGCCGCGTCGTGCCGCTCAAGAAGGCTCTGAGCCTCTAGCACACTGGCCCCGCAGCCCTGTAGACCCATCGTCTGCGGAGCCGTGGGGCTTTTTTGTATGTATCTGCCGAATCGTTTTTTGCGGAAGGGATCCCATGAACAGCGCAAGCGCCAAGCGCATCGACATCATCTCGGACACCCACGGCTATTTATCGCCTGCGCTCTTGGATGAGCTTGAGGGCGCAGACCTGATCATCCACGCCGGCGATCTCACGTCAGAGATGGACTACGAGCACCTATGCACCATCGCCCCCGTGCGGGCCGTACTGGGCAACAACGATTACTACCGCGACTACGGTCCCGATGTAGACCGTCTTGCGCTTTTTACCTACGAAGGCCTCAAATTCGCCGTAGCCCACTACCGCGAAGACCTTCCGGTGGGATCCGTAGACGTAGCCATCAACGGCCACACCCACGTAACCAAAGAAGCCCAAGTGGGCCGTTGCTTAGTCCTCAACCCGGGCAGCGCCAGCTACCCCAGAGGCACCCGAGGCCCCACCATGGCCAGAATGCTCGTCAAAGACGGCAAGATCCTAAGCACCAAGTTTATTGACCTAGACTAACCGCAACAAAAACGGGGGATGCAGATGCGTCCCCCGTTTCCATTTGAGCCAAAGGCGGAAGTTCAACAAGATCCATCAGACCAACCCCGCCGAGGAGCATGCGGGCTAGCCGCGCAGCGGCGCACGCCCGCAAAACTGATTGAACAATGTGACGGCAGGGAGGGTCTCCGGGGCTGAGGGCGGGGGTTAAGTTTGTCGCGAGTTCCGCACGCAAAGGAAAGCACTTAATGTGCTTTCCGTCTTGCGCAGGACTGTAGAGCAGCAAACTTAACCCCCGCCCTCAGCCCCGGAGACCCTCCCGGAGGGACCCAAAAAATTTTTTCAAAAAAGTTGTTGCGCGCCAGACAGACTTCTGTGTATACTAATCCCCGCAGCGCACGCGAGCGGAAACAAACGCGAACGTCTGCCTGGGGAGTTAGCTCAGTTTGGTTAGAGCGCCGGCCTGTCACGTCGGAGGTCGCGGGTTCGAGCCCCGTACTTCCCGCCAACGCAATTAAAGCCACGTCTTCGGACGTGGCTTTTTGCGTTTGATGCACTTTGTTTTGATAGAACGATCGCCCTGGTGCATCTTCGCCCAGAACCCCCGCGCCTTCGGGAACGCAAGTAAAATCTAATGAGTATATCTGTCTGAACAACAGCTTTGTTGCGCAACACCTGTTCAACGAGACAGGGGGTTAGGTTATACTAAATTGCACTGTGCGCCGCATCTGATGCATTTCGCTCCAAGCGCGGCACTCAGTGGATATCCGATTTACCATTTGGATGTCCTGGCGGTCATTTAGCGTCTCGACACAAGCTCGGCCCCGGAGCTCGTTCGAGCTGTTCGTATTCCTTGAAAGGGGAAAAATGGACATATCGAGGAAGACTGATTACGCCCTTCGTATGTTGGCGATGCTTGCCGAGGATCCGGAGTGCTTACTTTCTGTTCGCACCGCTGCCGAAGAGGTCAATGTTCCGTATTCGTTTGCCCGCTCGATTCAGCACGGTTTGGTCCAGGCCGGTATTGTGGAGAGCCTGCGTGGCGTCCACGGTGGCATGCGTCTCAAGGTCAGTCCGGACGACGTCACTATCCGCCAGGTCGTCGAGGCCGTTCAGGGTCCTATGGTTATGAACGATTGCACCGCGCCCGATGGTGACTGTGCGCGCATGGGCGCGTGCTGCTATCATCCCCTGTGGGCCGGAGCCCAGGCGTTGATGCGCGACTACCTCGATTCCGTTTCGCTCGGCGACATCGTCGCTCACCGCCAGTTCCCAGCCGTCGATCCCAAGTTCGCCGACCGCGAAGCGTTTCCCGAGTACGCCACCTGCGCGTGCGCTTACCGGGAGGAATAGCGCCGCATAAGGAGCATAGCCATGATTCAGGACCCCTTTCGTTCGATGATTCGTTCGGAAGGGGTCCTGCGTTATCGCGACCTTCCGTGGCGCCGTACACGCGATCCGTACATCATTTGGCTTTCTGAGGTTATGTTGCAGCAAACACAGGTGCCGCGCGTGGAGACGCGTATGCCGGCGTGGCTCGATCGCTTTCCGACTGTTCAGGCGCTCGCTCAGGCTGTCCCTTCCGATGTCTTGGATGCGTGGCAGGGGATGGGCTATAATCGCCGCGCCTTGGCGCTTCACAGGGCTGCACAGTGCGTTGTAGAGGACTGGGATGGGGAGTTTCCGCGCGAGACGCGTGACTTGGTCGCTCTGCCCGGCATTGGCCCGGCAACGGCGCAGGGCATCCGTTCGTTTGCGTTTGATCTTCCGGGCGTGTATTTGGAGACCAATGTGCGCACGGTCTTTTTGCATCATTTCTTTCCCGATGTGCCGGCCGTTCCCGATCGCGAACTGGTGCCGCTGATCCAAGCTGCCTGTCCGGCGGCCCCCGGTGCGGCGGCGGACGAGATCGCTCCCTTTGCCGCGCCTCAAGACGATGCCGACACGCCGCGCGCGTGGTATTACGCATTGCTGGATTACGGCGCGTATCTTAAAAAGACGCTGCCCAATCCGTCCAGGCGGTCGGCGGGCTATAGTCGTCAGTCCAAGTTTGAGGGCTCGCGCCGCCAAAAGCGCGCGCATATCGTGCGTATGTTGTTGGCAGCGCGCGATGGGCAGCCGGCGGGGATTACGCTTGCTGATGCCGTGGTGGGCGTTAACGAGATGGAAGCGGCAGCCGGTCGCGGGCCGGTCGAGTGCGACTTGATCGCGGGCATTCTAGCTGACCTGGAGCGCGAGGGCTTTTGCCGAGCCGAGGACGATCGTTGGTTGAGTGTGTAGCCCGCTCAAATCTGAAGAACGGGATTGTAAGGTTTAAATTCGCGGCTTGAGGGCATCCTAAAGACAAGGTCGCTCAAAGCCTATGGGCGGCACGTGTTGAAGGGAAGTACACCTATGGATTTTGAGAATTCCCAAACCAAGAAGAACCTCGAGACCGCTTTTGCCGGTGAGTCCCAGGCACACACCAAGTATCGCTACTACGCATCTAAGGCCAAGAAGGATGGCTACGTTCAGATCTCGAATATCTTTGCCGAGACGGCGGGCAACGAGTCCGAGCACGCCAAGCTGTGGTTTAAGTATCTGCACGACGGCGCCGTTCCGGGCACTCTGGACAACCTGCGCGACGCCGCCGCGGGCGAGAACTACGAGTGGACCACGATGTACGACGAGTTCGCCAAGACCGCCGAGGAGGAGGGCTTTGCCGAGATCGCCGAGAAGTTCCGTGGTGTCGCCGCCGTCGAGAAGGCCCACGAGGAGCGCTACAACAAACTCGTCGAGCGCATCGAGTCGGGCGAGGTGTTTGAGCGTGAGGGCGTGAAGGTATGGAAGTGCCTGAACTGCGGGCACCTGCACGTTGGTGCCGAGGCGCCTGAGGTGTGCCCGGTGTGTAACCACCCGAAGGCGTACTTTGAGGAGCAGGTGGTGAACTACTAGCGCTTGGCGCTAGCGTGAGCTGGGCCGGGAGGGCCGGACTACCTTCCCTCCTCGCTCACGGCTTCGCAGGGTCGCGTTGAGGGAAGGTAGTCCGGCCCTCCCGGCCCGCTTTGGGTCGTCGCGTGCTCGTTACAGAAAAGCTAATAAAAAAGTTTGTGTGCCGCCCCTTTTGGGGCGGCACGTTTTTGTATGGGGACTGGTTGGGACGGCGCCGTTCATGGGTGGGGTACACTGGGTAGCGACTTTTAGTTTATCTACTACCTGATGGGGTGTTTTTTATGGGCAAGAAGTCTCGAGCTCGGGTTGCTGCGGCGGGAACTCGCAAGGATCCTGGTCATCGGGTTGCCGAGGGTAAAAAGGCCGATCGTGCTGAGAAGGACAAGAAAGTCGGCGCGCATGCTCATCCTGAGTGGGCGCCTCATTTGAATTCGGCTAGTGAGGATTTGACTGCCAAGTTGTTTACTCTGGTCGAGGTAATTTTGGGCGTGGTGCCCCTTGTGGTTATCGGTTTATTCTTGGCTTCGAAGGACGCCACGAGTGTCGATAAACTCACCGAGGTCTTTTCGCAGGACCCCTCGATGGTGGTCTCGTTTATTTCTGCGTGCTTGCAGCCGTTTGTGGCGTACATGCTGTATATGGTCTACCGCAAATACTGCGAGGGTGATGCGGGCTTTGCCGCCGGTAACCTGATCGGTCTTTTGTGCTCCGAGATCCTACTGCTCAATATCCCGGGCGTCATCGGTATAGGCATCTTGCTGTGGCGTGTTTGGCGCAACGTCGCCCCGCACTTTGAGAGCTGGTTGTTTGAACGCCGTGCAATGGGCGTGCTGGCAGACATCGCGGGCTCGCTCGTGATTCTAGCCTTGGCGTTTATGTGCGCCACCGCCGCCCGAGGTCTCGCAGGCATGTAGTCTGTCCTCACCGACCACGGAGCGCAGGGCGGGGAAACCTTTCCCTCTCGCTCACGGCTTCGCAGGGTCGCGCGAGGCAAAGGTTTCCCGCCCTGCGCTCCGGCGTTGAGTCGTCGCGTGCTCGTTACAGAAAAGCTGATAATAAGTTTGTGTGCCGCCCTTTGGGGCGGCACTTTTTGTGTGGGGTCCCGGTCTCCACAATTTTCGTCAAGCTATTGGTTAGATTTTGGTCAGTTGGCGTAAGGGTGGAAGGCCAAAAGATTGTTGGCGAAAAAAGCTCAGAGAAAGTGCTGGTAGGGGAGTTGTTGAGCTTTTCGACAGCTTTTGAGCAGAAGAAACTTTGTGGCTATTGCCGGCGATTGCGTTGTCGCGGTCATGGCGGTGCGGGATGCTGGTCGTAAGCGTCGAATGCTCCGATTTTGGAGGCCAGCATGGATCTGTTTCTTGAGACTCCGCAGCAACAAGCCGAGCGCATGTTGCGCCAACAGCAACGGCTTATGGAGATGCAAATGCAAGGGGTAGCCGCCCAGCCCCCTGCGCAAAATGCCACGCCTGCGGTTTCGCCTGCGGGCGGATCGGCGCCAGAGAACTATTCCGTACAACAAGATTCATATGCGCAGGAGCTTGCGTTCGACAAACGCCGCACGCGTCGTCGCCGCGTGGGCCAGCGCCTGCGCACATTGGCGATGATCGTGCTCATTCCGCTAGGACTTGCGGCGATTTTCTTGGTCTCGTATGCGCTCACCTGCATCCTCAACGGTGCTTCGCCCGGCGAAGTGCTCCAACATCTGTCAGCCCTGGGCCAGCGCCTAGGCGACGTCATGACAACCATTCGCACCGGCTGGGAGAGCTAGCGTTTTAGCGTCCGCGGCTCTAAGAGAAATTTGTCTGCAAGGCAGTGGGTGATCCGTGCGTGTGGCGGGGTAAGATTGATCGCGGTTTTGATTGGTGCTCGATTGGGTTTGTTGGGCGGAGTTTATGTCTGCTATTGATATTGTGCTTGTTGTGATCGCCTTGGTGGCGGTGGGGGTTGCTGTGGCTTGCGCCCTCCAACTCAAGAGCCTGCGTGCCGAGTTGCGGGAGCGTGTCGACAGTAGCGCGGAAACGTTGGCAGCACTCGAGCAGGCTAACAACGCGCTCGATGCCCTGAACGTCGCGCTGGCCGAAACCCGCCGCACGGCCAATGCCATCGCGCAGCAGCAGACGACAGATGCGGCCGTGGAGCAGCAACGTTACCTGACCATCGCACGCGAGTTTTCGCAAGCTGGTGACCGGATGGATGACCTGCGCCGCGAGACGGCCCAACAGCTCGGCGCCAACCGCGAGGGCATCGAGCATCGCCTGGACAAGGTGCGCGAGACGGTCGATGCCCAGCTGGGCGCCATCCGCAAGGACAACAACGTGCAACTCGATCAGATGCGCGCGACGGTGGACGAGAAACTCTCCCGCACGCTCAACGACCGCCTGTCTGCATCGTTTAAGCAGGTGAGCGACCAGCTCGAGGCCGTGTACAAGGGTCTGGGCGACATGCAGTCCATCGCCACCGGCGTGGGCGACCTTAAGCGCGTGCTGGGCAACGTGAAGGCGCGTGGCATTTTGGGCGAGGTACAGCTGGGTGCAATTCTGGCGGACATCCTCACGCCCGACCAGTATCTGGAAAACGTTGCCACCAGGCCCGGCGCCTCGGAGCGTGTTGAGTTTGCCGTCAAGCTGCCGGTGGACGAGGGCGACCCCGTGCTGCTGCCGATTGACTCTAAGTTTCCGGGCGACGCGTACGAGCACTTGCTCGACGCGCAGGAGTCGGGCGATGCGGAGACCGTGGCGGCTGCGCGCAAGACGCTCGACACCATGGTCAAGCGCGAGGCCAAGGACATCTGCGAAAAGTACCTGAGTGTGCCGGCAACGACCAACTTTGGCATTATGTTCGTTCCGTTTGAGGGACTGTACGCCGAGGTCGTCAGCCGCCCCGGGCTTATCGAGACCCTGGGCCGCGACTATCACGTCAACGTTGCCGGTCCCAGCACCATGGCGGCCATCCTCAACAGCTTGCAGATGAGCTATCAGACGTTTAAGTTGCAAAAACGTACCGACGACGTGCTGCGCGTGCTCTCCGCCGTCAAGGCCGAGCTGCCGCGCTATCAGGCGGCGCTGCGCCGCGCCCAGCAGCAGATCGAGACCGCGGGCAAAACGGTCGAGGGCATCATCACCACGCGCACCAACGTCATGGAGCGCAAGCTCAAGGACATCGACGCGCTGGAAGACGCCGACCAAGCCGATGAGATCTTGGGACTCACGTCCGCGAGCCTTCTCGCGGACCAAGAAGACGAGGACTAATTGCAACAAGACGGTGGGGCACCGGCACAAACGCGGGCGCCCCACCGCTTTTCGCATCGCGCTTGCCTGAAGCGCGCTTCAATGTGCAACAATGGCGTTTCGCCCTATCAGACGCGAAAGGAAGCCCATGTCTCAGAGAAGCACCAGCCCGCTCAGCCGCTCCACCGTGCGCCGCACGCTGCAGCGGTTTTGGGGTGTCACGCGCACGCGGCCGCTGATTGTCTTTCTCTCGGTATTCTCGTCGGCGGGCTACATCTTTTTGCTGACGTTTGCCAATACCTATGTGATGGCCCTCATTGTCGACCGCGTTCAAGCCGGTCCCGTGGCGGGTGACCAGGTGTTTGAGGTCTTCGGCCCCTATATCCTGGCGCTCGTACTCGTTAACCTGGTGGGTCAGATCCTCTCCAAGTTACAGGACTACACCGTCTACAAGCTCGAGATTGCAGGCAACTATCACCTGGCGCGTCTATGCTTCGACACGCTCTCCAACCAATCCATGACATTCCATACCAGCCGCTTTGGAGGATCGCTCGTGAGCCAGACGAGTCGTTTTATGAGCGGCTACACGGGGCTGGTGGACGTGACGGTGTATTCGCTCATCCCCACCATCACCTCGGTCATCTGCACCGTGGCCGCACTCGCCCCGGTGGTACCGACGTTTACCGTGATCCTGGTGTGCATCATGGTCGTCTACATCGCGTTTGTCTGGCTTATGTACAAGCGCATCATGCCGCTTTCGGCCGCGACGTCCGCCGCGCAGAACAAGCTCTCGGGCGTGCTCTCCGACGCGGTCACGAACATCTTGGCCGTCAAGACCTGCGGGCGCGAGGACTTTGAACGCGATCTGTTCGACGCCGCCGATCGTGCCGCGCGCGATGCCGAGACGGTCTCGATGCACGCCATGATGCAGCGCAACTTTACGACCTCGGGCCTTATCGTCATCACCATGGCCGTGGTGAGTGTGTTCGTGGCGGGCGGCAACGCGTGGTTTGGCATCTCGGCCGGCTCGCTCGTCATGATCTTTACCTACACCTATAACCTCACCATGCGCCTGAACTACGTAAGCTCCATGATGCAGCGCATCAACCGCGCTTTGGGCGATGCGGCCGAGATGACGCGCGTGCTGGACGAGCCACGTTTGGTGGCAGACGACCCGGACGCCCCTGAGCTCAAAGTGACCGAGGGCGCGATTGATTTTGAGCACCTGAGCTTTGCGTACCGTGACGCTGCGGCGGGCGAGAGCGTGTTCGATGACCTGACACTTCATGTGGCGGCGGGCCAGCGCGTGGGCCTGGTGGGCAAATCGGGCTCGGGTAAGACGACGCTCACCAAGCTGCTGCTGCGCCTAGACGATGTTCAGGGCGGCCGCGTGCTCGTGGATGGTCAGGACGTCTCGCGCTGCACGCAGCAGAGCCTGCGCCGCCAGGTTGCCTACGTGCCGCAGGAGGCGCTGCTGTTCCACCGCTCCATTCGCGAAAACAATGCCTACGGTCGTCCCGACGCCACTGATGAGCAGATTCGCGAGGCCGCGCGCCTGGCCAATGCCCTGGAGTTTATCGACCGCTTGCCCCGTGGCTTTGACACTATGGTGGGCGAGCGCGGCGTCAAGCTCTCGGGCGGCCAGCGTCAGCGCGTGGCTATCGCCCGCGCCATCCTAACCGACGCGCCGATTCTGGTGCTCGACGAGGCGACCTCTGCTCTCGACAGCGAGTCCGAGGCGCTGGTGCAGGAGGCGCTCGAAAACCTGATGCGCGGACGTACCTCCATTGTGGTGGCGCACCGCCTGTCCACCGTGGCGGCGCTCGACCGCATTGTGGTGCTGGCCGATGGCGAGATCGTCGAGGACGGCACGCATGCGCAGCTCGTCGAGGCGGGTGGCGAGTACGCGAGCCTGTGGAGCCGTCAGACCGGCGCATTCTTGGAGGCGTAAGCGTCTCGGACGTGGGAAAATTGTGCCCATAAGTTTATTGTGCCGTTGAGCCGAGGAGTCGTTATGCCACGCGAGACCAATGTCGCCAAGCGCGAGCGCGCCATCGAGGTGTGCGAGCGTCTCAACCGTCGCTATGGCCCGGTCGAGTGTTTTCTGGATCACGAGAATCCCTTCCGCCTGCTGATCGCGGTGCTGCTCTCGGCGCAAACGACCGATGCGCAGGTCAACAAGGTGACGCCGCGGCTGTTTGCCCAGTGGCCCACGCCCGAGGCCATGGCCGGGGCGAGTGTGGCTGACGTGGCAGACACCATCAAGTCGCTCGGCTTCTACAAGAGCAAAGCCAAGCATGCCGTCGAGGCCGCGCAGATGATCGTCGCCGACTATGGCGGCGAGGTGCCGGCCGACATGAAGGAACTCGTGAAGCTGCCGGGCGTGGGACGCAAGACGGCGAACATCGTGCTCAACGTGGGGTATGGCATCGTGGAGGGCATTGCGGTGGACACACACGTCAACCGCATTGCGCACCGCCTGATGCTGAGTCCCAAGACGCATGCCAAGGAGCCGCTCAAGACCGAGCAGGATCTGCTCAAGATCTTGCCGCACGAGTATTGGGAATCGGTCAACCACCAGTGGATTACCTTTGGCCGCGAGATCTGCGACGCCCGCAAACCCAAGTGTGACGAGTGTCCGCTGGCAGATTTGTGTCCCAGCGTGCGCGTGGCGGGGTAGGGCGGAACGCATCTTCGTCTGGCGTTTTTTGCGGGGCTGGGTTTGCCCTTGAGCCGGAGTCCTCTCCATGCGCTACCATGACAGGCAATGAAATCCGCCGCATACCCGCCGAGCTTGCCCCGGCGGGCTTTTGGCGTTGCAATGCCGGAGGAACAGCATGCTCATTCACCGTATAGCCGCGCAGCTCTACACTGCCGAGGCCTTGCAGGCCGTCGAGGCCGGGCTCGATGCTGGCGAGGACGTGACGCTGGCTGTGTCGCAGTCGGGCCGCACGCTTATGGCGGCCGCCCAGTTTGCGCGCCGTCCGCGCCCGACGGTCTATATCGTGAGCGGCGAGGATGCGGCCGATCGCGCCGCGCGTAGCCTTGCCGCCTACGTGGGCCTGGCGCACGTGTGTCGTTTTCCTGAGCGCAAGGACTATCCGTGGCGCGAGCAGGCGCCGGACGACGCCGTGGTGGCGCAGCGCTGCGAGGCTCTGGGGCGCATCGTGCGCGGGGACAACTGCATCATGGTCGCCTCGGCTCGCGCGCTGCTGCGCTGCGTGCCGCCGGTCGAGAGCCGCTACTGGGAGTCCACTACTTTTGCGGTGGGCGAGGAGATTCCCTTTGACGAGGTGCCGCAGCGCTTGGTGGGCATGGGCTACACCAATGCCGGCGCCGCCGATGCGCCCGGCTTGTTTCGCGTTCACGGCGACACCGTCGAGGTGTTCCCCGCACAGGAAAAGGCACCCGTGCGCATCGAGTTCTTCGGCGACGAGATTGACCGCATCCGCCGCATGGTGAGCTCCACGGGGCAGACCATCGGCAACGAGGACAGCATCGAAATCTTTCCCTGCCGCGAACTGGCACTCACCGACGAGGCCGTCCACAACATGCATGTGGCGCTCTATCGCGCCAGCCAGGATGACAGCAAACTGGCGGCGCTGCTCGAGATGGTGGATGCGCGCATCGTCACGCCCGAGCTCGACCGCTTTTTGCCGGTGATGTACGGCCAGACCGTAAGCCCGTTGGCGCACGTGAGCGGCAAGGCGCTCGTGGTTCTGTCCGAGCCGCGCTCGCTGTTCGACGACTGCCTGCGCGCCTACGAGGATATCGAGGCGCGTGCCGGCGAGGCAGGGATTGACCGCCTGGATGGTCTGTACGTGCGCGCCCAACAGCTCGATTTTGGTGCCCAGCAGCGCCTGAACTATGTGAGCCTCATCCGTGCCGGCGGTGCGGTGACGGCCGAGCTCAAGATTGAGCAGCCGGCCATCGCAGGCTCGGACAACCGTTTTATGACGCGCATCCAGGAAGTCGTGGGCAAGCGCTATGCCTGCGTGTTTGCCATTCCCGACCGCGGCACGCGCGAGTCGATGGAGCTCACCTTTGGCGACGAGGGCATTACCTTTGAGGAATCGCTGACGGCCGCGCCCGAAAACGCCGGCGTCATTGGCGAGCGCGTGCGCGTGGCGGCGGCAGATTCTGCCGATCGTGCTGCCCGTCAGGATGCTCATGCTGCAATTCGCGAGCGTAAGGCTGACGCGCTCAACGCCCGCTCGCTCGAGGCGGGCGCGGCCCAGGCTGCCGCCGGTGCTGCCGTGCCCACTATCTCGCGCGGACGCGTGACCTTTGTCGATGCCGCCCTGCCGCAGGGCGTGGTGGTGCCCGATGCCAACCTGGCCGTGTTCTCGATCGCCGACCTCAACGCCCGTATGGATGCCAACCGCGCGCGCAGCCGCCGCAAGGTGGACATTACGCAGATCACGTTTCCGTTTAAGCCGGGCGACTACGTGGTGCACGCTACCCACGGCATCGCGCTCTTTAGCGAGATCGCGCGCCAAGAAGTGGGCGGCAAGGAGCGCGACTACTTTTTGCTGGAATATGCCGACGGCGACAAGCTCTACGTGCCGCTCGAGCAGGTCGACCGCATCACGCGCTATGTTGGCCCCGACGGCGACAAGCCGCGCCTGACCAGGCTAAACACTGCCGACTGGACGCGTGCCACCAATAAGGCGCGCAAGAATGCCAAAAAACTGGCGTTTGACCTGGTCGACCTGTATACGCGCCGCTCGTCGATTACCGGTATCGCCTGCCCGCCCGACACGCCCGAGCAGATCGAGATGGAGGAGAGCTTCCCTTACGACGAGACGCGCGACCAGCTGGAGGCCATCGCCGACATTAAGGCCGACATGGAGGCGCCCAAGCCCATGGACCGCCTGCTGTGCGGCGACGTGGGTTTTGGCAAGACCGAGGTCGCCCTGCGCGCGGCGTTTAAGTGCGTTGACTCCGGCCGCCAGGTCATGGTGCTCTGCCCCACGACTATTCTTGCCCAGCAGCACTACGAGACGTTCTTTGAGCGCTTTGCCCCGTTTGGCCTCGAGGTCGAGGTGCTCAGCCGCTTTCGCACGCCGGCGCAGCAAAAGCGCGCGCTCAAGGCATTTGCCGAGGGCACGATCGACGTGCTCATCGGCACGCACCGCCTGCTTTCGGCCGATGTGAACCCCAAGAACCTGGGCCTGGTGATCATCGACGAGGAACAGCGCTTTGGCGTGCAGCACAAGGAGCAGCTCAAGAACCTGCGCGAGCAGATTGACGTGCTCACGCTTTCGGCAACGCCTATTCCGCGAACCATGCAGATGGCCACGAGCGGCGTGCGCGACATGAGCCTGATCACCACACCGCCGACCGGGCGTCGTCCCGTGATCGTGCACGTGGGGGAGTACGACCCCGATGTGGTGAGCGCGGCGATTCGCCTGGAGGTGGGCCGCGGCGGCCAGGTGTACTACGTGTCCAACCGCGTTAAGACCATCGATGACGCCGTGGCGCGCGTGCATGAGGCCGCGCCCGAGGCGCGCGTGGGCGTGGCACACGGCAAGATGAGCCCGCGCGAGGTCGAGGACGTGATGATTGAGTTCGCGACCAAAAAGATCGATGTGCTCATCGCCACGACCATCGTGGAGAGCGGCATCGACAACGCAACGGCCAACACGCTGATCATCGAGGATTCGCAGCGCCTTGGCCTGGCGCAGCTCTACCAGCTCAAGGGCCGTGTGGGCCGCTCTGCCACGCAGGCCTACGCGTACTTTATGTTCCCCGGCGAGCTGCCGCTCACCGAGGAGGCAACGGCGCGCCTGACCGCACTTTCCGAGTTCCAGGACCTGGGCAGCGGCATGCGCATCGCCATGCGCGACCTAGAGATCCGTGGCGCCGGTTCGCTTATGGGAGCCGAGCAGCACGGCAACCTGTCGAGCGTGGGCTTTGATCTGTTTACGCAGATGCTGGGCCAGGCCGTGGCCGAGGCGCGCGGCGATGACGACGCCGGCGTGGAGGCGGCGAGCGTGGGTATTAACCTGCCGGCCGACTACTTCTTGTCCGAGGAGTACCTGCCGGCGGTTGACCAGCGCGTGCTCGTGTACCGTAAGCTCGCAGCGGCCGAGGACCTGGAGAGCATTGACGAGGTGCAGGAAGAGACCGAGGCCGCGCATGGTGAGCTGCCGTTGGCGGGACTCAACCTGTTCAATCGCGCGCGCATCCGCATTCGCGGCGAGCGCCTGGGGCTCGAGAGCGTCACGCTCAGCGGCGGTCGCATCACGTTTTTGGGCGTCGACGTGCCCAAGAAGGTGGCCTTTGAGCTTAAGACCCGCTATGGCGCGGTGAACTTCCCCAAGAGCCGCAAGTTGTCGGTGCCCTACAAGGCGGGCGCCGGCGCGGGCAGCGGCCTGGGTCGCGGTCTCGACGCCAACGACGGCACCGGCCCCGTGGCCGCGGCACTCATGCTGCTGCAGCAATTAGGCGCGAGCGACGATGACTAACAAGTAGGGGGCGTGGCGGGGCAGAGCTACCAGTTGTTCTTTGCCCCGCCACCTCGCAGGTTGATTCCAGCCCCATCGAAAGGAAAGCATGTTCGGGTACATCTACAAGAAAGACGCCGCCGCTATCGCGGTTGTCCTGTGTCTTTGTCTGGGCGTGGGCAGTTTCTTCGATTATCAGATCTCGAGCGCGCTGTTCAACATCGGCAGCATGTACGGCCGCTTTATCGAGGCCGCTGGCGAGTTGCCGTTTGAGCTGACGGCGAGCATCGCGGGCGTTATGCTCGTGCGCGCGGTGCGTCCCGACTCCAGGGGCAGCAAATGGCTTGCCGCGCTCGGCATCCTCGTCAACGTTGGCCTGACCGGCTACGAGATCGTTTCGTCCCTGCGGGTTGGTGGCAAACTCATCGCGGTTCAGTTGGTGCTGACGTTTGTGCTGGTCATCGCCGCTAACCTTGTCGTCTATCGCCTCACGCGCACGACCGAGCCCGACGAGCTCACGCGCTGGGCGTTGATGGTGCTTGTCGTGTGGGTCGCTCAGGCCATCATCCTCAACGTGATTGTCAAGCCGCTGTGGTCGCGCCCACGCATGCGCGTGATCGAGGTGACGCAGGGACTCGAGTTTCAGCCGTGGTGGGTGATCGGCAACCCCGACAAGTGGGCCTATATTGCCGCCGGTGTAGTCAAGGACGGCTTTAAGTCGTTTGCGAGCGGACACACGGCGCACGCGGCAATCGGCCTCATGCTCGCTGGGCTTCCCGCGACGGCCTTTAAGGAAAAGCCGTCGCGCCGTCGTGTGGTCTTTTGGACGGCGGCTGTGGTCGCGGCGCTCGTCGCGTTTGGCCGCATCGTGATCGGAGCGCACTTTTTGAGTGACGTGAGCTGCGGTTTTGCTCTGGTACTGGCACTTGAGTGCCTTGCCGCGCGCATTGCCTATCCCAGCGGCGTACAATAGCTCCGTTTGAATCATCTGGCCGATACCCGGTAAGAGAGGATTGCCATGCTCGCATTCAACAACGACTATTCCCACGGCGCACATCCGGCAGTGCTGCAGGCGCTCGTCGACACCAATATGGAGCCGCAGCCCGGCTACGGTACCGATGCGCACACCGAGCGTGCCAAGCAGCTTATCCGTGAGGCCTGTCAGGCCCCCGATGCCGACGTGTTTTTTCTGGTGGGCGGCACGCAGGCCAACGCGACGGTGATCGACATGCTGCTTGCGCCCTACGAGGGCGTCGTTGCTGCCGAGACTGGCCACGTCGCCTGCCACGAGGCGGGCGCCATCGAGTTTGGCGGCCACAAGGTGCTCACCATCCCCGGCTACGAGGGCAAGATGCACGCCGAGGACCTCGAGAACTATTTCCAGGTGTTCTACGAAAACGAGAGCTACGAGCACACGGTGTTCCCGGGTGCCGTGTACGTGAGCCTATCGACCGAGTACGGCACGCTGTACTCCAAGGCCGAGCTCGCGGCGATTCACGCAGTGTGCCAGAAGCGCGAGATTCCGCTGTTTGTGGATGGCGCCCGCCTGGCCTATGCGCTGGCGGCCGATGAGTGCGACATTACCCTGCCCGAGCTGGCGCAGCTGTGCGACGTGTTCTACATCGGCGGCACCAAGTGCGGCGCGCTCTGCGGCGAGGCTGTGGTGTTCTGCGGCATGCGCGCCCCGGCGCATCCCATTCCGCGTATTAAGCAGCACGGCGCGCTGTTGGCCAAGGGCCGCCTGACGGGCGTGCAGTTTGAGGCGCTCTTTACCGACGGCCTGTATTTTGAGATTGGTCGCCAGGCGATCGAGACGGCCCAGACGCTTCGTCGCGTGCTGCACGAGCGCGGCTGCCAGTTCTTTTTGGAGACGCCCACAAACCAGCAGTTCGTGATTCTGCCCAACGAGGACATGGCCCACATTCGCGAGCATGCCTCGATCGAGTACTGGGAAAAGTACGACGAGACCCACACGGTGGTGCGCTTTTGCACCAGCTGGGCCACGACGCAGGAGGACATCGACGCGCTGGCGGCTGTCCTGTAGCCTGATGTAATGACGAGGGGCCGCCCTGCGCTGGGTTTGGCGCAGGGCGGTCTTTGCTTTTTGGGGGAGAAGGGTTGTATGACCGAGATGTCCGAGCCGACGATTCGCCTGGCGACGCCCGATGATGCGCCGGCGTTGCTTGCCATCTATGAGCCGTATGTGCGCCAGACGGCGATTACCTGCGAATACGAGGTGCCGGGCGTTGAGGAGTTCGCCGGGCGCATCGAGCGTACGCTCAAGCGCTATCCGTATCTGGTGATGGAGCTGGACGGGCGTCCGGTAGGCTATGTCTACGTGAGTCCGCTTAACAGCCGCGAGGCATACGACTGGTCGGTCGAGACGTCGATCTACCTGGCACGCGATGTGCGCCATGGCGGGCTGGGTCGCAAGCTGCACGATGCGCTCAAGCAGTGCCTGATCGCGATGGGCATCACCAACATGTGCGCGCTCATTGCCGTGCCGCACGATAAGGACGATGAGTACCTGACGCACAACAGTCAGGATTTCCATGCTCATATGGGATATCGCCTGGTGGGCACCTTCGATCGCTGCGCCCAAAAGTTCGGCCGCTGGTACGACATGTGCTGGATGGAGCTGGTCCTAGCCGAGCGCACACCCAACCAACCCAAACCAACCTGGTTCCCCGACCTCCCCAAACCTATCATTTAGGGACAGGTTTATTTTGGCAGGTTAGCCGATTGGCTCGGTGTATTTGGCGCGGTCGGTGCGTTGGATGCGCTTAGAGACATGGAGCGGTCGGCCGTCGGTGTCGTAGACGTAGTCGGTGATCAGGATCAGCGCCTGCCCGCGCTCGACGTTGAGCAAAAACGCTTCGTTTTGCGAGGCATAGCACACCTCAAAGGTCTTATGTCCCTGTGCCGGCGCGCGATGGAATTCTTGACGCAGCGTGGCGTAGAGCGAACCGTTGATATCGCGATCGATGAGCGACCCAAAGCTTGGCGGCAGATAGGTGGTCTCCAGGCACAGTGGCGCATCGTCCAGATAACGCAGACGGACAAGTTTGACGATCTTACTGCCCACGGCGGCATCAAAGAACTTAGCTATGCTGCCGCCCGCCTTGGTAAAGCCCGAGTCCACCGTGCGCGTGGTGGGCTTCATGCCCTGGCCCTCGACCTGCTTGGTATAGCTCGAAAACACCAGGTTGTTCTCGTGGAGCGCGGGCGTGTCGGCCACAAAGGCGCCACGCCCGCGCTCGGTGCGCACCAGGCCCTCATCAATGAGCACCTTAAGGGCGTGGCGCACGGTGCTGCGCGACAGCCCCGATTCGTCCATGAGTTCCATCTCGGACGGCAGCTTGTCTTCGCGCGCGTAGACGCCGGCGGCGATGCGGTCACGCAGCATGCCCGCCAAGCGCTCGTATTGGGCCAGTTTCTTTTTAGACGAAGCTTTCATGCGATCAACCTGTATCTAACTTGTATGCGAGTCTAATCAAGCATGTATTCAATACAACAACAAAACTGCTGGTAACGAGAAGTCGAAACCTTACCAGCAGAATTTCTAAGTCAAATATAGCATACAACTAGTCGACATAACCAAAACATGTATGTAACTTGTATGCCATCGAGAGCATCAAACGAGAAGAAAGGCTGATGCACGATGACTACTCAGGAACAGGTTAAGGATGTCGTCTCCCAGGTTTTGGCTGACAAGGCAGACAAGGGCGGCATCAAGCGCGTCGTGTGGATTGGCGCCGGCGGATCCAATGGCGGCAACTACCCTGCTCAATACTTTATGGAGCACGAGGCCACGCAGGTCGTGAGCTCCAGCTACACCAGCAACGAATTCGTGCACGCAACCCCGGCCTACGTCAACGAGAACACCCTGGCCGTCGTCGTGTCCATGCGCGGCACCAAGGAGACCATCGTCGCCGCCCAGGTCGCCAAGGACCACGGCGCCAGCACCATCGCCATCTATGTTGACGAGTCCGGCCTCACCGAGGTCTGCGACTACAAGATCCAGTACGACAGCCTGGCCGTCGACGAGTCCTGCATGGGCCGCACCAACTCCGCCGTCGTGACCATGATCGCCATGGAGCTCACGCAGCAGACCGAGGGCTATGCCGAGTACGAGACCGCCATGGCCGCGTTCGACTTGGTCGACCCCATCTATCGCAAGGCCGTCGAGTATACCCGTCCGCTCGCTGCCAAGTGGGCCGAGCAGAACGCCGACAAGCCCTGCATCAACGTCATGGCCCAGGGTCCGCTCTTTGGTGCCGCCTACGTCTTTAGCATCTGCAACGTGCAGGAGATGCTGCAGATCGACTCCTGCACCATCAACACCTGTGACTTCTTCCACGGCCCCTTCGAGATCCTGGACAAGCGCACCTCGCTGTTCCAGCTCATCAGCGTCGGCCGCAGCCGCTGCAACGACGAGCGCGGCATCCGCTTTGTCAACCAGTACGGTGGCGAGCGCGTCTATCAGCTCGACGCCAAGGAGCTCGGCCTCAACGACATCAAGGACAGCGTGAGCGAGTACTTCAACCACCTGATCTTTGCCCCGATCCTCAACAATGTGTACATGCGCGCGCTCTCTGCCGTCACCCACAAGGACTACATGACGCGCCGCTACATGTGGAAGCTTGAGTATTAGTTACGCGGTTTTACCAAACCGCGTAACGGCTCGACGCTGCAAACCCACCTGAGCGGCAATCTGCCTTTCAGCTTCAGCGGCATGACCAGAAGGTCAATGCCGCTTCGCTTCAAGGCACCTTGCTCGCTCAGGTGGGTTTTCGCTGACGTTGCCAAAGCATCGGCGTCGCCTTGGCCCAGATGCGGCACTTGGAGACGTTCGGCACTTGGGGACAGTCCTAGTCATTGGGGACAGGTTACTTTGCACCAAGTTGGCGCATATGAACCTGACCCCTTTGCACCAATGGGTTGTAGCGGTAGAGCAGATTTTTCCGCTCGCCGATTTGTGTCTTGAAAAATGTATATAACGACTATAACGTAGTGTGAAACATATTGGAAACAATACCGAGGAGGCTGCGTTGAAGAAAAGCAATCTGGGCTATGTGCTGGTGCTGATCGCCGCGCTTATGTGGGGCAGCATCGGAATCTTTGTAAACGGCATTGCGGCCATGGGCGTTTCGTCCCAGAGCATGGCGGCCTTTCGCTTGTTGGTCGGAGCGCTTATCTTGGCGCCGGTTCTGATGTTTATGGGCTGCCGTCCGGGTGAGGGGTCTACCGTGGCTCAGGGTCCGCTGGCCCTGTTCAAGGCAAGCCCTAAAGAGCTTGTTCCCTGCGCACTTGTCGGTATCGTCGGTTTGGCCGCCGCTAACACCTGCTATTACGAGTGCATGGGCGAGGTGGGCATGTCCACGGCCTCGGTGCTGCTCTACACCTCGCCGGTGTTTGGCGTCGCGCTCGGCCGCGTGCTTTATCGCGAGGACGTGACCCCTAACAAGCTCGTTGCCATTGTCTTTAACATCGTTGGCTGCGTGCTTGCGGTGACCAATGGCGACCTTTCCGGTTTTCATTTTTCGGTTTGGGGCGTCACGTCGGGCGTGATTGCAGGCCTTTGTGGTGCGTCGCTCGCGGTGTTTAGCCGAATAGCAACCAAGACGGTCCACCCGCTGGCTGTCACGTTTTGGGGCTTTGTTTTTGGCGGTGCGGTTATGGCAGCTATCGCGGCTCCGTGGCCGGATGTCACCGCGGCAATGTCGCCACAGCTGCTGCTGTTGTTCCTTGGCTTTGGACTCATCCCCACAGCCGTGGCCTACATCTTATATATGCAGGGTCTGTCCATGGGGCTCGAGACGTCGAAAGTTCCCGTCGTAATGTCATTCGAGACGGTCGTCACCGTACTGGTGGGCATTGGTGTCTATGCCGAGCCCGCCGGCGCGATCAAGGTCCTGGGCATTGTGCTGGTGCTCGCGTCCATCCTGATTATGAACACCGACTTCTCCAGGCTGCGCAACAGTGTGTTTGTCGGTCATGTCGTTGAGAGCATGACCTTTAAGCCCAATGCGTGGTGGACGGAGAAATCGCAGGACATGGATCTGTTTAAGGAACGCACCGGCATCGCGCTGGAGCCCACCGTGCAGGAAAGCCCCTGGTACTTCGTGCGATAGGGGATTGCGCGCAGGGTCTGACCTGGGGTTATCCAGCTAGCGCCGGCCTACCCAGCCCAACGTTTCAAGTACGTTAAACCCGTCAACGGTCGATTTTCACCCGCGAACGGTCTTTATACTAATTAGCAATATAAGCAACGTATAAGACGTTATAATGACCATAACGAAAAGGAGGAGGCAAGATGAATCAGATCATTCTCGCATCTCATGGCGGCCTGGCCGCAGGCGCCAAAGACACGCTCGAGATGGTTCTCCACGACGTGTCGAACGTCCACGTTGTGTCGCTTGCTCGTGACGACAAGGAGCCCATCACCAATAAGGTGGACGCCATGATCGCCACGTTCAACGCGGACGACACCGTCTATGTGCTGACCGATATGCTCGGCAGCTCGGTCAACAACAGCATGGTCGAGCTTTCCAAGAACGGCACGAAGTTCACGGTTGTCAGCGGTTTCAACATCCCGCTGGCGCTCACGCTCGCTATGAGCCCCGTCCCCGTCAAGGGCGCCGAGCTCGCGGCCCTCATCAACGAGGCCCGCACCGGTCTGACCAACCCCAACGCACCGGTCGAGGCCGCCGCGGCTCCCGCCAAGAAGGCTAAGGCGCCCCGTCACAGCTCCGGTCCCGCCAAGATCGTCCTCGCACGTCTTGACTACCGTCTGCTGCACGGCCAGGTCGTCTTTACCTGGACCACCAAGGTTCAGGCCGAGCGCATCATCGTCGTCGACAACGCCGCCGCCAACGATGACATCAAGAAGGGCGCTCTTAAGCTGGCCAAGCCCCAGGGCGTGCGCCTGAACGTCTTCACCGTCGAGCGTGCCCTCGCCAAGATGGACAAGCTCAACACCCTCGGCGAGCGCGTCATGTTCGTCTTTGGCAACACGGCCGAGATGCTGCAGTTCTGCCAGGGCTACAAGCTCGACGCCATCAACCTGGGCGCCACCGCCAACCACGACGGTGCCGATCAGGTCGGCGGCAAGGACAGCTCCGTCTTCCTCGACGCCACCCAGAAGGCCGACGTCAACCAGCTGCTCGACATGGGCATCAGGCTCTATGTCCAGCAGACCCCTACGTATCAGAGCGTCGACATCGACGCCAAGCTGTAATCAACCAGGCTTTTGCCTGACTGAAAGGAGAAGGGTATGAATACGTTCATCAGTGCGGTGCTCGTCGGCCTCGTCGGCGTGTTCTGCATGTGGGACTC
This sequence comes from uncultured Collinsella sp., assembly GCA_902491615.1. Classification (GTDB taxonomy): domain Bacteria; phylum Actinomycetota; class Coriobacteriia; order Coriobacteriales; family Coriobacteriaceae; genus Collinsella. The sequence goes on along the minus strand of CABUIH010000016.1, from coordinate 6,047 downwards.
CCGCCTGCTCGGCCGTCTTAACTTCGAGCAGCCCCTCGTTGGCGCTACGCTCGTCGGTCTGCTGCTGGGCGATGTGCCCACCGGCCTTGCCGTCGGCGCCGCCGTCGAGCTCGTGTCCATGGGCCTGGTGCAGGTCGGCGCCGCCGTTCCGCCCGATATGGTCCTGGGCGGCATCGTGGCCGCTGCCTTTGCGTGCCTGACCGATGCTTCCGCCGAGACCGCCATGACGATCGCCATCCCGGTCGCCGTCCTGGGTCAGCTCCTCGGCATCGTGTTCCGTTCCATCATCGCCGCCCTCACCCATGTGGCAGATAGCGCGATCGATAACGGAAAGTTCAAGACCGCCTACCGCATGCACATCTGCGCCGGCTCCGGTCTGTACGCCGTCATGTACTTCCTGCCGATCTTCCTCGCCGTCTTTGTTGGCACCGACCTGGTTCAGGCCATCGTCAACATGGTTCCCGAGTGGCTGTCCACTGGTCTTAACGTTTCGACCAAGATCATGACCGCCTACGGCTTGGCCCTGCTGCTCACCATGATGATCAAGAAGGGTATGACTCCGTTCCTGTTCATCGGTTTCCTGCTCGCCGCTTACCTCAACCTGTCCGTCATCGCGGTCGCTCTGATCGGTGTGTGCCTGGCTGTCGTCTTCATGGGCTTCAAGTTCAACGGTTCCCATGCAGCCGCCGGTGTCGATTCCGACTACGATCCGCTCGAAGACGACGAAGACTAAGGAGGAACACACTATGGCAACCGCAACCAAGGACGTGTCCCTGAACAAGAAGGTCAGCCAGTTCTTCTGGCGCTCCTGGGCCATCCAGGCCTCTTGGAACTACGAGCGTCAGATGAACATGGGCTTCCTCTACGGCATGGTTCCCACGCTCGACCGCCTCTATCCGGACGAGTCCGACCCCAAGCAGCTCGCTGCTAAGAAAGAGGCTTACCACCGTCACATGGCGTTCTACAACTGCACCCCGCAGACGAGCGCCTTTATCCTGGGCCTCACCGCCTCCATGGAGGAGGAGTACGCCAAGGATCCCGAGAACTTCGATCCCGATTCGATCAACGCGGTCAAGACCTCCCTCATGGGTCCGCTTTCCGGCATCGGTGACTCCTTCTTCCAGGGCACCATCCGCGTTATCGCCTTTGGCCTGGGCGTTCAGCTGGCTCAGCAGGGCTCCATCATGGGCCCGATCCTGGCCATGCTCATCTCCATCGTCCCCTCTGTGCTGATTACTTGGTTCGCCGCCAAGATGGGCTATCAGGGCGGCCACGAGTACCTGAGCAAGCTTCAGGGCGGCGACCTCATGGAGAAGCTCATGTATGTCTGCGGCATCGTGGGTCTTATGTCCGTGGGCGGCATGATCGCCACGCTGATCGGCGCCACCACCCCGCTGCAGTTCGCTGAGGGCACCGTCGTTATCCAGGACATCCTGGACGGCATGATGCCCCAGATGATCTCCCTTGGCCTCACCGGCCTTATGTACTGGCTCATCAAGAAGAACGTCAACACCGGTTGGCTTCTCGTGATCGCCATCGTGGGCGGCATCGCCCTCTCCGCGGCCGGCATTCTGGCCTAGTCGCGACCAAGCGCCTAACCGCTTTCCCCCGGGGGCCTGCCTGGCATCCCATACCCCAGGCAGGCTTCCATCCCCAAAATGCGACAATGGGACAGTCCCCTTGTCGCATCCTCAACGGACCGGCGACTCGGTCCAAACCACGGTAACCCTGCGAGCGCCCGGCAATGTGGCGCCGCAAAAATCGAAAGGAATGTGTCAGATGTACGAGATCGACCTTAACCTCCCTAAGCAGATCGTCGCTGACGTCCTGTCCAACCACGAGATCCACAGTGTCGCCTTCGTCGGCTGCGGTGCTTCCATGTCCGACCTGTACCCCGCCAAGTACTTCCTGGCCAACAACACGGACAAGCTGAACGTTCAGATCTTCACCGCTAACGAGTTCAACTACGACACGCCTTCCTGGGTCAACGAGCACACCTTCGTGATCACCTGCTCCCTCGGTGGCTCCACGCCCGAGACCGTCGAGGCCAACAAGACCGCCAAGAAGCACAACTGCCCGGTCGTCTCCCTCACCAACAAGGCTGGCTCCGCTCTGACCGTCGACGCTGACTACGTCATCGTTCACGGCTTCCACGCCAACTTCGCTGCCAAGTGCGAGAAGCCCGGCTATGCCATCGCTCTTGCTCTCGAGATCCTTCAGCAGACCGAGGGCTATGACAAGTACGACGACATGATCACCGGCCTCACCAACGTCTTCGATCTCTGCGAGAACGCTGCTCAGTCCTGCAAGAAGCTCGCCAAGAAGTTCGCTGAGGACTTCAAGGACGACAAGATGATTTACTTCATGGCCTCTGGTGCCTCCGAGAAGATGGCTTACTCTCACGCCGCCTTCCTGTTCACCGAGATGCAGTGGATCGACGCCGCCGCCTACAACACCGGCGAGTACTTCCACGGCCCGTTCGAGGTTTCCACCGAGGGTAAGCCCTACGTCTTCTTCATGTCCGATGGCGCTACCCGTCCGATGGACGCCCGCGCCCTCACCTTCCTTGAGCGCATGGGCGCCAAGGTCGCTCTGATCGACTCCAAGGACTACGGCCTGGCTGACGCCGTGCCCGCGAGCGTCGTCACCTACTTCAACCCGCTGCTGCACCTCGCCGTTATGCGCGAGTACGGCAACCAGATCGCCGAGGCCCGTCAGCATCCGCTGACCATGCGTCGCTACATGTGGAAGCTTTCCTACTAATCACAAGTAAGTAGACCTTACGGGTTGATTGAGAGGGGATGGGGTTTGCGCCCCGTCCCCTTTTTTTCTCTGGGGAGGGCGTGTCTGTCGCGTCGCAAATCCCAGATAAAACCTACCAAAATAAACCTGACCCTTTTTGGCAGGTGGGAGGAGATGCGTATGATCAAGGCAGTGCTGTTTGATATGGACGGCGTGCTGGTCGATACCGAGTGGTTCTACAACCGTCGTCGCGTGGCGTTTATGGAGGAGAAGGGCTTCCACTTTGACGAGATCCCCGATCTTTCGGGGTCTAACGAGCCTGCCATTTGGGAGGCGCTGGTGCCCGACGATGTTGAGCTGCGCGAGCGTCTGCGCGTGGAGTACAAGCAGGTCTATAGCCCGGACCATCCCGTTCCGTATGCCGAGCTGCTCAACGAGCAGACGGAGCCGGTGATGCGCGCACTGCACGAGCGCGGCGTGAAGTGTGCCATCGCGAGCTCGTCCTATCGCGAGTTGATCGACGAGCTGGTGGAGATTGCCGGTATCCCCGACGTGCTGGACTACACCATCAGCGGTCACGAGTGCAGTGCGTTTAAGCCCGACCCCGAGATCTACCTGCGTGCCATGGAGGCACTGGGGGTGGAGCCTGCCGAGTGCCTGGTTATCGAGGATTCGCCTTTGGGCATCGAGGCTGGTAAGCGCTCCGGCGCCCGCGTCCTGGCGCTGCGTCCGCACGAGGGTGTCAACCTCGATCAATCGCGAGCCGATGCCGTTATCGATAATCTGACCGACATTTTGGCCGCTTTGTAGCGTCAATCCGCCGCGAGAAGCACTGATTCACGTGTCTTTTGCTGCGGATTGGCTTAATTTGTCATCTATTTGGATCAGTTTGGCTTCGATTCGAACTAAGTGAGTAGACTTTTTGGCGCAGGTCGAGCACAAGGCGTATCTGCCTTAGTAAAACCGCAGGTCACAGAGGTGACAGTTTTTGGTGTGCTCGGCAGGTCACGAAAAGTCTACTCACTTGGAATTTGGGCCATTGGTCGCGGGCTTGCTTTTCCCGTTTTGGTTGTCGAGAGAGGGTGAATTGAAGCGCCCCCGCACGCTCCATGCTACAATCGCGGGCATGCCCCACAACTATATCTGCCTTCGAAAGGAGCCTCCGTGGCGAACGCCATCGAACAGCTCACGGACCGCGTGCTCGTGCTCGGCCGCCTTACCATCGTCCGCCGCGCTATTACCGCCGTGGCGGTCACAATTTCTGCCGTCCTCCAGACATTTCTGATCCAGGCGTTCATTCAGCCCGCCGACCTGCTCCCGAGCGGTCTCACCGGCGTCGCGGTCCTACTCGATCGCGTTACCTCGCTGGGCGGCGTTCATATCGACATCTCGCTCGGCATGCTCGCGCTCAACATCCCCGTGGCGCTCCTATGCTGGAGCGGCATTAGCAAGCGCTTCGTCATCTTCTCGATGATGCAGGTCGTGCTCTCGTCGCTGTTTCTCAACGTCTTTCACTTCGCGCCGTTTTTGGGCGACAAGATCATGCTCATCATTTTTGGCGGCGTGGTCTCGGGTCTGGGCGCCGCCATCGCGCTTAAGTCCGGCGCATCCACCGGCGGCACCGATTTTATCGCGTTGTGGGTTTCCAACCACAAGGGCAAGACCATCTGGGGCGTCATCTTTGGTTTCAACTGCTTTATCCTGGCGATCTTTGGCTTTATGTTTGGCTGGGACAACGCGGCGTACTCCATCGTGTTCCAGTTTATTTCGACCAAGACCATCGACAGTTTCTATCGTCGCTACGACCGTGTGACGTTGCAGATCACGACGCGCAAGGCAGACGAAGTCATGACCGCCTATGTTGACCATTTTCAGCACGGTATTAGCTGCGCCGAGGTCATCGGCGGATACAGCCGCGAAAAGATGTATTTGCTGCACGCCGTTGTCTCGACCTATGAGAGCCAGGACATTATCAAGCTAGTGTGCGACATTGATCCCGGCGCCGTGATCAATGTGTTCCACACGCTCAACTTTGTGGGCGGCTGGTGGGGCGGTCATGTCGACGAACCCATGCCCACGGCCGTACCCGATCCCGACAAGCCCGCGCGCATGGCCAGCAGGCAGGCGCGCCTCAGCGAGCAGGACAGCCTACAGCAGGACGACGGCAAGTAGGGTATTGGCATTTGCCGGTCCTGCGCAACCCATCCGAACGAGCCCCTCGAAAGCCCCGTTGCTTTCGAGGGGCTCTCGTTTGCCCAGATAAAACCTACCAAAATGAAGCTGTCGCTTTTTGGTAGGGAGGGTGTATCGTTTTATCAATATGAGGTAACATGAAACTAGACGTTATATACGTATTAGTTATTTCGATATTTCGATAAGAGTGATCAGATATGCCCGCGCCCAAAAATGCACCGCTTTACCAGCAGATTTACGACGAAATCAAGGATGCGATCGAGAAAGGTGTTTATGCACCCAAGGAGCGTATTCCGTCCGAGCTTGAGCTAGCCGAGCAGTACGAGGTGAGCCGCATCACGGTGCGCCGAGCCGTCGAGGAGCTGTGCTCCGATGGCTACCTGGTTAAGCAGCAGGGCCGTGGCACCTTTGTCTCCACGCCGCACATCAACCGCCAGTTTCACGCCTCGACGCTGCAGACGTTTACCACGCTGTGTGCCAACAACGGCATGAAGGCCGGTGCGCATGTGGTCGATCGCCAGATTGTTCCGGCGCGCCAAAACGAGATGGAGTTCTTTGGCCTGCAGAAGGATGCACTGCTGCTGCATATCAAGCGCGTGCGTACGGCCGACGGCGAGCCCATCTTTGAGGAGAACATCTTTGTGCCGTTTGACGCCTACCGTGAGCTTTTGACGGCCGATCTTGAGGACAAGTCGATTTTTGCCGAGGTCGAGCGTGTTGGCGGAACGCCGATTGTCTCGGTTGGCTACCGTACAGTCGAGGCCGTTCGAGCTAACGCCGAGCAGGCGGCCGAGCTGGGCATTGCTCCGCACGATCCGCTGCTCAACCTGCGTGCCGGCTTTACCGGTCCCGATGACGAGCCGGTTTTGATGGGTAAGCAGTACTACGTGGGATCGCGCTACGTTATGGTCATGTAAGTTACGCGGTTTTACCAAACCGCGTAACGGCTCGACGCTGCAAACGCCCCTAAGCGGCAATCTGACGTTCAATCGTCGGTCGCGTACCCAAAGTACGCTTCCCTCCTCTTTCACGTCACCTTGCTCGCTTAGGGGCGTTTTCGCTCATATGACCCAATCCGCTGTCAAGAGCCACAATGGCCCCGCCGACCGCTT
>CABUIH010000015.1:0-46722 GCA_902491615.1 uncultured Collinsella sp. | reverse complement strand
CTTCGTTAAACGGGCGCTAGGGCGTCACCCTTACACCAACATTTTCGACGCGATCCACCGTTTTATACGTAATAACGACTTCGGGGGACTTATCAAGCTCTTCTTTGACTTTTTTCGTAATAGTTATTCGTATATCGCAGTTATGTTGGTTGCTTTTCCGCGAAAGATCTGCGCCGCGTTCAAAATTCCAGTCGACACCTTCGACCAGTTCGGTATTCCCAATAGTAATTACATGTGAAGGACCATCGGAGGTATCCGGCCCCATGGTCTGCTTCCAAGCCGCCAGCATGGAATCTCTGATAAGAACGAATTCTGGGTTTTTCGCATTTACGTAATCACGGAGCTCTACGCGTAATTGCCAAGTTGCTTTTCCGGTCCGCTCCGCCTCATCTTTATTAAGCAGTGTTTTGCTTATGGTCTTGCCCGTCCAAGGGCGAGTATAGTATTCGGTACTTTCTCCAAAGGGCTGATCTGAATCTTCTTTTTTCACACTTGCCGTGTTGCTAACTTTTTCGTAGGAATTCTCATCTCTCAACTTAGTTTGATAGGTGATGCAATAGGTCGCAAACCGGTCACCCTCTTTTGGATTAAACGTATAGCTGAATGAATTCCCTGACTCATTCAGTGTTCCTCCATCAATCTTTTGATTTTCATCGGCAGCCTCTCCCTTGTAGACCGCGTAGCTGCCAATATAATCCTGCTTGTCATCGAGCTTGTCAGTAAAGGTGTAGCCAAACATATCGGCCTTGAGAGACCCCTTGTTGAGCACAACCTTCCAAGTAATGGCCGACGGCGTTCCGGAGCCGGCCTCTTTTTTAATCATGTCATACTGAAATGAATCAGAGGTGCCTTCAATCCAAGGAGATTGTTGAGGATTTACCGTTCCCCAGGTTGCCTGCACACCGTTCTTGCCTTGCATGGGCGTGCCGTTAGAGAGTGGCAGGTCCACACCAACTGTCGTTTCGTACGTAACGGTATGCTCGCCCTGAGAAAGGCTACCCAGCGACAACGTTGCCGTTCCCGTTTGCCCCTCAATACTCACGGAAGAACCAATCGGATTTCCATCAAGCTTGAAGCTGTTCTGGTCAAATTCCAGATAGTCGCCGAGTTTATCAACCAGCCTTACATCCGTTGCATACGACTTAACACTCAGATTGATAGTCCAAGTTATCTTGGCAATTCCAGTAGTGCCATCTTGAGAAAAGACACCCGATTTACTTCCCTCGACCGCGCCGTCTTGAATCTCGATAGGCACAGCTTCGCCAACGCCCGGAAATCTCAGTTCGACTTTTGACCCATCATCCAGATTTTTGTCTTTGAGCTCAGATTCGAATTTAACCTTTACGTAGAGTGAAGATGGATTGGCGTTGAGATAGCTGGGGTCGTAGTTAAAAATGACCTTGTTCTTTTCGATGCGCCAAGTTCCCATCTTTTGCGCATTCTCGGTATCATCAGTCATCAAGTCGCCGCCCGCGTTGTCCTTCACGACAATCGACTCAGGAAAGGTATAAATCGCCTCAGGCCTCTCAGACGTAAGTCCAGAATTTTCTTTAAAGTAGGCTGCCATAAAACCGTAAATTGTATCGGCTGTCGTAATCGAGGGTGAGCCCTCTTTACCGAGAGGCTGCTGACGATCCTTATCGGCATACAGCCCGACCGTAACGTCCGCCGTATTCTCATCAATCGCAATCGGCGTTGGCGTCGTTGCATCCTCGGCGCGCACTGGGGCTGCACCGTGAAAAACAGCGGCGGTGAGGCTAATCAAAATGAAGATCAGGGCCGCCATACCCAGCGACCGTGAGCGGTGTGCGTCCATAGTTGTCCCTTAATTCCTACAACACAGTGTGGAATACGGCGAATCGTCGGTTCGAACACAAACCCCAACATCTACGAGAACCTACCTGGCGCATTGCAAGAACCCATTGGGGGGCAACTTCTAAGACGGTTCGTCTATGCCACAATGCATAAAATACAATATAGACACCAGTCATGTAAACCGCTGGTAAAGAGGTCTTTTAATGTAATACCAGTTGATTTTTATCTGTTAACGGTTTTGTATCAAAGCGGTTATATCCTGTGGAATTATGTATATGTTTAAACAACTTAACTTTGACCAGAAAGCCGATCGGAGGGGATAACCGCCCCCACTGTGGTGCAAACGAACCTTTCCCCTTGCACCAAAAAGGGCGCCGACCATCGCGGTCGACGCCCTTTCTTGTTAGTCGCTATAAAGCCCAGTGCTTATTTGTTGACCTGACCGGCGCGGACGGCGGCCTTCTTGCGGTCGGTGGCGTTGAGCAGACGCTTGCGCAGGCGAATGTTCTTGGGAGTGATCTCGACTAGCTCGTCGTCGGCGATGTACTCCAGCGCCTCCTCCAGCGAGAAGGTGCGCGGCGGCACCAGCTGGACGGAGATATCGGAGGTAGAGGAACGCTGGTTGCCCAGGTTCTTGGTACGGGCGATGTTGACGACCATGTCGCCAGCCTTGCTGCGCTCGCCCACGATCATGCCCTCGTAGCACTCGGTGCCCGGCTCAACAAACAGCTGGCCGCGCTCCTGCAGCGTACCCAGAGCATAGGCAACGGCCTTCTCGGTGGTCATGGAGATCATGGCGCCGTTCTGACGGTTACCAATCTCGCCGGCGTAAGGACCATACTCTAGGAAGGTGTGGTAGAACACGCCCTCGCCATGGGTGACGTTCATGATGCGGTTCTTGAGACCCATGATGCCGCGGGTCGGGATCTTGAACTCAAGGTGCGTCACGATGCCCGAGGTATCCATGCTCGTCATGATGCCGCCGGAGGTACCGAAGACCTCAACGACCTTGCCCGAATACTCGTCCGGGCACTCGACGACGGCCTGCTCGACAGGCTCCATCTTGTTGCCGTTCTCGTCCTTCTTAAACAGAACGCGGGGACGGCCGACCTGAAACTCAAAGCCCTCGCGGCGCATGGACTCCATCAGGACGGACAAGTGCAGGATGCCGCGGCCAGAGACCTCGACGCCGCTCTTGTCCTCGAGCTCCTCGATCTTCATGGTCACGTTGTTCTCGGCCTCGTTGAACAGGCGCTCCTTGAGCTGACGGGCGCCCACGATGTCGCCATCACGGCCGACGAGCGGGGAGGTCGAAGCCTCAAAGACGATGGACAGGGTCGGCGGGTCGATCTCGATGGGCTCGAGCTCGACAGGGTTCTCGGAGTCGGTGTAAACATCGCCGATATCGGTGCGGTCAATACCCACGACAGCGGCGATATCGCCGGCGCCGACTTCCTGGCACTCGGTGCGGCCCAGGTAGTCGAAGGTAAAGAGCTGCTTGACGGTAGCGGTGGCGCTGGAGCCGTCGTTCTTCACAACCAGAATCTGGTCGCCCTGGTGAATGGCGCCGGAATACACGCGACCGATGCCGATACGGCCAACGAAGTTGGAGTGGTCGATGGTCACGCACTGCATGGCCAGCGGGGCGTTCTCGTCAACCTCGGGCGCGGGCATGTCGTCGATGATCATATCGAGCAGCGGATACATGTCCATGTTGCCGTCGTTGGGATCGAGGCGGGCAAAGCCATTCATGGCGCTGGCGTAGACCACGTGCTCCATGGCGAACTCAAGCTGGTCGTCGGTGGCGCCCAGGTCGGCCATAAGGTCGAGACAGTCGTTGTAGGCCTTCTCGGGGTTAGCACCCGGACGATCGATCTTGTTGATGACGATCATAATCTTAAGGCCGGTGTCGATAGCGTGACGCAGCACGAAGCGGGTCTGGGGCATGGGGCCCTCAAAGGCGTCGACCAGCAGCAGGGCGCCGTCGGCCATACGCAGCACGCGCTCGACCTCGCCGCCAAAGTCGGCGTGGCCCGGGGTGTCGATGACGTTGATCTTAACGTCCTTGTACTCGATAGAGATGTTCTTGGCGAGAATCGTAATGCCGCGCTCGCGCTCCTGGTCGTTGGAATCCAGGACGCGGTCCTCGACCTGCTGGTTGGCACGGAAGGCGTCCGTGGCACGCAGGAGCTTGTCGACCATCGTCGTCTTGCCGTGGTCGACGTGAGCGATGATGGCGATGTTCCTCAGATTGTCTACGCGCATGTAGTTCCCCTATCTTCTATCTATATACAACCGGCACGCGTATGCGACCCGCCCAGCAACACAACGCTCGGCGGGAATTTTGAGCCTTTTACCGAAAACTCGTTTATTTTAGCGATTTTAGATAAGAGGGGTTTCCTCGCCTGCAGGTTCAGGGTCGCTCCACATAAAACCATCGCCGGCGCCCACACCCTCGTACAGTACGTATGCCGAAAAGCCGCTCTCGAGCGTCGTCTCAAAGAAACTCACAAGCAGGGCGTCATGGTAGCCGCCATCGATTTCGACACAACCAGTGTAGCCGATGGCGTAACGGGCGATGCGACCCAGGCCCTCGTCCTTAAGGCCCATCTTGTGCTCGGAGATAAAGTTGGTGGCAGCCTCGAGGCATGCCTCCTCGCCGTCCTCGTCGAGTGCCGCCAGATAGCGGTTGGACGCGGCGTCTTCGATCGCAACGACAACGCCGGGGTTCTCACCAGCGGCCAGGTCGTCTAAAAATGCCCCGATGAGGTCGCACACCATGGCGTCGAGCTCGGCGGAGACGTTTCCGGCGTCCTGCATATCCTGTGCCATTTTTAGACCTTCCCATCGAGTCCGGCGTCGTTACATCTCTTGTGCCTCGGCAGCGATCTCGGCGGCGGCGTCGCGGGCGCGCATCATATCGGCGGCGCGCTTATCGAGTACCTTGATCTGGTTGGTCAGCATCACGGCATCGACCACGCCCCAGATGACCAAGCCCGTCGAAATCGAAAACCCAAGCGCACCAACTGTACCACGAAGGCGCGAGGAGATTGCCGCGACAAGTGCGGAGACGGCAACCATCTTGATAAAGGAGGCACGGCGCTCGCGAAGCGTACGGGCCTGCGTCACATAGGCGATGCGTGCGGCCTCGGATGCCTCCGAGCGCATCTGGGCCTCGCGGGCAATGGCGGCGGCTTCGGCTGAAACGCCGCGACCCATCAGTGCACACTCCGTCTCATGGCTACTCGTCATTTAAAAATCATCGGGCGAGAGCGTATGGACGAACTCGTCGAACTTCTCAAATTCCTGCTCGTCATCGACTTCCTCGGCAACCGGAGAGACGGTCCCCAGGCGGTTCATGATGTCGTCCTCAACAAACATGGGAGCATTGCTGCGCACGGCGAGGGCGATGGCATCGCTCGGACGCGCATCGATCCTATGCTCGTTGCTGTCGGCCAAAACAACGACCGTCGCATAGAACACGGGAGGCTCGGCACGGACAATCTCGATGCGCTCGAGTTTTGCATCCAGGGCATCAAGCGTGTCGAGCAGCAGGTCATGGGCGATCGGGCGCTCGGCACGACCGCTGTCGATACCGCGGCTAATAGCCGCAGCCTCAAACGAACCAGTTTGGATAGAAAGGGAGCGCAGCGGCGCAGGGGAGTCCGATTTGCTGCAGCGCTCGCGAAGTACGATAAGCGATGGCACGGGACCGGCGGCCATGACGATGGTCTCTATGTCGACACGAACCATGGAACACCTCCGGTACGTAGCGGTTAACACGCGGCGCCTTCGCCGCATTGAATATGCTATACTACCCAATCTTTCGCACAGCACACAAAACCAAAATGAGTTTTATCACACACAAGAAAAAAGCCCCGAGGCCATGCCTCGAGGCTCTTCACAGTTTTGATGGTGGACCTGACAAGATTCGAACTTGTGACCTCCCGGTTATCAGCCGGACGCTCTAACCAACTGAGCTACAGGTCCATCATGGTGGAGGTTAGGGGGATCGAACCCCTGACCTCAGGCTTGCAAAGCCCGCGCTCTCCCAGCTGAGCTAAACCCCCACGGAGACAGTAATAAACACCCCAGCGGCGACTCGGCTCTCGCTGGGGTGTTTATTGCGAAAGAAAGTGGTGGACCTGACAAGATTCGAACTTGTGACCTCCCGGTTATCAGCCGGACGCTCTAACCAACTGAGCTACAGGTCCATCGCGCAAGGGATATATTAGACGAGTCGTTACGCGCGCGTCAACAACTTTTTTGAAAATCTTTGGAGGGTGTTCGCCCCGGCCGCACGGCGGCATGTGAAGTCGCCTGCTCGGACAGTCCTGACTCGCGCAGAGAGCACATTAAGTGCTCTCTGGCTCGTGCGGAACTCGCGATCGACTTCGCATGCCGCCGTGCGGCCGGGGCGAACGCGAGTCCCGAGGTTTTCAAAAAAGCGGTCGGCGCGCAGTGCGCCGACCGCCGATATATGGGGTCTGATATTTTCTACCAGCTAGGGCCTCTTACTCGTCTAGGAGATCCTCTGGCATGTCGTTGCCGTCGCCTAGGTCGACTGGGGTATTTTCGGCATCGACCGTTGCCTCGGCCTCGGCGCCTTCGCCTTCGGGCTTTTCCTTAGCTGCCGTCATGCGGGCGACAGCGCACACACGGTCGTTGTCGTCGACGGTCATCATCTTGACGCCCTGGGTGGCTCGGCCGGTCTGGCTAATCTCATCGGTCTTGACGCGAATGACCGTCGCGCCTTCCGTCACGATGAACAGCTCGTGCTGCGGACCCACCGTCTTCATGGCCGCGAGGTTTCCCTTGCGCTCGGTCATCTGGATGGTGTAGACGCCCTGGCCGCCGCGGTTCTGCTCCGGATAGTCCGCGACCGGCGTGCGCTTGCCGTAGCCGCGCTCGGTGATGACAAACAGGTCGCCGTTGCCGTTGGTAACCTCCATACCCAAAACGCTCACGCCGTCCTTCATGCTAATACCGCGAACGCCGCTGGTGTCGCGTCCCGTGGCGCGAACCTGGTCCTCGGGGAACATGATCGCCTTGCCCGCAGTGGTGGCCAGGATGATCTTGTCGCCCTCGCGCACACGGCGCACGGCGAGCAGCGCGTCGTCGTCTCTCAGATTGATGGCGATCAGGCCATCACGGCGGCTGCGGTCGTAAGCGCTCATCACGGTCTTCTTGACCATGCCGCTCTTGGTGGCAAACATCAGGTACTCGTCGGCCGGGAACTCGCGGCAGCTGATGACACTCGCGATCTTCTCGCCTTCCTCAAAGGGCAGCAGGTTGACGATCGCGGTGCCACGCGCCTGGCGCGTACCCACCGGCAGCTCGTGTACCTTCAGGCGGTAGACCTTGCCCTTGCTCGAGAAGAACAGCACGTACTCGTGCGTGGATGCGATAAACATCTCGTCGATGACGTCGTCCTCTTTAAGGTTGACGCCCGACACGCCCTTGCCGCCGCGCTTCTGGGCGCGGTAGGCAGCCACCGGGATGCGCTTCACGTAGCCGGTGTGGGTGATGGTCACGACCATGTCCTCGTCGGCGATGAGGTCCTCGACATCCAGATCCTTTTCGACATGGCTGATCTCGGTGCGGCGTTTGTCGCCGAACTTTTTCGAAATCTCGCGCATCTCCTCCTTGATGACGCCCAGGATCTTCTCCTCATGCGCCAGCAGGTCCTCGTAGTAGGCGATGGCGCGGCGCAGACCGTCCAGTTCTTCCTGGATCTTGTCGCGCTCCAGGCCAGTCAGGCGGCGCAGCTTCATCTCGAGGATGGCCGTGGTCTGCTCGGGCGTAAAGCCAAAGCGCTCGATCAGGCGGCCGCTTGCCTCGGAGTCGGTCTGCGAGGAACGGATAATGCTGATGACCTCGTCGATATGGTCGAGAGCCATCAAGTAGCCCTCGAGGATATGGGCACGCGCCTGGGCCTTCTTAAGGTCAAAGCGAGTGCGGCGGGTGACGACGTCGACCTGGTGGTCGACGTAGTGCTGCAGCATCTCGCGCAGGCTCAGGCATTTGGGAACGCCGTTGACGAGCGCCAAGTTGTTGGCGCCAAAAGTCGTCTGCAGCGAGGTGTACTTATACAGGTTGTTGAGCACGACCTGCGGAATGACGCCCTTCTTGAGCTCGATGACCAGACGGATGCCCTTTTGGTTGGACTCGTCGCGCATGTCCGAGATGCCCTCGATGCGCTTGTCGTTTACGAGCTGGGCGATCTTCTCCTGCAAGGTGCCCTTGTTGACCATGTAGGGAATCTCGGTAAAGACCAGGCGGCTGCGACCGGTCTTGATGGATTCCACGTGGGCCTTGGCACGCACGGTAATGGAGCCGCGACCGGTCTCGTAGCTCTGCCTAATGCCGGCGCTGCCCATGATGATGGCGCCGGTGGGGAAGTCCGGACCGGGCATGATCTGCATAAGCTCGTCGACGGTGGCGTCGGGATTGTCGATCAGGTAGCAGGTGGCCTCGATCGCCTCGGTGAGGTTGTGCGGGGCGATGTTGGTGGCCATGCCGACGGCGATGCCCTGGCTGCCGTTGACCAGCAGGTTGGGGAAGCGCGCAGGCAGTGCCACGGGCTCGGCGAGCGATTCGTCGTAGTTGGGCTGCCAGTCGACGGTATCCTTCTGCAGGTCGCGCAGCAGTTCCATGGCGGGCTTTGCCAGGCGGCTCTCGGTGTAACGCATGGCTGCCGCGCCGTCGCCGTCGATGTTACCGAAGTTGCCATGACCGTCGATGAGCGGCGTGCGCATGGAGAACCACTGTGCCAGGCGGACCATGGCCTCGTAGACCGCAGAGTCACCGTGCGGGTGGTACTTACCGATAACTTCGCCGACCGTCCACGCCGACTTCTTGTGCGGGCGGTTGGGGTAGATGCCGCTCTCGTTCATCGCGTACAGGATGCGGCGGTGCACCGGCTTTAAGCCGTCGCGCACGTCCGGCAGGGCGCGCGCCGTGATGACCGACATCGAATACTCGATAAACGACTGCTTCATCTCGCGACCGAACTCCGAAATCTGGAGCTGGCCGCCGTTGATATCCTCGCCGGCCGAGGCGCCACGGTCGACTTCGCCAAAACTCTCCTCGAGCTCGCCGTCGTCATCCTCTTCCTCGTCATCATCGACATCGGGGTTATAGGCGTCCGGGTCGCCGTCCTCGCCCTGCTCAGCACGGGCAAGCAGGCGCTTCAGATCGTCGGGCATGCCGGCATCGCCGGCCTCGTCCATACCCCCGTTATTGTTGATATCGTCTGCCACGTTACCTCCTCTTAAGCGTCAAGGAAACGCGCGTCATGCGCATGTTTTTCAATGTACTCGCGGCGATAGCCGACCTCGGAACCCATGAGCTCGCGCACGGCGCGGTCCGCCACCACGGCGTCCTCGATCGACACGCGCTGCAGGATGCGGGTCTTGGGGTCCATCGTCGTCGAGGCAAGCTGCTTGGGGTCCATCTCGCCCAGGCCCTTGTAGCGCTGGACGGTATAGCCCTTGCGCTTCTTGGTGATCTTGCCGTCCTTGGCCTTGCCGTCCTCGTCGTTATCGTCGGGGTTCAGGCCCAGACTCTGGATGGTATCGCGCAGGATCTCGTCTTCGGGCTGGCGGCCGTTGGGATACACGTAGTGGATCTTGTTGCGCACCTTAATGCCAAAGATGGGCGGGCAGGCAACATAGACGTAGCCGGCATCGATCAGCGGACGCATGTACTTGTAGAAGAACGTCAGCAGCAGGATGCGGATATGCGCGCCGTCGACGTCTGCATCGGTCATGATGATGATCTTGTGGTAGCGCGCCTTGGTGATATCGAAATCGCCGCCGTCGCCGGCACTCGTCGTGACGCCGCAGCCGATCGCGGTAATCAGCGACTGGATGGTGTCACTCGAGAACGCGCGATGGTCACCAACGCGCTCGACGTTCAAAATCTTGCCGCGCAGGGGCAGAATCGCCTGGATGTCTCGGCGACGGCCGTCCTTGGCCGAACCGCCTGCCGAGTCGCCCTCTACGATGAAGAGCTCGGTCAGCTCGGCATCGCGCACCGAGCAGTCGGCGAGCTTACCGGGCAGGGACGCCGTCTCGAGCAGGCTCTTGCGGCGGGTCGCCTCGCGCGCCTTGCGGGCGGCATTGCGCGCCTTGCAGGCCTGCTGCGCCTTCTTGACGATCTCGCGAGCGGGCTTAGGGTGCTCCTCGAGGTAATCGGCAAGGCCGTCGGTCACGATCTTGAGCGTCAGCGCGCGCATATAGGAGCTGCCGAGCTTGGCCTTGGTCTGGCCCTCAAACTGCGGATCGGGCAGCTTGACCGAGATAACGGCCGAAAGGCCCTCGCGCACATCGTCGCCGGTCAGATTGGCGTCTTTTTCCTTGAGCAGGTTCTGCTTGCGCGCATAGTCGTTGATCACGCGGGTGAGCGCGGTGCGGAAGCCCTCAAGGTGCATGCCGCCCTCGGGGGTGTAGATGTCGTTGGCAAACGACATGACGTTCTCGCCGTAGCCGCTATTCCACTGCAGGGAAACCTCAACCTCGCCCATCTTGGCCACAGGTGCGTCCGGGTCCGATTTGCCCTCGATGTAGATAGGCTCCTTAAAGGCCTCGGGGACGTCCTTGCCCTCGTTAAGGAACTTGACGAAGTCGATGATGCCGCCCTCGTAGCAAAACTCCTCCACGTGGGGAGTAGACTCGCGCTCGTCAGTCAGCACGATTTTGAGGTTCTTATTGAGGAACGCCGTCTCCTGCAGACGGTTGTGCAGCGTATCGAAATCGTAAATGCAGGTCTCGAAGATCTCGTCGTCGGGCCAGAAGGTGACGGTGGTGCCCGTCGAATCCGAGGTGCCCACGACCTCCATCTTCTTGACGGTCTTGCCGCGCGAGAACTCCATCTCGTAGGTGTTGCCGTCGCGACGAACCTGAACGACCACGCGCTTGGACAGTGCGTTGACGACGGAGATGCCAACGCCGTGCAGGCCGCCCGAGACCTTATAGGCCGAATTATCGAACTTACCGCCGGCGTGCAAAATCGTCATGACGACCTCGAGCGTCGGGATCTTTTTAACAGGGTGCTCGTCGACGGGGATACCGCGCCCGTTGTCGACGACCGTGATGGAGTTGTCGGCGTGGACCGTCACCTGGATCTCGGTGCAGAAACCGGCCATGGCCTCGTCGACGGAGTTGTCAACGATCTCCCACACCAGGTGATGCAGACCGCTGGCGCTCGTCGAGCCGATATACATGCCCGGGCGCTTACGAACGGCCTCGAGACCTTCGAGAATCTTAATCTCGCCGCCATCGTAATCGTTTTCGTTTGCCACACGTCCTCCTTCAGTCAAGAAAATGTGTACAGCCTTACTAGTTTATCGTAAAAAAATACCCTCGGGAACGAGGGTATTTGGCTCTACAAGGCCACCAGATGCGATTTAAGGCTCTTTTTTGCTTTGCACGCCCTTGGCCCACTCGGCACTGGCTCTCATGGCGTTCTCGAGGGCCTCGCGCAGTTTTTGGTCTTCGATGGGCGCCACTTGGCGCTCAATCTCGGTGCGCTCGGCATCGCTGAGGTCGGCGTGTGGGGCCGGCGGGCGCTCGGTCGCCGCTGGGCGAAGGCGCTCCTTGGCGGCGGGCGGCGTGTGACCGGGCGCGGTGGTTTTGAACACCAGGCCATCCACATGCGCACCGGCGCGCTCCATGCGCGCGCGGATGATCTCGCGCAACAACGTCATTTCCTGCGTCCACGAGGGCGAGTCGAGATATACCAGCAGCTCATTGGACTCGGGCAGGTAGCGCAGGCCCGTCACATGCCGCCCCTCGCGCGTGCCCGAGCACACCGCGTTCCACGCGCGATAGACCGCGCGCGACTCCTCGGCGGCCTCCATCTGCGCACGGCGCTCAGGGGTCGCAGCCGCCAGGATGCGCTGGCGCTCTGCGTTCAAAAAGCCACTGAAGGCGACCGTTTCGCTCTCGCGCTCGTAATTAGCACGTCTCACCCATGCTCACCACCTTGGCTCGATCAAGCAGGTCATCGGTAAAGTACCCCAGGTTGGTCGTGGTTATGACCGTCTGGATATCATCGCCGATCAGCCGCAGGAAAGCACCGCGGCGTTCGCCGTCGAGTTCGCTCATCACGTCGTCCAAAAGCAGCAGTGGGGCGGTGCCCAGGACATCGCGAGCCACGGCCACCTCCGCCACCTTCCAGGCCAGAACCAACGTTCGCTGCTGACCTTGGCTGGCAAATGAACGGGCGGAGCGACCCGCCACAGCAAACTCAATCTCGTCGCGATGCGGTCCCACCAACGTCACGCCGCGGCGAATTTCCTCGTCGGCGTGCTCATCAAGGGCAGCCAGCATGCGCTCGTACGCCCAGCCCTTCAGCTCTTCGCGATCATCGACCTGGGGCAAATCCCCCAGCGTGGACGCATAGGACACGTTGGCGGCTTCACCGGACGCCACTTGCCCGTAGGCAGTACGCACATGGCCCGCCAGCCGGTCGAGCAGGGCCAACCGGTGCACGAGCAGAGCCGCGCCCGCGCGGGCAATCGAATCGTTCCACGCGCCGAGCATCTCGCGGCAGCACCAGGCCTCCTTGAGCAAGGCGTTACGCTGGGTCACGCAGCGACCATAGGTGCTCGCAAGATCGGCATAGCGTGCGCTCAGTTGCATGCCAAAGTCGTCGAGGGCGGCGCGGCGCACACTGGCGCCTCGCTTAACCATGTCCAGATGGTCGGGGCAAAACAGCACGCTCGGCAGAACCCCGCGCACACCGGCGGCAGAGCATCTCTTGCCGTTGCGGCTAAACGAGCGTTTACCGTCCTCCGCGCTCAATCCCATATCAAGCACGCGGCCGTCGCCCTCGAGCCTCAGCTCGACCTTGCACGAGCCCACGCCGTCATGGACGAGCTCGGCTGCGGTCGGATGCCTAAACGAGGCGCCGCTCGTCAGCAGCTGCAGCGCCTCTATGAGATTGGTCTTTCCCGCCGCGTTGGGTCCCGCAAGTATCGTCACGCCCTCGTCCAGGGCAAGGCGATAGCTATCGAAGCTGCGGTAGTGCGCGACGGAAAGATCGCGGGCGAACATGGTCATAGGGCAGTTGCTAGATGCGGACCGGCATGACCAGGTACAGGTAGTTGATCTTGTCGTAGGACTTGAAGATGCCCGCCTGCGAGTAGCTCTTGAGCTCCAGCGTGATCTCCTTCTCCTTGGACAGGGCATTGAGGCACCCGAAGATGTAGTGGTAGTTGAAGGCGATGGTGCCCGACTCGCCCTCGGCCTCGACATCGATCGTCTCCTGCGCAAGGTCCTGGTCATTGGAAATGGAGGACAGGCCCATCTGCCCGTTCTCGACATCGATCTCGAACTTGACGGCGGGGTTGGCGCTCGCGATAACGGCCACGCGCTTGAGGGCGGCGTTAAAGGCGGCGACGTCGATCTTGACGCTCGTCACGCACGAATCGGGGATGAGCTGCTTGTAGTTGGGGTACACGCCCTCGATGCGGCGCGACACGTAGGTGGTGTTGCCGGCCTCAAAGACGACCTGGGTGTCGGTAGCCCCGATCATGATGGTCGCCTGGCTGGCCATGATGTTCAGCGCGTCGTTAAAGGCGTCGGCCGGAACGTTGAGTTCAAAGGAGCCCTCGAGGGTTGAGGTCTCGACCTGCGTATCGCACACGGCCAAGCGGAAGGAATCGGTCGCCACCAGGCGCACGGTGTTGTTCTCGACCTTCATGTGCACGCCACCCAGGATGGGGCGGGCCTTGTCAGTCGAGGTGACGCGCCACACGCGGCCGACCATTTCGGACAAGATATCGGTCGGCAGTTCCACGGCGCTCTCGATGGCATAGGCCGGAAACTCGGGGAAGTCATTGGCATCGAGCGTGTTCAGGCGGAAAGAGCTCTTCTCACAACCAATCAGCACCTGGCGCTCGGACAGCTCAAAGGTGACCGGGGCATCGGGGAGGGTCTTGGTGATATTGGAGAGCATCTTACAAGGGATAACCATCTCGCCCTCTTCTTCGACATGTGCCGCGATGCGATGACGGATCGAGATGGTGTAGTTAGAGGTCTGGAATTCCAAGATGCCGTCTTGCGCCTTGACGAGCACGCCCGACAGGATGGGAAGGGTGGATGCCGAAGCGACGCCCTTCATAACGACGCCGATGGCTTGTGTAAGCGAGCTCTGGCTGACGGTGAACTTCATCTTTTAATACCTTTCTATAGATATAAATATCTTAATAATAGTAATAGCACTGACGAAACTGTTGATTACTCCCAAAGACGCAGGTCAGACCCAGAAAGAGAATCGACAGCAACCTGTGTGCAACGGGGGTGGTTTTCCACGTTCAAAACCTGCGCAAAACTTTTCATCACCGCGGGTTGGGTTTTAAACACCTTATGCCCGTGGTTTCGACAAGTTTTCAACAGGTGTCTCTATTTCCCTACGAGCGCAGTGTAATTTTATCGCGCAGTGACTTGAGGTCTTCGGTGACGGTGCGGTCTTCCTGGATCATCTTCTGGACCTTTTTGTAGCTCGTGCTGACGGTCGAGTGGTTGCGGTTGCCAAATTCGGCGCCCACCGCCGTGGTCGTCATTTCGCACATCTCGATGGCCAGGTAGATAGCGATATGGCGTGCTTTGGCGATATTGGCGTTGCGACGCGGGCCGATGAGCTCCTCGTGTGTCACGCCGTACTGCTCTTCGATGACGGACTGAACCGTCTGGACGTTGATCTTTTTGGCCGATGTGTCGAAGTACTGGCTGGCGATGGCGTCGATATCGTCAAAGGTGAGCTCCCCGCCCTCGCGCTCGCGGTCACCCGCCTCGCCGGCGCAGCGCTCGCAAAAGCTCTCGAGTTCGCGGATGTTGGTGCCCGAGACCTCGGCCATGTGTTTAAAGTGTTCGTCGGTCAGGTGCCCGCCGTCGCCCCCATAGGCCGCCAGCAGCGAGTCGTCGCCTGCCTCGGGGGCGGCGACGATGGTGTTCTCGTAATAGCGCTGCAAGATCTTGTATTTCATCTCGTAGCTGGGCTCTGCAACCAGGCAGAGCATGCCGGCGTTGAAGCGGCTGGTCAGACGCTCGTCCATGCTTAGGTCCTTGGGGGCGCGGTCTGCCGCGATGACGACCTTCTTGTTGTTGCGGATGAACTCGTCCATGAGCTGGAAAAAGTAGTCCACGCTCGCGCGCTTGCCGATGATGTTTTGGATGTCATCGATGATGAGCACGTCCACGCCGTGGTACGCCTGCATGATGGGAGCGTTGCTCTTCTTTTGACGGTCGAACTCGGTCATCAGGTCGTCCAGATATGCCTGGGAGTTGGCATACTTGACCTTGATCTCGGGCGACTTCTCGGCGAGCTCGTTTTTGATGGCAAGCAGCAGGTGCGTCTTGCCCAGGCCCGATTTGCCGTAGATGAACAGTGATGTGCATGTGCCGCGCTCGTCCGCGAGGGCGGCAAACTTGAGTGCCGAGCGATAGGCATGGCTGTTTTCGGGGCCGTAGACAAAGTTCTCAAAGGTAAATTTTGAGTTCGCGGCGAGCGGGGCTCCATCCGTATTCTGCTCGGCCGGCACGGTCGGTGCTGGCATGGGTGAGGTGGGGGTCGCGGCTTGCGTGGATTTAGTCGGCGCCCCGCCCTTCATCTGGTTCATCATGCGACGAAAATCGTCGGCCGAGAGCGTGTTTTTGATTGCAATGCCCGAATCCGCGCCCGCCGCTGCGTCGTGAGCGATGGGCATGTGCGTGACGGGCGCGTTCGTTGGCGTCGCCGCCGCGGTCGGCAACGGTGCCATGGTTTCACGGGAAACATCGCTGTGCTGGTGCTCGATTGTCGGCACGTCGCCTGCGGAGGCCGGCACCGCCGGGGAAGCAGCGGGAGCCGTGGCGGGCGCCGTGGCGGCAGCGGATTCCGTCGCGGCGCCTTGCGGTGCCACGATGTCGAGCGCGATCGGTGCAAAGGCGATTTCTTCCAGATAGGCCTCAATAGTCGGCTGATGCTTTTTGAGCTGCGCGATGGCAAAGCGCGAGGGGGCCTCGATCGTGAGCGTATCTTCGGTCAGGCTTATGGCGCGCGATTGCCCCAGCATGTTGATGAGGCGTGCATCTTGGCCGTCGCGCTGGCAAAAGGCGATGGCATCCCCCAGGATGATGCTTGCTTCCTCGTCCACTGTCTCTCCCGTTCTTTAGCTCTGAGCTCGCACGCGAGCGGCGCCGAGTTCGGTCAGATGGTATTTCTGGCCATGCTTGATGACCAAGCCGGCCTGCGCCAAGTCATTGAGCGTGCGTGACCAAGTGGGGGCCGAGTTTCCAAACGCCCTCGCCAGATCGGTTGCACCGCACGCTTGATTTTGCGCCAGATAGCCCAGCGCGGCGTTGCCGCGATCGCTTACGAACACGTCCGGTTGTGGCTGCGCATGCTGATTTGCTGCATTAGGATACATCATTTGAGCTGCTGGTTGTTGAGAACTCTGCATCGGTGGCATTTGCTGTTGAAAACTTTGAGGCCACTGTTGGTAAGGCTGCGGAGGCATCTGCTGGGCCCAGGGGTTGTACTGCTGCTGCGGCATCTGCTGGTACGGCTGCTGATATCCTTGCTGGTACTGCTGCGGGAACTGCTGGCCATACCCCAGTGGCGGCATCTGCTGATATGGATATCCTTGT
Organism: uncultured Collinsella sp.; assembly: GCA_902491615.1. GTDB lineage: Bacteria > Actinomycetota > Coriobacteriia > Coriobacteriales > Coriobacteriaceae > Collinsella. The sequence goes on along the minus strand of CABUIH010000015.1, from coordinate 30,271 downwards.
TGGTACGGCTGATAGCCCATTTGCTGGCCACCCGGTGCGCCCGTCGCCTGCTGCATTGCTGCTGCATCCTGATCCGCCAGCGGCACGGCCTCTGGCATGCTTGGCGGCATCGACATCGATGCCGCTTGGGGTTCTTGTGTAGGAGGCATTCCGGGCTGCTGCATCTGTCCCACGGTGGGCTGCATCTGCTGCGTTGCCATGGGCTGCTGCGCAAAAGCTCCCGGCAGGGGATATGTGGGCTGCTCCGTCTCGGGCCGCACGGCAGCGCCGCGTCCGCCGGCACGCTCGATTTCCTGCACGCGTTTAGGGTTCAGGCTTACCGTAACCACGGTGCCGTTGCCCATGTTGTCCTCGATGGATACGGCACCGCCGGCGTTTTCCAAATACTCCTGCACCATGGGAAACCCTGCTCCGGTTCCACGGATATAGCGCTTCATCTTGCTGTTTGCGCTGGTAACGCCAAAGTCGAAAGCACGTTCCTTGTCGTCGATGCCGGGTCCTTGGTCAGCAAAGCGGATGGTGTCTCCGCCGTCCAGAATCGAGATGATGGGCTCGGCAAAGTGTGCGTGGATAAAGTTTTCGACAATCTCGCGGATGACCATGAGCGAGATATGGCCACCTTGTTCTTTCATGCACTGGTAGACGGTGTTGGTCGTCTCTTCCAAATACGTGCGGACATCTTGCGGATCAATGACGATCACCCGCGGTGTCGACAGCATGTCGTCATAGACGGCGATGCGCGCGGCGTACATGGCTTTTGGCGCCTGCGTGGTCGTCTGCTCGCCTTCCGCACGCTCTTCGCGCACGCCGGTGATGTGCTCGTTGTCGGGTGCCGGGTCTCCGGAATCGACCATGGTGTAAAAGTCGTCAGACATGCCGCTCGCAATCTTTCAAAAGGTTTCGAACAAATAGTAGCTCACCGTGCAACGTTTCTCATCTTTCGACAATTTTTCAAAACTTGTTGAAAACTTTGGAAAATGGGCGAAAAGTTCTCAACATTGCCAACATGACCTGTTGAAAACTCGATGAAATATCGTGAAAGGTTGCCATGAGGCGCAAATTTCGGTTGTGCTTATGGGGGAACCGTGTGAACTGCGCAACCTTTTACCTTTGATTTCTTGACATTTGAACATTGATTTCCCTACAATCTTCAAGCTCACGTGTCTATATCTGCGTCCGCGTCCCCGCGGACACTCGAAATGCAGCAGGAGGAACTTAAGATGAAGCGTACGTATCAGCCTAATAAGCGTAAGCGTGCCAAGACCCATGGCTTCCGTGCCCGTATGGCCACTAAGGGTGGTCGTGCCGTGCTCGCCCGTCGTCGCGCCAAGGGCCGCAAGCGTCTCACTGTCTAGCAGCGATACACACATCTCGCATGAAGACTATTAAGTCTCGGCAAGATTTCGAGCATGTGTTCAGTCAGGGGCGTCGTTTCAATCACCCTCTGATTCGAATGACCATATGTGAATCGGTTGGCGAAGGCGACTCCGGAAGGGTCGCCTTCGTTGGTGCTAAGCGACTCGGTTGTGCCGTCGTGCGCAACCGATCTAAGCGTGTGATGCGCGAGGCCGCCCGCAGCTGCGGATTTCCCGTTGCGGGTTATGACATCATCTTGTTTGCAACTCCCAAGACGAGGGTTTCCTCGCCGCAGGAGATGGACAAGGCGTTGCGTTCGCTTATGAAGCGCGCCGGCGTTGCCGGGGAGGAGCGATGAGCAATCACGTTTTGCGACGTGTTGCCATCGCTCCTATTCGCATATATCAACAGGTTATTTCGCCCTTATTGCCTGACGCCTGCATTTATTACCCAACGTGCTCGCAATACGCCATCCAGGCGATTGAGAAGCACGGTGTTTTGAGAGGCTGCTGGCTTGCCGTGAGGCGCATCGCTCGTTGCAATCCCCTGCACGTCGGCGGTTATGACCCTGTGCCCTAGCGGGCACTCGCTATCGGAGGAAAACTTACATGTGGGATTGGATCGTTAACATCCTTTTCGAGCTGCTCAAGCTCATCCAGACCTTTGCGGTCGACTGGGGCCTGTCCATCATCATCCTGGTGGTCATCATCCGTCTGCTGCTGACGCCGCTCATGCTCAAGTCGACCAAGTCGACGGCTCGCATGCAGGTGCTGCAGCCCAAGATGCTCGAGATCCAGGAGCGCTATGCCGACGATCCCCAGCGTCAGGCCGAGGAGATGCAGAAGTTCTACAGCGAGAACAAGTTCAACCCCATGGCTGGCTGTCTGCCGCTGCTGATTCAGATGCCTATCCTGTTCGCCCTGTTTACATTGCTGCGCAACCTGCCGCAGTACTTTAACGACGGCACGTTCTCGTTCTTCAACATCCTGCCCGACCTGACCACCACGCCGAGTGCTTCCTTTGCCGATGGCTTTATGGTTGCACTGCCTGCGCTGGTTTGCCTGATCCTGTTCGCCGTCCTGACCCTGATTCCGCAGCTCTATATGTCGCGCAACCAGACCGGCCAGCAGGCTCAGAGCATGCGTATGATGGCCGTTGTCATGACGGTCATGATGCTTTGGATGGGCTGGAGCCTTCCCGTTGGTGTTCTGCTGTACTACGACGTCTCGTCTGCTTGGCAGGTTATCCAGCAGATTTTTGTGACGCAGAAGGTCATCGACAAGGCGAAGGCCGATGAGGAGGAGCGTCTTAAGAACGCTCCGCTGCAGGTTGAGGTCACTCGTCGAGAGAAGAAGCCGCGCCCGCACAAGAAGAAGTAGTGGGATATCAATCTTATTTAGGTACCTAACTTTTGGAGTACGTTATGTCTGAAGAGATCATCGAGGATATGCTTGAGGAGGTTGCCCCGCAGGTCGCGGGCGATTATCCCGAGATTGCACAGCGCTACAAGGCTGGTGAAGAGCTGACCGATGAGGAGCTCGACACCATTGCCGATGTTGCTATTTCCATCCTGCGTTCCATCCTTTCGCACTTCGATGCCGCCAACTCTCCTATCGATGAGTATGAGGGCGACGAAGGTGAGCTGATTTTGGATGTAACGGCTCCCGACCTTGCTGTTCTCATTGGCCGTCATGGTCGCACCCTTGATGCCCTTCAGGTTATGTTCTCTTTGCTGGTGAGCCGCAAACTTGGCTTTAGGTATCCGGTTGTAGTGGACGTCGAGGGATACAAGAGCCGCCGTCAGGACAAGGTTGCCTCCATGGCTCAGTCTGCTGCCGAGCGTGCCATTCGCACTCATAAGAGTGTTTCGCTTCCGCCCATGAATGCCTACGAGCGTCGACTGGTTCACATTGCACTTCGTGGCAATGATGCCGTCGATACTCATTCTGAGGGTTCTGACCCTGATCGCCATGTGGTGATTGTTGCTCGATAATCTACTCGAGTTTATGCTAAGGGGACGTGGTTTCCACGTCCCCTTTTTTTGTCAAAAGTTCTCGATACGCTGATTTTTGTCAGAAAGGAGCTTTCGTTGTTAGTACTTACTGATCAGCAAGCTGACGAGATGTTGAGTCGTCTAGCTTTCTATTGCAAAGAGTATTCCTTGAGCGTAACTGATGTTGAGCTGAGGAAATGTATTCAGCATTTGGATTTGGTTCTAGAAACAAATAAGACAACCAATCTCACCCGTATTCTTAACGTAGAAGATGCTGCAGTACTTCATATCCTCGACTCACTTGTTTTGCTCCCCTATATCAACAAGGCTCCTGAGGGAGCTTTGCTCGATATGGGAACAGGTGCGGGCTTCCCTGGTATTCCATTAACCATAACCACGCATCGTAAAGCTACTTATATTGACTCTGTTGGCAAGAAGGTTGATGCGGTAAATTCCTTTGTCCATGCTCTTGGATTGAAACATGCCCATGCGGTTCATGATCGTCTTGAAGAATATGCTCGGAGCCATAAGAAGCAGTTCTCTGTTGTAACCGCCCGCGCACTGGCCCCTCTACCGATTCTTGTTGAGTATGCGGCTCCGTATCTGAAGGATGGAGGGCTATTTGTTATAACCAAGGGCAATCCTTCGGATGAGGAGCTTGCTTCCGGCATGTCAGCAGCTAAGATTTGCGGCTTCACTTTGCTTCTGAATGACGCAATTGATTTGCCTGAAGGCTTGGGTCACAGGGAGTTCATTGTTCTTAAGAAGAGTCATCCAGCATCCGTTTCATTGCCTCGTGCAAATGGCGTGGCAAAGAAGAATCCGCTTGCCTAGATGTTTCACGTGAAACATAATGGATACTAACAACTTGCAGTGTTTCACGTGAAACATGGCGGTTGATATCGATTCGGAATGTTTCACGTGAAACATCCTCCGTTTGACAGCTTTAATACACACCAGGAGGGACCGTGGGATTTCGCGACGTTAAGCGTTCAAAGAGCGCAAAAGACACGCGTATCATTGCAATCATCAATCAAAAAGGTGGCGTCGGTAAGTCAACGACGGCTGTAAACCTTGCAGCAGCACTGGGTGAGCAGGGTCGTAAGACACTGATTGTCGATTTTGATCCGCAGGGAAACAGCACCAGTGGATTCGGAATTGAAAAAGAAGACCTTGATCACTGCATCTATGATGCATTGTTGAATGATGTGCCAGCAGAATCACTTGTTCTTGATACAAATTGCAAAAAGGTATTCGTAATTCCAGCTACAATTCAGCTTGCAGGCGCCGAAATTGAGCTCGTAAGCGCAATTGCACGTGAAACCCGCCTCAAAGATTTGCTTGAGCCGATTCAGGACGAGTTCGATTTTATTTTCATTGACTGTCCTCCTTCGCTCGGCCTGCTTACTATCAACGCTTTGACCGCAGCAGACAGCGTTTTGATTCCGATCCAGTGCGAATATTACGCACTCGAGGGCGTTACGAAGCTGCTTGAGTCAATGAAGATGGTCAAATCAAGGCTGAACAAGGGCTTAGACACCTATGGTGTGCTTATGACCATGTATGACTCGCGTACTTCACTATCGAATCAGGTTGTTGAGGAGGTTCAATCGTACTTTGGTGATAAGGCGTTTAAGACGCTAATCCCCCGTACGGTTAAAATCTCCGAAGCTCCGTCTTTTGGAGAATCAGTAATTACCTATGCACCTCAAAATAAGGGTGCAAAAGCATATATGAACCTTGCAAAAGAGGTGATCAAGCGTGCCTAGTGTAAAGAAACGTGGCGGATTGGGACGTGGACTGAATGCTTTGGTTTCAGAGGCCGAGTATGAGACCGGCGGTTCGGCTGCATCGGCTTCTAATGCTGCATCTGAAACAAAACTACCTATTGAGGATATCGTTCCCAACCCTAATCAGCCGCGAATTCACTTTAACGAAACTGAACTTCGCGAGTTGAGCGAGTCAATCCAAGAACATGGCGTTTTGCAGCCGCTTTTGGTTCGCAAGCATGGAAACGGCTATGAGATCATCGCTGGTGAGCGTCGTTACCAGGCGTCAAAGCTTGCTGGCCTTGAAGAATTGCCAGTCATCATTAAAGAGGTAAATGATGAAGAGATGCTGGCTCTTGCTCTTATCGAAAACCTTCAACGTTCAGATCTGAATCCCGTCGAAGAGGCTAAGGGCTATCGACAGCTCATCGATGCCAGCGGTATGACCCAGGAGGCATTGTCGAAGGCAGTAAGCAAGTCACGCTCTGCAATTACAAACTCACTGCGTCTTCTCGATCTCCCCGAAGTAGTTCAGCAGATGATTTTTGAGGGTAAACTTACTGCTGGTCATGCACGTGCGATTCTTGCAGTTCCCTATGAGGATGCTCGAATTCGACTTGCAGAGAAGGTTGTTGCAGAGGGCCTTTCCGTAAGAGCGACAGAAAATCTTGCTCCGTTGTTTTCTGCCGGAGAGACACCTAAGACGCCGAGGCCTGCAACCCCTCAGTCTTTTAAAAAGGCAGCCCGCGTGCTTCGTCAGGTTTTTAATACCAACGTGCGTGTGAAGAGCTCGCGTGGAAAGAATAAGATTGAGATTGAGTTTAAAGACGAGGAAGAGCTCTCTCGTATTCTTGGCGAAATGATTCGGTTTGATCAAGGAGGTCAAGATGAGGAATAGAATTTTAACTGCGATTGCATTGGCGACGACTGTCACGGCTGGTGCCTTTGCTGGCTATAAGATCGCGACAGACGATGAACTTCGAGGTCGTTTGCTTCGTAGTGCGCAAGATATTGTCGATACATCCAAGAAGAAAATGGATGTTATGACAGAAGATGTTGCCATGCGTACAGCTCAAGTAACAAAGAATCCAAAGATTAATCAAGGTTGGGTTAGCAACCAATGGGAAAATGTAGGCTATTAGGTACCTAACAATTACTTAGCATATTGTGATGGGTCCTTGTCTGATTCACGAGACAAGGACCCTTTATTTCGGCCGTAAAAATGGGACCAGTAGCAGCTGATTCAAAATTAAGGTCAATAAATGAAACGACCCCGGTTGCATATCCTGCAACCGGGGTCGTTCGATGTTTCATATGAAACGTTTTGGGGTGCGACTCCCCTATGCTTTTTTCTGAACCTTGAAGCGCTGCTTCAGCTGTCCGCAAGCGGCGTCAATATCGTTACCACGGGAGTTACGAATCGTTGTCTCGATGCCACGGGACTCAAGGCGACGCTGAAGATCCTCAACCTTATGAATCGGCGACGGCTTGAGCGGGCTGCCCTCGATGTCGTTAAGCTGAATCAGGTTAACGTGGCACAACGTTCCCCCGCAGAAGTCGCAGAGCGCCTGCATCTCGGGATTCGTATCGTTGACGCCTTCAATCATGGCATACTCATAGGTCGGGCGGCGGCCAGTCTTCTCGGTGTAGAGCTGAAGCGCCTCGTGAAGGCGAAGCAGCGTGTACTTCTTAACACCGGGCATAAGCTTATTGCGCGTCGACTGGATGGCGGAATGCAGGGAAACGGCAAGCGTGAACTGCTCGGGGATGTCGGCAAATTTGCGAATACCGGGAATAACGCCGCTGGTAGAGACGGTGAGGTGACGAGCGCCGATACCGATGCCTTCGGGGTCGTTGAGGATGCGCAGCGCCTTGAGAACCTCGTCGTAGTTGGCAAACGGCTCGCCCTGGCCCATGAAGACAACGCTCGTGGCACGCTCGCCAAAGTCGTTGGATACATGAAGTACCTGGTCGACGATCTCTTGAGCGGTCAGAGAGCGCTTGAGGCCGTTGAGGCCGGTAGCGCAAAAGGCGCAGCCCATGCCACAGCCTGCCTGGGTGGAAACGCAGACGGAAAGCTTGTTGCGACGGGGCATGCCGACAGACTCGACGGAAACGCCGTCGTGGTACTCGAGCAGATACTTGCGAGAGCCATCTTTGGAAACCTGCTTGGTGAGTTCAGTCGGCGTGTCAAAGGCAAAAGCCTCTTTAAGCTGCTCGCGGAAAGCCTTAGGAAGGTTTGTCATATCGTCAAACGAACAAACGTTCTTCTCAAAGACCCATTCGATGAGCTGCTTCGCGCGGAAGGCGGGCTGGCCAAGCTCGGCCACGAGCTCGCGAATATCGTTTTGGCTCAAGTCGCGAATGTCCTGAGATTTAGTCCTGGGATTCATGGAAGCCTTTCGATTTTGGGGAAACGTAGAGGGTATCGCTACAATATGGTATCAGCTGCAGAAATTATAGAGGAGGAGTCTGCCCATGCCGGGTAAAAGCCTAGAGAACATGCACGTAGCGGTCTTGGCGGGCGGTCATTCCGCTGAGCGCGAGATCTCGCTCAATTCGGGAAAGAACGTCGTGGTTGCCTTGAAGGAGGCCGGCTACACTTCGGTGGAGCTGCTCGACACGGCTGCCGATGATTTTATGGTAACCATGGCGACCGGCGGCTTTGACGTGGCGTTTATCGCCATGCACGGTGCCGGCGGCGAGGATGGTGCCATGCAGGGCGCCATGGAGACCCTGGGTATCCCCTACACGGCCTCGGGCGTGCTTGCCAGCGCCTGCGGTGCCGACAAGGAGGTCTCTAAGCTCTTGTACGCCAAGGCGGGCATCCCCATTGCCCCCGGCCTCGCGCTCGAGGTGGGCGATGAAGTCGATATCGATCATATCGTCGAGGTTTGTGGCGAGCGCTGCTTTGTGAAGCCGGCCGTCAACGGTTCCAGCTATGGCATTTCCCTGGTCCATGAGCCCTCCGAGCTGCCCGCGGCAATCGCCAAGGCGTTTGAGTACGGCGACAAAGTGCTGGTCGAGAAGTGCATCGAGGGTACCGAGATCACCGTTGGCGTATACGGTGAAGATGACGTGCGCGCCCTGCCGATTGTCGAGATTCGCAAGCCCGAGGACTGTGAGTTCTACGATCTGGACGTGAAGTATGTCGACCCTACGGACATCCATCGTATTCCGGCGCAGATTTCACCCGAGAATTACGCTCGCGCTCAGGAGCTTGCCTGTGCTGCTCACAAGGCCCTCGGTTGCCTGGGCATCTCGCGCAGCGATTTTATCGTGAGCGAGGACGGCCCCGTCATCCTCGAGACCAATACCATTCCCGGCATGACCGATACGTCGCTGTATCCGGATGAGATTCGCCACACCGACGACATGACGTTCCCGCAGGTCTGTGACAGCCTGATCCGTATGGGCCTTCGTCGAGCGCGCATTGCATGCTAATCGAGGACGCGGTTTCGTCAGGAACGCCGCAGTTTGTCATCGACTCCTATGCCACGCTTGCCGAACGCGCCAAAACGCAGTCCTTCGGTCTTATCGAGGAAGATGTAATTGTCCTCGATACCGAGACCACAGGTCTTTCGGTGCAGGACAACGAGCTGATCGAGATCTCGGCGGCCCGTCTTTCGGGCCGCGAGATCGTCGACCGTTTCGATACCTTCGTGCATCCCAAGCAGCTGATTCCCGCCGAGATTACCGAGCTCACGAGCATTACAAATGCCGATGTGGCAGATGCCCCGTCGGCCGTTGAGGCCGTCGCCGCTCTCGCCGATTTTGTCGGTGGTTGCCCGGTGATCGCACATAACGCCACGTTCGACCGCTCGTTTATCGAGTCGGTCAAAGGCGGCGTCAACGTGAGCGATATTTGGATCGATTCGCTGGCGCTGTCGCGAATCGCGCTTCCGCGCCTGGCCTCGCACAAGCTGTCTTTTATGGCCGATCTGTTTGACTGTGACTCGGTATCACACCGTGCCAATGCCGACGTCGACGCCCTGTGTGGCGTATGGCGCGTGTTGCTCGTGGCACTCACCGACTTGCCCCAGGGCCTCATGGCGCGCCTAGCCGACATGCATCCGGACGTGCCTTGGTCCTATCGTCCAATCTTCTCATTCTTGGCGGGGCAGAACCCTGGTTCTATCTTCTCTCTCAGCGCCGCTCGTGCTGACGTTCTCAAGGCCGATCGCGCCGACGATCGGGTGGACGCCGACGAACTGCCGGTACTCAAGATGCCGAGTCGTGAGGAGATTGAGGCAGACTATGCGCCAGGTGGCCTGGTCAATCGCATGTATCCCACCTACGAGCCGCGTGATGAGCAGATCGCGATGGCGCTCGAGGTCCGCGATGCGCTGGTCACGGGCACTCATCGTGTAATTGAGGCGGGCACGGGCGTCGGCAAATCGATGGCCTATCTGGTGCCTTTTGCCGAGGCAGCACGCCGCAACAACATCACGGTTGGTATTGCGACCAAATCGAACAATCTTGCCGACCAGCTCATGTACCGTGAGCTGCCAAAACTTGCCGAGCAACTGGACGGTGGCCTGTCATTTTGCGCTCTCAAGGGCTATGACCACTATCCGTGCCTGCGCAAGCTTGAGCGCATGAGCCGAAGCCAGGTCGAGATTACCACCAAGCGCGATCCGGCGGACACGCTCACGGCGGTCGCGGTCATTATGGCGTACGTCTGCCAATCAGCCGATGGCGACCTCGACTCGCTTGGTATTCGGTGGCGCAGCGTCAACCGCCCCGACTTTACGACGGCCTCGCGCGAGTGTGCTCGTCGCCTCTGCCCGTTTTTCCCTGATAAATGTTTGGTCCACGGCGCTCGCCGTCGTGCGGCGCATGCCGATGTGGTGGTCACCAACCATTCCCTGCTGTTCCGCAATGTCGCGGCCGAGGGCAGGATTTTGCCTCCGATTCGTCATTGGGTAATCGACGAGGCCCATTCCATCGAGCGCGAGGCACGCCGTCAGTGGGCGCGCGTGGTATCGGCGGACGAATCACGCGTTCTGTTTGAGCGTCTGGGTGGCTCGAGCACCGGTGCGCTAAGCCAGGTTTCCCGTGATTTGGCAACCTCCGAGGGCTCTACGCTCTATCTGGGCCTTACTGCCAAGGCGACGTCGATGGTTGCGCGCGCGAGCATGGCAATCGCCGACGTGTTCGATGGCGTTCGCGAGCTCGGTCGCCGTGCCCGTGGGGGTTATGACAATGCCAATCTATGGATTGGCCCCGAGCTGCGCGAATCTGACGACTGGCATGATTTCTTACCGTCGGCCTACACTGCCATCGACGCATTGGAACAAGCTGACAAGAGCGTCGACGCGCTGGTGCAAGCCGTCGCCGCCGACAAGCCCGAGGTTGTTGTCGACCTTGGTGATATCTCGCGCCGCCTGCACGAGCTTGCCGAGAACCTCAAACTCATCATTGATGGCACCGATGAACACTACGTGTATTCGCTGCAGGTCAATCGCAGACTGCGCGCCGGCGGAGAGTCAATGACTGCAGAGCGCATCGACATTGGCGAGGCTTTGGCAACCGAGTGGCTGCCCGAGGTTCACACGGCTATCTTTGCCTCGGCGACCATGACGGTGTCCAAAAGCTTTGAACACTTTAACCACGCGGTCGGCCTCGATCGCATCGGCGCTTCAACATCCTCATCGTTGCACTTGGACTCGAGCTACGACTTCGATTCGAACATGGCTGTAGTCGTTGCGGGCGATATCCCCGATCCGCGCGATCGTGAGAGCTATCTTACGGCGCTCGAGCGCGTGCTGGTCGACGCCCATCTTGCCATGGGCGGATCGGTGCTCACGCTGTTTACCAATCGGCGCGACATGGAAGACCTGTACGCCCGCGTTGAGCCCAAGATGGCCCGTGCGGGTCTGGAGCTCAACTGCCAGCAGCGCAACTCATCTCCTCGTCGCCTGCGCGACCGGTTTATCAACGAGCCGACTTCGTCGCTTTTTGCTCTTAAGGCCTTCTGGGAGGGATTCGACGCCAGCGGCGAGACGTTGCGCTGCGTCATCATTCCCAAACTGCCGTTCTCGAGCCCCACGGACCCGCTCTCGTGCGAGCGCAACCTGCGCGAAGACCGCGCTTGGGCGCGCTATTCGCTGCCCGAGGCGGTGCTCGAGGTCAAGCAGGCGGCCGGCCGTCTTATCCGCTCGTCGACCGATTGCGGCGTGCTGATTCTGGCCGACCCGCGCCTGGTGACGAAGGGCTACGGAAAGAAGTTCTTAACGTCGCTGCCCACGAGCTCCTACCAGCGCATCGAATCGGCGCAGATCGGGCACTATCTGCAACTGTGGCGCGCACGCCACGAACGGCGACGCTAAAGCGGACAGACGAGGGTTTTTGCCATATCGCACAGACGCTTTGACAGGGTGGGGTCATCCAGGATGCGGATGGCTCCGCCCGCTGCGATTATCTGGCTCAGTAGCCAACGCTCGGAGCCGTAATGCACGGTTACCGTTGCCGTGTCTGCCTCGCTGCGCTCGATTAGGGTGATGCCGGCCCAGTCCAGATGCTCCGCCATATCGAATGGCATCAAAAGCTTTGCGCTACGCTGTGTCCGGGCAAGGGAATCGCGGAGGGATGCAACGTCCGGTGCGTGAGGCACGACGGAGTCTTCCGTCAAGGCGAGTTCCTCGATTTTATCCATGCGATAGGTGCGCTGCTCACCGACTGTGATGTCCCAGGCAATCAGGTATGTTTGGTCGCCGTTTGCCGTAATGCGCAAGGGGTCGACCAGGCGCTCGCGTGGCCGTGCATCGTCCATCGAGCGATAGGAGATGCGGCAGCGAACGCCGTCCTGAATGGCACAGCTCAACTGCTGCCAGTGCGACCCGTGGTTGACGGTGTCAAAGACGCGCTGGTTATAGCCGAGCTCTTCGGGCAGAAGGGCATGTCGAATCCGAGCTGCCGTCTGCGGCTCGATCCCCAACGATTCAAGTTCATGGTTGAGCACGGCGCCCTCGGCGGCACTCAGACGCAGCGGTAGCACGCGCCCGGCGTCACCGGTGAGTACCACACGCTCGCCGCGGCATTCGCAGATGATGCGCGCGCCCGATTCTCGGTCCGCGAGCGTCGAGACGATCTCAAGAATCTCGTCGAGCGACACCCCCGTGATGTCAAAGCGACTGCAAATCTCGGTTCGTGTCATGCCGCTCTCGCCGGCGGCGTAGAGGGCCTCCATGATGTCGATGGCGCGCGAGAGTCTCTGCTCGCTGGTGAGTTTACGCACGGGCATGCTCGTGCACCGTCCTTTCAATGAGGCGGTTCCACGCCTGCTTGAGCGATTTGGGGGCCACGGGCCTCATGCCGTCCACGGCGTGGGCCATGCAAAATGAGGCGGCGGCTTCAAGGTCACGCACGTCAACGGTCCAGGTCCATCCCGCATCGGTGTGTGCGAGCTCACCTCGCCCGCGCGTGAGGCCGTTGATCATATCGATCTGCGTCTGAGGGGCGAACGAGAACGTGGCTGCAACGGGCGGTCGGTCGGCAAAATCGAATTCAAAGAACAGATAGTCGTTGAGATTGAAGTCCGCAGGGATGGCGTAGGCCTTCGAAGGACGCCAAGCGCGAACGATACGGTCGCAGCGGAATGTCCTGATGCCGTCGGTGACATTGTCGAGGCCGCAGAAGTACGCCACGCCCTCGCGTTCGAACATGCCGTAGACGCAGACGGTACGTTCTTTCTGCTCGCCGCGTCCGTTCTGATATAAAAATCGCAGCGCGCATCGCTCGGCAAAGGCGCTCCATACCGCATCGACGGTGGGAGAGCGGCGGATCGGTACTTCGTCCACCGTCGTCCTGCCGGTGAGGTAGGCAATTTTGGAGCGAATATCGGCAAGCGGCGCGGCAAAGGTGGAAGAGCCGGCCGCTAGCGTCTGGTCGATGGCGTTGAGTAGGATATCGGCGTCGTCTGCGGTGATGAGGCCGCCTGCAGCAAACGTGTGCTCGCGGTCGATTGTCCACGAGCTTTCCTCGGTCTCCTGCGCACCGGCGGGGCGAACCTCCTTGATTAAGATGCCACGCTCGAGCAGTTTGTCACGATCGCGCCGAAACTTGCGCTTATCCGAGTCGATATTGCCCGAGCCATATCCCAGGTCAGAATCCAAGACGATCTGCTCGGTCGTCAGCGGTTCGGGGGAGCTATTGAGCACAAAGAAAAGATTGAGGATGCGCTGAGCCGTTTTATCGAAACCGGGCTCCGAATTCCCCTTTTTAATTGTCGCGGTCGCGTCGCTTGCCGTCATAGAGTCCTCGCATGAGAAGGTGGTTTGCTGCCATGATTTTAGTCCGATATGGAGATTAGGCTATATCCTTGTCCGCTCGAGGCGTTAAGATGGCCCGAATTCGGTCGTTTGCGCTCGCTCGGGGTATACTTTCGACTATATACGGTTCTAATGTGCATGCATTGGGCCTATTTGTCGGATTATGGATGTGGAGCGCACATGGCGAACACCCAGAACTATATTAACCACCTGCTGCAGAACACCGGCATTACGCCGGCATGCAGCGAAGAAGAGCGCTTGGCTGCCGAGGATATCGCTCAGATCTTCCGCAACCACGGCTTTGACCCCGAGGTTCAGGAGTTCAATGCCCCGGCGCCCAGTAGATTGGCATTTGCCGTTACCGGTATTCTTGCGTTTGCCGGCGCCCTGCTGATGGGCATCGGCGGCGGTATCGGCTTGGTCGGCACCTTGCTGGCCATTGTCGGCGCCGTTCTTTACGTGCTCGAGCGCACGGGCCACCCCGTGGTTTCGCGCCTGGGCAAGACGGGCGTGAGCCAAAATGTCATCGCCTACCACAAGGCCTCGGGCCCGCTCGCGTCTCCGCGCAACCGCCCGGTGGTCGTTGTCGCACACTACGACTCTCCCCGTGCTGAGCTGCTCGCCCGCGAGCCCTATGCTTCGTATCGTGCGCTCATCGCCAAGCTGTTGCCCGTTGCCACGATTGCCCCTGCTGCCGTTGCCATCCTGCGTATCCTGCCGCTCCCCGGCGCGCTCAAGGTTCTGCTGTGGATTGTCGCGATCCTCGCTTCCCTCGTTGCACTTGCCAACGCGGCAAACATCATCTCTAACCGCCACGTTCTTCCCTATACGTCCGGCGCGGTGTGCAACAAGTCTTCTGTCGCCGCTATGCTCGGCGTTATGGACAACGTTGCTCCCTTCCAGGGCGAGAACGAGTTTCCCGACGATGTTCCGTTCGATACCTATTTTGGGGAGCAGAAACGTCGTGCCGAGGAAATGGCGCGCGCGGCGGCGGAGTATGCCGCGGCCCAGCAGCAAAACGACTACGGCAACACCATCGAGTACGAAGAGCCTACCTACGCCGAGGACGAGTTCGGTCAGCCGATTGCTCCCGACGCTCAAACCGAGCCCGAACAGGGCGAGGCTTTTGACGAGCAGATTGAGGGCTTTGAGGGTGCGTCTGCCGACGAGACGCTGATTGGCGCCATCGTGCCCGAGGATCAGAATCAGGCTGTCCAGGCCGAAGAGTTCAATGACGAGGTTCCCGCTGCTGAGCCGGCGGAGGAGCCTGCCGCGGCCGAGCCCGAGCCCAAGCTCTATCGCAACGCCGCCGGCAACATTCGCTTTGGTTCGGATGCCATCCGTGCACTCGGAATGCTTCCCGAGTCCTGCACGCTCGATTACGAGGAGGGCGAGGAGCCGACGTTTGAGCCCGAGCCTGCGCCCGTTGTCACTGCGGATGATGAGTCTGCCGCGGTTACCGCTGCCGTTGCCGAGCCCGAGGCGGTGTCCGCGATCGATCCCGCGGCAGGACTGGACATTTTGGCTCCCGCCGCGCCGGCGCAAGACGTTGCGGACGAGTCTGACGACGATTACGTTGAACAGCCGAGGCGCGTGTCTTACGAGAGCGATACTGATTTCTCTGCCGAGATTCCCGCGGCAACGCCCCATGCCGATATTGCATCCGCGTTCTCTTCGATTGGCGCCAGCGCTTCCAGCTTCTTTAAGGGTGCGCTTGCAAAGGGCAGGAAATTTGTCGACGATTTCGAGGAGAAGCGCGCTGCCGCACGCGAGGCTGCCGAGCAGGAGGCTATCGCTCAGCAGCAGGCAGCCGAGGCGGCACGTGAGCGCGCGGCGCAAGAGTTCGAGCAGAACGAGGCTATGCAGTCCGGGTCCGTCGACGCTGCCGAAGCTACGACGTCCTTTGAGTCCCAGCAACCGACGTCAGCGGATGTTGTTGAGGCAACAACGTCTTTCGAGGCTCAGCAGCACGTCGATAGCACCATGTCGTTTGATGCCGCGCAGTTCGATTCCACGATAACGTTTGAAAAGCAAGGCACCGCAATTGCCGAGCCCCTTCCTGTTTCCGATGAGCAGGGCGACGCGGCAGACGATGACGAGCCCATTGATGCTGCCGAAATCCAAGATGCCGCCGAGGACGAGTCCGTCGAGGCCAACTCTGACGAAGAGCAATACGCGGCAGCCGATCAAGGTGATTCGACCGAGGTCGAGCAGGAGGAAGTGCCTGCGGTTTCCGAGACTCCCGAGACGGATGAGTCGAGGCCTTACTCCACGCAGATTTTCACCATGCCGACCCCGAGTGGTTCCGGTGCCACGGTTGCCAATGTCGCTCCCACCCAGGACGAAACGGTCGATTCCCTTATGGCCCAGATTTCCTCCCAGGCATCGCCGCGTCCGCAGATGAATGTTCCCGATCCGGCGTCGGCACCGTCGCCTGCACCTTCCTCGTCTCCGCTGGCTTCGGTCCCCGATCCGTCGCTGCCGTCCATGAAGCAGGCAAACGTTGCGTCTCGCACGTCGCTGTTCGACCTTCCCGATCCCTCTGCCCGGGTCAACGACCCCTTTGCTACCGCCCAAGGTCCCGAACCCACGTCGGCACCCGTTGCGCCTCCTATGCCCGTTTCGTCGGGCGCGCAGCCGATCGAGACCATTTCGGCTCCCGCCCCGGCGGCACCCAAGTCTCGTAAGCGCGGCCTGGGTGGCCTGTTCGGTCGTAAAAAGAAAAACGAGCAGGACAGCATGAGTGACTGGCTGGGCGTCGAAGACGATTACGATGCCAAGAAGTCCGGTCGCGGCATCGGTTCGTGGGATAATTTCGAGGACGATAACGATGGCTGGAAGGGCGGCGCTACGTCTTCCGACGGTGCTTCTTCCGAAGATATGCTCTCGGCTGTCGCCTCTATGGGCGATGATGAGCTGCTTGGTCACGATATCTGGTTTGTGGCAACGGGCGCCTCGGATTGTGATGGCGCCGGCATGAAGGCCTTCTTGGCTTCGCATCGCGATAAGCTCCGCGGCGTATTTTTCATCAATCTTGAATCCGTCGGCGCCGGTAGGCTTTCGGTTGTGACGGTCGAGGGCGAACAACAACTGCTCAAGGGCGATCGCCGCATCATGAACCTGGTCAGCAAGGTCTGCAAGTCGTTCCATGTCGATTGTGGCGCGCTCGAGATGCCCTATGCCAAGACCGATGCCTATGCCGCGCTCGAGGCGAGCCGCCGAGCCCTCACCATCGCCGGCGTGGACGGCACGCGTCTGGCTTGCGCTCGTACCGAGGACGACCTGCCCCACAATGTCAACCCGACGAACATTGCTACGGTATCCGAGGTCGTGACCGAGGTTATCCGCCGTTCGTAGACGGAGCTCTAAGGAGTCAACGTGTTTTCGTATATTAAGCGCCATTGGCCTGTCTACGTGATTTTGACCTTGATTGCCATTGCGTTAGGATTTGGGGCTGCCTACATCGTGGGTGCGAAGGGCTCGACCCCCGCCTCCGCAATCAGCGAAGAGGTGGAGCAAGAACAGAGCACGGGTGCCGATGGGATTCCTGAGTCCGAGCAGGCAATCGTTGATGGTGGATCTTCGTCTGCAGAGTAGATACGGCGATTTAAATGATTGAAAGCGGGCGAGCCAGGGGACTGGCTCGCCCGCTTTTTCATCGCGCTAGCGCTTCTTTGGGATCGACCTAAGGCGAGCGAACCATAGGGCTGCGGCACCCGAGGTCAGGAGCGCGGTGATGCAAGCGGCGATGGGAACTGGTCCTGTTGCCGGTAGGTCCTGCGGTAGGGTACAGCGTTGAATGACACAGTCCTCGTCATGTGACTCAAGTTTATCGCCGCCGCCGTTGCGACAAAGATCGACGCGTGCGCTGTTGGTGAGTGCGGTTTGGGGCGTATAAGCCGATGTTGCCTGCATGTGCACGACTGCGCCCCGAGCGTCTGCACCAAGGATTGCTTTGGCATCGTCAAGGTCGTCGTGCTCATCTTTGAGATCATCGCGGGTCCAAGAATCCGCATCGCTTCGAGTCGTAAAGTCGGCGGCTACCGCACCGTATTCAATTCGAATGCCCGTTACGACGGTATTGGATGCAAGGTCGAGCTCTTCCGCCTCGAGTGTGGTGGATTCCGTGGTCGAGATATCCGCCTTCCAGAGGTGCCAACCGTCGTAATCGACGAGGCGACAGTCCTCACCCAGGCTCTCTTTTACTTCGTCGGACTCAAGCCAAGGATTTTCGTGCCCATCGTCAAGTGTCGCGTTTGCCGGCTCATCGACGTCTGTCGAGTCCAACGGCGTCGTGCGATACCATACGTTGCACAGACCGTTGAGGTCGCCGATGGCGACGGGGGTTTCGATTGAGATGAATCTCGCCGTGCCGTCTTTGGCGCACTCAAGATCATCGGTAATCGTAAACTCATCAACCCAAGTAGCGGAATCGTTTCGAGCATCGATGGCATAGGAGAAAAGCCCATCACTATTGGTTTGCGTCGTGGCGCGGTTTTTACCATCGCCGTTAGCCAACAGGCCCTTTTCGATAGGTTGGACAAGTTCCTGACGCTTGTCGACCTGTCCCTTGATCTCGATGGGCGCATCCTTCATCGCGACGGATTGGACTTCTCCCGTATCCTTTATTTCAAACGTTATTTCCTCGGCAAGGTCATAGGTCCGCGGAGACATCATTTCGCGCAACGAATAGGTGCCAGGTGCAAGATGTTCGACGCGGTGCGGCTTGTCGGATGAGGTCCAGGAGTCTATTTCGGTTTTATCGGGACCATATAAGGTGAGCTGTGCGCCCTCCACTTCCTGCTCACCGCTTGCATCGACCTTGGAGATATCAACCTTGGTGTAATCGTCGGATACGTTAAGCCGTGCTTCTACAACGGGTGTTTTCTGGTCGGCATAAGTAAGGTCGACAATATGGGATGTCCGATCGAGTAAGAAGCCTGCCGGCGCTTGAGTCTCGACAACCTCGTAGCGTGCGGTGCCAGATCCCAGCGGGAGGTCGTCCGCGCGTGCTTCTCCAGTTTCATCCGTCGTGACGGTAGCGACAGTCTCACCGTCGAGCGCGGCAATGCTACCGTCGGGGCGCACGATATCACCCGAGGCACGGATCTCAAAGACGGCGCCCGCGAGGCTGCTGCCGTCTATGGCATCGGTTTTAACGATCCTGATGTTTCCGGTCGCGGCGTGGTCATAATACGAGGCGATTGCAACGGGCGTTAGGTTCATGTCGGCGGGTATGTTTACCTCGATCTCCTCGCCGACAAGATAGGGCTCTTTGGCCGAGGTTTCGCGTACATAATAGGTGCCCGGCACGAGCGATTCGGGCAGTGTGACGGTCCCGGTCGCGTCAGTCGTAAAGGTGTCCATTACGTTATGTGCTGGATACCAGCAAGTTTGTGAGACAGGTTCGTGATTGCTGTCGAGGAGTTGGAAGGTGAATCCGGCTAGTGGAACAGAAGCGCCTGTTTGGGCATCGCGTTTTACAATCTGGAGATGCGTCGACAGAGCGTGGTTGTCCACGATATATTGAAGCTCGGCGCCGTCGGAAATCTGATTTGCCCCGACGGTCCATTCCCCTGCACGTTTAAAACCCTCGGGGACGGTTTCCGGAACCTCACGAACCGTGTAGCCGGCACGGTCGTATGGGACGGCTCCGTGGACACCGGCGGGTCGCTTGCCTGTGCCGAACCATGCTTCGGGCTGATCTTCGGTGGAGGCAAAGCCATAGATGTTTGTGGTCAGTGTGCCAACAACCTGCTGAGAGCTGTTGCTGACAACCTCAAAGACAACACCACCCGCCGGCTGCTCCAGGCCGGATTGGTCGCTATTGCCGTAATCCTTGAATTTGGAAATCTCAAGGTTAAACGCAATGGGGATATCGGAAACGCGAGATTCGATCTCGACCACGCCTGAATCGCCGAGCTGGTCGGCTCCAACGGTATAGGTCCAGCTGTCGTTGGATGGCAGGTAGCCCTCGGGGGCTTTTGATTCGTAGATGGTAAAGGTTCCTAAGGGGACATCGGCGAGGGTGGCCCGACCGCTTTCGTCGGTCGTGAGGATTTGTGCCCATCCAGGGGTTGATTGCGACACACACGTGAACTCTGCTCCTGCGAGCGAAGCTCCCACCTGGTGGCCGGCATTCGTCGCGGCATCGAGTTTTACGATACGCAGGTTGATGGTGCCGGGCTGTTCATCAATGGCGACCCGCCCGCCGTCATTCCCCGTGGTAAAGGCAATACGATCGTGGCGGGGGACATAGCCGGCCGGCGCCTTCGTTTCAACTAGGTAGTATGCCGTGTTGGGCAGAAGTGTTGCTTGCGCTCGACCGTTGCTGTCCATCTGGACGGTGCCGACACGCGCGCCGCTGGCGCTCTCAAAAATATCGAATGTTGCCCCGGTAAACTGATAGGTATTGTTTCCGCTGGTAATAACGGTGTTAGCAGACTGCTTTTGGAAGGAAACAGAGACCGCCGGCAGTACATAGAGCATGTCTTGACGTTTGCTGCCGCCCGATACGGCCCCTAGATAGCGTCGCGCGCGGTGCGGAGCGGCTTTGATGCTTCCTGATTTTGCGCTGTCGTGGAGCCACCGCGCAGCCGCCACGACTTCATTGTCGGCGGTAAAGTGTCCGCTCTTGGTTTTACCCTGAGCGGTCGTGTAGGAGTAGGTGCCGTCGACATGGGTAGTGCCGTTGAGCATCCATACGGCAAGCTGGGTGGCGGCGCGGGCGCGATCGGGTGAAAGATGGTAACCGCCAAACGACGTGGTGGTGGGATATCCGTGACAAACGATTGCCGCGAACTCGTCGTCGAGCCACACCCAGCCTTGATCAAAGTTGAGCCATGGGCCACCCGGTTTGGTGGGGCCGGGGCGCTCCTGGTTCATGCAGTAGGCAATCGAGGTGTCTTGAGCTTCATACTTGCCGATGAAGAAGGGTCCACAATCATCGCTAATAGTGCGGAAGCCGAGCTGGTCGTAGCCATCGACGGCAAATGCGGCTCCCGGTGCCGGGCAGCCGAAAAGCAGGAAGAGGAGCAGGAGCAGCGGACCTGTTGCGATTGCGCTGTGGACAGAGTGCGTGGGTGCGTTGGACATGGCTGCTCCTTATCCCTCGTGCGCCGCATGGGGAGGTTGCGACGCGTAGGATGAGGCTACCCCCGAGGTTCATGCGGGTAAGTACCGGAGCCTGACCAAAAGCTTGCCCGATTTCTGACAAATCGAGCTCAAATACAACAATCAGATAAAAGTGCAGGTAGAAGATGGTAAGAAAAGAAAGACAAAGGTCCTCATCTCCACAATTGACGCGATTTTCAAACGAATCTCCACAGCTAAAACAAGCATCACCACTCTTGTATCGAACAAGACAACCGCGTTATACTAGCCAACACACAAGCGGGCATCGCCAAGTGGTAAGGCATCAGCTTCCCAAGCTGACACTCGCGGGTTCGAGTCCCGTTGCCCGCTCCAGTAAAAAGCACAAGCACGGCAGCGTTACGTTGCCGTGCTTTTCACTACCAAGCGCCGGGGCTCGAACCCGCCAGGGTGCGAGCGTTAAGCAAACGCGAAGCGTTTGTAGCGAGCAGGCGAAGGCGCCGACAGGTGCCTGAAGCCGGTGCGGATTTGCGAAGCAAATACGCGGACGTCCCGTTGCCCGCTCCATGGAGCACAGAAGACCTCGGGACGGCCAATTCAACAAAGTCTTCCCCCGCGGCTTCGTGAGGCTGAGGGGCTCGCCTGAAGCCGGTGCGGATTTGCGAAGCAAATGCGCAGATGTCCCGTTGCTCGCTCCAATTCCAAAATGTTAGGTTAATGCCTGCTGCCCATACTTGCACCTGCGCACGGTACAATGGATGGGTTACGACCAACGTGCCAATAACCAAAAGGGAGCCGCTATGATCGATCGCTATACCCGCCCGGAGATGGGACACATTTTCTCCCTCGAGAACAAGTACGCCATTTGGCAGGAGATCGAGGTCTTGGCCTGCGAGGCCCAGGCGGAGCTCGGCAAGATCGGTATTTCCAAAGACGAGGCCCAGTGGATCCGCGACCATGCCAACTTTGAGAAGGCGAAGGTCGATGAGATCGAGGAAGTCACGCGCCACGACGTCATTGCCTTCCTGACCAACATGAAGGAGTACATCGATGCCGATGTTCCCGAGGGCGACCCCAAGCCCAGCCGCTGGGTTCACTATGGCATGACCAGCTCCGATCTGGGCGACACGGCCCTGTGCTACCAGCTCACCCAGGCCTGCGACCTGATCATCGAGGACGTCAAAAAACTCGGCGAGATCTGCAAGCGTCGCGCCTTTGAGGAGCGCAACACGCTCTGCGCCGGCCGTACTCATGGCATCCATGCCGAGCCGATGACCTTCGGCATGAAGTTTGGCTCTTGGGCCTGGGAGCTCAAGCGCGATCTGGATCGTCTTGAGGACGCCCGCAAGAATGTTGCCTTCGGTGCTATCTCGGGCGCTGTCGGCACGTACAGCTCCATCGAGCCGTTCGTCGAGGAGTACGTCTGCGAGCACCTGGGCCTGGTCCACGATCCCCTGTCCACGCAGGTCATCAGCCGCGATCACCATGCCTACCTTGCCGGCGTGCTTGCCACTACAGCGGCCACCTGTGAGCGCATCGCTACCGAGGTTCGCAATCTACAGAAGACCGATACGCTCGAGGCCGAGGAGCCGTTCCGTAAGGGCCAAAAGGGCAGCTCAGCCATGCCGCACAAGCGCAACCCCATCACCATGGAGAAAGTCTGCGGTCTGTCGCGCGTCGTGAAGTCCAACGCCCAGGTTGCCTTCGATAACGTCGCCCTGTGGCACGAGCGTGACATTTCGCACTCCTCTGCCGAGCGCGTCGCCCAGGCCGATAGCTTCATCGCCCTCGACCACATGTTCCAGTGCCTCATCCGCGTTATCGACGGCCTGCAGCTGTATCCCGCCCGCATGATGGCCAACCTCAATAAGACCCGCGGCCTCATCTTCTCTTCCAAGGTACTGCTCGCCCTCGTCGACACGGGCATCACCCGCGAGGACGCGTACGCCATTGTGCAGGAGAACGCTATGGCAACCTGGCACGAGGTACAGGATTGTGTCTCCGGCCCCACCTTTAAGGAGCGTCTCGAGGCCGACCCGCGCTGCACCGTCAGTCAGGAGAAGCTCGACGAGATCTTTGATCCGTGGGACTTCCTCACCCGTATCGACACGGTCTTTGATCGTCTGGAGCAGCTGAGCTTCGAGTAGGTTCGGGCATAACGTTAGCTTTTTAGGGCGCTTTGCTGGTAATGTGTGTTGCCGGCAAAGCGCCTCGTTGCATTTAGGGAAAGACGGGGATAATAGTCGTCTCGAATAACATTCTGAGAGGGGATCGCATGATTTCGTTTGATTACAAGCCTCAGGGCGTGTGTGCTCGCAATATTCACCTTGACCTTTCCGATGACGGCAACAAGGTGGTGGGCGTTGAGTTTACCGGCGGCTGCGACGGCAATCTCAAGGCTATCTCCAAGCTGGTCGAGGGCGCTCCCGCCGATCGCGTAATCGAGGTTCTCGCCGGTAATACCTGCGGTATGAAAAAGACCTCCTGCGCCGACCAGCTTACGCGCGCTATCGAGGCCGCTCGCGCCGAGATCGCCTAATGGGTATCGCCGATCACATCAAGAACGGAATATCGCGTCGCGGCTTTGTACTCGGTGGGGCTGCCGCGGGCGCTGCCACGGTGCTTGCCGGATGCTCGAAAAAAACGGGTACCAGCGATGATGCCGCCGGCGAGCCGCAGGTTATCAAGGACGATTCCAAAATCATCTCGATTACGGATGAGTATGAGGCTGTCGACATCGATCTTGAGCCGGCGTCATCGTGGACGCTGCCTCTGGGTACGCTGCTGTACTACTGCGACGGCGATTACGCCGCGGCGATGATGGCGCCCGCATCGGCACTGCACGCCAACACACTCGGCGTGCTCAACCTGGGCGATGGCTCGCTTACCACATTAATCGAGGATCCTATCGAGGGCACGGGATACGCATTCTACGATGTCCGTGCCGGCGACGGCGTATTCGCGTGGGTTGAGATGAACTTTGCCAATTCATCGTGGAAGCTCTACGCTCAAAATCTGTCGGGCGCTTCGCTCTCTGGCGACGTGGTTGAGCTCGATCGAGGTGGCAAGGACTATGATCCGCCCCTGTTCACGGCGTTCGGGTCATCAGTCATCTGGTATAAAATGCCTTCGGCAGGCGGCAATAAAACGAGTAGTGATTCGTTTTGCTATCGTCGCTCGCTTGATGAATCCAAGGCCGAGGTAATTTGGAAATCGACGGGCCGCTTTGCATCGGCCCCGCGCGCGAGCGACGGCATTTTGACCATCTCGCCGCGTGTCCGCAACGACGAGGGCGTCTACTACGGCATAACGGCAATCGATCTGACCGACGGCAACAACACCAAACGTGCCCAGCTAGTTCTTCCCTCGTCAGTCTCGCCTTTCGAGGCCGTATATATGGGCGATACCTTCGTGTTTTCTATCGAGGCGACCTATAGTGGCGTGGGCAGCCTGGGCAACATGGGCACGTATATCGGTAATGAGGGAGGGCCGTATCTCTTCCTGTCCCGCGAGCCGCTTGCATGTGCGGCTGGCAAGAAGAATAAATACCTTGTTAAGGTACAGGCGTCGCATTTCCTGATCGACACCTCTGCCAAGACCTATGGCTCGCTGCTGTCGCCCGACCGCGCTTTGGAGTATGGCGATTATCCAGCTACGGCGGGAAAGTCGGACTCATTCCTTACGTACGCCACGGTGCGCAACAGCCAGGGTATACCAGAGACGGTCACTGCACGCCTATTCTCTCTTTAAGCTTAGAGGGGTTAAAAAGGCGCCAACAGGGGAATAAACGCGTTGTAATTGTGAGTACCGCCCGCCGAGCTGCCGCGTCATAGCGGCATCCGGCGGGCTCAGGTGCGTTAAAATAGGCTTGTTCTTAGCTAATTGAGACAGGGGGGCCGTGTTATGGCTTCAGATGCAAAAAAGATTCTGCTGGTCGAGGATGAGAAGGCAATCCGTGACGCCGTCGCTGCCTATCTCGAGCGCGAAGGCTACTGGGTTGTGGGCGTCGGCGACGGTCAGTCCGCGATCGAGGAGTTCGAGAAGCATCAGTTCGACCTGGTCGTGCTCGACCTTATGCTCCCCAAGATTCCCGGCGAGCGCGTTTGCCGCACCATTCGCGATACCTCGGATGTCCCCATCATCATGCTGACGGCTAAGGGCGAGATCGAGGACCGTATTATCGGTCTTGAGCTCGGCGCCGATGACTATCTGATTAAGCCGTTCTCGCCGCGCGAGCTCGTCGCCCGCGTTCGTGCTCTGTTCCGCCGTGCCCATCAGGCCGACGAGCCCGCCGTCGAGGTGCTCGACTTCGGCGATCTGGTCATCGATATCTCGGGCCACAAGATCTTGGTCGAGGGCAAGGAAGTCGATCTGACGGCTTCCGAGTTCAAGCTGCTCACCACGCTTGCCCGCCATCCCGGCCGTGTGTATAACCGCATGGAGCTGGTCGAGAAAGTGCTCGGGTATGACTTTGAGGGCTATGAGCGCACCATCGATAGCCACGTGAAGAATCTTCGCGCCAAGCTGGGCGATGATCCCAAGAAGCCCAAGTGGCTCTACACCGTCCATGGTGTCGGCTATCGCTTCGAGGCTCCGGCCAAGACCGATAAGTCGGACGAGAAATAGGGAAATCACATATGACACCTGCGCGCTTTGAAATCGGACAAAAGCACAAGCAGGAGAGCGAGGCGGGTTCCAAGGCTAGTTGGAACACGCCTCGTTCCGATTCACGGCCAACGATGAGCTATCCCTCGCGCATGGCACTTGCTTCTGCTCTGACATCGCTCATGACGGTATTGGCGCTGGTGGGCGTTGTCTCTGTTGTGTGGGGCACGGTCTTTTCGGATTACACACGCTCCAATATCGTCGAAATCGCAAATTCCGCTGCCGAGAAGTTGGCGACCTCATATGAGGAAAACGGCTCTTGGACCGCGGGAGAACTGCGCACGGTCGCAACGTCGAGTTTGGTTTCCGACGATCTGGGCATGCAGGTCGTCAATAAAAAGGGTGTGATCGTTTATGACGATTCCTGGCCCTCGGCAAGCGCCACCGCCGATGTACGCGAAAACCAGGCTACGACCGACGACACGAGCGGCAAGAGGGCATCGCATAGCCCGGTCTCGTCTGCTCCAACCGACTCCGATAGCGTTGCTAACGTCGAGATTGTAACGTCTTCCGGCGAGCATGTCGGACAGGTAAAGCTGTGGGCCATCGGCTCCGACGCTCTGCTCGCCAAGGCGGACTCTGCGTTTAGGGAGAAGACCTTTAACGCCATGGCCCTCGCCGCGGTTGTTGCAATCTGCATTTCGGTCGTTATCGGATCGCTCGTGTCGCGCATGCTCACCAAGCCGATTCATCGCATCACCAGTACCGCAAAGCAAATCCGTGACGGCGACCTGTCGGCTCGCACGGGACTGCGCGGTGATGACGAGATCGATCAGCTGGGTGAGACCTTCGATGAGATGGCCACTTCGCTCGAGAAGGATATGAAACACGAGAAGCGCCTGACCTCAGACGTTGCACACGAGCTTCGCACGCCGCTTATGGCCATGCTCGCAACGGTCGAGGCCATGCAGGATGGCGTGTATCCCACCGACGATGAGCATTTGGAAACCGTTGCTTCCGAGACGCGTCGCCTGGCTCGTCTGGTGCAGCAGATGCTCGACCTGTCGCGCATGGAAAACAGCACGGCTCCGCTCAACCTTGAGCCGGTGGACATGGTTCCTTTCGTGCGTTCCATCGTCAATGCCCAGGAGCGCCTGTTTGTCGACCGCGATCTGCGCCTGCGTTTTGCGGACGAGACCCAGGGTCACGACGATGTCGTCGAGGCCGATCCCGACATGATCACGCAATGTGTTATCAACCTCATGAGCAACGCCATGCGCTACACCCCCGAGGGCGGTTGGGTCGTGGTGTCGGTGCTCAGTGACCGCAAGCACGTCAGCATTGCCGTTTCTGATACCGGCATCGGTATTGCCAAGGACGATTTGTCGCGCATCTTCGGGCGGTTTTGGCGCGCCGATGCCAGCCGCGCCCGCGAAGCTGGCGGCTTGGGCGTTGGCCTCGCCGTGACCAAGCAGATCGTCGAGCGTCACCATGGCTACATCTCCGTGGAGTCGGAGCTTGGAAAGGGTACGACTTTTACAATTCATCTGCCCCGCGAGCACACGGCAGACGCGGCATCTACTACAATGGAGCACTAGCTTTTCGCTATTCGGTGAAGGAGGGGCCGCGTCCCTGCCGCTCCGAGTTTGCGAAAACATGCGGGAAAGAACCCGCATTTCTGTCGTATTTAGGTAAGGAGTGACTCACGTGACAACGATGGAGCGTCGTCCGGATTCCCGTGGCAAGGTTCGTGATATTTACGATGCCGGTGAAAACCTGCTGATGGTCGCCACCGACCGCATTTCTGCGTTCGACTTCATTCTTCCCGACGAGATTCCGTTTAAGGGAGAGGTACTCAATCGCATCTCGGCATTCTGGTTCGATAAGTTTGCCGACATCGTCCCCAACCATCTCGTTTCCATCGACCCGGCGGATTTCCCCGAGGAGTTTGCTGAGTATCGTGACTACCTCGCTGGCCGCGCCATGCTGGTTAAGAAGGCCCAGACGATTCCTATCGAGTGCATCGTCCGCGGCTATCTGACCGGTTCGGGCAAGAAGACCTACGACGAGAACGGCACCGTCTGCGGCATCCAGCTGCCTGAGGGCCTGACCGAGGCTTCCAAGCTTCCTGAGCCGCTGTTCACGCCGTCCACGAAGGCCGAGATCGGTGACCACGACGAGAACATCTCGTTCGAGCGTTGCTGCGAGATCGTGGGCGAGGACATCGCCACGCAGATTCGTGACCTTTCCCTCAAGATCTACAAGGCTGCCGCCGAGTACGCCGCGACCCGTGGCATCATCATTGCCGACACCAAGTTCGAGTTTGGTGTTATTGATGGCAAGGTCACGCTGATCGACGAGTGTCTCACGCCCGACTCCAGCCGTTTCTGGCCTGCTGCCAGCTACGAGGAGGGCAAGATCCAGCCTAGCTACGACAAGCAATTCGTCCGCAATTGGCTCAAGGCCAACTGGGATATGACGGGGGAGACCCCGCACCTGCCCGCCGAGGTCATCGATGGCACGTCCGAGCGCTATCGCGAGGCCTTCCAGATCATCACGGGCTCCCAGTTCACAAGCATGAAGGAGAACGCATAAGTGAGTACCCGTAGCGCCACGAACAAGCGCACGCAATCCCACGAAGTTACCGGGGTTGCGCGCAAGTCTGCCGCATCTGCTAAGCCCGCCCGCCAAGCAGCGAGCTCCGTTCGCGTCGTGCCGGCTTCGTCTAAGGCACGCCGCAAAGAGCTCGAGAAGGGCGAGAACCTCGAGGGCCTCTCTAAAGAGGAGAAGCGCGCCCGCAAGGCTAAGCAGCGCGCCAAGGAGGACCGCATCTATACGGTGTCGAATATCCTCCTCAAGCAGGACGAGGACTACACCAAGCGCCGTCGCATCTGGTGGATTGTGCTCGCCATTGGCATGGTGCTCGTCGTGGCAATTTGGGCCTCGCTGTACTTCGCTCCCGCTGGCATGGTGTCCAGCCCTGTCCAGATGGTCGGCATTGTTTTGTCCTACGTCATCATTTTGGGCGACTTTATCTATGACTTCGCTCGTATTCGTCCCTTGCGCAACATGTACCGCGCGCAGGCCGAGGGCATGTCCGAGAACAAGCTCAACGCTCTTATTGAGCGCGCGGCTGCTGAGGAGGACAAGAAGGACTCCAAGAAGAAGTAGCGTTTGCATACATACTTATCGCTAAGATATAAGGCGCGTCGTTTTTGCGGCGCGCCTTTTTACTGTTCTATAGATAGATGGAGTGGCACATGATTCGAGCTGCCCTGACGGTCGAAGAGGCTCTGGAGGGCATGAAGGCCCTGGAGCCCAAGATTAAAAACTACGCGCGCCTGGTCGTCCGCAAGGGCGTAAACGTCAAGCCCGGCCAGGAGGTCGTCGTTCAGTCTCCGGTCGAGTGCGCGCCGTTTGCGCGCGTGGTGGTCGCGGAGGCCTATGCTGCCGGCGCCGGCCACGTGACGGTCATTTGGGCCGATGATGCCGTGACGAGGCTCACGTACGAGCATGTCGAGAAAAGCTATTTTGAGCAGACGCCCGAGTGGAAGCGCATGCAGCTGGATTCCTTGGCCCAGGATGGTGCCTGCTTTGTCTTTATCGAGGGTGTGGATCCTGCGGCCCTCAAGGGCATCGATCCAGCCAAGCCGGCCGCGGCATCAAAGGCGAGGAATACGCAGTGCAAAGTTTTCCGCCGTGGACTGGATTACAACATCAATCCGTGGTGCATCGCCGGCGCTCCGGTCGTGGCTTGGGCGCACGAGGTGTTCCCGGGAGACGCCGATGAGGTTGCAATCTATAAGCTGTGGAATGCGATTCTGCACACCGCGCGCGCCGATGGCCAGGACCCAGAGAGCGACTGGGAACTCCATGACGCCGCATTCGAAAAGAACCTGCGTTTCCTGAACGACAATCGTTTCGACTACCTGCATTACAACGCGGCAAATGGAACCGATCTGACGATTGGCATGACGAAAGGTCACGAGTGGGCCGGCGGCAAGGGCAAGACGCCCGATGGGCACCCCTTCTTCCCCAACATTCCCACCGAGGAAGTCTTCACTTCGCCCGATCGCATGCGCGCCGACGGTATCGTGTACTCGGCCATGCCGCTCATCCATCACGGCAATAAGGTCGAAGATTTTTGGATTAAGTTCGAGGGCGGCCGCGTGGTGGACTACGACGCCCGCGTGGGCAAGGCAACGCTCGCAAGTATCATCGATACTGACGAGGGCGCTGCTCACCTGGGAGAGGTCGCGCTCATTTCCAAGAACACGCCGATCCGCGAAAGTGGTGTTCTGTTCTACGATACGCTCTATGACGAGAACGCTAGCTGCCATCTCGCGCTAGGTGTCGGTTTCCCCGAATGCATCGAGGGTGGGTATGACATGTCCAAGGAGGAGCTCCTGGAGCATGGCGTTAACGTCTCGAGCACGCACGTCGATTTTATGATCGGCACGGACGACATCGATATTACGGGCATTACGCCTGATGGACGTGAAGTTGTGATTTTCCAGAACGGCCAATGGAGTTGGGAATAGTCCCAGACCGTGGTACAATGCCACCCGCGGGCCGTTAGCTCAGCTGGCAGAGCAGGGGACTTTTAATCCCAAGGTCCAGGGTTCGAACCCCTGACGGCCCACCCAAAGATTGTTGAGACGGTCAACTTCGGTTGGCCGTCTTTTTTGTCTCCCTTTCATGGGTTCGAACCCGTCGGGGCGCGGAGCTGAGTAAACGCGTGAGCGTTTGCCAGCGCAGCGCGCAAGGCGCGAAAGCGCCGCAGCGGCCGCCTGCGAAGCAGGCTGAACCCCTGACGGCCCACCCAAAGATTGTTGAGACGGTCAACTCCGGTTGGTCGCTTTTTTGTTGCCGGTGCACGGGTTCGAACCCGTATCTAGCTATATATAAGAACGCTTGGCGAACAAAACCCGCCTTTTACCGATGGGAAACAAATAACTGATGCCTTTGGAGTAAAGTAGCGCTCCAGAGATGACCGATGTCTCAATACACATAAAACAGCTGGTCATCGCCAATATCAGAAGCCAATGCTTCAGTTATAACCTCAGGGACGCGACTGAGGGACATATTCATTTTTGAACAAAATATGGAGTGCCAGATTCCCGCCCGCGGGGCCCCTCCGGTCTGGCAATATATCTCCTTGCCGCGCGGCCCGGTGGAACCGG
>CABUIH010000014.1:0-47757 GCA_902491615.1 uncultured Collinsella sp. | reverse complement strand
AAGCGGTCGGCGGGGCCATTGTGGCTCTTGACAGCGGATTGGGTCATATGAGCGAGCGGGCTCCGGGTGCCCCAGGTTGCCGCGAAAGAGGAGGGAAGCGTACTTTATGTACGCGACCGACGATTGAGGGGCAAGATGGGGTGCCCGGGGCTCGCGCAGCGTCAACAAAAAACGCGGTTCGTTAGAACCGCGTAAGATGGTTGGAGCGGACAACGGGGCGTCCGCGTATCCGCTTCGCGGATCCGCACCGGCTTCGGCCGCCTGCCGGCGACCTCGCCAGCTCGTTACAAACGCTCCGCGTTTGCTTAACGCTCGCTCCCTCTCGGGTTCGAGCCTCTGCGATGGGTACGAAAAAGCCCGGCTACCGTAGTAGTCGGGCTGTTGCGCTTGGAGCGGACAACGGGGCTCGAACCCGCGACCCCAACCTTGGCAAGGTTGTGCTCTACCAACTGAGCCATGTCCGCATATGTAAAACAAAACGGGCGCCGGAGCGCCCGGATGTTGCCTGGAGGCGAAGCCCGGATTCGAACCGGGGGTAAAGGCTTTGCAGGCCTCTGCCTTACCACTTGGCCACTTCGCCGAAAAAGGACCGTTAAGAACGGCCCGGAAATGCAATGGAGCGGACAACGGGGCTCGAACCCGCGACCCCAACCTTGGCAAGGTTGTGCTCTACCAACTGAGCCATGTCCGCTTGCGGGTTATTAATTTACGCGAGTTATCCAAAAGACGCAAGTACTTTTTTCAAAAAAGTTGCTCAAAGCAAGTTCACGCAGGGAAATCATGTCAACCCAAGGCGCTAAGCGCACGATTCCAATGCCGAGCTAAACAGCTTCACCATCCGAACGCGCGTGCCGACGCCATCCGTACGACGGGCAACTTCCACATTATCGACGAGCATGCGCATAAGTTTGATGCCGCGCCCGCGTTCCTCGGATGCCACCGGCTCGCTCGCCCCATCGATAGAATAGCCAGCGCCCCGATCAAGCACCTCGAGCACAACACGGTCCCCATAGGCCTGAACGGTCAGGATGCACCCAACACCGCCCGCATGGTCATACGCGTTACCCAATGCCTCCCCCAGCGCCAATGCGACGTCATAACGCTCATCACGCCTCAGGGGAAGCGATTCGAGAAGCTCGGCCACACGGTGCCGATAATACGGGAGGTTCTCTATGCCTCGCCGCACTTCGACGCTCTTGCTCCATCGTGGCAACTCTCCCACCGGAATGGCGGGAATCGACTCACGCGCCGGACCCGCAACATGAAGGATGTCGACAAGTCGGGCAATCTCCAAAAAGCGAATGACCTCATCGGAGGCATTAACGAGCGAAAGCAGGCCCTCTCGCCTCATGAGCTCTCTGGCACGTGTAAGCAAAAACGCCAAACCCGTCGAGTCGATAAAGCCCACGGCCTGGCAATTGATGACAACGCGACGCACGCCCCGGTCGATCAAATTATCCAACCGTCGGCGCAGGACGGACACCGAGGCGATGTCAACATCGCCCGGTGGCGTCAAAACCGCTATGTCATTCCACTCATTCATACGACCATGGTTCCCCAAAAGAGCTCGCTCGATGCACACGTTTCTTCAACCGTAGGGATTTCGCCCGTCAAGCGACGTGGCCTACGATCGACCTCGTAAAAATTCAAGGGAAACCAGCGCGATGTCATCGTCCAACGCCGACTCGGTAAAGCGGTCAAGCTCGCCCAAGACCTTACCGCAGATTCCCGATACGCCCTCACCCGAGACAGAGAGCAGAAGGTCACGAAGGCGCTGCTCGCCAAAGAAAGCACCCGAGCGATCACGTGCTTCGATTGTTCCGTCGGTATACATAAATAGCATGTCACCAGGAGCGAACGTAAACACGCCCGTCTCGTACACCATGCTCTCAAAGGCACCGATCACACCCGATTGGCACCCAAGGAGCTCCACTTCTCCCCCGCAGGTCTCGCCGCCGCCAAGCGGCGTCGACGAGGGTCTAATGACCATAGTGGGAGGATGTCCCGCAGAGCAATAGGTAGCGCGACCCGCTTTAAGATCAATCTTGGCAATAAACACCGTCACAAACGTCTCGACCCTCGAAAAGCCCATGAGCATGCTATTGAGCGAGCGGGCCATGCGGGCGGGCCCCGCACCCTCCCAGGCATAGGCCGTCAATGCCGTCTTGACGAGTGCTGACATTGACGCCGCCTCGATTCCTTTGCCGGATACATCGCCCAAAATCATTACGGCGCAATCGTCGGGAAGACGGACAAGCGTATAAAAGTCGCCGCCGACCAACGCCGAATTCGTTGCCGAAAGGTATACCGAATCGGTCGCGATACCCGGAACGTCACCAAGCGAATTTCTCATGCCAATCTGAAGCGTCTGAGCAATATGACGTTCTTCGCGCTTTTGAGACTCACCCTCGTAGATCAGCTCAAAGTCGTGCGCCAAGTGCACCAAGTAGTCATATTCAAGGTCATCAATCGGCTCTTGACTACCGTCACGAAGCAGCAGCGCGCGCGTCGTCGGGCCCTTCGCAACAGAAGCAGGAACAATTGCGTCGTTGCTGTGCTTGCCATCACCCTCAGAGCGCGGGCGCCCCGCCTCGATGCCGGTGTCGACGTAGAGACCTTGGCAAGGTAGACCATGCGCCCTAAGCCAGCCTCCCATAGGCATCGATTCGTCAACGCGAGTTATACGGACGTGTTTAAGGTCCTCGGCACTCGTGCCGCCCAAAACAGACGCCCCAAAGCCATCAGGGCCAGCCCCCAGACGTGCCGCTGGCGCCGTCGTGGAAAAGAAAAGCTTCTCGGGATCGTCCGGCAAAGCAACGCGACTGCCACCTTCAAAATCTATGACATAGGAGTCCAAACTAGCATCATACTCAACAGGGCAAAAATGGCAGTTGAGCATATTGCAGATCTCGGACGATACAGCCTGGGTAGCCGCGGCGGAATCGTCTAGAAAGGTAAACAACTCATCACGTAAGACATTGAGCGAGCGGCCAAGCTCGGCCGTGCGATGAGAGCGAAGGCTCGATGCCATGCCGACCAGCTGGATAGACAGGTAATCACAAATGACCTCGAGTACGTTAACGTCATAGGCGAGCGGTGCCTGAGGGCGCTTCCAACCAACTTCCAACACGCCAAGGATCTGCGTACCGTAAAAAACGGGAAGACAGATCTCGCTGCGGTACGGGGGCATATCCTGCACACGCAGCAGGTGCTTAGAACGATTGTCCAGGTCCATGAACATACCGGAGGCGGCCCTATCGCCCTCAAGGTCCTGTTGAATCGACAAGCGACAGGCGCGCGACTCGCGAAGAACATACGTCGGAATGCCAGCGCCATAGGGCAAAAACTCGGGCAGGTAGCTGTCGTGCAGCTCCTTGGAAACACCGCGAAGCTTAAAACCGCCGCTCTCAGAAAAATAGATAGCGGCACCCGAAGCATCGAGCGTTCCTACAAGCTGGTTCAAAACGGTATCTAACAAACTAGGCAGCTCGTCGGAGCCCACCGTGCTCATAATGACCGACAATGTACCCGAGAGACGCTTATTCGCCACTCTAAGCTCCGAAAGCGCACGCTTGAGCTGGCGGTCGTGCGAATACTGCTCTTCGATGCTATGAAGCGCCACCAGAACACGCGGCGCACGGCGTCCAAAGATGCGAGGCGGTGTAACCGAGCCGGCACAAACCAAGACGGGGATGAAGGAGCCGTCACTCAGCTTGAGCATCAACTCACTCTTTGTTCCATTGGTCTCAAAAGGAAGCCGATGCTCTGTCGCGCGTTCAAATGCCGACGAGTACAGGAGGTCTTTAACATCTCCGTCGATCACATCGGAACGCTCCTCGCACATCAAGTCGAGCAAACGATTATTTACATGCAGAATGGTTCCGTCGAGCTCGCAGATAATGACAGCATCGCTCGTGATCTCGACCAATTGGGCAACGTCTGCCCACTCATTGCGCTCAAGCGTTTCCATCGTAAACCTCACCGTCTATCGGTAATAAAAAAGCCTCCGAAGAGGCTTCTCAAATGCGATGGTGTCGGAGGCGGGACTTGAACCCGCATGACCAAAAAACGGTCACTAGCACCTCAAGCTAGCGCGTCTGCCAATTCCGCCACTCCGACATGCTATGTTGTTGAGTCGCGGCTCGTTTTGCTGGACCCGCGCGTTCAACGTGGAAGATAATAACCTATGTTTTGAGAACTGTGCAAGCACTTTTTTGAAAAAAGTTTACGAATTTGTGAATGCGCTGGTAGATCTATATGTCCGGCCCCGAATCGGTGTTGCCTCCCGGCGCGTCCTCGGGCATGAGCGATATTTTGCTGCGCACTTCGTGCTGCAAAATATCGCTCCCCCTGCGGAATGCGCCGGGAGGCAACACCGATTCGGGGCCTGCAAATACGTACTCCATGCACAGTTCTCAAACATGTTCTGGAGGCTGATGCAAATTTGGCGGCTCGGCTTTGCCGAGCCCTTATACGGGGAGGCCGGAGCCAACGCTCCGGCCTCACTCAATTTCTTATTAGATTAAGTGAGCAATCAGGGAATCGCACTCTCCCTGCCGAGTTACCGCAGGGCCCGCCCTGAAGTTACTTTTCAGAACATTCCGCACTGATATCTTCTGAATTGAAGACGCCGATCGCGCACCCATATACCATTGGCGTCGACACCATAAGATGCGGACCGCGCGGTGACCCCACATTCCGCTGGCGCCCACAGGGCTGCCCTCGTTTCCTGACATGTCCCGCGCGGGCCGCGGCGAGCCGAGACCGCCGCATGACCTAATAGGAGCATGGAGCGATACCGCGGACCCGAACAACCGCATTCTATCGCGCCCCGTCAGTGTGCCGTCTGCCCGGTCCAGGCGAGCACGGAAAGAACGGAGCGAGACATGAGAGCCGAATCGACACCCGGCGCCCGCGGGCCGGTCTTCTGCGGGGTCGACACCCACGCCGACTCGCACTGGCTGTGCGTCCTGGACTGGAGGGGCCGCAGGGTCCTGTCCCGCCAGTTCCCCGCCGACGCGGCGGGCTACGAGGCGCTCGCCGGGGCGATCGCGGCGGCCGGGGAGCCGGCCTGCATCGCGATGGAGGGGACGTCGTCCTACGGGGCGGGCCTCACCAGGCACCTCGCGTCGCTGGGGTTGCCCGTGCGCGAGGCGCTCTCCCCGGCGAGGACGCAGAGGAGGCGCCCGGGGCAGGGAAAGTGCGACGAGGCGGACGCGGAGAGGGCCGCCCGCGCGGCGATGTCCGGCTCGAAGCTCGGGACCCCCAAGAGCCAGGACGGGTGGGTCGACGGGGTGCGCTGCATGCTCGCGGCGCGCTCCGGGGCGGTGAAGGCGCGAACCTCGGCGATCAACACCGCGAGGTCGCTGCTCACCACCGCGCCGGAGGGGCTCAGGTCGAGGTTCCGCGGCATGGGAGGGCCGAGGCTAATGGGGGAGCTCCCCTCCGTGCGCGCCGAGGGCGCGCTGGGCGCCGCGCTCGGCGCGCTGGCGGACCTGTGGGCGGCGGCGCGCGACGCGGCGCTCGACATGGAGCGCGCGATCGAGGCGTCCCTGGAGGAGAACTGCCCCGCGCTGCTGGCGATGTACGGGTGCGGGCCCGTGAGCGCGGCCAAGCTCGCGGTCGCGGCCGGGGACAACCCGGGCAGGCTGCGCTCCGAGGCGTCGTTCGCGGCGATATGCGGGGCCTGCCCC
Organism: uncultured Collinsella sp.; assembly: GCA_902491615.1. GTDB lineage: Bacteria > Actinomycetota > Coriobacteriia > Coriobacteriales > Coriobacteriaceae > Collinsella. The sequence goes on along the minus strand of CABUIH010000014.1, from coordinate 42,064 downwards.
ATCCCCGCCTCGAGCGGCAAGACCGTGAGGCACAGGCTCAACAGGGGCGGCGACCGGCAGGCGAACAGCGCGCTGCACGAGATCGCGAGGCAGAGGGTCATGCGCGACCCCGAGACCGCCGAGTACGCCGAGAGGGCCAGGGGGCGGGGAAAGAGCGACAGGGAGGTCATGAGGTGCCTCAAGCGCTACGTGGCCAGGGAGGCGTACCGGGCGCTGATGCACCCGCACGAGATCAGGAGGCCCGAGGACGCCTCGGAGCTCGCGGCGGCCAGGCGCGCGGCGAAGGTCAGCCAGGTGAGGGCGGCGTCCATACTGGGCACCAGCGAGAAGTACATCTCGATGCTGGAGAGGGGCCAAAGGGAGCTCAAGCCCATAAGGAGGGCCTACGAGGCATGGGTCAAGGCCGGACTTCCGCTCGATTGGGACAGGCAGGCGTTCGAGGCCGAGCGCAAAATGGATTCTAAAAAACACCTTGCCAAATAGGAGCGTCAGGACGCAAGAAACCCCCGCCGCACGAAGTGCGTAGCGGGGGTTTCTTGCATGTCCGAGGACGTTCTGAAAAGTAACTTCAGGGCGGGGCCGGACGAGTACAACCGACTACAGGTCGATGTGCGATTCCTTGATCGGGAACGGCTCGGCGAAGTGGCACGCGCAGCAGTGGCCCGGGGCAACTTCCTTAAACTCAGGAAGCTTCTCAGAGCAGATACCCTGAGCGATCGGGCAGCGCGTGTGGAAACGGCAGCCGGTCGGCGGATCCAGCGGTGACGGCGGATCGCCGGCGAGGATGATGCGCTTGCGGGTCTTCTGGATATCAGGATCGGGCACCGGCACGGCAGACAGCAGCGACTGCGTGTACGGATGGTGAGGCTCGCTGTAGAGCGTCTTCCAGTCCGAAACCTCGACCATCTTACCCAGGTACATAACGGCAACGCGATCGGAGATGTGCTGCACGACGGAGAGGTCGTGAGCAATGAAGAGATAAGCAGTACCGAACTTATCCTGAAGCTCCTTCAGCAGGTTCAAAACCTGGGCCTGAATGGAAACGTCAAGTGCAGAGACAGGCTCGTCGCAGATGATCAGCTTGGGCTTCAGAGCGAACGCGCGGGCAATGCCGACACGCTGACGCTGACCGCCGGAGAACTCGTGCGGATAGCGGTTGATGTGCTCGGGGTTCAGACCGACGACGTCCAGCAGCTCGCGGACACGCTCAATACGCTCCTCCTTGGTGCCCACGCCGTGAATGGTCATGGGCTCGGAGACGATCTCGCCGATGGTCATGCGAGGGTTGAGCGAAGCATAGGGATCCTGGAAGATAAACTGCATCTCGCGACGCATGTCCTTGATCTCATGTTTGCTCATCTCGGCAACATCTTTGCCCTGGAAGAACACCTTACCGGCGGTCGGCTTGGTCAAGCGCATGATGGTGCGACCCGTCGTGGACTTACCGCAACCAGACTCACCAACCAGACCAAAGGTCTCGCCAGGATAAATCTCAAAAGAGATGTCATTTACAGCAGAGACGACACGCTTGGAAAAACGCTTGGCGAACATGCCGGACTCAGCGGGGAACTCCTTAGAGAGGTGCTCGACCTTCAGCAACGGAGTACGCTCGTTGGTATCTGCCATTACGCCTCGCCTCCCTTCTTGGAATCCTTGCGCGTACGGGACGTCTCAGGAGCGTTCTTGAGGAACTCGGGGTCACCGGAGTAGTGGCACGCAGAGTAATGACCAGAGTCGGTGACAACGCGCTCGGGGCGCTGCTTACGGCATTTATCGGTCGCATAGGGGCAACGAGGGGAGAAGACGCAGCCCTCAGGCAGGTTCATGAGCGAAGGCGGGTTACCGTGAATCGGCGTAAGCGGCTTCTTCTCATCGATGGCCTGCTCCGGGATGGAGCGGATAAGGCCCCAGGTGTAGGGGTGACGGCTCTCGTAGAAGATTTCCTCAGCAGTACCGAACTCGACGGGACGGCCGGCATACATAACCATGATCTTGTCGGCCATATCGGCAACGACGCCCAGGTCATGGGTAATCATGATGATGGCGTTGCCGTTCTTCTCCTGCATTTCCTGCATAAGCTCAATAATCTGAGCCTGGATGGTAACGTCCAGAGCAGTCGTGGGCTCGTCGGCAATCAGAATATCGGGATCGCAGGCAAGAGCCATGGCAATCATGACGCGCTGACGCATACCGCCAGAGAACTGGTGCGGATACTCATTGACGCGCTTCTCGGGCTCGGGTATACCAACGAGGTCCAAAAGCTCGGTGGCACGCTTGAGCGCCTCCTGCTTGGAGTAGCCACGGTGCAGACGAAGGCCCTCGCCCACCTGCTTGCCGATCTTATAGACCGGGTTCAAAGAGGTCATAGGATCCTGGAAGATCATCGCGATGTCGTTACCGCGAATGTGCTGCATCTCTTCCTCAGTCATCTCGAGGATAGAACGACCGCGATAGCGAACGTCACCGCCCTCGATCTTTCCCGGAGGCATCGAGATAAGGCCCATGATGGTCATGGCGGTCACGGACTTACCGGAGCCGGACTCACCGACGACGGCCAGGGTCTCGCCGCGATCGAGCGTGTAGGAGACACCGTCGACAGCGCGAACAACGCCATCCTCGGTGTGGAAATACATCTTAAGGTCATCGACCTCGAGCAGATGCTGGCCCTCGGGAACCGGCTGGTCCTTCAGGTCCACATAGTTCTTGTTCTTCTTCATCCTTATGCGTCCTTCATCTTGACGTCGAGAGCGTCGCGCAGGCCGTCACCCAGCAGGGTGAAGGCGAGCACCGTCGAGAGAATTGCCAGACCGGGCATGATCATCATCCAGGGAGCGGTCAGAAGATACTGCTGACCGTCCTGAATCATGGAGCCCCACGAAGGCGTAGGCGGAATAACGCCCATGCCGAGGAAGGACAGAGCGGACTCGGTCAGAATGGCGCCACCAATGTTCATGGTCGCGTAGACCACGATGGAGGCGACGGAGTTCGGGAAGATGTGACGCACGACGATACGAGCATCAGATGCACCCATCGCGCGCGCAGCATCAACATAGTCGTTTTCCTTGACCGTCAAGATTGCAGAGCGGAAGACGCGCGCAATCGAAGGCCAGCCGAGAATACCGATGGCGATAAAGACGTTCTGAAGACCGCGGCCGATAACGGCGATCATGGCGACAACGAACAGCACGTACGGGAACGCCAGGAAGATGTCCGCACAGCGCATGATGATCGTATCCCAGATGCCGCCGTAGAAACCGGCCAGAGCACCCATGACCAGACCGATCAGCGTAGAAATCGCGGTGGCCATAATTCCGACAGACAGCGAAACGCGCGCACCGTAGATAACGCGGACGAGAATGTCACGACCAAGGGCGTCGGTGCCAAACGGGTGCTCTGCACACGGAGCCAGCAGCGACGTCTCGGCCATGGTGGTCGAGTCGGAAGCCGTCGGAGAACCGAGCCAGGGCTTAGCCCACAGATCTGCGGTCAGGGCAACCACAACGACGATGATGATCCAACAGACACCGATAACGGCGAGTTTGTTCTTACGAAGACGCTTAAAAGCGTCGCCCCACAGCGTGCGGGACTTGGCGGGAGCAGATGCGGCCTTGGTGGCGGTAGCCTGCTCCTGAGACTGAGAATCAGTTTCCTGCATGAGACGTACCTCCCTTAGGCCTTATCCGACGGACCGCCAAGGCGGATGCGCGGGTCGAGGAATGCATAGCTAATGTCGACGAGCAGGTTAATCACCATGACGACGACGACGATGAGCGTAACGCCGCCCATAACGATGGGCCAGTCACGCATGCTAATGGCGCGATAGACCTCATAGCCGATACCGGGCCAGTTAAAAACCGTCTCGGTCAGGATGGCGCCCGAAAGCATGCCACCAAAGTCGACACCAATATAGGTAACGACGGGGATGAGTGCATTCTTAAGCGCATGCTTGACGATGATCGCGCGATTGGAGAGACCCTTGGCCTTTGCCGTACGGATGTAATCCTGGTTCATGACGTCAAGCAGCTGCGAGCGCATAATGCGGGCGGCATAAGCGGTCGAAACCGAAGCCAGCGTAATGGTCGGAAGCACATAGTGCATCCAATCCTGATACTGAGAGCTGGAACCGCCGGCACCCGAGATCGGCATGGAGATTGCACCGCCCGTAGCGTCCTTGAGGATGACGCCAAAGAACAGCTGCAGCAACATACCGAGCCAGAAGGCCGGGACCGCAACGAGGATCGACGTGGTGAGCGTTACCAAAATATCCCAGAAGGAATAACGCTTTACCGCCGAAATGATACCCGCACCGATACCCATGATTGCCTCGAGCACGATGGCGCACGCGGCAAGTTTGACCGTATACGGATACTTCTGGGCAAAAATTTCCGTAACCGGCAGCTTGCGCTGATACGAATTGCCCAGATCGCCATGAAGCAGGCCGTTCATGTAATACAAGTAACGGTCCACGAGCGACGTTTGAACGGGGTCGCCGTTCTCGTCAAGGATCGCGTTGCCGTCCTCGTCCGACTGGACCAGGTGATAGCGGACGCGAAGCTGAAGCTCCACCTCGGGGGACAGAGCCTTGTCTCCACCGATCAGCTTGATCGGATCTCCCGGCACGATATTCTGAAGGGCGAACAGAATCAGCGTAACGCCCAAAAATACCGGGATGAACTGAAGCACACGTTTAACGATGTACTTACCCATACCACTCCCCTATCTAGGGATTAACCTAAATGGGATGCCGATCGCCAGACCGGCATCCCAAAATTACCATCAGCCAGTTTACCCCAGGTTAGGGAGAACTGTATGTTTCCCATGAGGTCTACGTAAATACTTGACCCTCACGGAAGCTGCAAACTCTTAGGCGAGCTCAGCGGTACCCAGCTCAGCGTGCTTCTGCGGATCGACATAGAGGTGCTTGATGCGATCGGAGCCGACGATGGTGTGCGTGTAGAACATCACCGGGATGACCGGGCAGTCGGCAGCGACCATAGCGTCGGCCTCCTGCATCTTAGCAACGCGCTCTTCGTCGTCAACCGTGGTGCGAGCCTCGTTGACCTTGGCGTCGAACTCGGGGTTGTTGTAACCGGAGCGGTTGTCGCCACCGAGGGAGTCGGAGTGGAACAGCGGATACAGGAAGTTGTCCATAATCGGGTAGTCGGCAATCCAACCCAGACGACCGAACTGATAGTTAAAGTTCTGGTACTGCTCGAGCAAGGCAGACCACTCAGGGGTATCGGAGACAGCGGTAACGCCAACCTTGGCGAGGTCACCGATGATGGACTCCATGATCTCCTTGTGGCCACCATCCTGGTTGTAGGAAAGGGTCACGTTAATGCCACGATCGCCGTTAGCGCCAGCGGGAGCAACCTTGTCCAGGTACTCGTTAGCCTTGTCGACGTCGTAGGCGCAGAACTCCCATGCGCCCTCCTTGTAGCCATCGATGCCCGGAGGAACAATGCCGTCGGCGGGGGTACGGGTACCCTTGAAGATAGTCTTGCAGATGGCCTCACGGTTGATGGCCAGGGAGATACCCCTGCGCAGGTCGGCGTTGTTGAACGGCTCGGCCGTGTTGTTGCAGGTCAGGTAGTAGGTGGAAGGCTCGGAGCCGAGCAGCATGCGCTCGCCGTCACCCATGGTGTAGCCGTCCTTGGACACGCCGCGATCCTTCTTGGCGGCGTCGATCTGAGCAACGGGAACGTCGCAGACATCGAGGTTACCGGCCTGGAACTCCTTGTAAGCGGTCTCCATGTCCTTGATGACCTGGAAGTGGATGCCATCGATCTTGGCCTTGTCGCCATAGTAATCGTCGAACTTCTTGAGGTTGATCTCCTGACCATCCTCCCACTTGCCGTCCATCATGAACGGGCCGTTACCGACCGGTGCAAGGTAGAAGCTCTTGGCATCGGACTCGGCGCACTCGGGAACCGGGGCCAGAGCCGGGTGAGAGGCGACGAAGGGGAAGTCGGCGTAAGCGGAAGACAGCTTGACGACGAGGGTCTCATCGTCGGGGCAAGTAACGCCGCTGAGCTCGGTAGCGTTACCGGCAAGCAGGTCGTCATAGCCCTCGACCATGGAAAGGTGATAAGAGACCTCGGAGGGGCCGTACTCGGTAGCGATAGCCGACTTGGTGTTGACCAGACGCTCCCAACCGAGCTTGAAGGACTTGGAGGTAACGTCGTCACCGTTGTGGAACTTGGCCTTCTTGATCTTGAAGGTGAACTCGGTGGCGTCGTCGTTGGCCTCAAAGGACTCGCAAGCCAGCGGAACGATCTCGCCCTTCTCGGCGTCATAAGAGGTCAGAGCGTCAAAGAGCTGGTACTCGACCTGAGTGCCCTGGTCCTCCTGGACATTGTAGGGGTCGATGCAGACCGGGTTGTTGATGTAGAAGTTCAGCGTCGAACCGGACTCAGAACCGGAAGTGTCGCCGCCCTTCTTGCCGCATGCGGCAAGAAAAGCCATGGAGCTCGCAGCGAGGGTGCCGCCAACAAAGGCGCGACGACCCATAACGGGCTGGTGGAACATAGAATCAGCCATGCCATCCTCCTTATGAGATAGGACAAAGAAATGTTCAGTCGGACATATGTCGAGACAATCCGATCCGAACCATCAAAACGCCGCCCGCTGCTATGGCTGGTTATGCACAACGAACCAACGTTTCGAAATACAGTAGCGCATTTTATGCACGATTTGGGGCTAATTCCGGTTAACGGTCGAGAATTTCTTTAGTTGGGCGAAGTATGTGGGGATATTTTGACTCTGTTACAAATATGTAAACAAAAAGGGTCCCGCACATGCGAGACCCATTGCAAACGTATATACGCCGATGCTTAGTAGCCCACGATGCCCTGCGGGAAGAAGAACATGCACAGGACGACGCACACGGCAAAAACAACGGCCATAATTACCGTCAGGCGATCGAGGTTCTGCTCCATGACGCCCGTGGCAGAGCTGGAGTTATACAGCGAGCTAGCGATCATATCCGAAACGCCGGTGCCCTTACCGGAATGCATCAGGACGAGAATCGTCAGCGCCACGGCAGAGACAGCCCAAACGACAAACAGAAGAATCTGGAACGGACCCATAGATAAGCTCCTTAATAGAACAGTTCAAACTCCAGTACTGTACCACAATCCCCCGCTCTCCCCTACCTGCCACTCAAGGACGGGGTGGAAATGGCAGAAATACCAAAAAGGGGGTTGTCCGGTTGTGGACAACCCCCTTACTAGAAAACGGTATTTGTTTTCTATTAGGCCTCGGTGGCGAGCACGCGGCCCGTCATCTCGGCGGAAGGCTCAATACCAGCCATGGTGAGCATGGTCGGAGCGATATCGGAAAGACGGCCGTCCTCGATACCGGTGAGCTGTGCCTTCTCATCAACGATGATGAACGGCACGCGGTTGGTGGTGTGAGCCGTAAACGGATGCTTGGAACCGTCGGAAGCAACGTCAAACATGTGATCGGCGTTGCCGTGGTCGGCGGTAATCAGTGCAAAGCCGCCCTTGGCGAGAATCGCCGGGACAACCTTGGACAGGGCATCGTCAACAGCCTCGACAGCCTTAACGGCGGCGTCGAAGACACCGGTGTGACCAACCATGTCGCAGTTCGCGAAGTTCACGATGTAGAAATCAGCGCGATCCTCGTTGATGGCGGCGACGAGCTTCTCGGTAACCTCGGGAGCGCTCATCTCGGGCTGCAGATCGTAGGTAGCGACCTTGGGGGAAGCGACGAGCACGCGCTCCTCGCCCTCCTTGGGCTCCTCGATGCCACCGTTGAGGAAGAACGTCACGTGGGCGTACTTCTCGGTCTCGGCAGTGTGCAGCTGCTTCAGGCCATTGGCGGCAATAACGTCGGCCAGGACGTTCTCGGGGAACGTCTTGGGGAAGGCGACCTCGACGTCAAACGTCGGATCGTACTCGGTCATCGTCACAAAGTGCGAAAGCTTGATCTGCTCGCGCTCAAAGCCGTCGAACTCCTTGTCCGTGAACACGCGGGTCATCTGACGAGCGCGGTCGGGACGGAAGTTGAAGAAGATGGCCGCGTCGCCCTCGTGAATGCCCTCGTTGTGGGCAGCGAAGGGCTCGACGAACTCGTCGCCGCGCGGGTCCTTCTCGTAGTAGGCCTTGATACCGGCAACGGGGTCGGTATCAGCATCGGACGCATTGACCATGACGTCGTAGGCGCGCTGGATGCGCTCCCAACGGTTGTCGCGGTCCATCGCCCAATAACGACCCGAGACGGTGGCAACGCGAGCGTCGCAACCGGTCTCCTCGGAGATCTTGGCCAGGAAGGCGCAGAACTCGCTCATGTAGCCAGCACCGGACTGCGGGTCGACGTCGCGGCCATCCATGAAGGCGTGGACGCGAACGGTCTTGACGCCGTGCTCGGCAGCCATCTTGACCAGAGCCTCGACGTGGTTCATGTGGGAGTGAACGCCGCCAGGGCTCATAAGGCCCATGAGGTGGAGAGTCTTACCGTCAGCCTTGACGTCGTCCATAGCCTTGACAAAAACCTCGTTCTTGGCGATGGAGCCGTCCTTGATGGCGTTGTTGATGCGCGAAAGCTCCTGGAACACGATGCGTCCGGCACCGATGTTGAGGTGACCCACCTCGGAGTTACCCATCTGGCCATCGGGAAGACCCACGTCCTCGCCCGAAGCGCCGAGCGTGGTGTGGGGGTACTTCTCGTACAGGCTATCAAGGAAGGGCGTCTTGGCAGCGGCGACGGCGTTCTCGCCATCGGCCGGAGCAAGGCCGCAACCATCCATGATGATCAGGAGTGCAGGAAGATGACGCTGTGCCATATGTCCTACTCGCCTGCCTTGACGACCATAGAGGCGAAGTCGGCAGCCTTGAGCGAAGCGCCGCCCACGAGGGCGCCGTCAACGTCGGGCTTGGCGACGAGCTCGGCAATGTTGCCGGGCTTGGCGGAACCGCCGTAGAGAACGCGGATGCCGTCTGCGAGCTCCTCGCCGAACATCTCCTTGAGGGTCTCACGGATAGCGCCGCAGACCTCCTGAGCGTCCTCGGCGGTAGCGGTCTTGCCGGTGCCGATGGCCCAGATGGGCTCGTAGGCGACAACGACCTGCTTGGGGCAGGTGATCTCAAGGCCAGCAAGGCCAGCCTTGACCTGGTTCACGACGTGCTCGACATAGGTGCCAGCCTCGCGGACCTCAAGGGACTCGCCGCAGCAGAAGACGGGAACAAGACCGGCGGCAACGAGAGCCTTAGCCTTCTTGTTCTGGTCCTCGTCGGTCTCGTGGAAGTAGTCGCGACGCTCGGAGTGACCGATAATGCAGTAGGTGCAGCCAGCGGACTTGAGCATGTCGCAAGAAGACTCACCGGTGAAGGCACCCTTGGCCTCCCAGTACACGTTCTGTGCACCGAGGGCGATGGGGGCAGCCTGAATGCGGTCATGAACCGTGGTGATGTCGATGGTCGGAGGGCAGACGAGCACCTCGACGCCAGCCGGAACCTCGGGCAGAGCCTGAGCCAGCTCGTCGGCGAGCTTGGCGGCCTCGGCGACGTCGTTGTTCATCTTCCAGTTACCAGCGATAAGAAGGGTGCGATTAGGCATCGAGAAGCGCCTCCACTCCGGGCAGGGCCTTACCCTCGACGAGCTCCATGGAAGCGCCACCACCGGTGGAGATCCAGCTCATCTTGTCGGCCAGGTTGAACTTGTTGACGGCTGCGACAGAGTCGCCACCGCCGATGATCGAGGTGCAGTCAGCCTCGGCGACAGCCTCGGCGATAGCCTGGGTGCCGTGAGCGAAGTTGTCGAACTCGAAGACGCCCATGGGACCATTCCAGAACACAGTCTTGGCGCCCTTGACGGCCTCGGCGTAAAGCTCCTCGGTCTTGGGGCCGATGTCCATACCCTCACGATCGTCGGGGATAGCGTCGGAAGCGACAACCTCGGGGACAGCGTCCTCGCCAAAGTGATCGGCAACGCGGTTGTCGATGGGGAGCAGAATCTTGACGCCCTTCTCCTCGGCCTTCTTGAGCATCTCGCCGGCGCGCTCGACCCAGTCCTCTTCCTTGAGGGACTGACCGACGGACAGGCCCTGAGCCAGGAAGAAGGTGTAGGCCATGCCGCCACCGATGATCAGGGTGTCAGCGGAGTCGATGAGGTGATCGAGAACGCCGATCTTGGAGGAAACCTTGGAACCACCGACGATGGCGACGAAGGGACGCTCGGGCTCGGCGAAGATGCCGGTCAGCGTGTCGACCTCCTTCTCGAGAAGGAAGCCGGCGACTGCGGGCAGATAAGCGGCGGGGCCCACGACGGAACCCTGGGCGCGGTGAGCGGTGCCGAAGGCATCGAGAACGAAGACGTCACCATAGGAAGCGAGCTTCTTGGCGATCTCGGGATCGTTCTTCTTCTCACGCTTATCGAAGCGGACGTTCTCGAGAACGAGAACCTTGCCCGGCTCGACGGCAGCGACAGCCTCGGCAGCCTTCTCGCCGTAAGTGTCGGCGACAAAGGCAACGTCGAGACCAGAGAGCTCAGCGAGCTTCTTGGCGACGGGCTCGAGGGACAGCTCGGGCTGGAAGCCGGTGCCATCGGGACGGCCGAGGTGGCTCATGAGGATGACGCGAGCATTGTGCTCAACGAGATAGTTGATGGTGGGCAGGGCAGCCTTGATACGGGTGGTGTCGCCAACGACGCCATCCTTGATAGGCACGTTAAAGTCAACGCGGACGAGAACGCGCTTGCCGTCGACATCGATGTCGCGGACGGTCTTCTTGGTAAAGGCCATGTTTGCTTCTACCTTTCGTACGTGTCTGCCTCCCATTACGGCAGACGATTTCTTATAAAAAGGGCGCGACCCTAGGGTGTAAGCCCTATAAGGCCGCGCCCTTCTTTAGACGCTCAACGAGCTATTCGCTAAAAGCTAAATTAAGCAACGAACTTCTCGAAGTACTTGATGGTGCGGACCATCTGAGAGGTGTAGGAGTTCTCGTTGTCGTACCAAGAGGTGACCTGAACGAGGGTCTGGCCGTTGCCGAGGTCAGAGCACATGGTCTGAGTGGCGTCAAAGATGGAGCCGTGGGTCTCGCCGATGATGTCGGTGGAGACGATGTCGTCCTCGTTGTAACCGAAGGTCTCGGAGATGGTGGCAGCGTAGGCCTTCATAGCGGCGTTGACCTCGTCGACGGTGACCTTCTTGTCAACGACAGCGTAGAGGTTGGTGATGGAGCCGGTCGGCGTCGGGACGCGCTGGGCGGCACCGATGAGCTTACCGTTGAGCTCGGGGAGAACCAGGCCGATAGCCTTGGCGGCACCGGTGGTGTTGGGGACGATGTTGACGGCGCAGGCGCGGCTACGACGCTTGTTGCCCTTGCGCTGCGGGCCGTCGAGCGGCATCTGGTCGCCAGTCCAGGCGTGAATGGTGGTCATGATGCCGGACACGATGGGAGCGAAGTCGTTCAGACCCTTGGCCATCGGGGCGAGGCAGTTGGTGGTGCAGGAAGCAGCGGAGATGATGTTGTCCTCAGCGGTCAGCGTCTCATGGTTGACGTTGTACACGATGGTGGGCAGATCGCTGCCAGCCGGAGCGGAGATGACGACCTTCTTGGCGCCAGCGTTGATGTGGGCCTGAGCCTTAGCCTTGCTGGTGTAGAAGCCGGTGCACTCGAGAACGACGTCGACGTCGAGGTCGCCCCAAGGCAGGTTGTTGGCGTCGGCCTCCTTGTAGATCTTGATCTCCTTGCCGTCAACGGTGATGGAATCCTCGCCAGCAACGACCTCGTGATCGCGAGCGTAGTTGCCCTGCGTGGAGTCGTACTTCAGCAGGTAAGCGAGCATATCGGGAGAGGTGAGGTCGTTGATAGCGACGATCTCGGAGCCCTCATGACCGAACATCTGACGGAAAGCCAGACGACCGATGCGACCGAAGCCGTTAATAGCAACCTTTACTGCCATTGTGTCTCCTTTCGTAAGGCCCCCGCGAGCTACAGCGCCCGCCGTTGAGGCCCACAAACTAACCACTCGCCTAATATACCTTTTTTTTGACTTGAATTTCACGAGAATGCTCGAAATTGAAAATCAAATTTACGTTAAAACGTTTTAAAGACTAAAATAGCAGTTAAATCCATATATAAGTCGATACTTCAAACTACCTGTTTGCTTCAATGAGCTTTTCAAGCCGTAAAACACGATGGTAGAGGGCTGACTTCGACAAGGGAGGGTCAGCCATCTCCCCCAAATCACGCAGCGAAAGATCGGGATAGCGCTCGCGCAGGTCGCAAAAGACCGCCAAGGCATCCGGAAGCGCATCGCGAAGGCCTCGCTGCTTGAGCTCATCGATAAGCGCAAGCTGATGCTGGGCGGCACCCGCACTTCTGGTCTGGTTGGCGAGCTCGGCGTTCACGCGACGGTTCACATCGTTCTTAACCAACTTGACCGCGCGCGCCTCCTCAATCTCGGCAACGCTGCGCTTGGCGCCAATCAGCTTTAATAGATGCTCGATTTCCTCGGCGCTCTTAATGTACACGGCATATGACCCCCGCCGTGCATTAACACGAGCATGGACCCCAATCTGCTCCAACAGATCGCAAAGCCCCTTGGCATATTGCTCGCCCTGCACAGCGATCTCCAAATGAAAATCGCCGCGTGGATCGGCCACGAAGCCGCCCGCGATGAGCGCGCCGCGGATATAGGCAAGTCTACAGCAAGGACGGGCAACGATATGTCGGGGTACGCCGGCGACAAGTCCTCCCCTACGGTCGAGGATACCCAGCAGAACCAAGGCCTTATCCAGGTCTGGCTGATCAGGCAAGGTGATGAGGTAGTTTCGAACCTTATGCAATACAGATTTACGGACGGTGAACTCCGTTTTGAGCTTAAGGATACGATGCGTCAGCGTGATCATCGTGCGCGCGACGGCTCCCGTCTCAGTCGCAACCGTCAAACGATACCGCCCAGAGCCGGTAAGCGAGAGCGTACCGCTCACGCGCGTGAGGGCGGCAAGCGTCGACAAGTCGCAGTATTCACATTCGGGTTCGCAGCGCGCGAGCTCGTCACGCACCTCGGCGGTAAACGACATGTAGGCCTATGCCTTCGTGTTGGCGCGCGACAGGTCGCGGTGGGAGATGCTCACATGATACTGAGCGCCTTCCAGGTAACGGGCCGTGGCCTCGGCAATGGCAACGCTGCGGTGCTGGCCGCCCGTGCAGCCGATGGCGATAGAAAGCTGCGGCTTACCCTCCGCGATATAGCCCGGCATCACCGTATCGAGCAGCTGTGTCCAAGCCTTCCAAAACTCCTGCGTCTTGGGATGGTCCAGAACAAAATCGGAGACCTTCTTATCGAGACCGGTCATGGTGCGCATCTCGGGATCGTAGAACGGATTGGGCAGGAAGCGAACGTCGATCATAATGTCCGCCTCAACGGGCATACCGTGCTTAAAGCCAAACGAGAACACGTGAACGTCCATGAGCTGCTGGTCGGACAACTCGGAGAACGCCATGCGCAATTTGTTGCGCAGGGCAGAGGTGCGAAGGCGGCTCGTGTCGATGATCATATCGGCTCGATCGCGCACACCCTGCAGCTGCAGGCGCTCGCGCTGAATGGCATCGGCCGTAGTCTCCCCCGGCTTGGCAATGGGATGGCGGCGACGGTTTTCGCTATAACGACGGATCAGCACCTCGTCAGAGGCCTCGAGAAACACGATGTCACAGCTCATCTCGCGCTCCTCGAGTGCGGCAACGGCATCGAGCAGCTCATCGAACAAGCCCTGGCTGCGTAGGTCGCAGGTGACGGCAAGATGCCTGCCCACGCCCGTATTGATGCCGACGAGTTCGGCAAGCTGGGCGATCAGACGCGGAGGCAAGTTGTCGATGCAAAAGTAGCCCATGTCCTCGAACACATGCATGGCCTGCGTTCGGCCCGATCCGGACATTCCGGTGATGATGACGATATCGGGGATGCGCTCCGAGCGCTCCGCCGCATCCATGGCATCTCCCTTTTGCATGTGCTGCCTCCTGAAAACAAGCGCGGGACCCAGCAACCCGGATCCCGCGCGGTCAATTGCCTTTAATGAGTATACCGCCCTGAGCGGATACGAGGTCCGTCTTACGCCTCAAGCGCAGCTTTGAACCAACTCGTAATACTCGTGGGGTGCGTAATGGCAGTGCCTACGACAACTGCCCAGGCGCCCGCATCAATCGCGGCGCGGGCCTCCTCGGGCGTGTGCACGCGGCCCTCGCAGATGATGGGAAGACCGGGGAATTCCTCGGTCGCCTGACGCAGGAGCGGCAGATCGGGACCGTCGGCCATGGTGCAATCGATAGCGGCAACACCATGAGAAAGCGTGGTGGACACCAGGTCGAAGCCCATGTCGACAGCACGACGAATGTCCTCGATGGTGGCACAATCCGCCATCAGGAGCACGCCCTCCTCGCGCAGCGGACGGAAGGTATCCTCGACCGTCTTGCCATCGGGGCGCGGACGATCGGTGGCGTCGATCGCCACGATATCGGCACCGGCAGCAACGCAGGCGCGAGCGTGACGCAGCGTCGGCGTGATGTAAACGCCCTCGTGCCCATCCTTCCACAGGCCGATGACGGGAACCTCACAGCGACCCTTAATGGCGGCAATGTCGGCAAGGCCCTGGCAGCGAATGGCGGCGGCGCCGCCGAGCTCGCAAGCGCGAGACATTTGCGCCATGGTCTCGGGCGTACGAAGCGGCTCGCCCATATACGCCTGAACGCTCACGACGAGCTTGCCCTTCAGGGATTGAATCAAAGGATCGACGGTCATAAGGCTGCAACCTTTCTTAGAACAGCCTCCCGAGGCGTGTTGTCTCGGGAGGCTCCTACAGCAGATACTTTTACTTCAACGAGGCAAGAAGATGCTCAGCGGCACCGATGAGCGGAGCATCGCCCTCCAGAGAACCGATGAGGATCGGTGTGTTCTGAAGCGGATCGAGCGCCTGGCTGGCATAGCCCTCGTGCACCGAATCCTTCCACGTCTGCGAACGCCAATCGGGACCTTGGTGAATCACGCCGCCCGAAAGCACGATGACCTCAGGGTCCAGGATGTTAGCGAGCGAGCCCAAGCTGGCCCCCAGCGCAAAGCCGGCGTCATGGATGACCTCGGTCGCCTTTGCGTCGCCCGCACGGCACAGGTCGTTCACATCGCGACCGACCGAAGGACGGCTGGGGTCGACGCGGCCAAAACGCTCATCGTACATTCGACCAATGGAAGTGCCCGAAGCAACCGACTCCAGATGGCCGGAACGCCCGCAGGCGCAGGGAATGCCGGCGGCAGCCGAGCACTCGATGTGGCCCATATGGCCGGCAGCACCATGGAAACCCTGCATCACGCGGCCGTTCTCGACATATGCGCCGCCGATGCCCGTACCGATGCCAAGACACAAGACGGAGAACTTGCCCTTGCCGACGCCCCAGTGGGCCTCGCCCAGAGCATGAGCCTGCACGTCGCCTACAACGGCAACGGGAAGACCGAGGTCCTCGCGCAGGCGCGGCCCCAACTGAACGCCGGACCAGCCGGGCATGATCTCGTTGGCATACGCGATGGCGCCCGTCTTGGGATCGACGACGCCGGCGGCACCGATACCGACGCCAAGGACCTCGACATCGGGATTCGCCTCGAGAGCAGCCTTGATGGACGCCTCGATACGCTGGAAGACGGCCTCGCCGCCCTCCTGGGCCTCGGTAGGAACCTCGGCCTCAAAAACGGGATGGGGCACACTACCGTCAGCCGGGTACTCCATGATGGCAGTCGCGATCTTAGTTCCGCCGATATCGACAGAGCAGACGTACTTGTTCTCCATGTCGCTCTCCTTAGGAGATAAAAAACAACTACAGGAAATGGAGGCTGCGTTATCGCCGCAGCTTGGTAAAGGTTTCCCGGGTGCCCGAGGTTGGGGTGAAAGCGGTCGGGCGTTGACCTAATGGGTCACGCTCGACCGCTTGAGCCCCAAGATCGGGTGCCCGGGGAAGCTTTACAGGAGACCGTTGTCCTGGAGGACCTTCCTAATCGCCTCGACGTTCTCGCCGGTCATGGCCTTCACCGGGCGCGGCATGGTCGGGCTGTCGAAGATACCCATGAGGTTCATAGCGGTCTTGAAGGCGCCGACGCCACCGGCATAGCCCTGGACGCCCGAGGTGACATCCCAGATGTGCGAAATCTCATTGAGGCGATCCTGCTCGGCCTTGACGGTAGCCCAGTCACCAGCCTGAGCGGCCTTCCACTGACGCACGTAGCCCTCGGGCTCAACGTTGGCGAGACCCGGGACGGAACCGTCGGCGCCACCGAGGTAGGCGCCGTCGACAACAACCTCGTGGCCGGTGAGAATGCTCATCGGATGGCCGTTCTTTTCGTTCTCCTGAACGAGGTAGCGGAACGAGATGTCATCACCCGAGGAATCCTTGACGCCGGCCAGAACGCCCTCGGCGCCGAGCTTGGCAAGGAGCTTCCAGGGGAGCTTGGTGTGAACGCAGACGGGAATGTCATAGGCAAAGATGGGCAGGTCGAGCTCCTCGTGCAGGATGCGGAAGTGCTCCTCGACCTCGGTCATGCCCTGCAGGGCATAGAACGGGCAGGTGGCGACGAGGGCATCGGCGCCCAGCTCCTGGGCGACCTTGCCGTGCTCGATCATGCGCTCGGTCTCGGTATCGATGATGCCGACCAGAACAGGCACACGGTGGTCGACGATACGAACGGCCTCGGCGATAATCTGGCGACGGCGCTCGTCGGTGGAGAAGACGACCTCGCCCGAGGATCCCAAGAAGAACAGGCCATCGACGCCGGCATCGATCATGCGGTTGATGCTGCGCTCAAAGGAGGCAACGTCGAGCTGGTGATCTTCGGTATCGGGAACAACGACGGGAGGGATAACGCCGGTGAATTTCTGAGTTGCCACAAGAATCTCCTTAGCTGTCTGGCGGGCGGCCCTATGCCACCCACTCTTGTTGGCAGTGTCCAGGCCGTCTAGGCCAAAGAACACGAGTAGAACGTTTGGTTAAAAAAGTCGACGACTTCGTTTTCGAACGCATTGATGCGCTCGTGAGCGTATTTTGCATAGATGATATGCCTCCGGTCACACTCAAGACCGTTGAATACGGCAAACTGATCCTTAGGATCGCTCACGGTATCCATAAGCGATGTGCCCATGAGCACCGATCCGCGCACCCGAGACGACAGCGCCTCGAGGCCGCCAGGAAGCGGATTGGCAACCGCCGTGCAGGCGAGGCCCCGCTCGTCCAGAGCAGAAACCGCCAGCGCGACTCCGCCGCCAAGGCCCTCGCCCCATGCAAAGATGCGGTCGGGGTCCATGCCATCAAGATTGCGCGCCACCTTCGCCAGCGCGCAACCCCAACGGACGCGCTCGACAAAAGCGGGCGAAGCAATCCCCCGCCGCAGGTCGTCCGCACCAGCAACATCGTCATCCAGCGCGAGAACGGCATACCCCATGGCGGCAAATCTCGTCATGTGATGCCAGCCGCGCACAGGCCGATCGATGTCGTGGAACATCAGGCACAACGGCACGCGCTCAGATACTCGGGCACGACCGACAGGCTCGATCAAACGAGCGTGAATCGCATCGTCACCGAGCTCAAAGGAGACCTCCGAGTAACGGGCGCAGGGGTTAACAAAGTCAATCGCCGTAATGGCCAGGCCTTGAATCTCAAGATTCGAAGCGCATGTCTCTAAATCAGAAACATCTGCTTGGACATCACCGCGCCAGTCCCGATATTCTGCAAGCCTTGACGAAACCGTTCCAGGAATTCCCACGAGTCCGGGGACAATCAGCTCGTCAACATTGCTCTCGCACTTAGACATGAGCCTCCCCTCCCTTGCAGAAAAACGGGATGATCAAATCGTCAAAATCCTGGATCTCCTCGTGGCCAAAGCCTTCAAAGAACTCATGACGCTTTTCGCAGGTCAGGTTGTTATAGACCGCAAACTGCGTCGCTGGCGGACAGACGATATCGGCTGTGCCGGTGCCAAACAGCACGGGGCATTTGACCATAGGGGCAAAGTTCTTGGAATCGAAGTACGCCAGCTTGGCATAGGCTTCGTCAATACGAGTCGAGTCCTCGTCAAACCAGCGAGACCAATAGCGCAGGCCCTCGTAGGCAATGTCGTCGGCATCCAAATCCCAGACCAGGCGGAAATCTGACAGGAAGGGATAGAGGATGGCGGCGCGATTGATAAGCTCGCTGTTAAGCGCACAGGTCGCAATGCCCAAACCGCCGCCCTGCGACGCGCCGTTCACAAACACACGCGCAAGATCGATGCCCTCGAGCTCGCGAACGATGCGGCACAGGATGCGAATATCTTGGTGCAAGCGGACATAGTAGAGGTTGGCCGGGTCGCCGTCGATACCGGCGACGATATGCCCGGCAACCGTTGTGCCCTCAAATCCACCAATGTCCTCGGAGGGACCTCCTTGGCCGGGGCAGTCGAGGGCGATGAGTGCCATGCCCATGCCCGCAAACGACGCCTGCTCAAACCAGCTGCGGCTTGCACCCGGATACCCATGGAACTGAAGTACCAATGGCACGGGCTCGTCCGAGACGGGTTTAAGGTACTTGGCATGCAGGCGAGCGCCACACATGCCGGTATACCAGAGGTCGAAAAGCTGGCAGGTCGCGGCATCGGTGACCGATGCCGTCTCGATCGCGTAGTCAAGCCCGACGGCGTCGGCCTCGGCCATGCGATCCTTCCAAAAGAGATCGAAATCTGATGGACGGGGCATGGCGCCTCGATATTCACCAAATTGATGTTGTAGCTCCTGAGCACTTGGCATGGCTCGTGAACCCAACCTTTCGAAATCGCAACGGAGGTGCGCCCGGCAGGGGAGCCGGGCGCACGGGAGGGAAAGCGAGGCTACTCGCCGAGCTTGGGATGCAGCAGCGACGGCGCAGCGCCGAGCAGCATCTTGGTGTAGGGGTCCTGGGGATGCTGGAAGACCTGCTTAGCCTCGCCCTGCTCGACGATCTTGCCGCCATTCATGACGATGATGTCGTCAGAGATATAGCGGACAGTCTGGATGTCATGGCTAATGAACACCATGGCCAGGCCGAGCTCCTTCTTAAGGTCGGTCAGCAGGTTCAGGATCTGCGCGCGGACCGAAACGTCCAGAGCCGAGGTGGGCTCGTCGGCGATGATGGCGTCGGGGTTCAGCGACAGGGCACGGGCAATTGCCACGCGCTGGCGCTGACCACCCGAAAGCTGGCCGGGAAGAACCTCGGCGGCAGAGCTGGGCAGACCGGTGAGCTCCAGGAGCTCCTTGACGCGCTTCTCCTGCTCTGCCTCGGTGCCCAGATTGTGGACGCGCATGGGATCGAGCAGCTGCTCGCGAACGACCATGCGCGGGTTGAGCGCCGTGGCCGGGTTTTGGAACACGACCGAGATGACGCGACCCATGTGGCGACGGTCCTCGGCGGTACGCTTGGTAACGTCCTTGCCCTTAAAGTAGACCTTGCCGCTCGTGGGGGCCTGCAGGCCGCACATGACGTTGGCGGTGGTGGACTTACCGCAACCGGACTCGCCGACGATGCCGATCGTCTGACCGGGCATGAGCTTAATCGTTACACCCTGGACGGCGTGAACCAGGTTGGGGTGCAGAATCGAGCCGGTACGGGTCCTAAAGGTGACGTGGACGTCATCAAGGAAGATGATCGGCTCGACGCCGTTGACTGCGGTCTCGCTCATCTACATCACCTCCGCGTGAGGGGTCAAACCATTTGCCTTGAGCACCTCGTCGGGGAGCTCGGAATAGAAGTGCTCGGTGCCGGGCACGCGCTTGAAGACCGGACGGGTGTCCAGGCCAATACGCGGATGGCTCGAGCGGGGCGCGAAGCGATCGCCCTTGGGGAAATCGCGCGGGCTCGGAACGGCGCCGGGCACCTGGTGCAGGCGGCCCGAACCGCTCTCGATGGACAGAACGGAACCCAGAAGACCGCGGGTGTACTCGTGGATCGGGTTAGTGAGCAGCTCCTTGGTGGGCGCCTGCTCGATGACCTGACCGGCGTACATAACCGTGATGTTATGAGCAACCTCGGCGACCAGAGCTAGGTCATGCGAAACGAAGATCATGGCAAAGCCGAGTTTGGCCTGAAGATCGTTGAGCAGCTTGATGACCTGCTTCTGGACGGTAACGTCCAGAGCGGTCGTGGGCTCGTCGCAGATGACCAGCTTGGGGTCGCGGGTAAGGGCCATAGCGATCAGGACACGCTGACGCTGGCCGCCGGAAAGCTCGTGCGGATAGCTCTCGAGCGTGCGCTTGGGATCGAGGCCGACGAGCTCCAGGAGTTCCTCGGCGCTGCGGGTTCCGCCGCGCTTGGTGAGCTGCTTCATCTGGGCAGAGATGAGCATGGAAGGGTTGAGCGAGGACAGGGCGTCCTGATAGACCATGGCGATATCGGTACCGCGCAGGCCGAACCACTCCTTCTTGCTCATCTTGAGCAGGTCACGGCCCTCCCAGAGAACCTCGCCGGAAAGGTGCTCGTCCTCATCGGTCAGGCCCATGATGGCCAGCGTGGTGATGGACTTACCGCAACCGGACTCGCCCACCAGGCCCATGGTCTGACCAGGACGGACGTCAAAGTTGACATGGTCGACGACGTTGATATCACCGTGATGCTCAAACTGGATGCAGAAGTCACGGACCGAGAGAATCGGTTCGACAGACTCGTCGGGCACATGGCGATCGTCACGCTTGAGCTCGACATCGCGCAGGGCGCCAAGGCGAGCGGAGAGGGACTGGGCCTGCTCCTTGTAGGCGCGAACGGGGTCGGAGACCAGCAGATCGGCCTCGCGACGCTTGGAGGAATCGGTGGGATCCAGGGCGGCGGAGGGAGCAGCGGCCATGGCGTCGGTAATGCCCTCGGAGAGGATGTTGAGCGCCAGGCAGGTGATCATGATGGCCAGGCCCGGGAACAGCGCCTGCCACCAACGGCCAGCGAGCACGCCGCCGCGGGCGTCGGCGAGGATGTTGCCCCAGGTAGCGGTGGGCTCCTGGATACCAGCGCCGATGAAGGTCAGCGAGGCCTCGAAGATGATGGCATCGGCGACCAGGGTAACGGTGAAGACCATGATCGGGGCGATGCAGTTACGCAGAACATGCTTGATCAAAATCCACGGAGCCTTGGCTCCGGAAACGATGACCGCGCGGACATAGTCCTCGCCGTACTCGGACACGATGTTGGCGCGCACGATACGGGCAATCTGCGGAGTGTACATAAAGCCGATGGCGAAGATGATCGACGGCACGGAGTTGCCCAGGATGGAGACGAAGACGGCCGCGAGGGCGATGCCCGGGATGGACATGATGATGTCCAAGATACGCATGATCGTCTCGGAGACGGCCTTGCGCGAAACCGCTGCAAGGGCGCCCACGACCGAGCCGCAGACCAGAGCCATGGCAGTGGCGCCAAAGCCGATGATTAGCGAGTAACGACCACCGTAGAGCATACGCGACAGAATGTCGCGACCCTTATCGTCGGTACCGAAGATAAATCCGTTGCCGGGAGCCTGGCGAGCCGTAAAGATCTCGACCGGGCTATAGGGGGCAAGAAGGGGTGCCAGAATCGCAGTCAGGGCGACCAGCACCAGCACGACGGCGGCAATCTTAGAAGACAGCGTCATCTTCTTCCAGCCACCGAGCTTGAGCCCCTTGGAGGCAGCCTTCTCGAGCTGCTCGGTTTGCTTCTCTCGAATCTTTACCATAATCTACACCGTCCTGATGCGCGGGTTGATGAGCAGGTAGAGCATGTCAACCACGATGTTGATGATGATGAAGGCAAGAGCAACGACGATAACGACGCCCTGAACCAGGTTCGCCTCGTTGCCCTGAACGCCCTGTAGAATCGCGGTGCCCATGCCGGGGAGGTTGAAGATAACCTCGATGACGACGGCGCCGCCCATGAGGTAACCGATCTTAAGACCGAGGGTGGTGACCGGGGTGATCAGCGCATTGCGAAGAACGTTGATGCCGACGACGACCTTCTCGGGAACGCCGGCGCCGCGAGCCATACGGACATAATCCTTGTCGAGCTCCTCGACCATGGCGGTACGCACGATACGAGTCATCTGGCCCGTCAGCGGAAATGCCAAGGCGATAGCGGGCATGATCATACGTCCCAGATAGCCAACCGGATTCGTGGTGAAGTGAGGCAGAGCACCCGATGCCGGGAGCACCTTAAGGTAGGAAGAGAACAGCAGGATCAACAGAACGGCAAGCCAGAACGACGGGGTTGCCAAGCCGGCGATGGAAAAGACGCGGATCACTTGGTCCGGCCATTTGTCGCGATACAGTGCCGCGATGACGCCGAGCAAAAACGAAACGACCGCACCGATGGCAAGACCGATGAAGGTCAGCTGCATCGTGACGGGCAGGGCCGTGGAGATGCGCTTGGCAACGGAGTTGCGAGCAGCACCATAGGTGCCCATGTCGCCATGGATCAGATCGCCCATATAGCGCACGTAGCGCACGGGCCAGGGGTCGTCCAGACCATACTTCTCATGGTACTCGGCAACCGCCTCGGGCGAGGCACCGTCACCCAACGCCGTGTAGGCGGGGTCGGTCTTGGAGAACGACATAAGGAAGAACACCAGGACGGTGACGCCCAATGCCATGATCGGCAGCGCCACAAGACGCCTTCCAATCAAACGTAGCAAGTTGTTCACGTTCTCTCCCCTTTCTTTTGTCGGTAGGACCAACTGGTATATGAGTATGGATACTCATTACAAGACCCGAGCGACATCGTTGCCGCCCGGGTCTTTGTTTCAACTATGAGGATACGGTCCCAACGACCGACATCCTGCATACAGACTCAAGCGAGTCTTACGCCTTGACGGTCGCAACGCCCCTGAAGGACATGCTCGTCGTGCCGATGCCCTTGAAGCCATCGAGGGCCTCGCCGTTGGGTGCAGTGGACGGATCGTCCCAGGAAGCGGAGACGGTCTTGACGTGGACAACGGGGTACAGAACGGCGTTGTCGGCAATGATGTCGAAGCACTCGTTCCACTTCTTCTGCTGCTCGTCGCCCTCGGCGGCAAGAGCCTCGTCCATGAGGCCGTGGAGCTTCTGCCACTCAGCGGACTCCTTCCACGGGCAACGGGTCTGCATCCAGACGTTGTCGCCGTACCACCAGTTGAGCAGCAGGTCGGGGTCGGCGCCGAAGCAGGAAGGATCGCCAGGGGCAAGGAGGATATCGTAGGCCTCGCCGCCGTCGATGGCAGCGTAAGTGGCCGGCGAGGTATCGGTCTG
This sequence comes from uncultured Collinsella sp., assembly GCA_902491615.1. Lineage (GTDB taxonomy): Bacteria > Actinomycetota > Coriobacteriia > Coriobacteriales > Coriobacteriaceae > Collinsella. The sequence continues at coordinate 18,813 of CABUIH010000014.1, read as the reverse complement.
GATGGTCACATCGAAGCCGAGAGCGTCGAGGTCGTTCTTGACCTGGGCGGCCATGCCCTTAATCTGCTCGTTGTCGGTGGTGCGCAGGGTGATGGCACCCGGGGTGATGCCAGACTCCTCGATGAGCTTCTTAGCCTTCTTGGTGTCGGTCTTGTACACCGTGGAAGCCTCATGATAGTTGGTGAAGCTCTTGGGCAGGTAGCAGCTGGCAGCGGTGGCAAGGCCGGCGAAGGTGTTGCTGACCATCTTCTCGGTGTCGAGCGCATACATGACAGCCTGACGGACCTTGACGTTGTTCCAAGGCTCCTTGGCGACGTTGAACATGATGAAGCGGGTGCCGAAACCCTGAACGTTATCGATCTTGCAGCCGGCGCTCTCGAGCTGGTCGACGGCGTCAGCGGTAACGAGCTCCATAACGAGCGTGGAGCCCTCCTGCTGAGCGGTAACGCGAGCGGTGGGGTCGGTCAGGATGCTGTACTGGATCTTCTTATCCTCGGCAGCATACTCACCGTTGTACTCGGGGTTGGGAACCAAGGTGATCTCGGTATCGGAGATAGAGTCGTACATCCAGGGGCCGGAACCGATCGGCTGCTTGGCGCGATCCTCCTCGGTCTGGGTGGCCGGGGTAACGCGGACGATGGCCAGACGATCCTTGAGCAGGGAGAAGTTGGGGACCTTAGTCTTGACCGTCACGGTGCTAGCGTCCTTGGCCTCGATGGACTCGAAGGGCTGGAAGAACGGAGCATAGGTAGCGGAAGCGGCGCAAGCGGTGTAGGAGGCAACGACATCGTCAGCGGTGACCTCGGTGCCATCGGAGAACTTGGCGCCCTTGCGGATGGTGACCTCGAAAGTGGTGTCGTCCACAGACTTGGGATCGTCGGTGGCGAGCTCGTTGAAGGTGCTGTAGTCGTGGTAATCGATGCCGTAGAGGCCCTCGACGACGTGCCAGTTAGCACCCAGGCCCACAGCGGAGCCGGTGCTGGCGGGATCGAAGCTGGACGGAGCGTAAGCGGAACCAGCGGTGATCACGCCGCCGCCACGGTTGGCGGAATCGGTGGAGCCGGAAGCGGAACCCTCGTCGCTAGAGCTGCCACCGCAGCCAGTGAGACCAAGGCCGGCGACAGCAGCGACGCTGCCGGTGAGGCCGAGGAACGAACGCCTGGACATACCCTTGTTGATGATGGCCATGTCTTCTCCTATCAATAGAGAATCTTACTCGGGAGCACCTAGACGTGCCCCCGCGCAACTTGCGGACGATATATACCTTACCTACCGACGAACCCAACTGAGGTGCCGCGCTCGGCGACCGATACATACATACGCTTGAACGGTATTTACTACCGTTCACCGAATTCATTGACAAATGATTCGCCAGACAGTATGTATCGGCGAGGTGAGATATCAGTCTTCGTCAACCCGCAGGATAGCAGGGTTTTCGCTTGGGTTAGTCAAACGTTTTAGCGTTAATAAAACCCGAAACCAGCAGGCAATCATGGCGAAATAAATGGTTGAAAATCGCGCAATCATGTATATCAGTTGTTTAGGCTCGTGTTTAGCTATCGGAATGGCCAGCCGCCGCCTCGGCGCGCTCGGCATTCCATGCAACGAGCGCCTCGTGGACCGCCTTGGCAACATCGGCAGGTATGCCGCGAACTTCCGCGATCTCTTGCTCGCTCGCCGCGCGCAAACGCTTCATCGAGCCAAAATGGCGCATAAGGGCACGTTTTCTGGTGGGTCCCACGCCCGGAACGTCATCGAGTACCGAAACCGTCATGGCTTTATCGCGCAACTCACGGTGGAACGTGATGGCAAATCGGTGGGACTCATCGCGTACCTGTTTAATTAGATAGAGCGAAGCAGACCCGGTCGGCAGCACGACAGGAGTCTCGTCCCAAGGCACAAAAACTTCCTCGTCGGCCTTCGCCAAGCCACAAACTGGTATATCGAGCCCAAGAGCCTCAAGTTGCTTGATCGCAGCGGTCAATTGCGGCTTACCGCCATCGACAACGAGCAAATCGGGGCGCGAGCCAAAGCGCTCGTCGGCCATGCGCTCGGGAGCATAGCGTCGTCCCAAAACCTCGGACATCGACACGAAGTCGTTTGCCTCGTCCAATTCGGCCTGAATTTTAAAACGACGGTACTGGCTCTTGTCGGCGCGCCCGTTGGTAAACACCACCATCGAGGCGACCGTAAAGGTGCCATGCAGTGTAGAGATATCGAAGCACTCGATACGCAACGGCGGCGATGGCAGCGCCAACGCACTTTCGAGCTCCAGGAGCGCTTGATTGGTGCGGTCGTCAGCGTACCCCGTTCGCATCATGTAGCGCATGAGGGCATGGCGCGCATTTTTGGATGCCATATCGAGCAAACGGTGCTTTTCGCCACGCTGCGGCCTATGGAGATGGCAGGAACGCTCACGCTTGCCTGCAAGCCACTCCCCCAGCGCCTCCGCATCCTCAAGCTCGACAGAGAGGTTTATCTCAGCTGGAATATCAGCCGTCTCGTCGTAATAGCGCTTAAGAAAGCCCGACTGGAGCTCTTCCTCGTCAACATCAAGGCCCTTGTCGAGAATGAACTCGCAGGTGCGAACTGTTCGGCCCTCGCGAACGACGAAGACGCAAGCGGCAGAGATGGTCTCCTCGCGATAGAAACCGATGACATCGATATCGACACTGGAGGGAAAAACGACTTGCTGACGGTCGTCCAGACCCCTGATGACCTCCAAACGACGTTTGACGCGTGCCGCGCGCTCAAAGTCGAGCGCCTCGGCGGCATCCGTCATCTCGGAGGTCAGCTCATCGACGACATCCTTGCGATGGCCCGACAAAAAGCGCTCGACACGTTTGACGTTCTTGGCATAGTCCGTAGGAGAAATCGCGCCAACACACGCACCCGGGCCGCGCCCGACATGGTAGTCAAAGCAGGGACGCCCGTTTTGCGCGCAAATCATATTGACGATGTCTTCCTCGCCCTTGTGGGACTCGACGATACGACGACAACGACGCCACTCCGCACAGGATGCGGAGCAGATGGGGATAACCTTGCGCAGCGTATCTATCGTCTCACGTGCCGCACGGCTATCGGTATAGGGTCCAAAATAGCGCGTTCCCGGCTTATGACGCTCGCGCGTATATTTGATAGCGGGATACAGGTCGCCCTTTGTAATGGCGATAAAGGGGTAGCTCTTGTCATCCTTGAGGTCGACGTTAAAGTACGGATGGTACTGGCCGATCAGGTTGCGCTCGAGTACAAGCGCCTCATGCTCGGTTTCGACAACGATGTAGTCAAAGCTCGCCACCAGCTGCATCATCAGCGGGATCTTTTGACGCTCATCCTGCAGTGTCACGTATTGACGCATGCGGGCGCGCAGGTTTTTCGCCTTGCCCACGTAGATGACATCGCCCTTGGCATCCTTCCAAAGGTAGCATCCGGGCTGTGTGGGAACGCGCGAAACCTGCTCGGCAAGCGTTGGTATGTTGTCGTGACCGGCCACGCGCACCTACTTGCGACGAAGCAGCGCCGAGACCTCGGGCATCTTAAGGACGACGGCAAGGCCAAAGGTAACAGCAAGCGAGACGACACCCGCAACGCAAACGTAGCCAAGAGTAATCAGAATCGAGCCGCCAAGTGCCCCGACAAAGTGCTCAAGCGCCCACATGACGCCGGCGCCTGCGGCAGCACCCAGGCCACCGAGCAAAAGGCCAAAGAAACCGCCATGCAGGATAGATTTGACCTGAAGGCCACGCAGACGACGACGCAGCCACCATAGCGAACATCCGACCAAGATCACGTAGTCGACGACATACGAAAGCGCGATTGCCGGCATACCGAAGCCCAGCACAACGCCAAACAGCAGAACCGAGCCGGCCTGGCCGATGGCGGAATACAGGCAATAGCGGCTATAGGGCTTCATGTCGAGCAAGGCAGAGAAGCTCTTCTGCATCAACACGACCACGCCGTAGAGCGGCAGTGAGAACGCCAGGTAGACAAGGAACTCGGACACCAGCGCCACGCCGGACTCATCAAACTTGCCGGCACAGTAAATCATGTTGAGCGGACGCGCGAAGACAATCAGGTACAGCGCGAACGGAATCAGGAAGAACAGCATCTGGGCGACGCCACGCGAAATGCCCGTGCGAACGCTGTCGTAATCCTTCTCCTGTGCGTCGTGAGAGAGCTCGGTATAGAGCGCCGTCGAAAGCGAGGCGGCAATCAGCGCGTAGGGCAGCGTGTACCACAGGCGCGCATAGGCGATGACGGAAGGACCAGTCTCGGGCTGGACCACCAGCGCGGCAGCGTTGGTGATAGAAGTCGAGACAAACATGCACACCGTGGCGAGCAGCGTCGGGATACCGAGCGCAATCGTCTGGCGCAGTGCGGGGTCCTTAAAGTCGATATGGATATGGGGATGCACGCCGTGCTTGCCAAGCGCGGGGATCTGACATGCCATCTGAACAAAGACACCGAGGGTCGTACCGGCCGCAATCAAGATGATGCCGGCACGTTCGCCAAACTGTGCGGACACGGGCGCAAAACCCATAAAGCTCGCAATGACGATCACATTGTTGAGGACCGGGGCAAACGTCGACCAGAAGTAGTCGCGGTGTGCGTTGAGAACGCCCGAGAACACCGAGCCCAAACCATAAAACAGAATCTGGATGGCAAAGAAACGGAACATGAACGCAGCGGTATCCATGCTGCCGCCGTCACCCGAAAGGAACGATTGCGTCCAGATAAAGCCCGGGGCGAACACGGTCCCCAGCAACGAAATGCCACCCAGCACCAAAAGCAGAATGCCGAGCAGGTTGCCCACGTACTCGTTCGAGGCCTCGCGACCCTGCTCACGCCTCACGCCCATGTACACGGGCAAAAACGCCGTCACGAGCATGCCACCCATCACGAGTTCGTAGAGCATATTGGGCAGGTTGTTGGCGACCTGATAGGAGGACGAGAGTAGCGACATGCCGATAGCGGCCGCCATTGCCCACGTGCGGATAAAACCGGTGACGCGAGACACGATGGTCAGGATGGTCATAAGCCCGGCGGAACGACCAACCGTGGAGTAGTCCGACGAGCCCATGTCGTCAGTGTCATCTCGCGACGAAGAAGCTTCGGATGAGGGTGTCTGAGGCGCAGATTCTTTTGCAAAATGAGCTCCGCGCTTCAATTCTTCCTGCGGCATCGCTCAGTCCTCTCTCGTAATCGCGGCAACCGTCGCCCCGCAAAATGCAATTAAATCATCGGGTGCAAGCTCGAGCTGATAACCACGCTTGCCTCCCGAAATAAAAATGGTATCCCAAAGGACACATGTCTCATCAATGAGCGTCCGGTAGCGTTTTTTCATACCGACCGGGCTGCAGCCGCCGCGAACGTAGCCAGTCGCCGCAAGCAAATCCTTCACATGCATCATGGCCAAGGACTTCTCCCCCGCGGCACGCGCGGCGGACTTTAGATCGAGCTCGTCGGCAACAGGGATACAGCACACGACATAGTCGTTGGACGGTGTCACGCAGACCAAAGTCTTAAATCCTTGACCGGGCTCCTCGCCAAGCTGCTCCGAAATCGCGACACCCAGGCCCACCGACTCATCACCATCGTCTTCGTACGTATGTAGAACATAGGAAATGCCGGCGCTTTCCAGCTCGCGCATCGCATTGGTTTTTGGCGTCTTTACAGCCTTTGCCATGACATATCCTTTCCCTCGCATTCGGACGCAAGGATTAAGTATATGTCCAATTCGGCTGCATACGTCACTTCGGCACAGCAAGCGCCATCGAATCACAAGGAGTCGATGGCGCCCATAAACTGAATCGCCTATTTATTGAGCATCAAGTTGAGCCTGACGCTCCCGGTCACGCCTGAGCAACGGCGCCAAAAACTTGCCCGTATAACTCTGCGGACAGTCCGCAACCTGCTCCGGTGTGCCCGAAACCACGACGGTTCCGCCGCCGTTACCGCCCTCGGGACCCATATCGATCAGGCGGTCGGCAACCTTGATGACATCAAGGTTGTGCTCAATCACCAGCACCGTGTTGCCCGCATCGACCAAACGCTGCAGCACATCGAGCAGCTGGCGGACGTCCTCAAAATGAAGACCGGTCGTCGGCTCGTCCAAAATATAGAACGTCTTGCCCGTCTGGCGTCGATGAAGCTCCTTGGCGAGCTTCACACGCTGCGCCTCGCCGCCCGAGAGCGTCGTGGCGGGCTGGCCCAGGCTCACGTAGCCTAAGCCTACATCGTACAGCGTCTGGAGCTTGCGCTTAATCTGCGGGATATTCCCAAAGAAGGCCAGCGCCTCGGTGACGCTCATGTCAAGCACGTCCGAGATGGTCTTGCCACGGTAGGTGACCTCGAGTGTCTCGCGGTTGTAGCGTTTACCGCCGCAAACTTCGCAGGGGACGTAGATATCGGGAAGGAAGTGCATCTCGATCTTGATCTGCCCGTCGCCCTTGCACGCCTCACAGCGCCCGCCACTCACATTAAAGGAGAAACGACCCGGCGAGTAGCCGCGCGCCTTCGACTCCGGCGTACTCGCAAACAGTGCGCGAAGATCATCCCACAGGCCGATATAGGTAGCAGGGTTGGAACGCGGCGTACGGCCAATCGGCGACTGGTCGATATCGATAACCTTATCGATACACTCAATGCCCTCGATTTTCTTATACGGACCCACAGGGCGCGTCGAGCGGTGAATGGCATTCGTAAGGGCAGGCGCAATGGTGTCGGTAACCAGGGAGCTCTTGCCCGATCCCGACACGCCGGTAACAACCGTAAGCGTACCAAACTCGATCTTGGCAGTAACGTTTTTGAGGTTGTTGGCTCGAGCGCCCGTAATTTTAAGGCAGCCGCGACCGGGCTTGCGCCGTTCATCAGGCACCCGAATCATTCGTTTGCCGGTCAGGTAAGCGCCCGTCATCGACTCAGGACACGCCATGATATCAGCAGGCGTTCCCGCCGCGACTACGTGCCCGCCGTTGACACCGGCGCCGGGCCCCATGTCGATCACGTAGTCGGCGGCACGGATTGTATCCTCGTCGTGTTCGACGACGATAACGGTATTGCCGATATCGCGCAGGCGCTCGAGCGTCTTGATCAGGCGCTCGTTGTCACGCTGATGAAGACCGATCGAGGGCTCATCCAGAATATAGAGCACGCCCATGAGACCCGCGCCGATTTGCGTTGCCAGGCGAATACGCTGCGCCTCGCCACCAGAAAGCGTCGCCGAGGCACGATCGAGCGTCAGATAGTCGAGTCCAACATCGACCAGAAAACGCAAGCGCTCCAGGATTTCCTTGACGATACGGCCGCCGATAAACTGTTGGCGCTCGGTGAGTTCCAGGCCCTCAAAAAACTCGAGCGACTCACGGCACGACAGGCAACAAACCTCGTAAATGGACTTGCCGCCCACGGTGACGGCGAGCATCTCAGGGCGCAAACGAGCGCCGTGGCAGCTCGAGCACGGCTCCTCGCGAATGTACTTCTCCAGGCGCGCCTTGGTGTTCTCGTTCGTCGTCTCGGTATAGCGTTCGTACAGGATGTTGCGAACGCCCGAAAACTTGGTATCCCACTGGCTGCGACGTCCGTCGAGCTTTTGGTAGTCGACCGAGATCTTCGTATCGCCCAGGCCATCCAAGAATGCACGACGCACGCGAGGGGGCAAGTCCTCCCACGGCGTATCGGCGCTCACCTTAAAGTGTTTGCAGACCGCAGCAAAAATCTGCGGATAGTAGTTCGAATTGCCAAACAGGCTACCAAAGACTCCGTCGGCAATGGACTTCGAGGGGTCCTCGATCAGCGCCTCGGCATCAACGGTTTTCTTAAAGCCCAGGCCGTCGCACTCAGGACATGCGCCATAGGGAGCGTTGAACGAAAAGTCGCGGGGTTGTAGGTCGTCGATGGAGTGCCCGTGCTCCGGGCACGCCAGAGCCAACGAATACTCCAGCAGCTCGCCCTCGGTCCCCTCGGGAGCATCGCGATCGGGCAGCATGTATACGTTCACATTACCGTGCGCCAAGGCAGTCGCCTGTTCAACAGACTCGGCGATACGGCCCAGAGAATTCTCACGGATCACGATGCGGTCGACTACGACCTCGATATCGTGCTTGAACTTCTTGTCCAGATCGATCGGGTCGTCGAGCGAGCGCACTTCACCGTCGACACGCACGCGGCTAAAGCCCTCGGCGCGAAGATCCTCAAACAGTTTGGTGTACTCGCCTTTTCGCCCGCGCACCACCGGCGCCAGCACAAACGCGCGGCGGCCCTCCCCCGCCGCCAAGACCTTGTCGGCAACCTGGTCGGTCGTCTGGCGCTCAATGACGCGGCCGCATTCGGGACAGTGCGGGGTGCCCACACGGGCGAACAGCAGGCGCAGATAGTCATAAATCTCGGTTACGGTGCCAACCGTCGAGCGAGGGTTTTTAGACGTCGTCTTTTGGTCGATCGACACCGCCGGCGAAAGGCCGTCGATTGAATCCAAGTCGGGTTTGTCCATCTGGCCCAAGAACTGGCGCGCATAGCTCGAAAGGCTCTCAACGTATCGACGCTGGCCCTCGGCATAGATAGTGTCAAATGCCAGCGAGCTCTTGCCCGAGCCAGAAAGACCGGTAATGACCACGAGTTGGTCACGCGGAATGGAAACATCGATATCACGGAGGTTGTGCTCACGAGCGCCGCGAATAACGATAGAAGAATCAGACATGGAAGCTCCTTGCCTCCTATTGCATCGAATCATACTGCCGATGAGTTTAGCGCACTCGACGCGCACAGATGTTCGTAATACAAGATTCGCAGACCTTTAGCTTTGCGTATCGGGCGCTTTGTTTCTCGAAATGCCGTGGAAAGGTTACAGTAATCTAATACTGAACTAAATTTGCCGTAACAGAGGAACGTCCATGACCGAAGATATCCCCCTTGAAATCACTTCGAGCGACATGGCCAATCTGCCCATATTCATCGCCGTCCTTATCGTGGCCATCGTCGTGGTGCGCGTATATTTTTCAATCAAACACAATGAAAAGCCGCCCATTGCCCGCGTCTTTTGGTGCGCGACGCTCCTCATCCCGCTCGGCATGATAGCTGCATGGATTACGAATCAATTGCTCGTAAATGAGGACAATTCCCTATGGGTCCTTTCTTATTCGGCGCTCGGTGCTACCGCCGTCATACTTCTTGTCGAGCCCTTGGTTTCGGGACTTATCGACCAAACCGATCTTGCGACGGGAACGGTTGCCTGTATTTGCCGTGACATCCTTGTCATCGCCGCTGTTTCAGCGCTCTCGTTCGTTTCACTCGAAATTGCCTGTAACGAAACGTTCTATCGCATTCCCGCCAACTCATTCGGGTTTTCCGTCGGGCTGCTCGCGACGGTTCTGCTCTCCCTTTATTTGCTGGGACAGCGTCATGGAGGCGTCATGGCCCTCGTGCCCGTCGCCTGTTGCATCCTTGGCATTGCCGAGCACTTCGTCATAACGTTTAAAGGCGAGGCCATCCTGCCAAGCGATATCTTGGCCCTTGGCACCGCAATGGAAGTGAGCGAGGGATACGAGTTTACCTTTACCGCCGGAATCGTAACCTCTCTAGCCCTGCTGGAGATTTCCCTAGGGCTTCTTTCGCTTATCCGACCGAGAAAGCTCCGTACGCCCACCCATGTCTTCCCCGCAATCGCCGCTAACCTCTGCGCTTTTCTGCTAGTGACCGTTGTGGGGCTCTCGGGCTTTTCCAGCATCGACTTGGAGCAGGCGCTGAATTTTGGATTTGACCGTTGGCAGCCCATCACCACGTATGCGTCTCAGGGTTTTATCACTTCGTTCACCGAAATGGTCAACGAGTTGCCCATTGAGAAGCCCGAAGACTATACGCCCGATGAGGCGCAGAGCATCGAGCAGGAGCTCGCCGCCACCTACGACAGCACGTATGGCTCGAGCGAGCAGCGCGCGGCGGCCGTTGCCCAGTTCAATGAAATCAAGCCGACGATTGTTGCCGTCATGAATGAGAGTTTTAGCGACCTTTCGTGCTTTGAGCAGCTCCAGGCGGCCGGGTACACCGGCCCCGCATTCTACAACTCGCTTCCCGACACACTTGTTCGCGGCACCATGCTCGCTTCGGTCGCCGGTGGCGGAACGGCGAACTCCGAATTCGAATTTTTGACCGGAGCGACAACGGCCTTTGTCGGATTAGGCAAAATCCCCTATCAGCTATATCAGATGAATGGCGTCAACAGCCTGGCAAAGGACCTTAAGGAGCTTGGGTATACCGCTACCGCTATGCACCCGCAAAACCCCGTCAACTACCATCGAGATAAAATCTATCAGCAGCTGGGCTTTGGAGACTTTCTTTCAATCGGCGATTTCGAAGGTGCGCCCTGTTACCATGCCGGCGTATGCGACTACGCCACCTACGACAAGATACTCGACCTGCTTAGAACCGACGAAGCCCCGCAGTTCATCTTTGACGTCACGATGCAAAATCACGGCGGCTACGACTATGGCACCGTTCCCGCCGAGGAGCTGACAAACTATTGGGTCGAGGGAGCCAGCGAGGGTGCCAATAGCGCGCTCAACACCTATCTTACCTGCATCAACGCATCCGACCGGGACCTCGAGTACTTTATCAACGAGCTCCGCAATATCGGCAGACCGGTTGTCCTTGTCTTTTTTGGCGACCATCAGCCGAGCGCCGCAACGACTCTCAACGACGAGCTGTACCCTCAGGAAGATACGGCAAGCCACGCTTTCCGTATCTATCAGTCGACATATTTTGTCTGGGCTAACTATGAAATCGCCGGCAATACCGAGCTCAACGTCTACGACACCGTCGGGGCAAACGAGGTTGCAGCCATTACCCTTAATAAGATCGGCGCCCCGCTCACCGACTATCAAAAGGCTCTGCTTGCAACAAGGTCAGATGTGCCCACCATCAATGTCGCCGGCTACCTTGGTGCCGACGGGCTGCGCTACGACTTGGAATCTGAAGACAGCCCATACGCCTCGACGATCGACAAGCTGCAGCGCATGCAATACCTCGAGTTCGCCAGCAAAGTTCAGTAAGCCCGCCCATTCGCTTGGACCCATCGTATTGCAAGCACGCTCGGCCCAAATGCATCGTAAATGACTCCCGCTCGCAAACGAGGGTACAATGACGCTCGTGTCACATCACGGGGCCCCGGCCCCAACATATACAAAGGAGTCATACATGGGTTGCGAGCACGCACAGGCCGCCGGCGGACAAACGTCGCCGTCGCAATTTGAGGAGAATACGCTGTCCGAGGTCAAACGCGTCATCGCCGTGCTTTCCGGCAAGGGCGGTGTCGGCAAGTCGTTTGTCACCGGTGCCATCGCCACCGAGCTTGCCCGCCACGGCCACAAGGTCGGCGTCCTCGATGCCGACATCACCGGTCCCTCTATCCCCAAGATGTTCGGTATGAGCGGACGCCACGTCCATGCCCTTGGCAACCTTATGCTGCCCGAAATCTCCGAGCACGGCGTCAAGGTCATGAGCTCCAACCTTCTGCTCCAAAACGAGACCGACCCCGTCCTTTGGCGCGGTCCGGTCATCGCAGGCGCCATCAGGCAGTTCTGGAGCGAGACCTCGTGGGGCCCCATCGACTACCTGCTGGTCGACATGCCTCCGGGAACAGGCGACGTCGCGCTCACCGTCTTCCAGTCACTGCCCGTCGACGGCATCGTCATCGTCACGAGCCCGCAGGATCTGGTCTCGATGATCGTCGCCAAGGCGGTCAACATGGCCGAGAAGATGAACGTCCCCATTCTGGGCATCGTCGAGAACATGAGCTATATTGAGTGCCCCGACTGCGGCAAGAAGATCGAGGTCTTTGGCAAGAGCAAGCTCCCCGAGGTCGCAGATCGCTATAACCTCGACATCTTGGGCCAGCTTCCCATTAATCCGGCACTCGCCGAGGCCTGCGATAAGGGCGAGGTTGAGACCGCGCTGCCCGATGGCATGTTGCCCAAGGCAGTCTCTGCCGTCGAGGCTATTACCCCGCACGAGACCGACGAGGCCTAAGTGAACACGAGCGCCTTCTATGACGTCCTGGTAATCGGCGGCGGGGCTTCAGGCCTCGCCGCCGCCATTACGGCCGCACGTGCTGGCAAAAGCGTCTGCATCGTTGAGCGCGATGTCGCCTGCGGCCTTAAGCTCCTTGCGACCGGTAACGGCCGCTGCAACCTCTCCAACGAATCGATTGATCCTCAGCGGTATAACCACCCCGCATTCATCGAATCTGTCATGGGCCCCCAACCCGAACAAGAGCTTATGGGTTTCTTCTCCTCGCTGGGCATCATGACAACCTCCGAGGAAGGCCGACTGTACCCGCGCTCCCTTCGCGCCGAATCGGTGCGCGACGCGCTTCTCAACGTTTGCGACCGCCTAGGTATCACCTTAATCTGCGGAGCCAACGTTGCCTCGGCGCACAAAACTTCCGAAGGCTGGACACTCCAAATAGACCGTCCAGCGCGGGCACTCAAGGCAAAAAAGCACGACGACCGAAAATCGGAGCTCCGCTCGCTTCGGAAAGCGCTCGCCGATGTCCCTCGCAAGAACGAGGCCCTGCAGGCACATGCCGTAATTATCGCCACGGGTGGCAACCCCACTGGTATCGCCGATACGTTTCGCCTCCCCCTCACTTCGCTGCGCCCCATCCTCTGCCCCGTATCGGCAACGGTCGTCGGCGATCGGGCGGCACTCAAGACGTTGGATGGCCTGCGCGTCCGCGCCCGCTTGACGCTCGCCCGCAATCATAATGAGCTCTGGCACGAAGACGGTGAAGTCCTGTTTCGAACCTTCGGTATCTCGGGCGTCGCTGTCTTCAACCTCTCCCGTCGTATCCAGCACGGCGATACGATCCTGCTCGACGTTTTCCCCGACCTCTCCAAAGACGAGCTGCTCGATATGCTCAACCGGCGCGTTGAGCTGCTCGGCGGCTTTTCGCCCCGCGATCCCCGTTGGCTCGACGGCATGCTCGCCCCGCAACTCTCCCGCGTCGTCTGCACAGCGTTTGAGCAGTGCCATCCAGGCTCCAACGATGTCATCCACCTGGTCTCGATCCTCAAGCACTTTAAGTTGCTCGTCGAGGGAATAGCCGAGGAGCGCTCGGCGCAGGTCACGCGTGGTGGCGTATCTGTCGAGAGCATCTCAACACCCAGTCTACGCGCAAGCAGCGCTGTCGACGCCCCGCTTTACGTCTGCGGCGAAGCGCTCGACATCGATGCCGATTGCGGCGGTTTCAACCTTGCATGGGCTTGGATCTCGGGTATTCGCGCTGCAAGCAGCCTATAGCCACGCAGTCTATAATCAAAACGCATTCGGGCCGTCTGGGACACCGGGCGGCCTCTTTCTTGCATCTAAGGAGACCTCGATGATCGAAATCACCCAAGTCCACGCGTCACTCGATGAGGCCGGCGACGAAGCCGCCTGCCTTGCTATTGGTAGACGCGCCGTCAAACGAGCCCTGCGATGCGAGGATTCCCAGATTAAAGCCATTGAGCTCCATCGCAAGTCAATCGACGCCCGTAAAAAACGAGATGTCCATTTTATTTTGAGCTTTCGAGTTGAGCTGACAAGCTCCCGACTCGAGCAGGAGGTGGTCGACCGCGTCGCCGAGCGCGACCGCTCGCGCATCCGCATGGTAGACGGCGAGGCTCCTTCATTCCCCAACCCTGTCCCAAATGCACCCAAGGGGCATCCCGTCGTTGTCGGCGCCGGTTGCGCTGGCCTCTTCGCCGCCCTGACCCTTGCTAAAGCGGGCCTTAAACCCCTGCTCATCGAGCGCGGCGACCCCGCACTTCGCCGCTCGCAAGCGATTGATCTCTTTCTTAAGGAGCGTATCCTCGACCCCGAAAGCAATATCCAATTTGGCCTGGGCGGCGCAGGGACCTTCTCGGACGGCAAGCTCAACACGGGAACCAAGAATCCTGCCCATCGGCTGATTCTTGAAACATTCGTCGAAGCGGGCTCACCTCGTGACATCCTGTGGGACGCCAAGCCGCACATTGGCTCCGACATCCTCCCCACCGTCGTCACCAACATTTCTCAGCGCATCGAGCAACTCGGTGGAACCATCCGCTATCGAACAAAGCTCGTCAATATTCGAACCGATGGATCTGGCGCCATCACCGGCGTCGATGTCCAACCGCCCCAAGAAACCACAAGCGAGACAATCGCCACAAAGCACCTCATTCTCGCCTGCGGCCATTCCGCCCGCGACGTATTCGAGCTTCTCAAGGAGCATAACGTTGCCCTCGCGCAAAAGACCTTTGCCATGGGTGTGCGCATCGAGCATCCACAGCGCGACATCGACCGTGCCCAATATGGCCCTTCGGCGGGGCACCCGGCACTCGGAGCAGCCCCCTACAAGCTTGTCGCCCATCTCCCCAACGGCCGCAGCGTGTTCTCGTTTTGCATGTGCCCCGGCGGACAGGTTGTCGCGGCTTCTTCCGAGCAGGGCCATCTGTGCGTCAACGGTGCCAGCCTCAATGCTCGCGACGGGCGCAACGCAAATGCCGCCCTACTCGTTAACGTCACACCTGACGACCTTCCCAGCGATGATCCGCTCGCAGGCATTGAGCTCCAGCGCGCCTGCGAGCGAGCCGCCTATCGTCTGGGTGGCTCCAACTGGAACGCGCCGGCACAGCTCGTCGGGGATTTCCTTGCTAGACGCGCCAGCACGGCATGTGGAAAGGTTAAGCCCACCTATCCGCTCGGTGTGACTTGGACAGCAATTGACGAGGCACTACCGCAGCATATCGTCGAATCGCTTCGCCTGGGAATTCCCCTGCTCGGGAAAAAGCTGCGGGGCTACGACCGCCCCGATGCCGTGCTCACCGGCGTGGAGACGCGTTCGAGTTCCCCGGTCACCGTCAACCGAGATCACACGTGTCACGCCGTGGCGACCCCAGGCCTCTACCCTTGCGGCGAGGGAGCAGGATATGCAGGCGGCATCATGAGCGCCGCCACCGACGGCATCCGTTGCGCTGAGGCGCTGATAGCAGACCTCTAGCGCACGAACTCCCGCGTCCAAACGACACAGGCCCCGAGCTCCACAGGGAACTCGGGGCCTGTTCGCTACTTCCTGAATCGTGCACCCTGGCGTTTTCTGCCCGAAGCAAAGGTAGAGCCCTTGCGAGCCTGCGAACGCAAACGCTCAATCGTTTCGTCCTCAGATGCGCCCTCAAGCATCGCCCGAATCTGAACGACGGCATCGCGCAGACGCGCCGCCTCCTCAAAGTCCATGGCGGCGGAAGCGTTACGCATGTCTTCCTCCATGGTCTCGACGATCCGCACGAGCTCGTCATGCGGTAGCCCTTCCAGCTGCTCGGCAAGCGTTTGCTCGGGCGCCACCGTCTCCGGCGCGGCGCCCTCGCCGTTTTCATCGGGCGTATAGAACGCACCATGGCCCAGAGAGTCGCCCTTCGAGCGTCCCTTCGAGCCCACAGTCTTTTCGGCCTCGGCAATAAAACTCGAGATGTCGTTAATGGCCTTGCGGACCGTCTTGGGCACAATGCCATGCTCTTCGTTATATGCCATCTGAATCTCACGACGGCGCTGCGTCTCCTCGATGGCTTCTTTCATCGAATCGGTCACAACGTCTGCATACATGATGACCTCGCCGTCGGCATTACGGGCCGCACGGCCAATCGTCTGAATCAACGAACGGCGATTGCGCAAGAAACCTTCCTTGTCGGCGTCGAGAATTGCCACCAGCGAGACCTCGGGAAGGTCAAGACCCTCGCGAAGCAGGTTAATGCCAACGAGAACATCGATCTTTCCCTCGCGCAGCGTTCGCAAGATCTCGACACGGTCCATCGTCGCCGTATCGGAATGCATGTAGTTGACCTTAATGCCGGCATCAAGCAGATGGTCGGTCAGGTCCTCGGCCATGCGCTTGGTGAGCGTGGTCACCAGCACGCGCTCCTTGCGGGCAACGCGCTCGCGAATCTCGTCCTCAAGATCGTCAATCTGCCCACGAACCGGACGCACATCGATCTTGGGGTCGAGCAGACCGGTCGGACGAATAATCTGCTCAACGTCGTTCTGGCTAACCCGCAGCTCATAGTCGCCCGGCGTGGCCGAAACGTAGATGAACTGGGGAATCCTCGCCTCAAACTCATCGAAACGAAGCGGGCGGTTATCGAGTGCCGAAGGCAGACGAAAACCATGCTCAACCAGCGTCACCTTACGCGAGCGGTCGCCTTCGTGCATGCCGCGGATCTGCGGCACCGTTACATGGCTCTCGTCGATGATGCAGAGCATATCCTTAGGAAAGTAATCGATCAGGGTAAACGGCGGCTCGCCCGGTTTTCGGCCGTCCAGATGACGCGAGTAGTTCTCGATACCGTTACAGAAACCCATGGTCTCGAGCATCTCGAGATCATAGTCGGTGCGCTGCTGCAGACGCTGTGCCTCGAGCAGCTTATCAGTCGCCTTGAGCTCGGCCACACGTTTCTCGCACTCTTCGCTGATTGATTTCAGAGCCGCTTTGACCTTAGGCTTCTCAGTCACGTAGTGCGAGGCCGGCCACACGGGAATGGCCTCGTACTCACGCAGCATCTCGCCGGTGACCTCGTCGATCTCGGCAATCAGCTCGACCTCGTCGCCAAAGAACTCAAACCGCAACGGATGCTCGGCATAGGGCGGATACACGTCGACGACATCGCCGCGCACGCGGAAAGTGCCGCGTGCCAGGTCATAGTCATTGCGATCATATTGAATGTCGATAAGCGCATGGATAAAGTCATCGCGCTCGAGCGGCACCTTCTTGTCGACGTTTGGAGCCAGACCCGCATAGTCCTCAGGAGAGCCAATGCCATAGATACACGAGACCGATGCGACAACGATCACATCACGTCGAGAGAGCAGTGACGCGGTCGCCTGATGGCGCAGCATCTCGACCTCTTCGTTAATCGAGGAGTCTTTCTCGATATATGTATCGCTTTGCGGCACATACGCCTCGGGCTGATAGTAGTCGTAATACGAGACAAAGTAGACCACAGCGTTATTGGGAAAGAACTCTTTGAGCTCGCTCGCAAGCTGAGCAGCGAGCGTTTTATTCGGAGCCATGACCAGCGTCGGCTTTCCCAGGGCCTCAATAGTCTTTGCCATCGTGAAGGTCTTGCCCGAACCAGTCACGCCCAGCAAAACCTGATAGCGGTCTCCGTCCCTCACGCCCTGCACAAGCGACTCAATGGCTTTAGGCTGGGAACCGGCAGGCTCATAGGGAGAAACGACCTTAAACGGCACGTCAGAGCCTTCAACGCCAAAGCGCTTAAGTTCACTACCAACGCGTTCTACTTCAAATTCCGCCATGGATACTCCTAACTCATATATCTGCAGTATACGCAGGCGGCAGGCATAGTCCTATACGAACCGATCGGGATAGAGGGTCTTGTAGCGAGCCCAGGCATTATTGACACGAATCAGATACGCCTGCGTCTCGGGAAAGGTAATTGCATTATGAAGCGACGTACCCTGCTGCGCCCATCCGTCGACATTGCCCATGCCGGCGTTATAGGCGGCGATGGCACTATCCGTCGACCCGTTGAAATAGGCGAGAAGATACGAGAGGTATGCGCAGCCAAACTCGATATTCGTAGCCGGATCGTTAAGATTGTCGGCCGAATACTCCCCTCCGTCGACAAGGCCCTTGGCAATCATATCCTGGGCAGTCTCGGGCATCAGCTGCATCAATCCCTGAGCACCCTGATTCGACTCGGCCTCGGGATCCCAATTCGATTCCGACTTAATGACAGCGCACACCAGATACGGATCCAGATTATGCGAAATACTGGATTGCTTTACATACGCCTCGTAGTCAATCGGATACAGCGGCTTAAAGAAAGCGGCAGGGGCACACGAGTAGACGAGCGAAATAAGGCCGAAGACGAACACAACGGCAAGTGGCGCCACGCGATACCACGTAAAGAAACGTGCCTTAGGCATCGGCCTCCTCCTTATCCGGAGTATCTATAAACCCGTGGCATGCAAGCCATGAGTCAAGCTGCTCAAAGAGCGAATTATCGCCTGCGGCATTATCAATCACCGTTGTAGCGAGATTGCACAGCGCAGACTCATCGGGCTGGCAAGCAGAACGGGCATCGAAATCGGATGGCTCCATGCCACGTTGAATAGCGCGCTCGCGACGAACTGACAAAGGGGCGCTGATGACCAGAATTTCATCAGCCAAGCCAAATGCATCCTCAAAACCAGTCGGAGCAGAAACCTCGACCACCGCAAAGGGATAACGGGGAGATGAAACCGTACAACAAACCGGATCGAGAATCCTAAGCGAAAGCTGTTCAATCAGAACGGGATGCACGATGCCATTGAGCCGTGCGACCGAATCAGGAGAAGCGAAAGCTCGAGAAGCGAGGATGCTGCGGCGAATGCCGCCTTCCTCATCCAAAATGTCCCAACCGAATTCATCCGCGAGAGTATTGACGATATCAGAGCCCGGCACATACAGAGATTTTGCAAGCTCATCCAGATCGATAAGCATAGCGCCACGAGATTCGAAATAGCGGCAGGCCGTCGACTTACCCGAAGCAATATTGCCCAAGACAAATACGGTAAACATCAAGCCCTCCCTAACGCCAATGCGAGTAATTATCGCTCAAATACACTAGAAGGACTCAAAATACAGCCAAAGAGTAAGAGCGCATACGGGGGAGGTAGGTCCCAAAGCACAACGTGTATACAACGCAAAAAAGGGGGAGGCCGCGAGGCCTCCCCCTTCTCAGTTCAAGCGTACGGCTCGGTGCCGTCCACCGGTCAGCGGCGCCCTGGCCTCCCACGGGCTGACCC
>CABUIH010000013.1:0-48990 GCA_902491615.1 uncultured Collinsella sp. | reverse complement strand
GGCCCGTGGGTTATACCCTAAGAGCAAACCACCCTTTTTAAGGGTGGTTCTGATTTCTGCGTTCTCGTTGGGTCTTGAGGGACGCTAATAAATGGACTTGCTTGATGCCACCTCTGTTAATGGGGCGGCTTCTTTTTGTCGAAAACCACCACAAAGGGGCCTGTCCCTTTCGTGGTGGTGGGGGGCGAGCTCGATGCTGCCGTGCTCGCTGAACGACATTCTAATGAGCGTCTCTACAGGATTTCATCTGGGCTGGCGGGCTTGATTGTTTTGGGGATGCCGAGTTTGGATGACGCGAAATCGTCAACATTGTCCTTAATTCCGTCTTTGGTGTAGACAGTGACCATATAGGTGCTGTGTCCGAATTCGCCCTTGTCGCGTGTTGCCCAGGCATCCCAGTAGGCGGCCCCGTTTCGCCCTTTGATTTTTCCGACACGGCGGAGTTCTGTTCGCTTTAATTTCCGGTTGCTATAGATGGTTCGACCGGCTTCCGCGGTGAGCCCGCACTGTCCAAGCAGCTTGTCGAGGACTTGGTTCATGTGGCGCTCATCGGTGTTTGGTGCGTAGTCGTAGGCGAGGGTGATGGAGTCGAGTGGCTGGTCGTCGATCAGATAGTTTAGCGCCTGAGGTTCAAGGCAGAAATAGGGGGAGCATCCGTCGACCTTGCCGAGCAACGGTAACTTGGACTGCCAACTTCCGGTGGGAATTGCATATTCGTAGAACACGCCACGGCAGACAAAGGAGAGCGAGGTGGCACGCGAGCCGGCGTCGATCATCCCGCAAAGATCGAAGGGCGAGGCGATACCAAAAGAAAAGGGCGTGATGACGATAAGGAAGAGCATCACGATGGGTATGGCGAGAATGGCGATGACGTTGCGACCGGTGGAATGAGACGGCTTCATATGCGCTCCTCGAGACAAAGATCTGTTGAGGATAGGCAGAAATGGATATGTTCAGAGAACAATTCAAGTTTAATCTCATGGCGCGAGATGGTCGACCGTTAGCGTCGAAAACCACCACAAAGGTGCCTGTCCCCCTTGTGGTGGTGAGGAGCACGCGGCTTCTTTTGGTAATAGTGTTAGCTGGCAGTATCATTAGTGCAGGTGGCGAAGGTTTGCATTGTGGGGTGTTTTGCCGTGAGCCGTTCTGCCCGTATTGGATTGATTGTCTTGGCGTTTGCGATCGCTGTGGTTGGCGCGGGCGCTGTCGGTATGGCATTTCTACCTGCTGCGGTGACGGAGCCGGTGGTCAAGCCTGTGACTCAATCTGTCGAACTTCTGACCGGCGACGACAAGCCCGAGACCATTACCGTTGATTTTGATGAGCAGCCGGCTGTGCTGGGTATTAGCAATTATCCGCGTATTCAGCTTGGGGCCATGCGCTATACCACGGATACAAGCCTGATCGATAGGGCGTCTGAGCTACTCAAGGGCAAAACATTTAAGCGTTGGTACGGATATGCGTCCTATCGGGCAAAAGCGAACGACATGGTTGGCGGATGCCACTCTTCCATCGAGCTGGACACTGCAAACGGCGCAAAGTTATGTGATGTCTCGTACGATCCGGGCTACGAGGGCAATGAGGGTCCGGGCATCTACATCATGGACGGCGATGTCGCCTATGTCATGGAGGGCGACCAGACCGAGCTCAACGATTTTATGGGTCAGTGTATCCAAGATGCCTATAAACAGACCTGCTTGCCTGACCCGCAGACTGCACGCGATAGTGGGTCTGCCCGTACATGGCTGTTCGAGGATGAGATGCCCTGGACCGTCGAATCGGGAAGTACGGGTTCGGCGAAGGAGTAGAGACCGCGACCACCACAAAGGTGCCTGCCCTCTTTGTGGTGGTTTTCGGTCTGTCTCGATCTGTAACATCTTGGCCGCTAAAAGTGGGCCTGGTGTTACAGATTTAGATTTTTGATCCGGGTGTTTTCTGTTCGTCTCGATTTGTAACAGATAGAGCTCTATTTGCTGACTAGATGTTACAGATTGAGATAGTAAGGGGACGAGGCCGTAGCGGGTGAGCGCACCTGCTTCCTATCTTTCAATCACTCAGAAAATCTTATATATAGAGACTTAGATTTGTGTATAAGATCGCGCAAAGCTGGCAACAATACTTCTCGAACAACGTGAAGCCGCCCCGTAGGGCGGCCGCCCCAAGAGAGGTGATTCCATGAGAATCGATAAGCTAGCAATGACGTCGCGCGAGGCGCTGCAGACCGCCATGAGCACGGCTGCCGACGCGCAGGCCGGCGCGGTAGAGCCGATTCACCTGCTGTCCGCCCTGCTCGGTGCCGGCGAGCGCAATATCTCCGTGATCATCGAGCGCATCGGTGCCGACCCGGCTCAGCTCGCACGCTCCACGCAGGATGCCATCGACCGCGCGCCCAAGGTTTCGGGCGAGGGCCAGCAGATGGGTCTGTCCAACGAGCTCGTCCGCGTCATCGAAAAAGCCGAGAAGAAGGCCACCAAGATGGGCGACAGCTTTGTGGTGACCGAGCATCTGCTGATGGCGCTTGCCGAGGACAAGGGCGAGGCGGGCCGCGTGCTGCGCGACGCCGGCGTCACCAAGGAGCGCATCGAGCAAGTCTACGAGGAGCTGCGCGGCGATGACCGCGTGACGTCCGCCGAGGACAAGACACAGTTTGAGGCGCTGGAGCAGTACGGCCGCAATATCTGCGACCTTGCCCGCGCCGGCAAGCTCGACCCGGTCATCGGCCGTACCGATGAGATTCGCCGCACCATCCAGGTCCTGTCCCGTCGCACCAAGAACAACCCCGTGCTCATCGGTGAGCCGGGCGTCGGCAAGACGGCCATCGTCGAGGGCATCGCCCAGCGTATCGTGGCCGGCGACGTGCCGAGCACCCTGCGCGACCGCGACCTTATCGAGCTCGACATGAGCGCGCTGGTCGCCGGCGCCAAGTACCGCGGCGAGTTCGAGGACCGCTTGAAGGCCGTACTCAAGGAAGTCCAGAAGTCCGAGGGCAAGGTCATCCTGTTCATCGATGAGCTCCACACCATCGTGGGCGCGGGTGCCACCGAGGGCTCCATGGACGCCGGCAACATCCTCAAGCCGGCGCTCGCCCGTGGCGACCTGCACGCGATCGGCGCGACCACGCTCGACGAATACCGCAAGTACATCGAGAAGGACGCGGCGCTCGCCCGTCGTTTCCAGACCGTTATGGTGAGCGAGCCTACCGTCGAGGACACCATCTCGATTCTTCGTGGCCTGAAGGAGAAGTACGAGATCTTCCACGGCGTGCATATCACCGATAGCGCGCTCGTGGCCGCCGCCGACCTCTCCGATCGCTACATCGCCGACCGTTTCCTGCCCGACAAGGCCATCGACCTGGTCGATGAGGCGGCAAGCCGCCTACGCATGGAGCTCGACAGCATGCCGGTCGAGATCGACGCCACCACGCGTCAGCTCACCCAGCTGCAGATCGAGGAGCAGGCGCTCATGAAGGAGACCGACGACGCCTCCAAGGAGCGCCTGGAAGCCCTGCGCCAGGAAATCGCCGAGGTCCAGGAAAAACTCAACGTGCAAAAGGCCGGCTGGCTCAACCAAAAGAACGCCATCGACCACGTGCAGGAGCTCAAGGGACAGCTCGACGAGGCCAAGAGCGAAGAGGAGCGTGCGACGCGCAACGGCGATTTGGGCCGTGCGTCCGAGCTGCGCTACTCCGTGATTCCGGGCCTGCAGCAGCAGATTCAGGATTCCGAGGCCGCGCTCGAGGCGCAAAAGCAGCAGGACGGCGAGGGCCTCAACGAGCAGGTGACCTCCGATGAGATCGCCGAGGTCGTGAGCGCCTGGACCGGCGTGCCCGTGTCCAAGATGATGCAGGGCGAGCTCGACAAGCTCAAGGGCCTGGAGGGCGAGCTGCATAAGCGCGTCATCGGTCAGGATGAGGCCGTCTCCGCCGTTGCCGCGGCCGTGCGCCGCAGCCGTGCGGGCCTCTCCGA
Organism: uncultured Collinsella sp.; assembly: GCA_902491615.1. Classification (GTDB taxonomy): domain Bacteria; phylum Actinomycetota; class Coriobacteriia; order Coriobacteriales; family Coriobacteriaceae; genus Collinsella. Next base: position 45,025 of record CABUIH010000013.1, on the reverse strand, counting down.
TCCGGACAAGCCCATCGGCAGCTTCTTCTTCCTGGGCCCCACCGGCGTGGGCAAGACCGAGCTCGCCAAGGCGCTGGCCGAGTGCCTGTTCGATGACGAGCGCGCGCTCGTGCGTATCGACATGTCCGAGTATATGGAGAAGTTCAGCGTCCAGCGTCTGATCGGTGCGCCCCCGGGATACGTGGGTTACGACGAGGGCGGCCAGCTCACTGAGGCCGTGCGCCGTCGTCCGTACTCCGTGATCTTGCTCGACGAGATGGAGAAGGCCCATCCAGATGTCTTCAACGTGCTGCTGCAGGTGCTCGACGACGGCCGTCTGACCGATGGCCAGGGCCGCCAGGTGTCCTTCAAGAACACGATTATCATCATGACGTCCAACGTGGGCTCCAAGGCCATCGCCGATCTGTCCGGTAAGGACGAGGAGGAGATGCGCCATCAGGTCGACGCCGCCATGGCTCAGACCTTCCGCCCCGAGTTCCTCAACCGTATCGACGATATCGTGGTGTTCCATCCGCTCGGCATGGCGCAGATCGAGAAGATCGTCGACATCCAGCTTGCCGACGTTCGCGCACGCCTGGCCAAGGAGCGCATGACGCTTGCCATCACCCCGGCGGCCAAGCAGATGCTCGCCGTGGGTGGCCTGGACCCCGTGTTCGGTGCCCGTCCGCTCAAGCGCCTGGTCCAGCGCGAGGTCGTGGACGCCATCGCCGCCGCCATCATCGACGGCACGGTGCGCGAGGGCGATCAGGTGACGGTCGATGCCGGCAAGGACGGCGGCTTTACCGTCGTGTGCGACAACACGCCGGCGGCCACCTACGAGGTTCCCGACGCCGAGTAGATTTTGGGACATGCCTTAAAATCTACCAGCCGTCTCTAAACGCCAAGGGCGGCGGATCCAATTGGGTCCGCCGCCCTTTTTCGTGCGACAATCGATGATGTTGAACGGATGCGATGCAAGGAGCTATGCAGATGAAAGACGAGATCAAGACAAGTGCGTCGGCGCCCAAGCCCACGTCCAAGCCGGCACCCAAGCCGCGCGATCCCTACATCCGTGCCGAGAACGAGGACGATGACGGTTACGATCCCTACAGCGACCGACGCCTCGAGCGCGAGCCAATGTTCGAAGCCGACCCGTGGCGCTGAGTGCCACCCAAAAGGCCACCAATTAAGTTGCGGTGAAATAGGGACTGTTTTTGCAGTTTGACCAGCAAAAACAGTCCCTATTTCACCGCAACTGCGTTAGGGATTTTTCTACAGGGGGAGGGTAGTCAAAAAAGCCCCGTCCCAAATTGACTGCTCGGGGAGTTGCATTCGAGCTCGGTTGTCCTCTTAGCCACTCGATATCCTTCGGAGCAATAACAGTGAAAAAACTTGCTTAAGTGTTAATCAAGCTACACACAATCTTGCTCTCTAATTAATCAAGAATCAGTATAATTTTGATTAGCTAGAGAGCAAGATTGGAGAATCATGGCATTCAACGACTTGATCGCCCAGAAAATAAAGGACTTTGAACAGCAGGGGGTTCCGCAGGTCTTTGAGCGAGACCTTGATCTGGGAAACCCACAGGAGCCAAAGCGCGACAACATCGTAAATGTGGTTGTGGGGGCCCGCCGTTGTGGAAAGACGTATCGCCTGTATCAGGAGATGCAGCGGCTTCAGGGCCGGGGCGTCGAGCTTGACCGGATGCTTTACTTTAATTTTGAGGACGAACGCTTGCGCCCGTATGAGTCATCGCTGCTGGCGGACGTGCTCGACACGTTCTATGCGCTGTATCCTGCTGCTCGAACCGAGGGCGCTTACATTTTCTTTGACGAGATCCAGGAAATTCCCGAATGGGGTGCGTTTCTGCGGCGTGTAGTCGATACGGAGAAAGCGACCGTCTATGTGACGGGATCTTCTTCTAAGATGCTGTCCTCAGAGCTTAAGAGCGAGTTCAGGGGTCGTTCTCTTATACGGGAGCTTTTTCCGTTGAGTTTTTCGGAATACGTTCGATATAAGACGGGGAGCGTTTTCGAGCCAGATGCGACCTTTTCCCCAAGCGATGCAGCGCTGCTTCGACATCATCTGATCGGATATCTTGAACGAGGGGGATTCATCGCGACGCTTGAGCAGACGCCCGCAGACGCGATTCAGCTGCTACAGGAATATGCTTCGCGAACGGTCGCTATGGACGTCGTTGAGCGTTACGACGTCAAGAACCCTCGCCTGGCATCGCTGTTCCTAACGCGGTGTATGGCATCTTCGGGACGAGAGCTGTCGGTGAACAAAGTGTACAACGAGTTCAAGAGCAGGCAGATACCCGTCAGTCGTAATTCGCTCAGCGACTTACTTGAGTATTATGAGGATGCCTACCTGCTGTTCTCCGTGCCGGAGTTCACGCGTTCACTGGCAAATAACATGCGGTCTGCTTCTAAGGTCTACGCTGTCGATCCTGCGATGTTTGGAGCATTCTCTCCCGCATCGGCATTGGACCAGGGTCAGAGGCTCGAGACCGCAGTGTTCAACGCGCTAAGAAGAAGGACTCCCGCGGTGAGGGTCGGATCGGTCTGCCGCCTGCTGATCAAAGAGAAGAGCAAAAGCCATGAGGTGGACTTTGTGGCTGGGGACGCACTTCTCATGCGGGCTTATAGCCTGATTCAGGTGAGTGTGGATATGGCAAGTGAGAAAACGCGCGAGCGCGAAATTGCCGCGCTTGATGCCTCGATGGCCCAGTTCGATCTTGGCGAGTCGGCAATCGTTACCATGGATGAGCAGGCCGATATTCCATGCGAGCACGGTGCGGTACACGTTGTGCCCGCATGGAAGTGGCTCCTTGCCTAATCATCTACGGATCTGTGGGGCCAGGACCTCCTGGCCCCTTCATTACGGTTGGGGAGCACCGTGATGCGCCCGGCTAGTCCTGGGCCTTGATGCTCGGCATCAGAATCTGGGCGAGGTAGTCGGTCTCGAGTTTGGTCGCGGAGTCTGCGTTGCCGTCTTTGCCGACCAGCACGTTCTTGATCTGGCTATAGGTATAGCGGTTGCCGGTCGTTAGCTCGACAAGCTCAACTGCAGTGTCCATGGGGTAGGTCGACACGGGGTCTTGCGTGCGTCCGTTGATGGTCTGGGGCACCACATACGGATAAACGGGGCCGCTGGCGTAGACGGTGTAGCCGTTGCCGAGGTTTGCCGCACCCAAAACTGCGTCGCCCTCATCGGGCGTAAAGCTCTCGCCGTCGCGCACCGTGACAAGCGTCACAAGCGGCGTGTTCGTGTCGCCGGCAAGATAGATGCACAGCGTGCTGCCGTTTTGCCAAGTCGCGACTTTGCCGTACCACTCAACGGGAATATCGAGCTGATACAGGTCCGTTGCCTTATGTCGAGCATCGGCGTCGCGGGCGGACTGTGCCTCGCTTGCGCTTACGGCGTTGGCGGCGGCATCGCGGCGCGTAATTGCCGCCTGCTGGAGTATCTTTGCCGCGGCGGCAGAGCTCGCGCCGCCTTCCTCGGCATACTTGGCGGCGGCATCGATCTGGTCGTCAGTCACCGTGTCGGCCGAAGGCACCTTGAGCTTAAAGGTGGCCTGGGAACTCAAATCCTGCCCATCGCTCTTGACCGTAACTTGGGCCTTGGTGGTCGGGACGGTGTAGATGGTGCCGTCCGCCGCGATGGGGGAGGCGGCGATGGAGAACGTGTAATCGCCGGGCAGCAGCTTGATGCCGCGACCGTGCTCGTCAACGTAGAGCGTTTCGCTCACAGAAGAGCCGTCGGAGTCCTGGCCACTCACCTGCACGGGAATCTTGGAGCCAGTTGAGCAGTCGAGGCCCGCGGCATGCACGCCAATTTGCACCGACATCATGGTATGGGCGTTTGCGGCAACTACGGCGGCCTGCTCTTGCTGGTATCCGTTCCAAGCCGCATAGCCCGCGCCGCCGGCGACGAGCGCGACGGCTATGGCGCCGGCGACCATCAGGTTGCGTCGCTTGGGCGACATCTTGCGGTGACGGGCCTCGGCCTCATGTGCCGAGGGAACGGACGGCAGGGGAATATCGCCCATGGCGATGGTCTCGTCCACGGCAGGCGCGGAGCCCAGTCCGGGAAGCTTGCGGGTCAGCGAATCTTCGGCCGGTAAGCTGTCGAGCAAGATGGTTTCCTCGCTCGTGTCGGATTCGGGCTGGTCGTCGGCCTCGCATTCGGATTCCTCGCGCACCGCCTCGTCTTCGGTGGGCGCGGCGCCATCGGCTTTTGCATCCCGATCATCGGGCTGCGCCTCGATTTCCGGCTCATCCTGCACATCAACGCTCGAATCGTCAAACGCAATCTCGGCCAGCGCGATCTGGTCTAGGCTCTCCAGGGCCTCGGCACACGCTTCTGCATCTTGGGCCGCGTCCTCTTGGCCCATCGTCTCATCTTTCATATATCCCCCAAGCTCAATATCGGGACAACAATGTACCCAAAATTGGGGTCACATAGAGCTGTCGGGCGGTTGGAAATCTGATTTTATCTGTGAGAGAGGTTTTGCATATGTGCGTGAATGCGCGCAACAACAAAATGCCCCGGAAAGCGGGCGAATCGCTTTCCGGGGCTGCGCATGACGCGCGATTGCGGCGTCGGCTAAGTTTGCCTACATCCAAATGTGGACGGAATAAACGCGTTACTCGGCGTGTGCGTAATCAACCTTGGCGCGGCGAGCGGTGGCCTTCTCCCAATCGCTGGTGCCCTCAAAGACATCCTGCTTGTAGGGGTTGCGGCCGAGCTTCTTGGCGCGGTGGGCGATGTAGATGATCGCGGCGATGTTGGCGACCAGCGCGGCGATCGAGACCGCGGTAGCGGCGCCGGGGTCGAGCGTGGAGTGGGTCACAAAGATGGACTCCTCCTGGAAGTACGGGAACACCTGGGCAAACATGCACCAAATGGCCAGCGTAAAGGCGCGGTTCTGAATCCAGCCGCCCTTGTTCCAGATAAAGGCGGCGACGGTGGGCGCCAGCAGCAGCGCAAAGCCGCAGAACCAGGAGTGGGTGGGCAGGCAGTTGTAGGTGTAGCAGAAGTTCCAGATATCGTAGGCGATGATGTAGACCCAGGTCATATCGGGCCACAGCATGTCGGTCTGATCCTCGGAGGCGTAGACGCTCCACCAACCGGTCATACAGAAGATGTTGATGATACCGGCGATGCCGTTGAACACGTTGTTCCAGCCGGCCAGCTGCGTGGCACCTTCGGAGGTGACCCAGGTGGACTGGCCCAGGACAAAGAAGTGATAGGCGCTCTCAAAGTCGGACACGACAGCGATCATGATGTTGATGGCGACGATCACAAACGGCCATGCGCGGAACCAATGCGCCTTGCCGATCTTGCCCCACTGGTACTTAATGGCAATGAAGCCCCAGCAACCGGCCAGCGCCGCGTATACCTTGGCGTAGTGGAACCAGCTGTTCTGGTACACATGGGTGGGGTTGGTGAGCGCCCACTCGGCGCCTTGTGAGACGCCCACGGCGATGGCGACGCAGTAGATGGTCATGGCCAGTGGAGCCACGCCAAAGATGATGGCCGCGCCCAGCTTGGTGCGGCGGCCGACCTCGTTGAGCACGATCAGGCCAATAAAGACCATGGCCCAGCCGGCCCAGTGGATAAGGGTATCGCTACCCCAAACATCGAACAGCATGCTGCTCTCCTTTCACACGCCCGCGGCCCCTCTTCTGATCGCGGGCAGTTTGGCCAAATGTCGTCAGTCCTGGGGCTTGCGCTCCGGATACTTGGCGGTATAGCCCTCGATGTGGAGTGTCGAGGCGATGATTTCCTTGACTGTCTCGTCGGGCACATCGGGGTGCGTGCGGATATACATCAACAACCCCATGATGAGGGTGTAGAACGTCTCGTAGACATGGTCGATGCGTAGCTCATGATGGGCGACAAAATCCACCACGGTGGTGTCGCAGATATACTGCGCCACGCGTTGGACCACGTTGTGCAAAAAGCCGCCGTAGAGCGCGCCGCTGTTGGAGGTCAGAGTGTGCGGCAGTTCGTGGCCGCTGGCGACCAGGCGCTTAAAGAGCGGGGCGACGGTGTCGAGCGCGCCCTCGATATCACCGACGGTGCGGTTGGCATTCCACTGCTCGAGTTCGGAGATAAAGCCGTCGATCGCCTCGTCCATGACGGCGGTGACGGCGGCGTCCATGTCGGCGAAGTAGTGGTAGAACAGCGAGCGCGTGCAGCCGGCTCGCTTGGCCACGGCCGATACTGATAGGTGGGACACGCCTAGCTCGGAGCTTACGGTGCGCACAGCATCGAGGATCTCGCGACGGCGCTCGTCGCCCGTCAGGCGCTTTGCCGCGCTATCGGATGCGGGAACGGCATCGACCACAGAGGTACCTGCTGTGTTGTTGCCCATGTTTTGCCGCCTTTCATCCTCTTTTGCCTGACCGTTCGCCTAACAGTCTTGAATATTGTTGACGGTTCGTCAATACTATTTTTGACACAATGTCAACTAATGGCGGGTGAACGGCATGGGGCATGCCCGGCCTGCAAAAAAAGAGGGGCGCCGCGGTCTCGCCGGGCTGTGGCAAGAGAAGGGACAACCATGATTCTCAACGGACCGGGGATTAGCTATACCGAGCCCGATATCGGCGCGGAGTTCGTGCCGCCGATACCGGAGCATCCGCGCGAGGCCATCGTCAAACTGTGCGAGCACTGCACCAACCGTCTGCTGCATCGCGATGAGCTGCTGGGCTACGAGTACTGGTCGTTTGCCGAGGCCGCAACCGACGAGCAGGCCGAAGTGCTCTGCAAGATGAAGATGCGCCGTCCCTATACGCTGCCCGAGATGGTCAAGCTCACCGGCATGCCCGAAGCCGATATCGAGAAGATGCTCGACGACATGAGCTACACGGGTCTGCTCGAGTACAACTGGGAAAACCCCGAGCGCGCCAAGCAGTGGGTGCTGCCCATGCTGGTGCCGGGTTCCGCCGAGTTCCTCAACATGCGCGCGAGCCAGCTCGAGGAGCATCCGGTCTATGCCAAGTTCTTTGAGCAGGCGTCCAAGGGACCGCTGTCGAAGGCCACGCCGATGGTGCCGCCCGGAGGCGCCGGTATCGGCATGCATGTCATTCCGGTCGAGAAGGCTATCGACGCCGCGAGCACCTCGGTACCGATTGAGCATATCGAGCATTGGCTCGACAAATACGATGGCAAATATGCCGCTAGCACCTGCAGCTGCCGCGCGAGCCGTCGCGTGATGGGTGAGGGCTGCGCCGACGACCCGGCCGATTGGTGCATCGCCGTGGGCGATATGGCCGACTACGTGGTTGAGACCGATCGTGGCCATTACGTGACCCGCGACGAGGTTTACGACATCCTGCGCCAGGCCGAGGACAACGGCTTTGTGCACCAGATCACCAATATCGACGGCGAGAACAAGATCTTCGCCATCTGCAACTGCAACGTCAACGTGTGCTACGCCCTGCGCACCTCGCAGCTGTTCAACACGCCCAACCTGTCGCGCTCGGCCTATGTCGCCAAGGTCGAGAAGGACAAGTGCGTTGCCTGCGGTCGCTGCGTTGAGGTGTGCCCGGCCGGCGCCGCCAAGCTCGGCCAGAAGCTCTGCAGCAAAAAGGCCGGCGGACAGGTGCCCGAGTATCCGCGCCAGGAGCTGCCCGACGCCACCAAATGGGATCACACCAAGTGGTCGCCCAACTACCGCAACGACAACCGTATCGAGACGCATGAGTCCGGCACCGCTCCCTGCAAGACGGCCTGCCCCGCGCACGTTGCCGTTCAGGGCTATTTGAAGCTCGCGGCTCAGGGTCGCTATGACGAGGCCCTAGCACTCATTAAGCGCGAGAACCCGCTGCCCGCTATCTGCGGCCGTGTGTGCAACCGCCGCTGTGAGGATGCCTGCACCCGCGGCCGTGTGGATGCCGCCGTGGCTATCGACGAGGTCAAGAAGTTCATCGCCCAGCGCGATCTGGATGCCGCGACCCGCTACGTCCCGCCCGTGGTTACGCCGACGCGCGCCGGCGGCTTTGATCAGAAGATCGCCATCATCGGTGCCGGTCCGGCCGGCCTGTCCTGCGCCTTCTATCTGGCCGAGAAGGGCTACAAGCCCGTCGTGTTCGAGAAGAACGAGCGCCCGGGTGGCATGCTCACCTATGGCATTCCCAGCTTTAAGCTGCAGAAGGATGTTATCGAGGCCGAGGTCGAGATCATTCGCCTGATGGGTGCCGAGTTCCGCTATGGCGTGGAGGTCGGTCGCGACGTGACGCTCGACGAGCTGCGCGCGCAGGGCTTCAAGGCCTTCTACGTTGCCATTGGCTGCCAGGGCGGCCGCCTTGCCGGCATTCCGGGCGAGGATGCCGAGGACGTGACCGTGGCCGTCGACTTCCTTCGCGAGGTTAACAGCGGCAAGATCGATACCCTGTCCGGCCGCACCATTGTGGTGGGCGGCGGCAACGTGGCCATCGACGTTGCCCGCAACGCCTGCCGTCTGGGCTCTGAGCATGTTGAGATGTTCTGTCTGGAGGGCGAGGCCCAGATGCCCGCCAGCGAGGAGGAGCGTCGCGAGGCCGTTGAGGACGGCGCTCACATCAGCTGCGGCTGGGGCCCCAAGGAGGTTCACCTGGACGAGGTCGGTCGCGTGTGCGGTATCACCTTCAAGCGCTGCACGCGTGTCTTTGACGACGAGGGCCGGTTTGCGCCCGAGTACGACGAGAACGATCTGCGCCGTGTCGATGCCGACCGTATCGTCATGTCGATTGGCCAGTCCATTGTGTGGGGCGACCTGCTAGCTGGTTCCCAGGTGGAGCTTGGCCGCGGTCAGGGTGCCCTTGCCGATCCCCAGACCTACCAGACCGCCGAACCCGACATCTTTGTGGGTGGTGACGTCTACACTGGTCCCAGCTTTGCCATCGACGCTATCGCCGCCGGTCACGAGGCCGCGGTGTCCATCCATCGCTTTGTGCAGCCGGGCTCCACGCTCACCATCGGCCGCAACCAGCGCCGCTACACCGCGCTCGACCGCGACGATGTCGTGATCGAAAGCTACGGCAACGCGAGCCGCGAGGTTGCCCACGTGGACCGCGAACGCGAGAAGGCTGCGCCGTTTAGCGAGTATGTTGAGACCTTTACCGAGGAGCAGGTGCGCGCCGAGACCGCCCGCTGCTTGGGCTGCGGCGCCTCGATCGTCGACCCCAACAAGTGCATCGGCTGCGGCCTGTGCACCACCAAGTGCGCGTTTGACGCCATCCATCTGGATCGCGACCGCCCCGAGTGCTCCACGATGGTCAAATACGAGCAAAAGCTCCCAAGCCTGGGCAAGTACGCATTGAAGCGTGCAATTAAGATCAAATTTGGGAAGAAGTAAGAGACCTAACAAGTAAGTGAACGGCGCAGAGGGCGGTTGGACAGCGAGCGGGTCCCAGGCGTGGCGAGGTGCCTTGAAAGAGGAGGGCATAGGGCTTTTGCCCATGCCCGACGATTGAAAGGCAGATCGCCCGTCTGGGACTCGCGCAGCTTCAAGCCGACCGCCGTTCGTTAGAACGGCGGAAGGAATTAAAAGTGCACGAGCTGGGGATCGTCTATCACATCATTCGCGATGTCGAGAACGTGGCGCGCGCCAATGGCGTGCGTCGCGTTTCGAGCGTCACGCTGCTGCTGGGCGAGGTCTCGGGCGTCGTTCCCGACTTGCTACTCGACGCTTGGCGCTGGGCGGCAGATAAAAAGCCCATCACCGAGGGTGCAGAGCTTATCGTGGAGCCCGTTGAGGCCGTGACACATTGCGAGGCGTGCGGCCGCGACTATTCGACAGTCGAGCACGGCAAGACCTGTCCCCATTGCGGTAGCGGCGAGACCTATTTGCTGCAGGGCCAAGAGGTCATGATCAAACAGATCGAGACCCCCGACGAGGACCCAGCAGACACTGTTCCCGATGACCCCTCCGACGCCCCCGATGCCGTCGACGCCGCCAACCCACTCCACATCGCCTAACATCCAATGACTACATGGGCTAGAGTTCTAAACATATTTGCTTCGGTTAGTCAAGTCATGTCTGTTTAAACAAAATGGCGGCACGCAGGCGCATTGGGATCCACCTAAAAGTGGTCTTAACGAACAGTGCACCTTTATATGTCTTTGAAAGCAATCAGCAAATCACGTTTTAGCAGGCAATAAGCTGTAAACCGGCAACGTAATCAACTTGTAACAAACCTAGACGTTTAAACAAATAAACCAACCTTTTGCGAATTTAGCTATAATTCCACAAACCAAACAGGTATACTTCCTTAATGTCGTGTAGGAAATACGTAGACAAAAAGGAGGTTATGTGATGGTAAGTATTGTTCTTGCTAGCCACGGGGACTTGGCAGCTGGAATCAAGCAGACGGGCTCGATGGTCTTTGGCGATCAGCCGTCTGTTGCCGTGGTCTCGCTCGAGCCGAGCATGGGCCCCGACGACTTCCGTGCCAAGGTCGAGGAAGCAGTCGCTTCCTTCGAGGACCAGGAGCAGGTGCTCTTCCTCGTTGATCTGTGGGGCGGCACGCCGTTCAACCAGATCAGCGGGCTCATCGAGGGCCACGATTCCTGGGCTATCGTCACCGGTGTCAACCTGCCTATGCTCATCGAGGCATATTCGCAGCGCTTTGACGCAAAGAACACTGCACATGCGATCGCAAAACATCTCGTGACTGAGGCTAAGGCTGGCGTGCGTGTCAAGCCCGAGTCTCTGGAGCCCGAGGAGAAGAAGCCGGCTGCGGCCGCCGCTGCTCCTGCAGGCGCCATCCCTCCGGGAACGGTCATCGGCGATGGGCACATCAAGATCGCCCACGTCCGTATCGACACCCGTCTGCTTCATGGTCAGGTGGCCACCACGTGGACCAAGCAGATCAACCCCAACCGCATCATCGTGGTTTCCGACGGCGTTGCTCACGACGAGCTCCGCAAGACCATGATCGAGCAGGCTGCCCCTCCGGGAGTCCATGCCAACGTCGTGCCCATCAAGAAGATGGCCGAGGTCGTCAAGGACACGCGCTTTGGTGACACCAAGGCCATGCTGCTCTTTGAGAACCCGCAGGATCTGCTCAAGGCCATCGAGGCCGGTGTCGACATCAAGGAAGTCAACATCGGTTCCATGGCTCACTCCAAGGGCAAGGTCGTCGTCACCAACGCCGTCGCTATGGGCGATGATGACGTTAAGACTCTCGAGGCCCTCAAGGCCAAGGGCGTCAAGTTCGAGGTCCGCAAGGTTCCTTCGGATTCCTCCGAGGATCTCGACGCCATGTTGAAGAAAGCTAAGGCCGAACTGGCCGCTCAAGCATAGTAAAGGAGGGTCCGATACATGTCTGCAATCACTATTCTGCTTGTTGCGATTGTCGCGTTGCTTGCCGGTATGGAAGGCATTCTGGATGAGTTCCAGTTCCATCAGCCGCTCGTGGCATGCACGCTTATCGGTCTCGTAACCGGTCACCTTCAGGAGGGCATCCTCCTGGGCGGTTCGCTCCAGATGATGGCCCTTGGCTGGGCTAACGTCGGCGCCGCTGTCGCGCCTGACGCCGCTCTGGCCTCGGTCGCTTCTTCGATCATCATGGTGCTCGCCCTCAACGGTGGCGCCACCGATTCGGCCAAGGCCGTTACCACCGCTATCGCCGTCGCCGTCCCACTGTCGGTCGCTGGTCTGTTCCTGACCATGATCTGCCGTACCATTGCTACCGCTATCGCTCACGCCATGGACGGTTGCGCCGAGAAGGGCGACTTCTCCGGCATCGAGCGCTGGCAGTATGCTGCCATCCTCATGCAGGGCCTTCGTATCGCCATCCCGGCAGTGCTTCTGTGCGTCATCCCGGCCGAGGCCGTTACCAACGCGCTTAACGCTATGCCCGACTGGCTGTCCGGCGGCATGGCTGTCGGCGGCGGCATGGTCGCTTCCGTCGGTTACGCCATGGTCATCAACATGATGGCCACCAAGGAGACCTGGCCGTTCTTCGTCCTCGGCTTTGTCCTTGCTGCCATCCCTCAGCTCACGCTGATCGCCCTTGGTCTCATCGGCATCTCCCTTGCCCTCATCTACCTTGGCCTTAAGGATCTGGCCAAGCAGGGTGGCGGCATGGGCGGTGGCTCCGGCGACCCGCTCGGCGACATTCTGAACGATTACGAGTAGGAGGGGAGTGATACATATGGCAGAGAACAAGATTCAGCTCACCAAGGCTGACCGCAAGAAGGTTTGCTTCCGTCATCAGTTCCTTCAGGGCTCGTGGAACTACGAGCGTATGCAGAACGGCGGCTGGTGCTTCGCAATGATCCCTGCGATCAAGAAGCTCTACACCAGCAAGGATGACCAGATTGCCGCTCTTAAGCGCCACCTGGAGTTCTATAACACCCACCCCTATGTTTCCGCCCCCGTCATTGGCGTTACCCTCGCCCTCGAGGAGGAGCGCGCCAACGGTGCTCCGATCGATGATGTCGCCATCCAGGGCGTCAAGGTCGGTATGATGGGCCCGCTCGCCGGCGTCGGTGACCCCGTCTTCTGGTTCACCCTTCGCCCGATTCTGGGCGCTCTGGGCGCTTCCCTGGCCATGTCCGGCAGCATCGTCGGTCCGCTGCTGTTCTTCTTCGCGTGGAACATCATCCGTTACGCTTTCCTGTGGTACACGCAGGAGTTTGGCTACAAGGTCGGCTCCTCCATCGCCAAGGACCTCTCCGGTGGTCTGATGGGCAAGGTCACCGAGGGCGCTTCCATCCTGGGTATGTTCATCATCGGCGCCCTGGTCGAGCGCTGGGTGTCCATTTCCTTCACCCCGATCGTCTCCACGGTCAAGCAGTCTGCTGGCGCCTTTATCGACTGGGCTAGCCTGCCCTCCGGTTCCGAGGGTATCAAGGAAGCGCTGACGATGTACAACTCCGTCGGTGCTACCGCCCTTGATCAGATGAAGGTCACCACGCTTCAGGCCAACCTCGATCAGCTCATCCCCGGCCTTGCCGCCGTGTGCCTGACCCTGCTGGTCTGCAAGCTCCTCAAGAAGAAGGTCAGCCCGATCGTCATCATCCTGGCTCTCTTCGCCGTCGGCATCATCGGTCGCTTCTGCGGCTTCATGTAAGCACGCTTCGGCTTAAGACCGAGAATTGCTAGGCAAGGGCTTTTGAGCCATTGAAACGGACCGCACCCGGTGGGTACACTGGATGCGGTCCGATTGTTTTTATTGGAGGGCGAGGCGCGTATGGCGCAATCTCAGAACAGCACGGTCGATCTGGCAACGCCGGCAACCTGCCTGATGGGGCTTACCAGCCACGGTAACGTGATGGTGGGCAATAAGGCGTTTGAGTACTATAACGAGCGCAATCCCGAGGATTATATTCAAATCCCGTGGGACGAGGTCGACTATATTGCCGCCGAGGTCTTGCGCGGCACCAAGAAGATTACGCGTTTTGCCATCTTCACCAAGGACAACGGTCACTTTACGTTTTCGACGCGCGACGACAAAGAGACGCTGCGCGCTGTGCGCAAGTACGTGGACGAGGATAGACTCGTGCGTTCGCCCGACTTTATCGACGTAACGACCAAGGGCGCCAAGAGCATCCCTGCTGCCATCAAAAGCCTCTTTCACAAAGGCGACTAGTCGTCTGCGATAGATGGCGGAAAATGCATCCCGGAATTCGTTCTCATTCCGGGATGCATTTTCCTTTTGAGCGCCAGTTGGGAAAGCTTGTCCCATTTTTTAGCCGAATACCGGGATGGAATTTCCCTTACATGTGGTTAGAGGAAACCCCATCCCATTATTTTGCGTTATTCTGGGTTATAATTTTCCGTTATTGAGAAGGCTCTACGGCGATAATTCGCTGCAGAGCCTTCTTGATGAGTGGCCATGCGCTACATGGCCAAGGGGCAAATCTGCTACACTAGTACAACATGCCTCCGTAGCTCAGGGGATAGAGCACCGCTCTCCTAAAGCGGGTGTCGACGGTTCGAATCCGCCCGGGGGCACCAGGAAAATCGCAGGTCAGGAGTTATTTTTGCTTCTGACCTGTTCTGGTTTTTGGGCTAAGAACTGCTTTTGTTTGTAAATCTGGTAAGTAAATTATTTAACTTACCGAGTTTTCCACTGAAAACAGGAAATCACCATTTTGGGGATAAAAAGTTTTCAACAGCCGTTAGTCGGTTCCATTTTGGTGAAGCGCTTCCCCATTTAGGGTAAAAAATGTCACCATTTTGATGATTCGACTGCTTTGAGTTTTTGATAAAAACGCCTGTTCAGAAGCTTGTGCTATACCCATTTTGGTGAAACCAATTAATAGAGAAATACATCTATAAAGAAATAGGGACGGCGATGCCGTCCTCTTCGCTCGCAGAGCTCGCTGCGCGGCCACGTACCGTGTCCTTGCCGTCGGCTACGCCGCCGATAAAGAAAGGGGACAGCGATGCTGCCCCCTTCGCTCGCAGAGCTCGCTGCGCGGTCACGTGCCGTGACCTTGCCGCCGGCTACGCCGTCGATTGATACGCTCACTGCGTTCGCTGATGATGATGGACTAATCCGTTTTATCGCTGACACCAGTCATAAGTGCAGCAATTGATATGTTGAATCCATTGGCAATTTTAGAGAGGTTGGAAAGGCTGACATTACGCCGACCGACTTCAATGCTCGCGTAGTAGGAACGATCCATCTCAATCAAATTGGCGAACTGCTCCTGGCTGTACCCGAGTCCAGCGCGGAGTTCTTTGCATCTCATGCCGAATGATTTCTGAAGCGTCTTCGTATCCATGACAAAAAGAGTCATGGATTGTTGTATTTATGCCAACGGACTATATACAACAATCCCAGTTAAGGCGCATAATTACCTTTATTGGAAAGAGTTCTGATGCCTAGTTGGACATGGCATGGAAAAGGAATGGAATAGCAATGACTCAGGGAAAGCATTTCGCTACCGGCGGCGATCACTTCGCCGCGCAGCCCGGCAAAAAGATTCACACCCCGAAGGGGATCGCGCGTCTGACCGTCACCGCGGCGACCATGGCCGCCATGACCGGATCGAGCCTCATCTCACCGTTCGCGGCATTCGCCCAGACCGGTGACGGGGGCACGCAGCACCCCGCCGTGATGTCGCCGATTGCCGCCCATGCCGGCGCGGCATCCGGTACCGGCGCGAAATCCGCCGCACAGACCATCGCGGACCTGCAGAAGGCGGTCGACGAGGCGAAGGCGAAGGAAGACGCCGCCAAGTCATCCTACGATGAGGCCGCCGGCCCCTACAACGAGGCGGCTTCCGCCCGCGACCAGGCCAAGGCATCCTACGATTCGGCAGTCAGCGCCGGCACGGCAGCCGACCGAGCGGCAATGGACGAGTACGCTCGTCAGGTCGCGGAGGGCAAGGACGCCGCCGATGCCGCCGGCAAGGACCTCGAGCAGGCGAAGGCGGGCCTCGCAGACGCCAAGGCGGATGCATCCGAGAAGGACGAGGCGTACCAGTCCGCTCTCAAGGCGGCCCAGGATGCCAAGGGCGTCCTCGATAAAGCCAAGGCCGATGCCGTGAGCGCCACCCCGGAGGCAATCCGTGCCGCCGAGCAGGCCGTGCGCGAAGCCACGGATGCCGTGAGCAAGGCACAGGCCGAACTCGCCAACGCCAACGCGACGCTTGCCGATGCCCAGTCCAAGCTGGTTGCGGCCCAGTCTGCAAAGGATTCCGCCGATGCCGTCCTCGCCGTAGCCAAGCAGAACAAGGACGCGGCGGATGCGAAGGTCGCAGCCGCCAGCGCCGCCTACGAGAAGGCGAAAGCCGACCTCGCCGCAGCGGAGGCAGGCGCCAGCGGCCCGGAGTACGCTGCGGCAAAACAGAAGGTCGCGGACGCAGAGGCAGCCCTCGCCGCCGCACGGGCGGCACAGTCCCAGTGCGAGTCCGAGCTCGAGCAGGCACAGTCTGCTGCGGCAACGGCACAAGCCGACCTGAATGATGCCCAGGCGTCCCTCTCCGTAAAGCAGCAGACCGCGGCCGATGCCAAATCCGGCGTGGGCGACGCCCAGTCCGCACTCGATGCCGCGAACGCCGGCCTCGATGCGGCCAAGCAGGCGAATGCTGACGCCGCCGCCAAGCTGGATGCCGCGAAGCAGGCTGTCAATGACGCCAAGTCCGCCAAGGCAGCCGCCGACGTAGAGCTCGCGAACGCAAAGACCGCAAAGGATACCGCAGACGCCGCCGTGACCGCCGCGCAGCAGAAGGTCGACGAGGCACAGGCAAAACTCGATACCGCCGACGCGCAGCTCAAGCAGGGAGCCATCGGCTTCTTCCGTGCCATGGGTGCCGATGACGCAGTCAACATCATCCTGAACGCCAAATATGCCGGAAAGACCGAAGTCGGCAACTCCAAGGACGCCACGTCTCTTGACAATATGCTCAATGCGATCAAGTGGATGAAGTCCGTCAACGACTACCGCAAGTCGGTCGGCCTGTCCGAGCTCCATGTCACCTACAAGCTCATCGCCGGTGCGATCGCAGATGCCAACTACAGCGACACCGTGCTCGATCATGCCCGTCAATATGATTTTGCCGAAAACCTGGCATGGAATTACGGAATCGATCCGAGTGGGCAGTGGATCGAGCAGGAGAAGGGCTTTTTCGACAAGGCAACGGAGGCCCTTTATGGAGTCGCCGGTCTTGTCGGCAAGGATGCCTATGATTTCTATGCAAAGAACGGTGTCGCAATCAACCATTGGATTGCAGACAACTGCCACTGGGAGAACGGCAGTAGCGGCACCGTCGGCCATTACATGAACATCATCAATCCCGAACTCGCCGTTATGGGAATGGCAACCTGCACCAAGGGCACCATGTCCGGGCTTCAGACGCAGTGCTACACCGCAGAGATCTCCGGCTGGTCCGGCTCCGGTTGGAACATGAACCCCATCTCCGTCGACGAGTACGAGCAGAAGCTGACCTCCTATATCAACGGTCTTAAGAACGCCAAGAGCGCACTCGACGCAGCCAAGGCCGATCTCGCATCCAAGCAGCAGGCAGCCACCGACGCCGCTGAAACCGTCCAGCAGAAGCAGGACGCAGCGGATTCCGCACAGGCAGATGTCGATGCCGCAAAGCAGGGTGTTGCCGATGCCCAGCGTGCCGTCGATGCCGCAAAGGCTGATCTCGCATCCAAGCAGCAGGGCGTCACGGATGCCCAGACCGAGCTTAATGCGGCGAAATCGGACCTCGATGCCGCCAACGCGGCAGTCGATACGGCAAAGTCGACCGTCCAGCAGAAGCAGGTCGCCTTTGATGCCGCCAACGCAGCCGTAACGGCCGCACAGACCAAGCTGGATTCCGCCAAGGCGGACACCGAGGCCAAGCAGCAGGACGTCACGGTTGCGAACGCCGATCTCGCGAAGTTCTTCCAGGACGTCGCCGACGCCAAGAAGGCGCTCGATACAGCAAAGAGCGTCCATGACGCGGCGGCAGCCGATCAGGTCGAGAAGGCGACCGTCCTCGCCGCCGCCGAGCAAAAGGCGGACGCCACCGCACGCGCCCTCGCGGATGCCCAGCGTGCCGTCGATGCCGCAAAGGCCGACACCGGCGTTGCCACCGACAGGCTTACCGGCTCCCAGACCGATCTCGAGGACGCACAGTCGAACCTCGACATCCTCACCGGCCTTGCCGCGAAGCTCGCAGAGGCACAGCAGCGCGAGCAGGATGCGGTAAAGGCCGTCAATGACACCAAGGCCGCCCTCGATGCCGCGAAGGCGGATACCATCGCCGCCGAGTCCCTGGTCTCCGCCGCCGAACAGGCGAAGGCGCAGGCAGACGCCAAGCTGTCGAAGCTGAACTCCATCGATGCCGGCGCGGCGATCGCTTCCGGCCATGACGCGAACGCGGATGACGCCCTCAACGCGCTTTTCGCCGCAGCAGTCGAGGCACGTGCCAAGGTCGCGCCCGCCAAGGCCATCCTGGACGAGAAGCAGGCCGCGGTGGACGGGCTCCAGTCCGGCTATGATGCGGCACTCGCCGCCTACGAGCAGGCGAAGTCCGACCGCATCGCAGCGGAGCAGAAGCTTTCCGATGAGATCGCACGACAGGAGGCAAAGGAGGCCGCAAAGCAGCAGACGGCATACACCCCGAAGCACCTTGCCGGCACGGATACCGCCCAGCCCGGCAGACTCGCCCAGACCGGTGACCGCGCGGGACTCATCGGCGAGACGTTCGTCATCGGCGGTACCGTCCTCGTGGCAGCCGGCGTCTTCCTCGATCAAAAGAAGCGCCGCGAGCAGATGTAAAAGCGAGCCGGGCGTTGGATATCGGCTGGTGTCCAACGCCCGGTTTCATGGACGGGGAGATCGGTGTGAGAACAAAGGCTATTATCGTTGCGCTTCTGGTGTGCCTTTCGGCACCTCAACTTGGATGCGCCGGCGTTGCAAAGCAAGGAAGCGGCTCTACGGAAAGGGCTGCCACAGCGGTAAAGAATAAAGACAAAAAGAAGCCAAGCGAAGAAAAGGCGGCGCAGGCCTCTGGAGCCAAGACCGAGGAGAAGAAAGAATCCGACGACAAGGACCAGAAGTCCGATGATTCCAAGAAGGAGGATAACAAGTCTTCCGATTCCTCAAAGTCGGACAACAAGGACGATTCCTCCCAGTCCAAGCAGAATTCCGGTAATTCTCAGAACTCTGGCAGCAATAACTCCTCTTCCAACGGCGGTAGCCAGAAGAAGTGGGTTGCCGAGCAGGGCCACTGGGAGACAGATTACAGCCAGGTCTGGGTGCCGAATGTGGTTTATACGCGCCATGAACGTTGGATCTGCAGTGCATGCCACGCAGCATTTGGATCTGCAGCCGAAATGGACGCTCACGCTCACGCTACTTTTGGCGATGCACAGCATCCTAACGGCGGTTCTGCAATCAATGATTCGTATACCACCTCTGAGGACCAGGGACATTATGAACAGCAGACTACGGGACAACATTGGGTTGTCGACGTCGCCGGTCACTGGGAGTAATGGGCATCGTTCCTCTTCTCTTCCATTCGGTAAATGTTTATTTATTTGTGGGCGGCCGGTTCGGCCGCCTTTTTTAGACGCCCAGTCTGGGAGCAAACGATAGGAAAGCAATCAAACGAGAGGCTGTTCCAAAAGAATCCGGCGGTGCCGGATGCTTCGGGCAAAAACTTCCGCAAATCGGTAAGGTCTTCCATCAACTTGCTCCAGCCCTCGCCCGGAGTCCGCTGCGCGGTAATGCAAACACTCGGCATCCCTCGCATTTGCATTACCGCTCCGCTCTCGCTACAGCGAACTTTCAACACTCAGCATCCTTCGCGTTAAAAATTCGCTTCCGCTCACGGTCTTCACTTTCGCTTCGACAACGCGAGGCACCTCGCTTGGAATGAGGCCTCTCATTCCATGTCTACACTGCGTTCCGCCCAATCGCCGTACCGGTGATTGCAAGATGACTGTGGGTGGCATTTTTGTGGGCCCATTCGGACCCCAAAAACACCACGCCACAGACCTTGCTTATCGCCTGCTGCGGCGATAAGGTTATCGTGAAGTTGAAACTTCGCGATGAAGAATCGCGGCGACGATTCTTCATTTTTGGAACGACGCCAGCCGTTCCTCATCAAGGAAAGCGAATCGCATAGCAGGTTTTGATCGGAGGCCCCTCCGATCACTGATTCGTTTTCCGGAGGAATCATGAGCAGGCTCCGCCCACACACCATCAAGGCGTCTCTTTCCGATGAAGAGAAGAAAGTCATCACTGCAATCGCAAAGCGACATGAGATGAGTGAGGCGGAACTCATACGCTTCACTTTGTGCAATACCGACGATTTCGATATCGATTTTGGTCTTGCGGAAATCGCTGATCAAACATCCCGAACCGATGACATTCACGTCCGGGTCTCGCCGGAAGAAAAAAAGAAAATTGAAAGCAATGCTGATTCCCTCGATATGACTGTCAGTTCGTATGCTCGTCGCGTACTGCTCAAAGGGAATGTTGAGAAAATCGATCTCGATCGGGCGTCGATCGACAAGATTTATCACGAGCTTTTAAAGGAAGGAACAAACCTTAATCAGCTCATGTACTTCGTAAATGCACAAGGTCTTCCGGCGTATAACGAGAAGGCGGTTTTCCGAACACTTGAGAAGGTCTATCAAGTTGGGCGTAAGCTGGACCGTTTCATCGACGAGCTCGAGAAGCGCTATTTCGTCGGTGGTGATGTGAAATGACGGTTATCAAACAGAAAAGCGTTTCGAGCGACCGTTACGCAAAGAACGTCCGTAAATACATCAACGGAAAAGATGCGCTTGCGCGTGGCGGCTGGAACATCGAATACAGCGATCGCTGGTTTTCGAAAATGGATAGAACCAGAAAGGTTTTCCATCACGACAAACCGTCGAGAGCCGGAGCCAAAAACGTAATCCTGCTTCATCAGATCCTCGCGTTCCTTCCGGAAGAATGCTCATGCAACGGGGGCAAGATGACCCCCGATGCATGTTTGGCCTACGCGGAGCAATGGCTTGCGAAGCACTATCCGCATCAACAAGTGATTCTCGCGCTGCACGAAGAAAGCGATAAGGCGGGAAAACGCTACGCAGTGCACATGGCGATCAACCGTACCGATTTGTTAACCGGCAAGCGTTGCGAGACGGGCGGGCGGCATGGAAAGTACGAACGCGCCTCATGGGTCCGCGAACTCGATAAGGACTGGAATCTCGCCCAGCTCGAAAAGGGAAAGAAGAATTCGAAGATTCGCGATCGCCAGCCGCGCGATATTGAAAAGGAGATTGTCGATCGCGGAGAGTACAGTTATAAAAACAATCTGCGCGAGCTGATCCATATTGCAATCAACGACTACCACCCGAAGAATATGGAGCAGTTCAAAAAACTACTTGCCTCATGGGGCGTAGACATTTTCATCAAGAACAATCGTGTCTATGCGACAGATCTTGATATCAAAGAGGCCGGCAACCCGAAGTGCACTTTCAACCTGACCCGTCTTGACGGTCGGTTTGCGGTCAAGCAACTTGAGGCGGCCTTCAAAAATAACGTGCTTGAAGCCGAGCGAGCCCTTCCATACGAGAAGCGCTGTGAGATCTACATCCAACGGCTTAAAAAAGCGTATTCGGCGTGGGTCGAGCAGGCAAAGGCGAGCAAGGGCGTCGCCTACAATCTCTTCCCTAAGTTCATCGCACCGAAGTGCGATGAAGATCTGCTCGAAGATCCGGCGGTTCGCGATGAGCTTCTTGCGCGTCGCGGCTACGCAAGGGAGATTCGCAACCGCTATTCCGGCGACGTTGTCGATGCCGGAGACGACCGTATTCGCGCCGCCGGCCAGGCGCACAGCGGTAGCGCCGTGTCGCGACAGATGGACGATCGCGTTGTCGATCGCGGTGATTTCTCACGCGGAGACACGCCTCGCTAGTTTTGGAAAGCCTATCGTCGGTGCCCTAGCGCGCTGCCATCCAGTGCCGATTCTTTCATGCTCGCAATTCGGCGAGGGTGAGGAGTATGAATTGATCGGCGGGAGTCAGCCGCTCTGATAGAATCGTCCTTGCTGGCGGCAGCCCTCGTGCCGGGCAGAGCCCTCCATCCGATGGGAGGTGATGCCCATGACCGATTTCACCGAGCTCGTGAAGCTCCTGACCGCTTTGGTCTCGCTCCTCACGGCCCTTGTCGGCCTTTCCAAGGCACTCAAGCAGGGCTCGAAGCCCAAAAAGAAAGGCCACCGTCGCTAGGACGATGACCCAACTTCATTAAGCAACGGCTCTGCCCAGCTCTCTACAACTTGGGCTGCCGTCGGCACCATTTTACCCTCCTGACGAGGAATTCGTCCATATTTCAAAAATCAAATCCTGTTCGCGCGTGGGCGTAAACTTTTAGTTGGGCAAATTCGGCAGATTGGAGCTTGAAACATGAGGGATATGCACCTCATGTCGCTCATAAAACGTCTCCTGACCTCGAAGGAGAACGTTTTTTAGCGACAGAAGGAGACATAAATATGATCTGGTTTACCAGCGATACTCACTTCGGGCATGAGAACGTGCTGAAGTTCACCGACCGCCCGTGGGAGACGATTTGGCAGATGAACGACGCCATCGTCGACAGCATCAACGGCAGGGTTGCCGTGGACGACGAGCTCTACATCCTGGGGGATTTCTCATTCAAGATGACCGCCCAGGACGCCTATGCCCTGCGCAAGCGGATCGCCTGCAGACGTATCCACCTCGTCCCGGGAAACCACGACAAGGACTGGACCCAACCGTCGGTCGCGGGCGCGTTCATCGTGGAGCCGCCGATCTGCGTGCTCAAGATCGACGGGCAGAAGATCGTCCTGAGCCATTACCCCATGGCCGACTGGCAGGGCATGAGCCATGGATCGTGGCACCTCCACGGGCACATCCACAGCAGCGGCGGCGCGTACAACGAGTTCAACCGCAAGCAGGGCCTTCTGCGCTACGACGTCGGTTGCGATGCCAACGGGCACTCCCCGGTGAGCCTCGACGAGCTGAGGGAATGGTTCGCCGGAGTCGACGAGCCGTGCGGCCGGGTGAAATGGCCCTGGTGGGTCAACGAGACCGGCGACAGGCAGGTCGAGCGCGAGCTGGCGGCGTACAAGAGGGAAGAGGTGATTCGATGACGGTCTATGTGACGGGCGACATCCACAGTGGGCTCGACATGCAAAAGCTCCGCGACTGGGAGCTTGGGGATGGCCTTACCAGCGACGACTATCTCATCGTCGCCGGTGACTTTGGCTTTCCGTGGGACTTTTCTGCCGAGGAATGCGCCGACATCGCCTGGCTGGAGTCGCGCCCCTACACGGTACTGTTCGTCGACGGCAACCACGAGCGCTTCGATCACTGGTCGGAGCGCCCCGTGGAGTTATGGCATGGCAGGCTGACGCAGCGCCTGTCGGACACCTCGCCCATTCGGCGCCTGATGCGCGGCGAGGTCTTCGAGCTCGACGGCTCGACAATCTTCACCATGGGCGGTGCCATGAGCGTGGACAGGGAATACCGCGTGCCGTATTCCAGCTGGTGGCCTCAGGAGCTCCCGGACGAGCGCGATTTCGATACCGCGCGGACAAAGCTCGACGAGGTCGGCTGGAGGGTCGACTGCGTCATCACCCATACCTGCTCGACGCGCATGCTCTCGCCGACGCTCTACCCGGACCCAGGCTGGGAGCGCCCTGATGTGGACCGGCTGACCGAATTCCTTGACGAGCTCGAGAATCGCCTGGACTACAAGCGCTGGTATTACGGCCATTTTCACCGAGACGGCAACCCGGACGAACGTCATACCGTGCTGTACGACCGGATCGTGAGGCTCGGGGACAAACTCCTGCCGTGGGGTGCGTACTGATGGCTGTCTATGTGACAGGAGACGTGCACGGCAGGGCCGAGTACGGGGCCAGCCGGTTTGCCTTCAAGTCTTGGCCACTGGGCCGCACGCTGACGCGCGATGACGCGGTGATCGTGGCCGGCGACTTCGGCTTTGTCTGGGACGGCTCGAATGCTGAGAGGTATTGGCTCGACTGGTTCGAGTCCAAACCGTGGACTACGTGCTTCGTCGACGGAAACCATGAGAACCATCACGCCTTGGCCAATCTGCGGGTACGGGAGTGGAACGATGGGCTCGTCCATGAGGTGCGACCGCGCGTGCTGCACCTGATGCGTGGAGAGGTGTTCGATATCGACGGGCTCACAGTCCTTGCCATGGGCGGCGCCGCGAGCAACGACAGGCAGTATCGCAAGGAGGGGAGGAGCTGGTGGCCCGAGGAGATGCCGAGCGAGGAAGAGACGGAGCACTGCCGCTCCTCGCTCGACCGCGTGGGCTGGAAGGTCGACTACGTTGTGACTCACGAGGCCCCTGCCGCCCTGGCGGAGAAGCTGTGTCGCGAGCGCGGGCGCGAGTATCGGGGCGACCGACTTCAGCGATTCCTTGCCGAGCTCGACGGTCAGCTCGGCTACCGCGCCTGGTTCTTCGGCCACTACCACGACGACAAATGGTGCGACGCCAAGCATCGCCTGATCTACCAAGACATCGTGCCGATCGAAGATGCTGCGCCCGGTTCTAGGAATCTTCTGGAAGCGCTCTAGAAGATTCCTAGAAATCAGCAGCCTGACAGGAGAAGCGCGGGGCTACTCGTCCTTCATCTGGGTCATGACCTCGATCTTTGCCTCGGCCACGGCCGCCCGCTGTTCGGCTACAGCAAGGCGGTCCTTGAGGGCGGCGACCTCGGCCGTCAGGTCGCGCTGGGCCAGGAGTGTGTCGGCTTGGGCTTTCAGTGCGGCGTCACGCTCGCCGCGCAGCCGCTCGATCTCATCGGACATGGCCTCAGCCTCGGCGTGGAGCTGGACGACCTGCCTGCCGAGCTCCCTGGCATCGGCGAGGTATCTGACGCTCGCGGCATGGAGCTCATTGTTCTCGAGCTCGATGCTCGCGGTGTCGAGCTCGAACTTCTCCTCGATAAAGGCGACCCGCTCATTGCAGTCGGCCTCAAGGCTTTCGTTCCGGTCTCTCGCCTCGACGAGCTTGCGGTTGAATTCGTCGAGCTGGGCCCTGAGCAACGCGTTCTCGGTTCTGAGGTCGCCCGTCTCGCGCAGCAGCTTCTCCCGCCACGTCGCCTCGATTCGCTCGGCGGCCTCATCGAGGACGGACTTCACGCCGTAGATCTCCCTGATTTTCTTCTCGTCTGCCATGGTGCGGCACTCCAATCAACAACGGGCATGGCTCCGCCATGCCATATGGCTGGGAACAATGCACGGCCGCTGTTGATTTGTGTTCGCCCTGCGATTGGTGAGTTCTAAAAGGCGTCTCAAGTCATGCATTCACGCAGGTTTTCGGTTGGAGAAATACCGCACGTTTTCATGGTATCACGCGCCTTAAAGACCATGAATGGACGGCCATATCGATTCGTTGAAAATGGCACCTACGACGTGTTGGTGGCGGGAGAGTGATGGCGTTAAAGATGTCGAGAATGATTATGGGATTGTTTTAGATGCGGGCATGAAAAAGGGTCGAATCGAAGTGTCTGGCCGGACGCCAATTGTCCGGGAACTGTTTCGGTTCGACCCTGTTTCATTTTACATCCGCGGCATGCTCTTATAGACGCTTGGCGATTACCGACCTTCACGACCTCGATAGTCGGGCTATGGACTTAAGATTTCTTGGGCTCCCAGCCGTTTTCGATTGCGGCTGGGTAGACTGCGGCGTAATTAAGCATCCAGCTGTCATCGCCCGCTTTTTGTATAAACCCCTTATCCTTCAAAGAGGTATAGGCCCGGGAGATCGTGTTCTTACTCAGGTGGTAGCGCTCCTCAATCCATTTGCTTTTTGCGTAAAAGCCCATGGCTCGTTTGTTTTTGGAAGGATTTCCAAGCTTCCATACTAGGCCGAGGATGAGGCGCTCGGCAGCGACAGTGGTGGCACAACACGCCCAGTCGGGCACCGAAATAAAATTCGCGTTATCCATTTTCCTTCTAATCTCTCGTTGCTCAGTAACATCATCGGAATATTTGTCGGAAATCGACGGTAGCTCGCTCATGTTTACCGCCTAGTCAAGGTGGGCGGTACGACCTTCAAGCTGCTTGAAAAGTTCGTAGAAGGAGCTTTCAAACATGTAATTCGAGCGATGGATTTGGATGAGCTTGCCGGACTCGCGCATAAACTTGCGCGCGGTGTTTTCGCTCCAGCCAGTGAGTTCGCGGATATCGTTAACGCGGAGCAACCGATCGCACTGAGCGGCACCAGTGGGGAAAGTCGGTGTGGACGCCTGAGTGCTAATCTGTGGAGTAGCCATGATGAGCTATCCTTTCAATGAGGGCCCTCCCTGTGCTTGTAAGACTTACCAGGTTCATAAGCACTTGGGGGGCCGGTTTTTTTGACTACATGCGTAGCCATCTGACAGCTTTAGAATCTATTAAAACTCATTAGATGTCAATCAAATAAAGCGTCTACCTGCGGAAATAGTAGTATAGTACCGTAATATTATTGATGAAACGATGAATGAATAGCATGCTATTTCTCGCTTTTCTGTATATAGGCGTTGATGAAGTCTTCGTAGCCTTTTACTGCTTTTATTTCTGATTGTTGAACGAGGCTTGTATACGTTTTGAGCGTGATATTGGGGTCCGCGTGGCCAAGAATACCTTGCACGCTTCTAACGTCCGATCCGTTCGCCAGCATAAAAGTGCTTACACAATGCCTGAGCTGATGCGGGCAGATGCCCTTATATAGTTTTCCGCCAGTCGAATTGTTCGGCTCATAGATTCCAAGGTTGCAGCTAACTGCGAAATCGCGAAACCAATGGTTGAAGATGTAGTTTTTCATGTGACAGACAGTAGGGACCCCCTGCTTGACAGCAATATCGCTAATGATGGGAGTGCTGCCAGTCTGGGACAGCCCCAGAGAGGCCAGGAGCTCTTTTTGTATGGCTGACCATGATTGAAGACGTTCGGCCAAGGTTTCTCCAACGGGGATTTTGCGTTGGCTTTCTTGTGACTTGGGTGCCCTCAGTTCATGGTCGTTGGTGTACTGCCTGTCAATTTTCAAGGTTTTATTGGCAGAGTCCCAATCGCGCCATTCGAGGCCCAGCATCTCGCCTTTCCGCATACCCGTATACACTAGTACTAGCGTACCAACAGCTTCGGCGGTGAGCTCAATGTGTTGAAGATGTGTGCATAGGGTAGCTACTTGGTCGATTGTCAGTGATTCTCTTTTGTTGCGTGGTCTGCGAACATGAACGGTGGCGCAGGGGTTTCGGTCAATTATTCTCTTTGCGACTGCATTCGACAGAATCTGACGCAGTTTCGAATTGATTCGTACAAGCTCTGATGGTTTGTATTTTCCCGTACGACGAGCTTCGGCATATGCTTCTTCGATTAGATCGGGAGTTAGCCCCTCAATTGTCTGAAACGCACCGAATAGGTCTTCGATATGCCTGCAATCGTACGCTTCTCTTTCATAGCTCGTTGGCGCAAGCTCGGTGTCCCTATTTTCATGAAAGGCCCAGCAGTAGGACGCAAGCAAAGTGGGCTTTTTAGTTTTAGTGATCGTGCCAGAGGAGTTGATTTCAGCCAGCTTGGCCTGCATTGCAGCCTTAGCTTCTGTCTTAGTCTTGCAACGTACCGTATAGGTTGGGGATCGTTTGTAGCGCCCTGTCTTAGGGTCCTTGACTCCAAGGGAAAAATAATAGCGATAGGTGTTAGGTGATCTCTTGTCTTTCCAACACGTGCCTCTTCCGCTAATTAGTGGCTGTTCTGACATCTTTGCACTCCGTTTCTTTGAATAGTTTTCAACAATTCATTGAGTGCAGTTTAGCTAAAGCTGTTAGTAATATGTTTGTAAAAGCGTAGGCGCAGCTACCGGAGGCAAAAGACACAAACTGCTATGTTTATCTGCGGTTATATGATGTTCAATGATGCTTGATGAATGGTAGGGGGTAGCATTAAATCATATCTCCTAAAGCGGGTGTCGACGGTTCGAATCCGCCCGGGGGCACCAGGGAATATGACGGCGTCGCGGGAGCGGCGCCGTTTCTGGTTTGCGGGGGCCGCCGGCGGATTCGGGCCGTCGACACCCGCGTCACCAATTGCGTCTAGAGCCCTCCGGTAGAGTGTCCAAGCCCTAAAGCCCAGTTGATGCTACGGGGTTTAGAGGCGGACTGAAGCAAGGGGAAGACATGTCCGCTCGGGGTGATAGACTAACGCTGTGGTAAATACAGGACAGTTTGACCGTTTTTCAACCAAGATAGGCGTCCCATGCAACTAAATGCAGCTGATATAGCGCAAAAGAGAATTGACCTCGGCCTCACCCAAAAGGAGTTCGCCGCCGCCCTTGGTATGGGCTCGTCTGGCGAACGCACCGTTCGGCGCTGGGAGTCTGGGGATACTAGTCCAACGGCGGCTGAATGCGCCTTTATCGCATCGCTCGATGCGGGGGCTCCATTTGACCAAGGGGAGCGCAGCGACGCGCCTTTTACCTTCTGCGATCTCTTCGCGGGCATCGGCGGTATACGAATGCCGTTCCAGGAGCTTGGCGGTAGGTGCGTCTTCTCTTGCGAGTGGGATAAGTTCGCCCAGAAAACCTACCGGATGAACTATGGAGAGACCCCGGCGGGCGACATCCGTCAGGTCGCATCAAACGATATACCGGACTTCGATGTCCTGCTCGCAGGCTTTCCTTGTCAGCCATTCTCCCTTGCAGGCGTTTCGAAGAAGCAATCTTTGGGGAGACCCACCGGCTTTGAGGATAAAACGCAGGGAACCCTCTTTTTCGAGGTCGCTCGCATCATACGCGACAAGCGCCCGAAGGCCTTCTTGCTTGAGAACGTTAAGAACCTTACGAGTCACGACGGCGGGAAGACCTTCAAGGTCATACGACAGACGCTTGAGGAGGACCTTGGATACCATATTTTCTGGAAAGTGCTTGATTCAAAAAACTGGACGTGCCAGCACAGGGAGCGCATCTACATCGTGGGGTTCAGGGAGGAAGTTCCCTTCTCGTGGGATGACCTTGAGGTGCCGGGACCGGGACATACGCTAGGGGAAATCCTCGAAGAGCAACCAAACGAACGCTACACCATTTCGGATAAGCTATGGGCCTATCTGCGCGCCTATCGCGAAAAGCATGAGGCGGCGGGCCACGGCTTTGGATACTCGATGGTCGGCCCGGAGGACACGACAAGGACGCTTTCCGCCCGGTACCACAAGGATGGCAGCGAGATTCTGGTCGGGCAGGAAGGAAAAAACCCTCGTAAACTCACTCCCCGCGAATGCGCGCGCCTGCAAGGATTTCCCGATGAGTTCATCATCCCGGTGTCGGATACTCAGGCATACAGGCAGTTCGGCAACTCCGTGACCGTGCCGGTCGTGCGCTCGGTCGCGAAGTTGATGATGGAGGTGTTCTAGGATGGACTATGGAGTACTTGGCGCGTATTTTGATGGTGCTGTCGCGAAAACCCTCGCGGGCGTTGACATCATGGGGGCCAATAAAAGCCACCAGCACGAATTCAACGGCGTGGGGCCTTTGCGCGCGCTTTTCGGAGACGATGACATAAAGGGGATGCGAACTACCTTCGCATATCTCGATGATGGTGCAGACCCTATATTCGACCATGGTTATACCACTTGGTACGACGCCCGCAGGAAGCATCCAACTAGAACTGAGTATAGGCTCTACTACAACGATAATGCTGCCATGGGCATGGCCCGTCCGGGCGACCTCATGGTTTTGGCCCTACACGAAGCCAAGGAGGTCGTAATCCTATTTGCCCGAGCGGGGAGTACGGCGGAATCTCAAGTTCGCTGGCTCTTCGCGCTCGACGGGGTTGGCGAGAAGGGTTTTACGCCCTCTGCTCGGGAGGATACGCGCATCACGTCGATCGCCGCAAGGATTTTGGAGTCCATCGGCATCGAAGTTAGCATGCCGATCGCAGCGGAGAACTTCCTCGACGGTATGATCGAGAAATTCGGCGAGTCCTTCCCCAAAGGGGCAGACTTCTCAGCCTACTCAGCTTCCACCCTTGGAAAGCTCGATTGGACGGGCGACCCGGATGGCTGCTTGGTCGCTTGTTACGAACGCGAAGAGATGCTGTTCCGCGTCTTCGAGCGGCATCTCTTGGAGCGCGACCTCGCGCCATACCATGGCTCGGCGCTTGATGTTGATGGCGTGCTGCGCACCACTATGTCGGCCTTCCAGCGCCGCAAGTCCCGTGCGGGGACGGCGTTCGAGAATCAACTCTCGATGCTATTCGATGCTAGGGGCATACGCTACTCGGCGCAGAAATACACCGAGGGCAAATCAAAGCCGGATTTCATCTTTCCCTCTATTGACGATTACCACGACCCCAAGTTCCCTGTCGCTCGACTGACGATGCTCGGTGCCAAGACAACCATCAAGGAGCGTTGGCGTCAGGTGCTTGATGAGGCTGACAGAATCGAGGACAAGCATCTTGTAACACTTGAGCCCGCCGTAAGTGAGGATTACACACGAGCTATGGCTAAGGACAGGCTCAGCCTCGTTGTGCCCTCATCGCTGTTCGAAACCTACACGCCCGCGCAAAGGGAATGGCTCATGAGCGTCAACGACTTCTGCAGGCTGGTAGAAGCCCGACAGCACGAGTAGAACCACGAGACGTTTTTTAGAAATGAGGCCGGAGACCAGTTGAGTCTCTGGTCTTCTTTTTTCACTCGCAACAGATTCGTCGATCACGAGGTGGGATTTGTATTTGGACTGCGCAAACTCTTGGGCAAGGGTGCTTTTTCCAACGCGGCGGGCCCCCTCGAGCATGATGGCTCGGGATCCATTGCTCGCTTTCCAATCGAGGAGTTTATTGTAGGCCGTACGTCTGAATACTGACATGATTGCCCAATCTAGCTGCTGTATACACGAAATGGGAAGTGTGGTTACCTGATTCAATACACGAAATGGGAAGTATATACAGGCCCTTTTCTACACGAAATGGGAAGTGCGGGTACCGCTGGAGCTTGTTGGGATAGATGGAGCGCATGTGTTGCGTCGCTCAGGTATGCTCATATGTGCCTAGAGTTTCACATGCCGAGAAAGGTTGACGGCTGCCATATCCACATACCAAAACACGGAGCGCTCAGCGCCGTCGACACCCGCGTCACCAATTTCCCCGCGGGGGGGGGAGTTTTCGAATCCGCCCGGGGGCACCAGGGAATATGACGGCGTCGCGTGAGCGGCGCCGTTTTTGGTTAGTGGGGGCCGACGGCAGATTCGGGCCGTCGACGCTCGCGTCACCAATCGCGTCATTCGAATCGGCGCTGGGAATTCAGTGCTTTTCCTCATGCAAGTATCTTCCATCTTGCGTCGCCGTCAGCCGTGAGCGGTCGATTTTTACCGATAAACGGCAAATTAATTCAGAAAAAATCAGGTAATTTCAAGAATGGTCAAACTTGATTAACAGCAAAACCACAAGGTAGATGGCTTTATACGGTGAAAAACTCTGACACAATGAGAAAAAAAGTGAAAAATACTGATTGAAAATGAACTTATGTGGCAGTAATCTACATGTCACAGGGTAAGCCCCGGCGCGCAGGCGGCGGCCCTTATCGAATTACGGATATAGATCAGGTGCTCGAACGGGCAGAAACGATCAAGGACGAAGGTAAAGGACGTAGAAGCATGAAGCTTGCAACTCGTATCAACTCCTATTTTCGCGATGGCGACAAGAATCTTGATCGCGTGTTCGCGGAGTTCCAGAGCGTGGGCCTCACGCACGTCGACCTCAACTACCCCGAGCACTGCACAGGTGTCACGGCTGAGGACATGGCCGCCAAGCTCGCAGCTCACGACCTGCAGCTGAACGGCTGCGCGCTGCGCTTCCGCAACGCCTTCCTCAACGGTGACCTGGGCAATGCCGATGATGCCCTTGCCGCGGAAGCCCTTGAGCTCTGCTACGAGGCGTGCGACTACTGCCGCACTGCCGGTGGCAACACGGTGACCATCTGGCTCGGCCACGACGGCTTTGACTACAGCTTCCAGATCGCCTACGCTCGCGTCTTCGACCAGCTCGTAGCCGCATTCCAGAAGGTTTGCGACTACGCGCCCGACCTCAAGATCTCGATTGAGTACAAACCCTACGAGGAGCGCGCGTACGCGTTCATCGACTCCATGGGTATGACCGGCATGATTCTCAACGCTGCAGACCGCCCGAACCTGGGCGTCACGCTGGATTACTGCCACATGCTCATGAAGCACGAGAACCCTGCCATGGCCGCCGACCTGTTCGGCCGCGAGGGCAAGCTCTACGGCATTCACCTAAACGACGGCAACGGTCGCTTCGACGATGGCCTTATGATTGGTACGTCCACGCCGGTGAAGACCCTCGAGTTCCTCTACTACGTGAAGAAGCACGGTTACGACAGCGCAATCTACTTCGACACGTTCCCGGTCATCGAGCCCGCTGCCGGCGAGGCTGCACAGAACGACCAGATGATCCATCTGCTCAACGACGCCATCGAGGCCGTAAGCATGGAGAAGATCCAATCCGTTATCGATGCAAACGACGCGATTAAGGCAGCCGAGCTTGTCCGCGAGCTCTTCTGCGCAATGGGGAGGTAACCAATGAAACGCGACTGGAACGCGATGGCTCAGGGGATTCTGGACGCCGTCGGTGGTCCCGAGAACATCTCGGGCATGACGCACTGCGCGACGCGCCTGCGCCTCAATCTCAAAGACGACGCGGCTTGCGACGACGCTGCGGTCAAGGAAGTCGAAGGCGTTGTGAACACGCTGAACAAGGCCGGTCAGTACCAGGTTCTCATCGGCACTGAGGTCCCGAAGCTGTACGAGAAGTTTGAGCCGCTGGTCAAGGGTTCGGGCGTGGAAATCTCCGCTGCTACCAAGGACGAGGGCGAGAGCATCGTCAGCCAAGTCTTCTCCGCGATCTCCGGCATCTTTGCCCCGCTGCTGCCCGCCATGGTCGGCTCCGGTATCCTGCGCGGCTTCGTTATCCTGGCCGCCCAGCTCGGCATCATCGCTGAGGGCACGGGTACCTACACCATCCTGTACACCCTGGCCATGAGCGTGTTCTACTTCCTGCCCGTGCTGCTCGGCTTCTCCGCCGGCAAGCGCTTCGGCGCGAGCCCGTACCTGTCGGCGCTGCTCGGCGCGTGCCTGCTCTACCCGGACTTCATCGCCCTCATGGGCGACGCGGGCAACGGCGCCATGACGGACTTCTTCGGCATCCCCGTGGTTCTCATGAACTACAACTCCACGGTTATCCCTGCCATCTTGTCTGTCTGGGTCTACTCGTACCTGTACAAGTGGCTCGATGAGCACGTTTCCGAGATGCTCAAGCTCGTCGTGCTGCCCGCCATCTCCCTGATCGTTATGGTTCCGCTCACCATGCTCGTCATCGGTCCCCTGGGCGTCTACGCTGGTGAGGCCATCGCCTTCGTGGTCAACTGGCTGATCGAGCGCAGCTCCGTGTTCGCCGGCGTGCTGGTTGGCGGCGGCTGGTCCGTGCTGGTGTCCATGGGCATCCACTGGGCCGTGAACCCCATCATGATCAACAACATCGCTCAGAACGGCTTCGACTACATCTGCCCCTTCACCTTCGCCTGCAACTTCGCCGTTATCGGCTGCGCCTTCGGCGTGTTCCTCAAGGCCCGCGACCAGAAGCTCAAGAGCTTCGCGATGACCGGTGTCGTATCGATCGCCCTGTCCGCCATCATCGAGCCCACGCTGTTCGGTATGCTCGTGAAGAACAAGAAGGTCTGGCTTGCGCAGATCATCGGCGGTGCCGTCGGCGGCGCGTTCCTCGGTATCATGAAGGTCGTCACCACTGCGTTCACCTTCGGTTCCGTCACTACGTTCCCGGCTTTCGTGAGTTCCGACCCCATGAACTTCGCTTGGGCTATGGTCGGCATGCTCATTTCCGCCGTCGTGGCCGGTGTTCTTGCCTTCGCCTTCACCGGCAAGGAGGATCAGCTCGCCTAAGAGCCCCGGATGCGCCGCCTCTCCTAGGGTCGTTCTCTTCGCTTGAAGAGCGTCGCGCTTACGCGAGGTGTGTCAACCTCGTTCAAATTGTGAACGAGAGGGTAGGTCAATCGATTAAGCGGTCGTCATCGCAACAGGTGGCGGCCGCTATTCTGCTTGTGCGTTACACTTTTCGAAAAGAAATGAACGAGCGTGAAGCAGAGTGGTTTGGAGAGGTTCCCAATATGATTCCGTATGAGCGCCAGGAGCGAATTGTAGAGTGCCTGCAGAAGTCGGGCCTCGCGAGGATTTCCGAGCTGCAGGAGGAGCTGCCGGGCGTCTCTATTTCGACGCTACGTCGCGACCTCAAGGAGCTGGAGGCGCTTGGCAAGGTTGAGCATCTTTCGGGCGGCGCGGTGAGGCTCCTCTCGGCTGTCCACGAGGTGAGTATCTCGACGCGTTCGGGCCTACACGGGAGTGAGAAGGAACAGATTGCCCAAGTCGCCTTGCGTTTTGTTGAGGACGGGGACACGCTCTACTTGGACTCGGGTTCCACCTGCACGGCGCTGCTGCGTCTGCTGCTCGACCGCGACGTGACAATTTACACGACGGATGCCTCGGCGTGCCTGATTAAGAGCGAGACGCGCGCCCAGCTCATCGTGGTGGGTGGCGAGTTCAACTATGTGAACTCCTCGTTCTGCGGTTCTATGACCGAATCGATCCTGCGCGATCTGTACTTCGATAAGGCGTTTATCGGGACCAACGCGATTGACGAGGACCGCGGCGTCATGACGCCCTCCTACGTTGAGGCGGCGAAGAAGCGCATCGTGCGCGAGAATTCGAATAAGGCGTACGTGCTGTGCGACAGCTCGAAGTTCCATCAGTTCTCGAATGTTCGCGCGTTTGGGTTCGATGGTGTGTCGATTATCGCGGAGTCCTATGACGAGAAGATCGCCCAGTGCGCGCGCCTGATCACGCCTGGAGCGTAGGGGGTCCGGGCTCAGGTCTGCGGATTGCGGCCCCTGGCTGCTGCTGTCCGCGTAGCGGGATTTCTTCCTAGGGAATACGACAGCGTTTCGTGGTGCGGGCTCCTGCATGATACCAGCTAGATAGGCAAATATGGCAACGTTGTGAATCTGGAAAAGCCTGCAGGTTAACAACGTGGTTAAACGATTAATCAGCCAGACTGTAGATAAAGGTTAAACGATTAATTACCACCGAGTAGATAATCACCGAGCAGATAAGGAGTTCACTATGCTGCTCTGCCCCAGTCTCATGTGCGCCGACTACGGCAATCTGCGTGCGACCGTCGAGGATCTCGACGCCGCCGGCATCGACATCTTCCATTGCGACGTGATGGACGGCAGTTTCGTTCCCAATTTCGCCATGGGTCTCGAAGACATCAAGGCCGTGCGAGCTGCCACCAACAAGCTCGTCGACGTGCACCTTATGGTCGAGAATCCTGCCAGCAAGGTTGAACTTTTCGCCTCCGCCGGCGCGGACATCATCTATATCCATCCGGAGTCCGAGCGTTACGTGGTCAAGACACTCGCCGCGATTAAGTCCCTCGGCAAGAGCGCCGGTATCGCCGTGAACCCCGACACCTCTATCTCCGAGATCGAGGAGATGTTGAACCTCTGCGATTACGTGATGGTCATGACGGTGAATCCGGGTTTTGCCGGTCAGAGCTTTATCGAGTTCACGAACGACAAGGTGCGTCGCCTTGCCGCGCTGAAGGAGCGCTTTGGCTTCAAGCTCATGATCGACGGCGCCTGCTCGCCCGAGCGCGTGCGCGACCTGTCCGCCATTGGCGCGGACGGATTTATCCTGGGCACCAGTGCGCTGTTTGGCAAGGACGCTGGTTACGAGGAGTGTCTGCGCCGTTTGCGCGCCGGCGAGGTGTATTAGAAGCGGAACGGCGAATTAGGACGGATTGAGCGCGCGGCATGCGCGAATGGTTCTTATGGAAAGGGGTCTCTTTTGAAGATCGGTATTGGAAACGACCACGTCGCAGTCGAGTACAAGGAAGCCATCACGGCGTATATCCAGGAGAAGTACGGCTACGAAGTCGTGAACTTCGGTACGGACAGCACCGAGCGCTTTGACTATCCCATCGCGGGTGAGGCCGTGGCGGACGCTGTCATGTCCGGCGAGGTTGATCGCGGTATCGTTATCTGCGGTACGGGTGTGGGCATCTCGCTTGCCGCCAACAAGGTGCGCGGTATCCGTTGCTGCACCTGCTCTGAGCCGTATTCCGCTCGCCTGTCGCGCGAGCACAACAACACCAACATGCTCGCATTTGGTGCTCGTGTGGTAGGCATCGAGCTGGCCAAAATGATTGTCGACGCCTGGCTCACCGGCGAGTTCGAGGGCGGCCGTCACCAGCGACGCATCGATATGATTCGCCAGATCGAGGCTCGTCAGCTCGTACGTGCGGAGGAAGCACGCGGCTGGTAGCGGAAAAGCCCGTCACCCGTGTGGTGGCGGGCTTTTTGCATGTCGCGCGTGGGATAGAACACATGCGAGAGAAAAACGCGGCTATTCGCTGCCCGCTGTCTAGCTGCTCGCGCGTTGCACGAGCTTAACGGGGACGAGCGTCTCCATCTCGGGCTCTTCGCCGCGCAGCAGGGCGAGCAGGGCCTGACATCCCTCGTGCGCGAGGCGCTCGGGGAAGCGGCGGATAGTGCTGATTTGCGGCGTCGGAAGCTGCGCATAGACGGAATCGTCGAAGCCGATGAGACGGACGTCCTCGGGTACGCGCTTGCCGGCGGCAACGAGCGCACGCAGCGCGCCCACGGCTGCGTGGTCGCTATGGGCGAAGATGCCGTCGACGGGGTAGCCCGTGGAGAGGAAGTCGGTCACGAGCTCTTCGGACTCGATGATGCTCGGCTGCTTACCCGAGACAAACAGCTGGTAGTCGCGGCGTAGCGGCATTCCGTGCGCGGCGAGCGCCCGCTCGTAGCCCATCTGGCGCTCGTTGCCGGGGTAGTTGGCGGTAAAACTCGAGATGCTCAGGATGTCCTTGCAGCCGCGCTCGATGAGGTGCTCGGTCGCCATGTAGCCACCGCCGATGTTGTCGGAGCCCACGTGTGGGAAACCGAGGTCGTTTTCGGGCGCACGGTCGATGCAGACCACGGGGATTCCGTGGGGGACGAACTCGCCGTCGAGCCTGCGCAGGCCGGAGATACAGATGATACCGTCGGCCTGCTTGCTTGCCAGCGTGCGGAAGTAGTCACGCTCGCGGGCGGGGTCATTGGCGCTGTTGCAAACAAAGACCGAGTAGTCCTCGGTTGCCAGCTCGCGCTCCACATGCAGGGCGATCTTGGAAAAGAAGTCGTTGGAGATGTCCGGCACGATCATGCCGATGGTCCGGGACTGGGCCATACGGAGGCTCTTCGCCGCCATGTTCGTGACGTAGCCGTATTCCTTTAGGGCGGCTTCCACGCGTTTGCGGGTGTCTTCGGAAAAACGGCCGCTGCCGTTGATGACGTGGGAGACCGTGGCGACGGATACGCCGGCCGCGACGGCAATCTGGCGCATGGATGGGCGCTTGCCTGGTGTGGGCATGGGGCCTCCTGCTGCTTTCGGGTGGTTAACAGATTAACCGAGATTGTAGCGCATGCGCGATGCCGTAATGGGTCGCTTCGAAGTCGTTTTGTCGCGCTCGGTCTGCACCTTGGATAAGAAGGAGTTCGTCGAGCACTCCGATCCGGAGCGCACGCGCGCCAACATCCCGCTGTTCCAGCAGGGCATCATGATACAGCAGCTCAACTCCGAGAAGCTCGTGGTCGAGACCATGGTGAAGTTCTGCGGCTAGTAATTACTGCATTACATATTCTGTTGTCACCTGGGAGGCTTGTTTTTGCGGGCCTCTTTGTGTTGCTATGGAGCCCTGGCCTGTCGATAAACAAAGCGCCCGCTTGCCGGGGAGCAAGCGGGCGCTTCTGAGCGAATATGTTTGCGGCCATAGCCGCTGCAGGTGATGGGTTGTCGACTAGTTAGTCGTCGTACCGGAATCGTCGCCCGTGCTCGTGCCCGAGCCCGAGCCCGAACCAGAAAGTGCGACCGTCAGCGTGATCGTGCTGTCGGTGGACTGCTTGCCGGTGGGGGAGACGCCCGTAACGGTGGCATCCTCGTTACCGCTCACGGGATTGCCGTTCTGGTCACAGAAGCCGATGTTATAGAAACCGGCGTTGTTGAGCGCGGTAACGGCGGCGGAAATACTCTTGCCGTACAGGTTGCCCGGGACGGTGGCCTTGCCGGACTTCTTGGCAATGACGACGGTAATCGTGGCGCCGGGCTTCTGCTTGCCGCTGGGGTTCCAGCTGATCACGGTGCCCTCGGTAACCGAGTCGTTCTCCTGGTAGCTCACGTCGACGCCAAAGCCTGCCATATCGAGGGCGTTGCGCGCCTGGGCCTCGGTCATGTCGGTCAGGTCGGGGACGGACGTGGTATCCGGGCCGCTCGAGACCTTGTACGAGATGGTCGTGCCCTTCGCGACTTCCTTACCGGCTTCGGTGCCCTGCTCAAAGACCTGGCCCTCATCAGCCTCGTTGGCCTCCTCGGAGGCGTTGCCCTTCAGGCCAACGCTTGCCAGTGCGGCTTCTGCTTGGTCCTTGGTCAGGCCGACAAGTTTGGGAACCTCAACCTTTTCGGAGGGCTTGGGGCCCTTGGAGATTACCAGGTTCACCTTGGTGCCCTTGGTCTTCTTGGTGTTGCCGTTGGGCGTCTGCTCGGCGACCTTGCCCTCGTCGACATCGTCGTTGTAGCTTTGGTCGATGGTGCCGACCTCGAGGCCAGCTTCCTTGATCAGCTCGACGGCAGTCTGCTGGTCCTTGCCCAGCACATCGGGCACGGTGACCTGCTCGCCGCCAAAGAGTCCTGTGGCAAAGGCCACCACGATGCCGATGACGGCAACGGCTGCCACCACGGCGGCGATGATCTTGTTCTTGTTGGATTTGGGCTTTTCGACCTCGTAGGAGCCGGTGGAGCCCGAAACCGAGCTGCGGGCGGTATTTTGGCCGCTCACGCCCGAGACGGGACGCACCATGGCGCGCGTCTGATCGGAAAGCTCGCGAGTCTTGGTGGCGCCCAGCTCACCGGGGGCACCGATGATGCGCGTGGGCTCCGAGACGTTGACGGCACGGCCCGACAGGTAGCTGTTGAGCACCTGACGCAGCTCGTCGGCGGTCTGGAAGCGGTTTGCCGGGTCCTTCTCCATGCACTTGAGGATGATGCGCTCAAGGTCGGCGTCGACACCGGAGTTGATCTGGCTCGGCGGAATAGGCAGCTCGTTGACCTGCTTGAGTGCGACCGAGATAGCGTCGTCACCGTCAAAGGGGACGCGGCCGGTGGCGCACTCGTACATCACGACGCCCAGCGAGTAGATATCCGAGGTGGGGCCGAGGTCCTGACCACGGGTCTGCTCGGGGCTGACGTAGTGGGCGGTTCCCAGCACGTTGTTGTCTTGCGTGAGGTGGCTGTTCTTGGCGCGCGCGATGCCAAAGTCCATCACCTTGATGTTGCCGTCGGGCAGCACCATGATGTTCTGCGGCTTAATGTCGCGGTGGATGATCTCGTGCTTGTGGGCGACCGAAAGCGCGGAGCTGATCTGCGAGCCGATCTGGGCGACCTTCTTGGGGTCGAGGGCGCCGTGGCTCTTGATGCCGCTCTTAAGGTCGGTGCCGCGCAGGTACTCCATGACGATGTAATAGGTGTCGCCGTCCTTGCCCCAATCGTAGACGCCCACGATATAGGGTGAGGAGAGACCGGCTGCTGCCTGGGCCTCCTGCTTAAAGCGTGCGGCGAAGGTTGCGTCGCCAGCATACTGCGGCAGCATGATCTTGACGGCTACCGTGCGGTCGAGGACCTGGTCCTGTGCACGGTAGACGGTCGCCATGCCGCCTGTTCCTACCTTATCCTTGAGGAGGTATCTTCCCCCGAGGACCCTCTGTTCCATTCCTGCTCCTAACATAACTATTCGCTCAACGATGTGTGTAGTACCTATGATGTGGCCGCTGGGGCCGTGTGGCGCGTTGCCGCTAACCCTTAGGCCGCGGCGCGCCTCGGGTGTCCGATTCGATCATGGGCATCACGCTCCCTGTGCGGCAAGCGCCGCGGTCAGGACGATACCGGCGATCTTGGCGGCCTCGACGTCATGCTTGTCGAAATCCTCCAAGGCCACCGAGATGGCGACCGTGGGTGAATCGTAAGGTGCAAAGCCAACGAACATCGAGTTGACGTTGGTGCCGCCGGTCTCGGCCGAGCCGGTCTTGCCGGCAACCTTGGCGCCGGGGATTTGGGCATCGGTGCCGGTGCCGGACTGGACGACGGCAAGCATGGCCTGCTTGACCTGGTCGGCCGTGGCGGAGCTGACGGCCTGACCAAGCGAGCGGGACTGCGTGGTCTTGACCACGGTTCCGTCCGGGGCGAGTACCTGGGCTACAAAGTACGGGTCCATGACCACGCCGCTGTTAGCGATGGCGGCGGCAATCACGGCGTTTTGCATGACGGTGGTCTGCGGGCCGGGCGTGTGGTCCATGCCGACAGGCTGGCCGGCGCCGGCCCAGGCGGTCTCCCACTCGGTCATGAGCGACGGGTCGGCCATGATGGAGGCCGCGGAGGTCAGGTCCTGGCCGAGCTTTTGGCCGTAGCCAAAGGCGTTGGCAAACTGCACGAGCGTGTTTGCGCCAACTTCGTTTGCCACCTGGCCAAAGACGACGTTGGAGGACACGGCAAAGGCCTGCTGCAGGCTGATGGTGCCGTAGCTCTCGTTGGCATAGTTCGTGACCGGTGCGTTGCCGATATCCATGGAGCCGGGCGCCTGGTAGGTGCTGGTCAGGCTGGCGGTACCGGTCTCGAGTGCCGCGGAAAGCGTAACGACCTTAAACGTGGAGCCCGGCGTGTACAGCGCGTCCATGGCGCGATTGTACATGGAGCCGTCCTCGCCGCCGCCCGTCTGCAGCAGGGCATCGATGTTGGTGTTGTCGTAGGTGGGCGAGCTGGCACATGCGAGCACCGCGCCGGTACGCGGGTCGATGACCACTACAGCGCCCTTAAAGCCCTTGAGTGCCTGCTCGGCCGCCGTCTGGATACGCGAGTCGATGGTGAGCTTGGCGGTGTTGCCCGGCTGGGTCTGGCCCGCGAGCGACGCGATGGCATTGTTCCAGCTGGAGTAGTCCTTAGAACCGGTGAGCGTGTCGTTCATGACGCTCTCGATGGCGGTGGTGCCATACTGCTGGCTCACGTAGCCAACCACGTGAGCTGCCAGGTTACCGTTGGGGTAGGAGCGTACGTAGGTGCCGTCCTCCTGCTGCAGCGACTCGGCCAGCGTCACGCCGTCGGACGTGATGATGGAGCCGCGCTGGATGTACTTGGAGCGGGCGATGGTGTGGTTGTTGGTCGGCATGTCCTGATAGTCCTTGGCCTTAATGACCTGGACATAGGTGAGGTTGCCGATAAGGATGGCGAACAGCGCCGTAAAGGCGAGCACCGCACGGGTTAGACGGTTGGCGAGCGCCACGCGACCGAGCACACCGGATTCAGGCGTGTCGAGCAGGCGACGGCGCATGCGCGAGCCGACGGAATGGCTGCCGCTGCCGTAGGAAGACGAGGTGGCAAAGCGCGTGCCCGTCGGGGCGGCGGCAGATGCGACCTGATTATCGGTGATGGCGGCCATGGTGCCGGTGCCGGTAAGCTCGGCCTCGCGTCCGGTCGCCTCGTCACCGGCGCGCAGCAGGAGCGCGACGATGATAAAGCTCGCCAGCAGAGAGGAGCCGCCCTGGCTCATAAAGGGCAGGGTGACGCCGGTCAGCGGGATCAGGCGGGTTACGCCGCCAACGATCAAGAAGGCCTGGAAGCTGATGGCGGCCGTAAGGCCTGTGGCACTAAAGGCGGGGAGGTCGGATTTAGCGCGGGCAGCCGTGGTGAGGCCACGCACGGCAAAGAGCATAAACAGGATGAGCACGGCGCCGCCGCCCAAAAGGCCCATCTCCTCGCCGATAGCCGAGAAGATAAAGTCGGACTCGACGACAGGGATGTTGTTGGCCATGCCGTTGCCGATGCCAACACCGACCAGACCGCCATCGGCAAGCGAGAAGAGCGACTGGACGATCTGGTAGCCCTGGCCCTGGGCGTCCTTAAACGGATCGAGCCAAACCTGGAAACGCACCTGAACGTGAGACAGGAACTTGTAGGCGCCCACGGCTCCAACGGCTAAGAGCGCAAGGCCGATAACGACATACGAAAAGCGCCCCGTGGCAACGTAGAGCATCAGCAAGAAGATGGTGTAGAACAGCACGGCCGAACCCAGGTCGCGTTCGAAGACGACGACGAGCAGGCACACACCCCACACGGCAAACAGCGGCAGCAGCAGTCGCAGGCGAGGGATCTTAAAGCCCAGAATCTTGCGGTTGGAGATGGAGAGCAGCTCGCGGTTCTCGGCCAGGTAGCCGGCCAGGAACAGGACGATAAAGACCTTGGCGAACTCGCCGGGCTGGATGGTAAAGCCCGCGATGCGAATCCACAGCTTGGAGCCCGAGATCGTGGTGCCGATAAAGATAGGCAGCATCAGCAGAATGATGCCGATGATGCCAAAGGTGTACTTGTAGCGCATGACCACGTCGAGGTTTTTGACCAGTGCAAGCGTTCCCACCATCAGGGCCACCGAGACAAACAGGATGATGAGCTGTGAGATGGCGAGAGCGGGGGCGAGACGCGTCACGAACGTGATGCCGATGCCCGAAAGTATAAATACGATGGGTAGGATGGCGGGGTCGGCGCCGGGCGCCAAGATGCGCACGGCGATATGTGCCGCGGCGAAGGCGGCAAAGAGGCCGATCGGCACGGCGAGCGTCTCAAAGGAGATGGCAGCGCCCGCGGTGAGGACGTACATCGCATACAGCAGGATGACGGGGAACGCCGAGGCGATGAGCAAGAGCAGCTCGGTGTTGCGGCGACTCATAAGCGGCACTCCCTTTCTAATTCTTATCGGAGGCTTCGGCCTCGGCGGACTGTTCGGCGGTTTTCTCGGAATCTGATTCGGAGGTCGATCCCTGATTGGTGTTGTCGCGAATCGTTTGCGCGTCGATCACCTGGCGGGTCTGCTCCTCGTCGATCTGGTGGCGGTACTTGGATATCGTGTCCTGCGCATCGTCGACGCTTGTTTGCGGAATACCCGCCTTGAGGCGGTTTTGCGTGTCTTCGGGCAGGTCGGATAGCTTGATGCTGGTTTCGCTTTCGAGCCAGTGGAGCTTGAGTCCGAGCGGCTTGCCGGGCAGACCGCGCCAGACGGCGACATTGCCCTGGTAGGTACCCAGGTAGTATGAGCCGGTGACACCCGTGTAGGCCCAGATGCCAGCTGCCAGCACAAAGACGAGGGCCAGGATGGCGGCGATAGTAATGTTGCGGCGACGCACGCGTTGCGCCTCGCGCATAACGCCATCGTCAACCAGGTCAACGACTACTACGGTCACGTTGTCGTGGCCGCCGGCGGCAAGCGCCGCGTCCACTAGGTTGTCGACGCAGATTTGCGCGGTTGAGGACTGCGTGGCGATGTTCTCGATATCGCTATCGGGAATCATGCTCGAGAGGCCGTCGGAGCACAGGATCAGACGGTCGCCTTCCTCGATATGCAGAGTGAAGTGGTCGGCATACATGGCGGGGTCCGAGCCCAGTGCGCGGGTGATGACCGAACGGTTGGGGTGGACGCGAGCCTCGTCTGCCGTGATCTCGCCGGCGTCCACGAGCTCCTCCACGTAGGAGTGGTCGCGGGTCACGCGGATGAGCGTGCCCTCGTGGAGCAGATAAGCGCGAGAGTCGCCCACGTGGGCGATGGCGAGCGTGTCGTTTTCGATGTAGGCGCAGGTGGCTGTGCAGCCCATGCCGGGCTTGCCCAGGCCGTTCAGGGCCGCCTCGATTACGGCGGCGTTAGCGGCCTCGACGGCTGCGGCCAGGCGTGCTGCGTCGGCGGACTGTGGGGCCGTCTTGGCAATAGTCTCGACGGCGATGGAAGAGGCTACCTCGCCGGCAGCGTGACCACCCATGCCGTCGCATACGCAAAAGAGCGGCGACTGCACCAGGTAGGAATCCTCATTGTGCGGGCGCACGCAGCCAACGTCGGAGCGGGCGCCCCACATAAGTTGCGTGGTGGTGCCGGCATCATAGGTCGAGTCGGTCTCGATGCGCTCCTCGGTCAGGGGCTCAAAGCTCATGGTCGAGCCGGGGTCTTTGAGCTTGGCCTCAACGGCGGCAACGTCGATCTCGGCGGTGTCACCGGGAGAGACGGTGTCGGTCACGGCGTTTGATTCGGAATCACCGGTGTCCGGGGAGTCGGGCTCCTCGGACACGCGGGCGGTCGACTCGTCGTCTTGCGGGCTGACGTCTATAGGCTCGGGCGCCGGCGTAGACGCGGGCGCAACCTCGGATGCCGGGGCTATGGGAAACGCCGGCGCGGCGGGCTCGGGTGCCGCAAACACCGCAGCGCTCTCG
This sequence comes from uncultured Collinsella sp., assembly GCA_902491615.1. Classification (GTDB taxonomy): domain Bacteria; phylum Actinomycetota; class Coriobacteriia; order Coriobacteriales; family Coriobacteriaceae; genus Collinsella. The sequence goes on along the minus strand of CABUIH010000013.1, from coordinate 1,169 downwards.
TTGATTGCCGCGGCGACGGGCTCTGCAAAGTGAGCCGGCGCCGGGGTTGCTTCGGGCGCTGTGGGCTGTTCCGCAGCATGTGCGCCGATGGGCGCCGCTACGGCATCCTCTTCGTCCTCGTTATCGGCGAGATCCGAAATATCATGCGTTACATGCGAAAGAGGCAGGGAGAACACGGTGTCCTCGGGTTCCACGGGTGCGGAGCCCGCCGGAGCGGCGTGGGCCGGCGCAGCTGCGGCGGCAGCCGGTGCCTCGGTCATAGTTGCGGACTTGTTCTCCTCGTCGATCATCGACGGTTCACCTTCATGACCACGTCGCCAATCTGGACTTCGTCGCCCTCACGCAGCGTCGCGGGCTCCACGAGCTGGCGGCCGTTGACGAGCGTGCCGTTAAGCGAGTTGAGGTCCTCGATGATGAGCGCCGGGCCCTGCAGCGAAAAGCGCGCATGCGAGGCCGAGACGAACGGTTCGTTGATGCAGATGTCCGAAGATGGCGAGCGACCGACGATGACGGGGCCGAGCATGTCTACGTGGATGCCGCGGATACCGCGCGGACCCTTGTCCACATCGATCGTCCAGATAGCCGAGTCGCGGCGCTGCCCGCGCACAAGTCCCACGCCGGTCTTCATGACGGCGAACAGGAAGATATAGAGCAGGGCGACCAGGACGATGCGGCCTGCAAAAAGGACGATATCGATGTTCATAAGCGACTATCCCCTAAATTCAAAGGTGCTCAGGCCAAACGTCAGCAGATCGCCGTTGCGCAGCGGGCAGCGCGTAATGCGGCGGTTGTTGACGAGCGTGCCGTTGGTGGAATTGAGGTCCTCGATCGACCAATCCGAGCCCGTAAAGGTGAGCTGGGCGTGGCGGCGCGACACGTTGGGGTCGCGCAGGGCAATGTCGGAAACTGAGCGCTCGCGACCGATGGTTACCTGTGCGGAGGTGATGCTATGGCTCTCGCCGCTCACGACGTCGACGAGCTGGGCGAGCGGGCGCTGCGGGGCGCGAGTGCTCGCCATGTTGGAGGCGATGCCGGCTGCGGCGCCTAGGCCCACGGCGGCACCGGTCGCGGCGGCTCCGCCCATGCCGGCAAGCGCGTCGCGCGAGACGGTCTGCGGCACCGGGATGGGTGCTGCGGCGGGGTCGGGGACGCTAGGCGCGAAGGGGTCT
>CABUIH010000012.1:0-52509 GCA_902491615.1 uncultured Collinsella sp. | reverse complement strand
CGTAGCGGGTGGTTCAAAGCTGGCCGCTGCGCGGCCAGCAGACTAAAGTCTTGAACAAAAAAGCTCGCCGGCTAGGCCGACGAGCTGCAAGTTCTTGGTCGCGGGGGCAGGATTTGAACCTACGACCTCCGGGTTATGAGCCCGGCGAGCTACCAGACTGCTCCACCCCGCAATGTCTGGGCGCCTCATGTGCGCAAGAAAGAATATTACGCGGGAGTTCGGTAAACGGCAAGGAAAATCTCGTAGAGCATAATTCCTTCATATTTAAAACCCCTCAGCCCCTATCACTGTAAACGAATCGCGGCCGAGCGCCGTCGACGGCGCGTATACAATGGTGCGCGTCCTTTTATGCCAACACCGGGAGTAGACATGCTGCTCGCTATCGATATGGGAAACACGCAGACGGCCATGGGCCTGTTTGACGGAGACGAGCTGGTGCAGTCGTGGCGCATGCCCACCGACCGCTCCTATACCGCCGACGAGATCCATGTGCGCCTGATGGGCTTCTTTAAGATGTACGGCCTTTCGCTCGACGCGGTCGACGCGGTCGCCTTCGCCGGCGTGGTGCCGCAGCTCTCGCGCGAGTGGCACACTGTGGCCGACCGCATTGCCGCGGACGCCATCGTTATCGGGCCGCAGACGGCCGCGGTGACCAAGCTGCGCGCGGCGCGTCCCCAGGCCGTAGGCGCCGATCGCGTCGCTAACGCCGTTGCGGCCGAGACCTTCTACGGCGCGCCGGCAATCGTGGTGGACTTTGGCACCGCGACCAATATCGACGTCATCGATGAGGACGGTTATTACATTGGCGGAGCGATCGCGCCGGGCATTCGCATCTCCATGGACGCGCTTGCCGCCCGTGCCGCCAAGCTCGCCAGCGTGCCGCTCGAGGCGCCCGAGCACGCCATCGGCCGCGATACCGAGGAGTGCATCAAGGTCGGCGCCGTGATGGGCGCCGCCGCCATGGCCGAGGGCCTGGTCGCGCGCATGAAGCGCGAGCTGGGCCGCGAGGATGCCACTGTTATCGCCACGGGCGGTCTCGCCGGCATCGTCGCCGATTCGACCGATGCCTTCGACGTGGTCGACGGACAGCTCACCATCAAGGGTATCTGCGAAATCTACCGCCGCATGCAGGAGCTGGGATAGAGCAGGGGCTTAAGTCGAGCACGAACGCGAGCGGCGAACTAGGCAACGCATCGGTCCTATTCCTCAAAATCGATTATTTATCAGTTTTGAGGAATAGGCTTTCTGCTACGCCTCGCCGCATAGCCACCTCGCCAGGTCCACGATCTGCACCCCATTGCGGTCCGTGGCCTCGTGATGCGTTCGGGCGAGAATCATCTTGGGGTACGCGTCGCCAATGCTCAGCAGTGGCGAAATCTCGCGTTCAAATGTCTTATCCGAGCTGATGTCGTCGCTCACCTGAATGTAGAGCTTCTCGCTTCGCTTGATTGCTATAAAGTCAATTTCCTTTTTATAGAGCACACCGACGTATACCTCGTATCCGCGGCGCAGCAGCTCGATGGCCACCATGTTCTCGTATACGCGTCCCCAATCCATATTACGTGTACCGAGCAGTGCGTATTTGAACGCGTGGTCTGCCAGGTAATATTTCTCGCCGCTCTTAAGGTATTTTTTGCCGCGAATGTCGTACCGACGAACTTTATAGAAGGCAAACGCATCGCACAGGTACCCCATGTACGTGCCGACCGTCTTGTTCGTAATCTTTAGCCCATCCGCATTTAATGCATCAGTAATGTTGCGTGCCGACGTAATGTTGGAAACGTTGTCCATCATGTAATCGGCAATGCGCAGCAGCGCCGATTCGTTTCTCACGTTATGCCGCTGCACGATATCCCTCACGATGAGCGTTTTAAAGACATTGGAGAGATATTGATAGCGCTGCTCCTGCAGTGGATAAGGGTAAGAGCCGGACATACCGCCGGTTCTCGCGTACTCATCGAAGTCGCGGTCGACATCGCCCTCGTCGCCATAGAGACGATACTCCTCAAACGAGAATGGGAAAACCTCGATCTCGAACGTACGCCCCGTAAAGAGCGTCGACAGATCGCTCGACAGCAAAAAGGCGTTCGATCCGGTAATGAAAATGTCGTACTGCTCGGATGCATGGAGGCTGTTGATCGCGCGTTCAAAGCCGTCGCACATCTGAACCTCATCGATAAGCAGGAAGTTTTGCTTGTCGGACGCTCGATGCTCTTTTACATAGGCGAGCAGGGCATGATATTCGAGCAGGTCCTCGAACTCGTCGAGGTTGTAATTGATATGGATGACATTCGAATTGGACAGATTTGCCTCCACGTAATCGCGGAGGGCCTCGAGCAATTTTGACTTACCGCCACGGCGAATGCCCGTTATGACCTTGATGTCCGGCACGCCAATAAGGCTCGTCAACATGTCCATGTATGACGTTCTATTGATGAGTTTCATTGGCGCCTCCCTGCGGTCTTTTATCGCTATTCCTCAAAAACGAAAATTTTTCAGTTTCGAGGAATAGGCTCTGCAACGAATATACCTCGCAAAAGCCCGAGCTGGCTTAATTCTATTCCTCAAAATCGAAAAATTTTCAGTTTTGAGGAATAGGTCCGAGGTGCTACCCCGCAGTCACGCAAAGCCCTCCCCAGCACAGGCCGAAGAGGGCTTCGTTGTCATCGTTGTCTTTGAGCGCGGGCGCCTCGCGTTACAGTCCGCGAATCCGTACGGCCTCAGGCGGAAACTCCTGCTCGCCGGCATCGGTCTTGATGGTCGCGCGACCCCAGATGTCCAGGCCCGCAAACACACCGACCGCAAGCGGCAAGCCGTTGGGCGACACCGCCGCAACTTGGCGACCGAGCAGCGGCACCATATCGAAGTACTCGCCCAACACGGGGGCCAACGGCCCTGCGGCGCCTTGCGGCGTGTTGGCAACAACCGCCCAGGCGTCCACGCGGGCCAGCACGGCGGCGGCCAGCGCCTCGACCAGCGCTTCGTCAGCCACGTCCACACCAAGCTCGCTCAACGCCGAACGCTCAATATCCACCGTCACGGCACCGAACATGCCCGCGGCACCGGCACCGCCGTTCACGGCAACACGCGCGAGCGACGTCTCAAACGCAGGCGCACCGCACACGATATCGCTCGGCCACCGGATACCCACCTTGCCGGCAAGGCCCAGGCCCGGCGTCGACACTGTGCCCACAAGCGCATCCATCATGCCCATCGCGGCCACAAACGGCAGGCCGTGGAAGGCGTGCATATTCACATCCGGACGCACGACCAGCGAAAACGTCAGCGAAGCATCGCCCGCGCTCCACGCGCACCAGCCCGCGGACACGCCCTCGCGGCCCGCGTTACGCGCCGCGTCGAGCTCGGTGCCGGCGGCAACAGCATTCATCTCGATCATCTACATACGCCCCAATTCGCCAACGATATGGCCCACGCGGTCCTCGGGCTCCTTGACCTCGACACCGTTGTAGCGGAAGAACCGCGCCGGGTCGTGCATCAGGTCCTCGAGCGGCACCAGCACAAAGTCGCGCTCGCCAATGAGAGGATGCGGCAGGCGCAGCTTTTTGCCGCCGTGGGTCTCGCCATCCATCCACAGCAGGTCCAGGTCGATGGTGCGCGGGCCGTTGACCTTGGCCTTCTTGGAGCGGTCGCGTCCCAGCTCGGCCTCGATCTTCATGAGCTCGTCGAGCAGCACCAACGGCGCCAGCTCGGTCTTGATCTCGATGACGGCGTTGGCAAACGCGTCCTGGCGCGTCTCGTAGGCCGGCTCGCTCTCGTAAATCTTGGAGGAGTTGGACACGCAGGTGAGTGGAATCTCGGCGATCATCTCGCGTGCGGCGCGAATGTTGTCGCAGCGATGCCCCAGGTTGGAGCCCACGGCCACAAACGCGCGGCGCGGCTGCGGCTTGGCAACCGCCCAGTAGCCGTTCAGGAACTGCGCAAAACCCGCGGCGTCGTGCACGCGCACGATGTTGGCACCGGCCTGGATGGCGCCCAGGCACACGCCAAAGGTAGCGGCATCGCGCTCGGCGGCCTCGGTCACGCCCGAGACGGCACCCACAAAGCGCTTGCGCGACACGGCGCACATGAGCGGATAGCCCAGTGACGCCATCTTGGCAGTCTCGCGCTGGATGACGATGTTCTCGTTAGCCGACTTACCAAAGCCCGGGCCAGGATCGATGCAGATGCGGTCGCGCGACACGCCGGCATGGATGAGCGTGCGGGCCTGGTCGGACAGAAAGCCCATAACGCGGCGCATGATGGGCGCCGAATCGGGCAGGGTGAAGCGGCGGAGCTGCGAGGTGGGCACGTAGGCTTCCTCGCGGCGGGCGCTGCGGCGCATCATGGTGGCCAGGCGGTCATTGGGCTCCGATCCGGCCTCGGTGGCTGCGGGCGCGGCCTCGGGCGCGAGCGCGACGGTCTCGGCGGCAGCAGCCTGCTCGGCGGCCGGCGTCTCCTGCTCGCTTGCAGGCTCGGACGTGGGCTCCGGTTCGCCAAACGGCAACGAGGGCTGCACCACGCCGCCCGGAAGCTTGGCCTCCGGCTTAGGATCGCCCAGCAACTTGCCGCGACGGCGACGGGCCGGCTTCTCGGCCTCGCGCGCGGCCTCGGCAGCCGCTTCGCGTGCCTTCTCGGCAACAAACGCCGCAGCCGAGGTATCGAGCTGCACCGTTGCGTGCGTGCGGGCGGGCGCGGCGACCTCGCCGGCATGCATCACGATGACGCCGCAGGTGCTCGTCTTAACAAACTCGACCATCTTGGGATCGGTGAAGCCGGTCACGTCGTTAACGATCGAGGCGCCGCAGCGCACGGCCGCCTTGGCAACCGCCACATGACGCGTGTCGATCGAGACGATGGCGCCCTCCTTGGCCAGCGCGCGCACCACGGGCAGCACGCGGCGAGCCTCCTCGTCGGGGTTGACCGGGGTAAAACCAGGGCGCGTGGACTCGCCGCCCACGTCGATGATGTCGGCGCCGGCGTCGAGCATCGCTAGGCCGTACTCGATGGCGGCGTCCGGGTCGAAGTGCTCCCCGCCATCGCTAATCGAATCGGGCGTCACGTTGAGGACGCCCATGATGCGCGGACGGTCAAAGCTGAGCTCGTACTTTCCGCACCGCCATGTCTTGCTGTCGTTCGCCATGAACATCCTCCTAAAATGCCCACGCCGCCGAGCTTGGGGAGCTGGCGGCGGGGTCGCTTTGCACTCAGTCTTTCTATTGTATCCGCGCGCGCGGGCTAGAACGCAAACGCGGCCGCGATGTCGCAAGAAATCAGCAGGTCGGCATTTGCATCCTGATCGGTGGGAGCAAGGTTGCATATGGCCAGCGTATCGCCGGTAAAGTAACGCGTAAGGCCTGCCGCCGGATACACCACGAGCGAGGTCCCGCCCACAATGAGGGCATCGGCCGCGGCGATGGCGGCAACGGCACCGGTCAACACATGCTCGTCGAGCGGCTCCTCGTAGAGCACCACATCGGGCTTGATGCGGCCGCCGCACGCGGGGCACGCAGGCACGCCCGCGGCATCCTCGTGCTCGCGCGAGCAAATCCACTCGGCGCTATAGACCGCGCCGCACGACTGGCAAATGTTGCGATGGACCGATCCGTGCAGCTCGAACACGCGCTGCGAGCCGGCCATCTGATGCAGGCCGTCGATGTTTTGCGTCACCACGGCGTCGAGCTTGCCGGCTCGCTCCAGCTCGGCGAGCTTGGTGTGACAGCGGTTGGGCTTAGCGTTAAGCGCGATCATCTTGGTGCGGTAAAAGTCGAAGAACTCCGCAGGATGCGCCTCGTAAAAGCTATGCGACAGCATGGTCTCGGGCGGATAGGCAAACTGCTGGTGATACAGGCCGTCCACGCTGCGGAAATCGGGGATGCCACTCGCCGTGGAAACACCCGCGCCGCCAAAGAAGACCACGCGCTTATGGGTGCCGAACAGCTCCGCCAGCGCGGCGGAGGCCTGCTTGGGATCCGTTATTGCCTGCGTCATATGAGTCCTCCGTCCTTGTTAGTCGGGCAGCGTTGAGCGACGTCCCAGCATGCGGCCTCTAAGTCAGCATGCGCGGAGCCCACACCGCCCCTGTTGCGCTAATCTTAAGCCTGCCAACCCCGTCGAAAGGACACCATGCCTCAGACTTACACTTTCGCCTCGTGGAACGTCAACGGCCTGCGCGCCGTGCTCAAAAAGGACCCGAGCTTTATCCAGATCGCGCAGGACCTCGATGTCGATGTCTTGGCGCTGCAAGAGACCAAGTTGCAAGAAGGCCAGGTCGATATCGACCTGCCCGGCTATCACCAAACCTGGAGCTACGCCGAGCGCAAGGGCTACTCGGGCACCGCGGTCTTTAGCCGCCAGGAACCGCTGCGCGTACTGCGCGCCGATGCGCTGCTGCCCTACGCCGGCGAGGGCGAGGCGGCCGAGCTCGTCGCCCAAGCCGCGACCGAGGGCCGCGTCTGCGCGCTGGAGTTCGACAAGTTCTGGTTTGTGGATGTCTACACTCCCAACGCGCAAAACGAACTCGCCCGCATCGACGTGCGCATGGCCTGGGACGATGCCTACCGCGGCTTTTTGAACGCGCTCGAGTGCGAGACCGGCAAACCCGTCGTGACCTGCGGCGACTTTAACGTGGCGCACGAGGAGATCGACCTTAAGAACCCCAAGTCCAACCGCGGCAACGCAGGCTTTTCGGACGAGGAGCGCGGCAAGTTTACCGAGCTGCTCAACGGCGGGTTTACCGATACCTGGCGCGCGGCAAACCCCGACGTCGAGGGCGTCTACAGCTGGTGGAGCTACCGCTTTAATGCCCGCAAGAACAACGCAGGCTGGCGCATCGATTACTTTCTGGTAAGCGATTCGATCGCCGCCAACGTTCGCGACACCGGTATCCGTGGCGATATCTTCGGCAGCGACCACTGCCCCGTCACCCTCACGCTAGAGCTCTAGCCCCAACTGATCCCCTGGGGACGGAGGAAAAGGGACCATTTTCACCTCGCGAGGGCATCCACACGGCCCGCTTGCCACGAAACTGGCCCATCTACTACGTTTAAGCCACTGCCCTCAACCACAGCGAACAGCGCAAAAAGAAAACCGCAGGTAGAAAGCCTGCGGTTTTTCATAAAACGCGGTTGTGCTTGGGGGTGTCGGGCCAAACGTAGTAGATGGGCCGATTTCGTGGCGGGCGGGTTCAGCTGATCCCCCTGGGACGTCTGGAGACGGAAAGAGAACGGATCAGCTTGGCTCTTGAGAGCCACGATGCCCGTCATATCAGCCGGCCATTCCAAAACTATGCCGGTTTACGGGGCCAAATCGCGAACCCCCAACCATATGCAATTCCGAAATAATAAAACCACAGGTAATCGGCTTGCTCTATTTCGAAAAAGCCGGCATGGTCGGCCTGCGCCAATCTAGCCCCGTAAACCGGCATAGTTTTGGAATGGCACTTCGACAGTATTGATTCCCGCCCCGGCGCAACCAGCCCTACAGCCCGTATTTCACGACGACTCGGTTGATGCGGCGACACCAAGGCTTGTACAGGGCGGCCAAAAACACGCAGGTCGCAAGGCCGTGCGTAATATCGAACGGCACTGCCGTGGCAAGACGCGCCGCGGCACCCGCCCAAGTAAGCGGCTGTACAAAACCAATGATGTCATACGCGTTGATCACGACGCCATAGAGCAGGCCCGACGCAAAGCCGTACGCCAGCAGCGCTGGCATGCGCACGGTGCCGTCGGCGCGGTCGAACGCACCCGCATACGCCAGCACACCGCCAACGTATCCCACGAGCCCCCAGGCATACATCTGCCACGGCGTCCACATGCCCTGTCCAAAAAAGAAATTGCTGGTCAGCGCTGCCAGCGCGCCAACCATAAAACCATTGCGGCGACCAAGCGTCGCCCCCGCGATAATGGCGATAGCGCTCACCGGTTTAAAGTCGGGAATGGGCCCAAACAGGATGCGCCCCGCCGCCGCCAGCGCCGCCAGCACCAGCGTGGGCATAATCTGGCGCAAACCCGGACGAGATGCCTCGTAACCCGCAAAGAACAACGCAAGCACCAGCGCCACCACAATCAGCATGGCCAACGCCGCCTGCTCAACACCCGCCAGCAACGCCGCAGCCATCACTGCGGGAACCGCCAGCAGCAGCGGTATCTCCAGTTTTGCGAGTAGGCGCGCGGCGCGATAATCCGTCATCCCATCACGCCCTATAGAACACGTTGTCGGCAAAGAAGTCGGCCGGGGGCTCCATGCAGGCAATCTCGCCGTCAAACATCATGGCAATGTCATCGGCAACCTGCTCGGCAAAATCCAGATCGTGCGTGGCCATAATGACGGTGCCGCCAGCCTTCGCATGGTCACGCAGGGCGCGGGCGATGATGCGGCGGCTCTCCAGGTCCAAGCCCTTCGTGGGCTCGTCAAGCAGCAGCAGCTCGGGGCCGATCAGCAGCAGCTTTGCCAGTGCGAGCAGCTGGCGCTGTCCGCCCGAGAGGTCGTAGGGGTGGCGCGTCTCCAGGCCGTCCAATCCCAGTTGCGCCGCACGCTCCCGCGCCAAGTTCTCGTCATATCCGCAGGTCGAAGCCCATTCTATCAGCTCATCGCGAACCGTCTCGGCAACCAGCAATGCTTTGGGATTCTGAGGCAGCAGCGCCGCCGAGGCCGCCCCGCGCACCATGCGGCCGCGCTGCAGCTTGGCGGTCTTCGCCAGCACCGAAAGCATTGTCGACTTGCCGCAGCCGTTACCGCCCGCAACCGCATGCACCGCGCCAGCCGAAAACGACGCATCGAGCCCGCGCAGCACCCAACCGCCCGCGCGATCGTAGCGAAACCAGCTCCCTGCCAGGGTGGTAGCCGACCCAGCGTGCATTTTTTGGAGTATTCTGCTTCCATCCGTGCGCGGGAAGGCTTCCGAGCCGTTCTCGAGCGACGTTTGCGCCACAAATTCGGACGATTTGTCCAATTCCGAACTTTTTTTCGCGCTCGATACGTCCCCGGGCGGCTCCAGAGAGCCCAAATTGTCCTCACGCCTGCTGAATACTCCTTTATTTGCACATCGGATGGCACCCCACCCCAACATGTCATCGGACAACAGCGATTCTCGGCGTCCCAAAGAAGCCATATCCGCCACCTCGCGCACGCGACCGTCCTCAATCCGGTACGCACACGTCGCGTATTCGAGCATTGGGCGCGGCTGATGCGTCGCCACAACAACCGTGCAGCCCAGCTCGCGATTCACACGAAACAGCGCGTGCAGGAAATTCTTCTCCGCAACCGGATCAAGCTGAGACGTGGGCTCGTCGAGCAGCAGCACGCGCGGGCGTAATGCCAGCACAGCCGCCAGCGACAGCAGCTGTTTGCGTCCGCCCGAAAGCGTATCGGTGTCGCGGTGGAGCCAATCTTCCAGCCCAAAGAAATAGCTGGCCTCAGCTACGCGATGGCGCATCTCATCACGCGCTAGCCCCAAGTTTTCCAGGCCAAACGCCATCTCGTGCCACACGGTCTCGCACACAATCTGGTTCTCGGGATCCTGAAACACATAGCCCACGCGCTCCGCGGACGTCCGAACATCCATGTCGGCAACGCTCTCGCCCAGCACGCGCAGTTCGCCAGCGCGCTCGCCCGTCGGCGCGATCTCGGGTTTGAGCAGCGAGAGTAGCGTCGACTTGCCCGAACCGGTACCGCCAACAAGCAGCGCAAACGCACCTTGGGAAACACGCCAATCAAGCCCCTCGAGCACCGGTGCCTCGGCCCCGGGATAGGCAAAACTAAGGCCCCGCACCTCAATCGCAGGCACATCGGAGCCGCACGCCCCGCCCGTTACCGAGCAGCTATCCAACCGAGCCATCAGCCAAACCTCTTCTCATCAATCGCGTGCAACGCGCAAGGCAGCACCATCCAGGCAGCGTACACGACATAGCCCGGCCACGGCGCCGGCACCGAGAGCTGCGGATAAAACGAATACTGCGTCGTCGCGGTCCACGCCACCGCCACCGCGGCAGCACCAAACAGCGCAAGCCCAACCAGCGCGGCAACGTCGCTGCGCCCCAGCCGATACCGCGCATACGTCGTACGACGCGTCGCGGCGCCCCACCCGCGCGAGCGCATGGCGTCCGCGCGCTCCAACGAATCTTCCATGCCCCAGCCCATCAATGCACTCGATGCCCGCAGGCGCGAGCGCACGGGGTCGGCCGGCGCGCGGCCCGGTACATCAATCGCATCCTGCACCGCCAGCACCGTACGGCCGCGGCGCAAAAACTGCGGGATAAGCCTCATGCACATCGAGATCATGAGCGCGATCACCGGTGCGGCGTTACCCAAAAGCGCGAGCACCTTGTCGTATTCGAGCATCGACGCCGCGGCCTCAAACCACAGCACGCTCGCCACAAACAGCCCGCCCATGCACAGGCCGTATACCATGCTCTCCAGATACACCGCGCGCATGCCAATACGGAACAGCTCCGTCGAGCCCGAGGCACTAAACAGTGGATTGACCAGCGCGATAATCAAAATCACCGGCAGCTGCCAGCGAAGTGCGCCCAGCGTGCGGGCAGCCCCACGCGTCGCAAATCCATACGCCAACCCGCCCGCAAGTGACAGCGCAATCAGCACCGGCTGCATCGAGAACATGGTGAGCCCCAGCGTCAGCACTATATAGAGCGCCGGCACAGCTGGATGCGACATCGAGAATGCCGCGACGGGCTCGCCGCCAAACTCCTCTCGTATGTTGTCCACGGGCACCCCCGTCCCCTCGCTCAAACGACAGCTCCGCAGCACCGCCGCCATGCACGGCCAGCGCAAACGCCACGCCGGCGGCGCAAGCCTCAACCGCCGCAATCCAATCGTTACGCGCTCAACATATGCCTGCGGTATCATATTGCGCCGTGTATCGTTTCCAAGCACACGTCTCTATAACGTAACAGGAGATCACATGGACGCAACCGCAATTATCCTCGCCGCCGGCGAGGGCACCCGCATGAAGTCGAACCACTGCAAGGTTTCGCACAAGATCCTGGGCAAGCCCATGGTTCAGTGGATCGTCGACGCCACCATCAAGGCCGGCTGCAGCCGCGTCGTGGTCGTCATCGGCAGCCACGCCGACGAGATGCGCGCCCTGATCGACGGCGCCTATGCCAACAGCGCCACCAAGGTCGAGTGCGTCGAGCAGACCGAGCGCCTGGGCACCGGCCACGCTGTAAAGGTCGCGCTCGAGGCCTGCGGCATCACGCAAGGCCCCGTCGTCGTGCTCAACGGTGACCTGCCGCTCATCACCGCCGACACCGTCGCCAAGTTCGCACAGACCGTCGCCACCGGCGAGCTCGCCTGCACCGTCATGACCATGACCCCGCCCGACCCCTTTGGCTACGGCCGCATCAAACTGGGCGACGACGGCCAGATCGAGCGCATCATCGAGCAGAAGGACTGCACGCCCGAGCAGGCCGCCACGCTGCTGGAGTGCAACGCCGGCTGCTACGCCTTTGACGGCGCGCAGCTCGCCGCCCACATTAACGAGATCGGCAACGACAACGCGCAATCCGAGTACTACCTGCCCGATATGCTCGAGATCCTCAAAGGCCATGGTCAGGCAGTCTCCATCTTCCACTGCGACGACTATCGAGACGGCCTGGGCGTCAACAGCCGCATCCAGCTCGCGCAGCTCACCGCCATTGCGCGCGACCGCATCAACGAGCACTGGATGGCCGAGGGCGTCACGTTCATCGACCCCACGCAGGCCTGGATCGGCCCCGATGCCGTCATCGGCCGAGACACCGTCGTGTGGCCGCAGACGCATCTGATCGGTCACGTCACCGTGGGCGAAGAGTGCCAGCTCGGCCCCAACAGCCGCCTCACCGACACCACCGTCGGCAGCGGCTGCACCATCGATGAGACCATCGCCATCGAGGCCGTCATCGAGAACGGCGTCGACTGCGGCCCGCGCGCCTACCTGCGCCCGGGCACCCACATGCTCGACGGCTCCAAGGCCGGCACGCACGTGGAGATTAAGAAGTCCACAATCGGCGAGGGTTCCAAGGTGCCCCACCTGTCCTACATCGGCGACACCACCATGGGCTCCGGCGTCAACGTAGGCGCGGGCTCTATCACCTGCAACTACGACGGCGTTCACAAGCACAAGACCGTCATCGGCAAGGACGCCTTCATCGGTTCCGACACCATGATGGTCGCGCCCGCCCAGATTGGCGACGGTGCACTCGTGGCCGCCGGATCCGTCATCACCGAGCCAGTCCCGGCCGACGCACTCGGTCTGGGCCGCGCCCGTCAGGTAAATATCGAGGGCTGGGCCGCCGATTATCGCCGCCGCCTGCACGAGGACGACGAGGCATAACGTTTTATCAAGCACAAAAGGAGCTGTTCCCATGGGGGGCGGCTCCTTTTTCTATCGTGACCTGCGCAACCGGATGAGTGGTCGGTTCGTGTCCGTTGACGGTAAAGACGTTATCAAGACTCGATAAACCCCGCCGCGCGGTTACAATGCAAAAAGGCATCTATATGGCATTCGATATAAAGGAGAAGGGTAATGCCGATTAATGATCCCGAGAAGTCGGAGAATATGCGCAAGTCCATCCGCGTGTATTCCGGTTCCTCCAACCGTCCCCTCGCTCAGAAGATTGCTGAGTACCTTGGGGTCGAGCTTTCGGGCCTTACGCTAAAGCAGTTCGCCAACGGTGAGATTTACGCCCGCTACGACGAGACCGTCCGTGGCGCCGACGTCTTCCTGATTCAGTCCGTGGCCGGCGGCAACGTCAACGACATGCTCATGGAGCTGCTCATCGCCACCGACGCTGCCAAGCGCGCATCTGCCCGCTCCATCACTGCCGTTATCACCCACTACGGCTATGCCCGCCAGGACCGCAAGGCCGGCCCGCGTGAGCCCATCACCGCCCGCCTCGTCGCCAACCTGCTCGAGCGCGCCGGCGTCAACCGCATCATCACCCTCGACCTGCACCAGGGCCAGATCCAGGGCTTCTTCGATATCCCGGTTAACCACCTGTCCGCGCTGCCGCTGTTTGGCCAGTACTACAACAACATGCACTTCGACACCGACAACCTGGTTGTCGTCTCCCCCGACGTGGGTCGTGCCAAGGCCGCCAAGAAGCTGTCCGACATGCTCGGCTGCGACCTGGCCATCGCCCACAAGGGCCGTCCGCGCCACAACGCCGCCGAGGTCATGGGCATCATCGGTGACATCAAGGGCAAGACCTGCATCATCAACGACGACATGATCGACACCGCTGGCACCCTGTGCGCCAACGTCAAAGAGCTCAAGGCTATGGGCGCTGGCGACATCTACGTCTGCGCCACCCACGGCATCTTCTCCGGTCCGGCCATCGAGCGTCTGAACGACGCCCCGATCGTCGAGTGCCTCGTCACCGACGCCATTCCCGTCGAGGTCGGCGGCAAGATCAAGACCATCTCGGTCGCCGAGGAGTTCGCTCAGGCCATCTCCGCCGTTTACCACGAGGAGCCCGTCTCCACGCTCGTCGGCGGCGACTTCGCGCTGTAGCCTGCCGCGCATCATCTTTGATGCTTTTAAAGGGTCGGAAGCGAGCTTCCGACCCTTTTTCTATCCCTCGCCAACCTTCCCTGGACAATTAGTTCAGATACGTATTTTTTTAAAGCTCCAAAGGACCGTTCGGAGCCTTCTGAGCTCCCCAGCGGATGCCATGCCGTCCAAATCTCATCGTTCTCGAGTACAACCGCTGCATATTTACCCTCAAATCGCCCTCAAGGGCCTTAGGCACGCCTCGAACGCCCGCCGCCTTATACGTATCTGAATTAACCGTCCAGTAGCTATCGTCAACCTTCGCGGCAGAGCTCAATTTCCTGCAATCCCCTCAACCGATTTCATAACACCCAGCCGTTCATGGCGCGCAGCGCCCCGCTGAGCGAAAAGAACGGTATGGGGGTCGCATTCTGCCGCCAACTTAGTACGTTATAGCTATGACGACCGTGATTTCACATTTCTCCGCCCTCCGCGCAATTCGTCGCGCACGACGGGCGTACTCTGCCCTACCCTGGGACTCCGTTGATAGTGAACAGCAAGCACAGGCCTTGGCTAGCTGCATTCCCAATAATGACGCGATAGACTTTGGCGCACTTTCGATACTCGATGCCTGGAATGAAGATGATTCCGAACTACTCGATCTTCTCGTTTTAGACGAAGACAACAGACGCCCCGACAAGCGGCTTCTTCAGCATATTCTCACCGCTCCGCTTCCTGAAGGTGCAATTATGCACGTCGAGGCCGACATCTACGCAACGTCTCCTGCCGTGACAGCCATGCTTTGTTCCAAAAATGAATCAGTCGCCAAAACCTTGATGCTTCTCATGGAACTGCTCGGAACCTACTCCCTTCCTCCCGGGGCAACATACCCCATTGCCCATGACGACATCTGGCCCAAGGGCGATGGCTGCGCAGCGACGGGCGATCTTGATTGCTTGGGCAACCAGTCGGTGGTCGAGCAACAGAACGAAACCCGCTATGAACAGGCACACTACAAATGCGAGCCCGCCACAACTATCGAAGAGCTTGAGGCGGTTGCACGCTTCGCCAAAAGTAGCTCATACACATCGTTTCGCACGGCAGTCAAACTTGCCCGACCCGGATCTGCATCCCCAGCCGAATCCCTAATGTTTGCCGTTCTCGGAGCGCCCATGCGCTTTGGAGGATTCGGATGTTGCAGTCTGCCCATGGGAGGCCTGCTACTCAACTATCGAATCGACTTCGACACTCTTGCGGTCATCATGTCCTCGGGCATCCCCTATGCCATCTGCGACCTATATTGCCCGGCAGCCGGAGTCGACAACGAATACAACGGAATTGGGCATGAGCTTCAAAACGCTCGCATCCACGATGGCAATCGAAATAATGGCCTCAAGGCAATGGGCATCCACGTCCTGGTTATCAATCGCGACCAAATGAAAGACCTTGTTGCACTCGAAGCCTTCGCCCAAACGATGCATCGACTCGCGGGAGTCCGATTCCGATACCGTATCAAGGGCTATCGCAAGCGTCAGGCCGCTTGGCTCAACGCTCTGCGGGCCGGAATCGGCCTTGCGCCGGTCTAAACGGCGAATCACCCGCGCGCCGCCGAACAGGACTGGACAGTTAGTTCAGATACGTATAGATGGACACATTGAATTAGGCTGTTTTGCAGCTATCTCTATACCATTCGCCCTATTTGAAGGCAGGGTAGACTTCAAAACAGCGCCATATGGACTAACTAAAGCTCCGAAACAACGTATCGGCATTGAATTGAGCACTTCGAGTCCTCAGAACTTATACGTATCTGAACTAACTGTCCACCTCTGATTTCGACGGCCGTCCAAACGCCCCTAAACGCCCTCAATTACCCTCCATTTGACAGCGGCAACAGGGTCGCTCACCATAGCAGGCGACAAATCAACGAAAGGATGAACATGGCAGCTGCACAGCCGCTTAAGATTCGCATGGTTGCCGGACTTGGCAACCCTGGCGAGGAATATGCCGAGACCCGTCACAACGCTGGTTTCAAAGCAATCGACGAGCTGGCCCGTCAGGCCGGCGTCACGTACTGGAAAAACCAAGCAGGCGCCGAGGTCGCGCTCATCAACATCAACGATCCCGAGGAAGAGGGCGGTAAGCGCCAGATCGTGCTGGTCAAGCCGCAGTCGTACATGAACACCTCGGGCGGGCCCATCTCCAAGCTCTGCCGCGAGTACAAGATCAAGGCCGAGGAGCTGCTCGTGATTCACGACGAGCTCGATATTCCCGCCGGCGACGTGCGTGTTAAGGTGGGCGGCGGCCATGCCGGTCACAACGGCCTGCGTTCCATCATCGATAAGATGGGCAGCCGCGACTTCAGCCGCATCCGCACCGGCATCGGCAACCCTCCCGGCAAGATGGCCGTCGCCGACTACGTGCTTAAGCAGCTGCGCGCCCGCGAGGCCGAGGATTTCCAGGACACCTGCGCCCGCGCGGCCGACGCCGCCGGCCTGGCGATTGTGCACGGCGTAGTCTATGCTCGCGACCATGTCAACGGCGCCGCCTCCGCCAACGGCAAGCACTAAAACCTACTATTTAGGGACAGGGTTATTTTGGCAGGTTTTATCTACGGAAACGCCATGACAGCCGCGCCGTAATAAACCCTGTGCCGCCATACATATGCAGCGCCCCAAAGGGGGCCGGCCTCATCACAACCCGAGGCCGGCCCCTTTGCCGTTTTGCCTGATAAGGCTGACCAAAATAAACCTGCCCCTATTTGGTAGGCCAAAGTGGATAAACCCTGCTCCCACCTGCCAAAGACACACGTAAGCGACATGTCCATGAGGGTATAATTTGCACCGTATGTCTGCACAACGCCTGTGCGCGTACGGTTTTATTCGGGCTACCGTCCATTTCCGTGGAGGCACGGTTCGGCAGCCCTAACAAGAGAGGGGTTCTATGTATAAGATCCTGGAGAAGACGCAGTTCTCGGAGAAGGTGTTCAAGTTCCGCATCGAGGCGCCTGCAATCGCCAAGCATGCGCACGCTGGACAGTTCCTCATGGTTCGCGCCAACGAGACGGGCGAGCGCGTCCCGTTTACCCTGGCCGGCTGGAACGGTGACGAGGGCTGGGTCGAGTTCATCTTCATGGTGATCGGCAAGACCACCGAGATGCTTTCCACCTACGAGGCCGGCGAGTCGCTGCGCGACGTCGTGGGCCCGCTGGGCGTTCCCACCGAGATGGCCGAGGGCCCCTGCGCTGTCATTGGCGGCGGCGTCGGCCTGGCAATTGCCTTCCCGGTCGCCAAGCACCTGGTCGAGACCGGCCACGAGGTGCACGCCATCATGGGCGCCCGCACCAAGGACCTCCTGCTCATGGAGGACCAGTTCCGCGAGCTCCTCGACGAGGACCACATCCACATCACCACTGACGACGGCTCCTACGGCGAGCAGGGCGTTGTCACCGCTCCGCTGGAGCGCCTGCTGCAGGACAAGGCCGTGAGCCAGGTCTTCTGCGTCGGCCCCGTTCCGATGATGAAGTTCTCGACCCTCACCGCCCAGAAGTACGACACCCCCATCACCGCGTCGCTCAACCCCATCATGGTTGACGGCACCGGTATGTGCGGCTGCTGCCGCGTCGAGGTGGGCGGCGTGACCAAGTTCGCTTGCGTCGACGGCCCCGACTTCGATGCCACCCTGGTCGACTGGGATGACCTTCGTGCCCGCCAGGCCGCTTACCGTTCCGAAGAGGGCGAGTCCCTCAAGGCCTATGAGGAAAAGAGCTGCGCATGCCACTAGTTAACGGTCGTTTCGTTGCCGATATGAAGTCGCCCCGCACCCCCGATAACGAGGAGCCGGCTGCCGAGCGCGCCTGCGACTTCCGCCCCGTCGACAAGGGCTTCACCGAGGAGATGGCGCTGGCCGAGGCCGAGCGCTGCCTCAACTGCAAGAAGCCGTTCTGTGTTGAGGGCTGCCCCGTCAACATCAACATCCCCCGCTTTATCGAACAGATCCGCGAGAAGGACTTCGGCGGCGCTCTCGATACCATCCGCGAGGACTCCATGCTTCCCGCCATCTGCGGCCGCGTCTGCCCGCAGGAGAACCAGTGCGAGGGCAAGTGCATCCGTGGCAAGAAGTCCGAGCCCGTGGCCATCGGCCAGCTCGAGCGCTTCCTGGGTGACCGCCCCGAGCTCGCCTCCACGCCCAAGATGGCCCCCAAGAACGGCAAGAAGGTTGCCGTCGTCGGCTCCGGCCCGTCCGGCATCACCTGCGCCGGCGAGCTCGCCCGCAACGGCTTTGACGTCACCGTCTTCGAGGCATTCTTCACCGGCGGCGGCGTGCTGGTCTACGGCATCCCCGAGTTCCGTCTGCCCAAGGCGGTCGTCAAGCGCGAGATCGACGGCCTGGAGGACATGGGCGTCAAGTTTGAGTACAACTCCGTCGTGGGCAACATGGCCACGGCCGAGGAGCTGTTCGAGCAGGGCTTCGACGCCATCTACGTGGCGACCGGCGCTGGCCTGCCCAAGTTCCTCAACGTCCCCGGCGAGAACCTGCCCAACGTCTTCTTCGCGAACGAGTACCTCACCCGCGTGAACCTGATGAAGGCCAACAAGTTCCCCGAGTACGACACCCCCACCAAGCACGGCAAGAACGTCGTCGTCTTTGGTGGCGGCAACGTGGCTATGGACGCCGTCCGTACCGCCAAGCGTCTGGGCGCCGAGCACGCCATCATCGCCTACCGTCGTACCGAGGACGAGATGCCCTGCCGTCGCGCCGAGCTGCACCATGCCAAGGCCGAGGGCGTCGAGGTTCTGCCGCTCGTCTCCCCGCTCGAGTTTGTCGCTGGCGAGGACGGCTCCGTGTGCGCCGTCAAGGTCCAGAAGATGGAGCTCGGCGAGCCCGACGAGTCCGGTCGTCGTCGCCCGGTGCCCATCGAGGGCGCCATCGAGGAGATTCCCTGCGACGTCGCGATCTCGGCTATCGGCACCAACGCCAACCCCTTCGCAAAGAAGATCGGCGGCAAGATGGAGCTCAACAAGTGGGGCTACATCGTCGCTGACGAGGAGACCGGCCAGACCACCGATCCCCGCATCTGGGCCGGCGGCGACATCGTCACCGGTGCCGCTACGGTCATTCTGGCGATGGGCGCCGGCAAGAAGGCCGCCGCTTCCATCACCAAGAGCCTGCTGGGCGAGTAATCACCCTCAACGCTAGCCATCAAACGGCAAAGTCCCCGTCGAGCACACGCCCGGCGGGGACTTTTTCTATGCCGATCGCCCTACCACCGCAAAGGTGTCTGTCCCCTTTGCGGTGGTTTTGGTCGGCTAGCCTTCGAACTGCGCCACCTTGTAGCGGTAGGCTGCGGCGATAACGTCTTTGCAGCCCTCGCGGCCCAGCTTGGCGCGGTTGACGACGATGTCCTTGCCGCTCGTCATCTTCCACTTTCCGGCGCTGTAGCGCTTATAGAACGCCTCGCGCGCCTTCTGCTGCTGCTTGACCAGCTTGGCGCCCTTCTTTTTGTTAAGGCCGCGCTTTTTGCGCACGATCTCGACGCGATCATCAAAGGGTGCGGTCACCAGCACGGCAATGTGATTGGGGTTGTTGCGCAACAGGTAATCGGACAGACGGCCTTCGATAATGCAGCTCTCGGTCTCGCCCAGATCCAAAATCACCTGGCTCATCTTTTGGAACAACTTATCCGAGTACGAACGCGCATCGTAGCGGTCGGGCAGAAACGCCATGTTCTCCACGGCCAGGCGCTCGTCGTAGGCGGCCATCTTGTCGAGCGACTCGCCCGCGCGCAGCGACGCACGCACCAGCAGCTCGTTATCGTACAGCGGAATCCCCAACTCGTCGGCAAGCATGCGACCAATCTCGTGGCCCTCGGCGCCAAAGTCGCGCGCGATGGTAATGACCACAGGACTCTTCTTGTTCACCAGATCGCTCATCGCGATTCCTTTCTAACAGATGAGAAAAAGGCTGTTTATCGCCTTTTCCCACGATAGCTTACCTGGGTTTTCCTGGTGCCCAAGATTGGCCTGAAAGAGGAGCGACGCGTACTTTGGTACGCGAGCGACGGTTTGAAGGCCAAGGTTGGGTGCCAGGGAAAGCCAGGCTATGCGGCCACAATACGGCGCTGATAGGCTCGAACCAGCAACGAGATACCAAAGTTGAGCACAAAGTACATCGCAAACACCAGGCCGTAGAGCATAAGCACCTGCGACAGGTCGATCGCGTGGGCCATCACGACGTTTGCCGTGTACATGAGCTCGGCCACGTTAATGCCCGAAAGATACGAGCTGTCCTTGATGACAGTCGTGCACTGGCTAAACAGCGCCGGAATGATCGTCTTAAACGTCTGCGGCAGAATGATGTAGCGCATGGTGGCAAAGAAGCCAAAGCCCTGGCTCTGCGCTGCCTCAAACTGGCCGCGCGGAATCGAGTTGAGGCCGCCGCGCACAATCTCGGCCATAACAGCGCTGGTAAACAGCGTAAAGGCGATGGTCGAAATCACAATGTCCAAACCCTGTACCGTAAAGTAGATAAACAGGATCCACAGCAGGTTTGGCGTGCAACGGAACAGCTCAATATAGGCGCTCACCAAAATACGGAACGGGCGGGGCGCATAGCTCTTAACGAGCGCCAGCACCGTGCCAAAGATGAGCGAGAAAAAGATCGACAGCGCCGAGATCTCGATCGTCTTAACAAAGCCGCCCCAAATGTAGAGCAGGTTGGTCGCGTTGAAGATTTCCATGCGCTAGGCCTCCTCTACGTTGTCGAGCCCCAGCTCGGCCAGGCTCACACCGCGCGGACGCTCCTTTGAGCGGCGCTCGAGCCATTGCACCAGCATGGCGAGCGGAAAGCAGATGATGAAGTACATAAGGCAGCAGACGATATATCCCTGCAGGTACCCGTACAGACTCACAAAGTTGTCGGAACGGTACATAAGGTCGCCGCCGGCCACGAGCGCCAGCACCGACGTGTTCTTGACCAGATTGAGCGCCTGGTTACACAGCGGCGGCAAAATGATCTTGAACGTCTGGGGCAGCACGATGTACCAGTATGCCTGCACGCGAGTGAAGCCCTGGCTCTGGGCCGCCTCCATCTGACCGCGCGGAACCGCCTCGATACCAGTGCGGATGACCTCCGAAATGTAGGCCGCGTGATACAGGCCCACGCCCAAGAAGCCCAGCACAAACGGCGCGATGCGCACCGGCTGGTCGGCGCCGGTTATGGCCTGCAAAAACTGCGGACCGGCCATGTACATAAAGAGCACCTGCACGGGCAGCGGGGTGTTCTGGTAAAACTCCACGTACACGCGGCTTATGGCGCGCAGCACGCGCGAACGAGTGGTAGAGAACACGCCCAGCAGCGTGCCCAGCACCAGCGACAGCAGCAGACCGGCAACGACCACCTGCAGTGTCACGCCAAAGCCCTCCCAGAAGGGCCCCATGTTTTGAAATGTCGTCGACCAGCGGTCGGCGTCAAACAATCCTTCGAGCATTTGATTCCTTCCTTGGACGATGCGCCTATACAAGACCCCAGGTCTTGACCTCTTGGTCGAGCCAGCCGTCGGCCAGGCGATCGCAAATCACCTGGTCGACCACGGCCGAAAGGTCGCAGCCCTTCTTGGTCGCCACGCCGTAGCCCTGCTCGCCAAACTTGACCTCGGGCTGCAGCAGCTCAACGGTCTCGTTCATGTAACCGGCCAGCGTGGAGCGGTCCATGGCAAAGACGTCGATATTGCCGGCGTCGAGCGAACTCTTGATGATGGGGTAGCCGCTAAAGGCCCTAAACTCGGGCTTGCAGCTAAAGCCGTTGTCCTTGATCATCTGCTCGATCAGGCCCTGCGTGGTAGCACCCTGGCTCACGCCGATGACCTTGCCATCCAGGTCCTCAATCGAGGTAAAGCCCGAACGCTTCTTGACCATGAGTCCCACGTAGTCGGTGCGGTACGGCGTCGAGAAATCCCAGCTCTTCTTGCGCTCGTCGGTGATGGTGTAGGTCGCCGCGACTACGTCAAGTTGGCCGTTATCGATCAGCGGGCCGCGTGTCTTGGGCGTTACATCGGTAAACTCGACAAGCTCCTGGGCACGGGCCTCCTTGTAGCTCACGCCAAAGACGGCAGCGGCGATCTGGTAGCACAAATCGACTTCCATGCCCTCAAAGCGGCCCTTGGCGGTGTCGTAATAGCCGTAGCCGGGAACGTCCTTCTTAACGCCGGCATTCAGATGGCCACGCGACTTGATGGCCGCAAGCTTGGACCCCTTGTCGGAACCCTCGCCGCTGGTGGAGTTGCCGCAACCGGTAAGCGCGGTCCCCGTCAGCGCGAGCATGCCGGCGCCAGCCAGCTGCAAAAGGTGACGGCGCGACACGGCCGCCCTCGTCATATCCGTCATGTCCATCACCGCGCCTAGTGCAGAATCTTGGACAGGAACTCGCGGCAGCGCGGGTTCTCGGGGTTATCGAAGAAGTGCTCGGGCGTGCCCTCCTCCAGGATGCGGCCGTCCTCCATAAAGATGACGCGGTCGGCCACCTGGCGCGCAAAGCCCATCTCATGCGTCACGCAGATCATGGTGATGTCCTCCTGTGCGAGCTCAATCATAACGTCCAGAACCTCCTGGACCATCTCGGGGTCGAGCGCCGAAGTCGGTTCGTCAAACAGGATGATGGGCTGCTTGGTGCACAGGGCACGGGCAATGGCGATGCGCTGCTGCTGACCGCCCGAGAGGTTCTGCGGATACTCGCCTGCCTTATGCGCCATGCCGACGCGTTTGAGCGCGGCGATGGCAATCTCGGTCGCCTCCTCCTTGCTCTTCTTTTGCAGCTTGATGGGCGCGAGCGTCAGGTTGCCCAGTACCGTCATGTTGGGATACAGGTTGAACTGCTGAAACACCATGGAGCTGTACTTACGAGCCATCTCCAGGTGATTCTTTTTGGTGAGCGGCGTACCGTCGATGACGACCTCGCCCGACGTGGGCTCCTCCAGATAATCGACGCAACGGATGAGCGTCGACTTACCCGAGCCGGAAGGCCCGATCATTACGAGCTTCTCGCCGCGCTTGACGGTGAGATTGATATCTTTGAGCACATGCAGGTCGCCAAAGTACTTGTTGAGATGCTTGATCTCGATCATGTCTGCCATGAATGTCCCTTCCCTGCGTTTACACGAGTTGCACTATTGTACGGAAAGAACCACGTTTCTGCAGCCCACACTACATTCCCGTAAAGAACCCGCAACCTTTAACCCACTCATTGGGGACAGACTTAAATGAGAGGGCACTCATTTAAGTCTGTCCCCAATGAGTACCCAGCCAACCAAAAAGGGGCGCGACCGCAATGGCCACGCCCCCTCAACATCAACTATATGCCGCTCGGCCCCTACGCGAGCTTTGCGCCGACGATCTTTGCCGCGGCAGGCTTATCAAAGTTGCCGCCGGTGGCCTTGCCGAGTGCTCCCATGACCTGGCCCATCTGCTTCTTGGACGTGGCGCCCAGCTCGGCGATGACCTGCTCGATGAGAGCCTCGAGCTCCTCGCCCGAAACCTGCGCGGGCAGCAGGCTCTCCAGAATCTTGACCTGCTCGGTCAGGTTGTCGGTACGCTCCTGGTCGGTGCCGGCCTTGATGGACATCTCCAGCGTCTCGCTCGTCTGCTTAATCAGACGCTTGATCATGCTGTTGACGTCTTCCTCGGTCACGTCGCGGCGCTCGTTAACCTCGATGTTCTTCACCTCGGCCTTGACCTGGCGAATGATGGACAGGCGAACCTTATCCTTGGCCTTCATGGCGGCGATCATTTCCTGCTGCAGCTCTTCGTTGGTCATCTGCAAATCCTCCTCAATAGTGTGGGCGGCACTCACACGAGCGCCGCCCCATGATTACTCAGTCGTCGACGAATCGTCGGTCGAGCTCTTGGTGACGCCCTTCAGACTCACGTTATAGGGCACGTCCTTGGGCATGGGGTTGACGGTGATGTCGGCGTCCTTCTTGTACTGCTCCAGCCACTCGCTGTACGCGGTGCTTGCCGCCTGCGTCTTCACCACGTTGGAGACGTACTTCTTGATGTCCTTGGGCACCTGCTTAATGTCATCGACCTGATTATCGACATGGAAGTAGTCGGTGCACTTGATGATGTGGTAACCATAGGTCGACTCGACGACGTCGCTCACATCGCCCTTGTTGAGCCCCTCGAGCGCCGCCTGGTAGCTGTCGACGAAGGTGGTGAGCTTGTCCCAGCCCACATCGCCCTTCTTCTCCTTGGAGCCGGTATCGTCGGAATACTGCTCCACGGCGTCCTCAAAGCTCAGCTCGCCGGAGTTGATCTTATCCAGGCACTCCTGCGCCTTGGCCTTGGCAGCGGCCTTGTCCTCGTCAGATGCGTCGGAATCGACCTTGATCA
This sequence comes from uncultured Collinsella sp., assembly GCA_902491615.1. Taxonomy (GTDB): domain Bacteria; phylum Actinomycetota; class Coriobacteriia; order Coriobacteriales; family Coriobacteriaceae; genus Collinsella. The sequence goes on along the minus strand of CABUIH010000012.1, from coordinate 28,635 downwards.
GGATATTCGACGAGCGGCGAGCATCGTTGTAGTTAGACAGATTCTCGTTGATGTAATCGACGATCTCGCTGTCCTTGGGCTTGCTGGTGGGCGCCACGGCATCCTTAAGCTTTTGCTGTGCCAGGCTCTCCTTGAGCGAGTCCTTGTAGGTGTCCTCGGTATAGCCGTAGGTCTTAAGGGTCTTCTTAAAGGTCTTGGCACCGCCCGCGCTCTTGCACGCATCCTTCCATGCCTTCTCGACCTCCTCATCCGACACCGTCACGCCGTTTTCCTTCTGCGCCTGCTGAAGCAGAATCTGCTGCGTGTAGGACTCGATGAGCTGCTTGCGGTACTTTTTGGGCGTCAGATCGTTGTCGACCAGATACTGCGCCCAGTCCTTGTCCTTGGTGTAGCCGTAGGACGTGCGCATGCTCATGATTTGCTTGGTCACGGTATCCTCGGTGAGGTTGGTGCCATTGATGGTGGCAGCCACGCCACCAGTGAGCTTATAGCCCGAGCTGGCGCTTTCGGTCTGCGACATCAGACCGGAGCACGCCATGGCCGAGACGGAAAGCAGCATTGCCAGCACGCCGATAACCACCAGGACGATCTTGACGGTCTTAGACACGTACGTCTTGCGCTGCTTCTTACGAGAGCTGGAGGCAGCGCGAGTCTGCTGCTCGGGCGTCGGCGCGGCCTCGGAGTTCTTTTTCTTGTTTGCCATAGTTGGCCTTTCGCATTACGAATCGAACAAACGCCATTGTGTCACAACGCGGACCCCGCGACACACCTGGCACATGGGGGACAAGTTAATCTGCACCATTTTGGTGCAAAGGGGACAGCTCTGGCAGCTGGCAGCTAGGGACCGTCCCCAAGTGCCGGCACATAAGGAACGTCCCCAGGCGCCGGCTTAGCTCCACCTTAGAAGTGGCGGCGGATGGCGTCGACCATGCCTTGGCACGTGGCCTGGCCGAGCACATCGGCTGCGGCATCGGCATCCATAAAGATATTCATAAGCGCTTGCAGAGCCTCGACCTGGCCGCCCGGCTCGGCAATACCCAAATTGATGATGATCTGCGCCGGCACGGGGGCGCCCATGCCCGCCATAGCATTGAACGTCACGGGCGCGGTGGGCTTTACCACCGCGATATAGGGCTTAGCCACAAACCTCGGATCGGTATGCGGGATGGCGATGTTAGCCGCCGGCATGGCAAGACCCGTGGGATAGGCATCCTCGCGAACGCGGACGGCGTCGAGCCAACCGGGCACAATGTAGCCGCGAGGTACAAGCTCGTCCTCGAGCCGCGCAAACACCTCATCCGGCGTCGCGCACTCCCAATCAAAAAACACCAGCTCGGGCGTAAACAGTGCTTCGCTATCCGCCATGCGCTCACCTCTCTCACCTAGTCACCTGCGACGTTCTTAAACGACTAGTCATTCAAGAACGTCGCAGGTGACTACCAAAAACAAAAGGTGGCCACACGCACCTTGGCGCCAATGACCACCCTGACCACTCAACTAAATTGTACTGTGCGCTGCTAGCCGCGGGGCGCATCAATTGCGACCTTGCCGCTCTCCAGCACGTGGACGCGGCCGTCAGCGAGCATCTGGACGACCTCGGGATACAGCACGTGCTCAATCGCGTGGATGTGCTCCTCGAGCGTATCGACGTCCCAGCCTTCCTCAACGGCCAGCGCGCGCTGGGCAATGATGGGGCCGTTGTCGTAGATCTCGTTGGCAAAATGCACGGTCACACCAGTTACCTTGACGCCGCGCGCAAAGGCATCGTCGATGGCGTGCGCACCGGTAAAGCTCGGCAGCAGCGCCGGATGCAAGTTGACCACGCGGTTGGGAAACGCCGCCAGTAGCGGCGTATGCACCATGCGCATATAGCCAGCCATGACCACATATTCGCAGCCGCGCTCGAGCAGCTCGTGCGCAATGATCTCGTCAGCGGCGATGGGGTCGGCATAGACATCCTTGGACAGCGTAAGCGTCTGGATACCCGCACGCTCGGCACGCTGCAGACCCTTGGCTGAAGGGCGACTCGACACCACGAGCTCAATCGAGGCGTTGAGCTTATCCGCGGCGATCAGGTCGATCAGCGCCTGCAGATTGGTGCCGGAGCCGCTGATGAGCACGCCGATCTTGAGCGGCTCAGCCGTATCGGTACCGGTCGGACGGGTGTAGGGCGCAAAGCCCAGGACCTCGGCATCAGCCATCTGCTCGTTAGCGCTCATCGGAGTACACGACCTTACCGGAACCCTCGACGCACTCGCCCACGCGGAACGGCTTCTCGCCCAGCGCGACCAGGGCCTCGGTCACCGCGGCCTCGTCCTCGGGGGCAACGATCAGGCACAGCCCGACGCCCATGTTGAAAGTCTTGCACGCCTCGTTGGGCGCGAGCTCGGCCTGGCGCGACACGTAGGTGATGACGGGAGGAACGTCCCAGCCCATCTCGGCACCGTTACGGGTGACCACGGCGTCAACGTCGTCGGCAAGCGCGCGGTTGAGGTTCTCGGTGATGCCGCCGCCGGTGATGTGGGCGATGGCGTGCACCGGAGCGCCACCGCGGAGCAGCTCCAGAATCGGCTTGACGTAGATGCGCGTAGGAGCCAACAGGGCGTCTGCCAGCGATGCACCGCCGAGCTCCTCGAGCGGACGGCTCAGCTCCTCGGCCTTAGCGGCGGCCTCGGGCGTGCCCGGCTTGATGCCGTCGACGCCGATGACCTTGCGCACGAGCGAGTAGCCGTTGGAATGCACGCCGGTGGAAGGCAGGCCCAGAATCACGTCGCCGGGGCGGACGTTCGCGGGGTCAAGCATCTTGGGGCGGTCGACGACACCCACGGTAAAGCCGGCAAGGTCGTAGTCGGCAGGCGCCATGACGCCGGGGTGCTCGGCCATCTCGCCACCCACGAGCGCGCAGCCCGCGAGCTTGCAGCCGTCGGCCACGCCCTTGATGATCTTTGCCATGTGCTCGGCCTCAATGTGGCCGATGGCGACGTAGTCCAGGAAGAACAGCGGCTCGGCGCCCGAAGCCAAGATGTCGTTGACGCACATGGCGACCAGGTCCTGGCCCACCGTCTCGTGACGGTCCATGATCTGGGCGAGCACGAGCTTGGTGCCCACGCCGTCGGTACCGCTAATCAGAATCGGGTCTTCCATATCCTTAAGCGCAGCGGCCGAGAACAGGCCACCAAAGCCACCGATACCGCCGATGACCTCGGGGCGGTTGGTGTCCTTAACCATTTGCTTAATAGCGTCGACGGCGCGGCCGCCCTCGGCGGTATCGACGCCGGCATCCTCATACGTCACATGCTTGCTGTCGCTCATCTGAGCCTTCCTCTCCCACTACCGCTTGACGCACAGACGCCAAACGGTGCTCATAGTTGCCCTAAGTTCGGCGCGCATTCTGGCAACGCGCGCCGCTCAATCAACAAAACAGCAGGTGAAACCTACCAAAATAAACCTGTCCCTAAATGGCAGGTTTTATGCCTCGCCGTGCTTCTCTTCCCAGCTGCGGTCATCGTATTTCTCGACCACGGCGTCGTCGTCAAAGTGCAGCGGCTTATCCAGGTTGCGGGGCTTAAAGCCCTCCATAAACTTGTCGCGGCCAAAGCTCTCGGGAATCGCCACGGGATAACGGCCGGTAAAGCACGCGTCGCAGTAGCCACCCTTGGGCATGACCTTCAGCAGGCCCTCAACCGAAAGGAAGGCCAGCGAATCGGCGCCGATGTACTCGCAGATCTCCTCGACCGTCTTGTTGGCGCTGATGAGCTGCGACTGCACGTCGGTATCGATACCGTAGAAGCACGGCCAGATGACCTCGGGCGAGTTGATGCGGATGTGAATCTCCTTGGCGCCGGCATTGCGCAGCATCTTGACGAGCTGCACCATGGTGGTGCCGCGCACGATGGAGTCGTCGATGACGACCAGACGTTTGCCCTCGATGTTGTCGCGCAGCGGGTTGAGCTTCATGCGCACGCCCATGGCGCGCAGCTCCTGCGTGGGCTCGATAAACGTACGGCCCACATAGCGATTCTTGATGAGGCCCTCGCCAAAGGGAATGCCGCTCTCGTGCGAATAGCCCTCCGCGGGCGGCAGGCCGGAGTCGGGAACGCCGATGACCAGGTCGGCCTCGACGGGCTCCTCGTGTGCCAGCTGACGACCCATGTCGTAGCGGCAAGCGTAGACGCTCTTGCCGTTCATGATGGAGTCGGGGCGGGCAAAGTAGACCTGCTCAAAGATGCAGTTGGCCGGCTCTTCAGCTGCAGGCACGCCCTGCTCGGATACCAGGCCCTCGGCACTGATGCGCAAGATCTCGCCGGGACGGACGTCGCGAACGTACTCGGCGCCCACGATATCGAGCGCGCACGTCTCGGAGGCAACGACCCAGCCGCCAGCGTGCGTAACATGGACGGCGGAGTCGACCGTCGAGGCATCGTCTTGCGAGGGCAGCTGCGAAACAGAAGCGGCGTCGGCCTGGTCCAGGCCCTCGTCCACGAGTTTGCCCAGCACCATCGGACGAATGCCATGCGGATCGCGGAAGGCGTAGAGTGCCTGCTCGTTGATGAGCGTCATGGCGTAGCCGCCGCGCACGAGCTCCATGGTCTTGCGAATGCCCTCGCGCAGGTGGCCCGTACGCTGGGTAAAGTAGCCGATAAGCTTGGTCGCAACCTCGGAATCCGAATTGGAGAGGAACGGCACGCCCAACTCGATCAGCTGACGGCGCAGCTCGTCGGTGTTGACCAGAGTGCCGTTGTGAGCAAGCGCGATGATGACGCTGTTGATGGTAGAAAGATGCGGCTGCGAGGCTTCCCAGCTCTTGGCGCCGGCGGTACCATAGCGCACGTGGCCCACGGCCAGCTGGCCGGAGAGCGTCGACAGGTCGGCGTTGGAGAACACGCGATCGAGCAGTCCCAGGTCTTTACGAACCATAACCGTGCCGCCATCGCCCACGGCGATTCCCGCCGATTCCTGGCCGCGATGCTGCAGCGCGCGCAGACCAAAGTACGTCAGTCGAGCCACATCGCGATCGGGTGCCCACACACCAAAAATGCCGCATTCCTCATGCAGCTGGTCGGAGTCCGGATCATACGTCGACATGGTCGTCACCTGTCCCGCGGCACGCTCGGCCGCGCGGATGGTTTCTTGAGACATGGTATCCCCTCAGAGCCTCGTTATTTGGCGTTACCTGCCCTATTATACGCACGGCAAGACAAGCACTCCCGCGCATGAGCAGCGCTTTTTAAAAGCCCACCGAGCTTATAATCCGTTTTGCAGCCAAACATTTTATTGGGAAACCTATGCTCGAGACCAACGATCCCGTATGCCTCCGTCGCGGCGCGTCTCGTCCACCGTTAGGGCCTACATTGCTGCAATTGGGCCATTCGTCCTGTCTTTTAGCAGGTCGACGGCGTATCCTTGTAACCTACAACAAAGCGAGAAAGGTTCTGTATGGATCGAAACGAACTCGACCCCAGCGTCCCCAGCGCTACGGAGGTTAAGAAGATCCCCCTCATCATTAAGGTGTATGCCGTCCTGTGCATCCTGTCCGGTGTTGGTACGCTCCCGTCGGTCGGCGCCTTTATGTGGCAGGTCATCACCGCACTCATCAACGGCAACGCCGCCGCCAAGCTCGGCGACAACACGCTCGTCGCGGTCGGCCTTATCGTCGCCGGCATCATGCTCTCGGCGGCGAGCGCGGTCATCTTAATCATCTTCGGCCTAGACCTCATCAAGAACCAGCGCCGCAACGCCGCGCGCCTGTCCTACATCCTTATCGCATTTACCGTCGTTGAGCTTTTGGTCGACGTGATGCTCCAGGGTATCGGGCCGTTCCTGTTGCGCCCCGCCATCCAGCTCGGCATCCTCATTGCGCTTTCGGCCACCGTTGACCCCACGCTTCGCCAGGAGCGCGAACTGCAGCGCCGCCTGCAGGAGATGCTCGATCGCGACGCCGCCGCCGAGGGCATGCTCGGCCGCGATGAGACCGGCGAAGGCTACATCAAGCTCAACTACTTCAACCTGTTCTGGGTATTCTTTGTCTGCTGCGTGCTGGGCCTGATCCTGGAGGACATCTGGCACATGACGGTCGACGACCCGGGCGTCTACCAGAACCGTGCCGGCATGTTGTTTGGCCCCTTCAGCCCCATCTACGGATTTGGCGCCGTACTCATGACCATGGTGCTCAACCGCTTCTACAAAAAGAGCCCCATCATTATCTTTTTGGTGAGCGCCTTGCTTGGCGCAAGCTTTGAGGTGTTCGTGGGCTGGTTTATGCAGACCTCGTTCGGTGTGGTCTCGTGGAGCTACTCGCATATGAAGCTCTTTGGCATGCCCGATCCGCTCGCCGTGCTTACGGGCGGACGTACCTGCACGGGCTTTGCCTGCCTGTGGGGCCTGGGCGGACTCATCTGGATCAAGCTGCTGCTGCCCAGATTGCTCAAACTCATTAACATGATTCCCTGGAAGAGCCGCTACTCGGCCACCGTCATCTTTACCGTCATCATGCTGGTCGACGGCGTCATGACGCTGCAATCGCTCGACTACTGGTACCAGCGAGTCAACGGCACGGTCAGCGATATTCCCGTTGCGCAGTTCTACGGCAAGTACTTCGATAATGAGTATATGGAAAATCGCTTCCAGAGCATGACCATGAGCCCCAAGGACGCCACGCGCGTATAGCGCAGGCGCTGGCGCAAACCAGTCCCAACGGACAAGTAGGCCCGCTGGCAGTTCGCCTAAACTGCCAGCGGGCTTTTGCTATAGATGAGCTCGAATTGATCGCAAGGCCCTATGCCTCGCGCTCGACCTCGTTCACACATTCATTCTTGATGGTGCCGACAAGCGCCTGCAGGGCATCGACCACATGCGGACGAATGTCTCCGCCAATGAGCACGAGCATGATGTCATCGCCCACGGAAAGCTCGCCGCTTGCCAGCCACACGCGCACATAGCCGATACCCGGCATCGCTCGCGTCGCCTCGATGGCAGACCGCACCTTTTCGGCATCGTAGTCAAAAACCATGCCGCCCACCTTGTGGCCCGGCGCCACGCCATCGGTCTCGACTCCGCGCACCTCGGCCCTGGGCGTCGCGCGCACCACACCGTTATGCGTCAGATACATACCGCACGCCGGCGCCGAAGCGTCGGCCTTGGCCTCGCGCAGCCAAGCATCAATCGAAGGCATCATTTTGCCATTCTCGAGCATCATTTCCCCTTTTTTATCTCTTATGCCGTCGGGCGACGACTCGCCCTTCAGTGCCTCCGCTGCCTGCAATGCAACCATTAGTTCTCGACGGGGGTAAGAATCATCACGGCACGCTTGTTCCTTAGCGCCGAAGGCGAACACGTGATAAGCGTGAGCACCTTATCAGCCTTGGCGGCACGGCTCTCAGCGTCGCTTGCCACGGCGGAGGCACCGTCAATCATCTCGGAAAGATAGGCCTTCAGGCCGTCTCCGCCCTCAAAGTTGGGAGTACGCGCTTTTTGGTACGAGTCCTCGACCACCTTGGTCAGCAACGGCTTAAATTTATAGGCGCCGTCGCGCGTGACGTAAAAGGCATATTCGATACCGTCGAAAACCGACTGGTCGGCGCTGTCGGCAATGAAATGGAACATCGAGTTATCCCTCATGTGATGGCCGTAGAGTGTAGTCTGCTGGTCCACCATACCGGGAGCCGCGTCATCGCAGTCAAGGAAAATAGAGCCCACGGGATTTGCCGTGCCGTCAAAGAGCGTGCTCAGGTACTTGGTGTTGTTATCCGTCTGCACCACCGGATAGTTGATAGCGGTACCGGGTACATATATCCAACCGACGACATCGGGGTTGGTTTGGGCTAGCGTGGCAAAATCAACAATGGGCGCCCCGCTCGCGTCGCTATCGCTCACAGACTTTTTCTCAACCTTTTGATACGAATCGCTTGCTTCCTTGTAGCCCAATTGCGCCTTGATATAGATGCCGGCGGCGGCAGCGATCAGGCACACACCGATCACAATAAGAAGTCTCGCGAAAATCGAACGGCCCTTTTTGCGCTTAGGAGCAGAACTATCCGCCGAGCCGCCGAGCCCGGGCGAAGGCGAACGATGGGCTTGCGATTGCTCCCCGTAACTGGAGGGGCGGCAGGTCGGCAAAGCGCCTTGAACGTGCCGGTTCGATGGCGCCACCGGCCGCGGAGCCCGAACGTGCCCCGCGACATGGGCGGGCTGCGTAGAGGACGTCCGCCCCGGCTGCACCGAGCGCGGCGCGTTTGGATTCGCAGGATCGGGAATCTGGGACAGTTTAAAACGTTTTCCCTGATAATTGGACATATTTCTCCTCTATTGCAGATAAGGCGGCAAGCCGCTTAGGCGTCGGCCATCTCCTGCTTCATCTTCTCGATAACCTTGCGGTACTCGGGGTCGCAAGCACCCAGAATCTGCGTGGCATAGATGGCGGCGTTCTTGGCGCCGTTGATGGCAACGCAGGCCACGGGCACGCCCGAAGGCATCTGCACCATCGACAGCAGCGAGTCCATACCGCCCAGGTCACTCGTCTTCATAGGCACGCCGATAACCGGCAGCGGCGTAAAGGCAGCCACGACACCACCCAGGTGAGCGGCCTTGCCGGCTGCGGCGATAATTACTTTGATACCGCGATCGGCAGCAGTCGAGGCCCACTCGTGGACCTTCGCCGGCGTGCGGTGTGCGCTCGCAATGACGAGCTCATAGGGCACACCAAGCGCCTCGAGCTCGGCGGTGCAGCCTTCCATAACGCCCAGATCGGACTTAGAGCCCATGATGATCCCGACAACCGGCTTTTGATCTGCCATAAACAAAGACCTCCTGTTGAGAGCGGCGACGCGGCGGATCCGCGACCCTTAACTACTGAGAGTAGTATAGCTGCTCCCGTCCCTGCGGTCTTTGTGGTGGCGGCTGAGCCTTTCCCTCGGGAACTGGGCTTCGCGAAGTTTCCCGAGGGAAAGGTTCAGCCGCCACCCTGCGACCTACCGGGAATTGCCATGACGTACGTTGGCTGAAATAAATGAGCTCCGGTTGCTTCGCAAAGTCGCTCAGCTAAATAACCCAGCCCGCCGCGGGGCACCCGGGGACCTACCGGGGATTGCCATGACGTACGTTGGCTGAAATATTAACGTGGGATTCGCCGTTCGAACGAACGGCGGAGCCCACACTCATTTTCTATTCAGCCCTAGTCATCGCGCAAAGCCCCTTCGGCAGCACACGGTGCAGCCAAGTCACCGCAGGCCGGGGCGGGAGGCGGTCCTTTCTCTCGGAAAACTTCGCGAAGCCCAGTTTCCGAGAGAAAGTGTCCGCCTCCCGCCCCGGACGGCCAAGTCACACTACACCGTGTGCTGCGGCAGGTCCTGCAGGGCGATGACGTCCATGCCCATGTCGTTGGCGCTGCCGTGACCCTGCTGGTCCTCACGCACCGCCTCGATGGCACTCACGTACGTGTTGGCGGCAGACATCGCGGTCACGCAAGTCACGCCGCGGCGCACCGCCTCGGTGCGCAACAGATAGCCGTCGCCACGCGAGCCCGGGCCGTACGGTGTGTTGATGATCACCGCGATCTTGCCATCGGCGATGAGGTCACCGATGTTGGGACGCTCGCCGTCGTGCGGGCCGCTGATCTTTTCCACGACCTCACACGTCACGTTGCCTCCGCGCAGCACGCGCGCCGTACCCTCGGTAGAGCAGATGTCAAAGCCCAAGTAGCGCAGGATGCGGGCGACCGAAAGGATATGACGCTTATCACGATCGCACACGCTGATGAACACCTTGCCGCAACTCGGGTCGGGCAGCTTGTAGTCAATCGCCAGCTGCGTCTTGGCGTATGCCTCGGGATAGCTCTTGGCGATACCCATGACCTCGCCCGTCGACTTCATCTCGGGCCCCAGAATAACGTCGGCTCCCGGGAAACGGCCCCAGGGCATGACAGCTTCCTTCATGCAGAACCAGTCCAGCTGACGCTCATCGCTCGGCAGGCCCAGGCTCGCGATGGTATCGCCCGCCATGATACGCGCCGCGCACTTGGCCAGCGGCACGCCGGTGGCCTTGGAGATGAACGGCACGGTACGGCTGGCGCGCGGGTTGGCCTCGATCACGTAGACGGTCTCGCCCTTGATGGCATACTGCACGTTGACCAGGCCGCGGACCCCCAGCGCCATCGCGATGCGGCGCGTGGTCTCGCGGAGCTTCGCCTGCAGGCTCTCGCTAAAGCTGAACGGCGGAATGCAGGTCGCGGAGTCACCGGAGTGAATACCGGCCTCCTCGATATGCTCCAGGATACCGCCGATGTAGACCTCCTCGCCGTCGCACAGGGCGTCGACGTCGGACTCGATTGCACCCTCCAGGAAGCGATCGAGGTACACCGGGTAGTCGGGGCTAATGCGCGCAGCCTCGGCCATGTAATCGCGCAGATGCTCGGCATCGTAGGCGATCATCATGCCGCGACCGCCCAGCACATAGCTCGGACGCACCAGCAGCGGGTAGCCAATGTGCGCTGCAACGGCCTCGGCCTCCTCAAACGAGGTGGCCTGGCCCGCCGGCGGGTACATAATGCCCAGTTTGTCGAGCAAGGCGGCAAAACGCTCGCGGTCCTCGGCAAAGTCGATGGCATCGGGCTTGGTGCCCATAATGTTCACGCCGCTCTCCTCGAGCATGCGTGCCAGCTTAAGCGGGGTCTGGCCGCCGAGCGTCACCACGACGCCGTCGGGACGCTCAACGTCGATAACGTCCATGACGTCCTCGTAGGTGAGCGGCTCAAAGTACAGGCGGTCTGACGTGTCGTAGTCGGTCGAGACGGTCTCTGGGTTGCAGTTGACCATGATGGTCTCAAAGCCGCGGGCCGCCAGCGCATAGCTCGCATGCACGCAGCAGTAGTCGAACTCAATACCCTGGCCGATACGGTTGGGACCGGCACCCAGAATCATCGCCTTGGGCTTGCTTGCCGGCGTGGTCTCGTCGGGGGCAACGCACTTCTTGGCGATCGGGCTCGTGCGGTAAATGTTCTCGTAGGTCTTATAGTGGTATTCCGTGGCACTCGAGAACTCGGCGGCGCAGGTGTCGACCGTCTTCATGCTGGGAACCACGCCCAGACCCTTACGGTAAGCGCGAACAAAACGCTCATCCGAGCCGGTCAGCGCGGCAATCTCGGCATCGCTCGTGCCATACTGCTTGAGCAGGCGCATCGCGTCGGCGTCAATGTCCTCCACGCGCAGGCCGCGGATGCTCTCCTGGACCTGCACCATATCGTTGATGCGGTTGAGATACCACGGATCGATACCGCAGATGGCGTGGATGCGCGCAACATCCCAGCCACGGCGCAGGGCCTCGACCACAAAGAAGATGCGGTGCTCAGTCGGGGTGCCCACGGCCTGGGCGAGTTCATCGTCGCTCAGCTTATCGGCGCCCTCCTTGCCACCGGCGCAAATACCCTGGTGCCCGTCCTCCAGCGAGCGCATGGCCTTGCCAAAGGCCTCCTCAAAGGTGCGGCCGATCGCCATGATCTCGCCCACGGCCTTCATGCGCGTGGTGAGCGTGGGGTCGGTGCCCTTGAATTTCTCAAAGGCAAAGCGCGGCACCTTGACCACGCAGTAGTCGATCGTGGGCTCAAAGCAGGCGGGCGTGGCCTTGGTGATGTCGTTGACGATCTCGTCGAGCGTATAGCCCACGGCCAGGCGAGCGGCGGCCTTGGCGATGGGGAAGCCCGTGGCCTTGGAAGCCAGCGCGGACGAACGACTCACGCGCGGGTTCATCTCGATGACAATCAGGCGGCCGGTCTGGGGGTTCACGGCAAACTGCACGTTAGAGCCACCGGTCTCGACGCCGATCTTCTCCAAGATAGCGAGCGAGGCGACACGCATGCGCTGATACTCAAGGTCGGAGAGGGTCTGCGCCGGCGCCACGGTGATGGAGTCACCGGTATGCACGCCCATGGGGTCGAGGTTCTCGATGGAGCACACGATGATGCCGTTGCCGGCGTGGTCGCGCATAACCTCCATCTCGTACTCTTTCCAACCCTCGATGGATTCCTCGACCAGCACCTCATGGGCAGGCGAGAGTTCAAGGCCCTGGCTCACGATGGAGACGAGTTCCTCGTGAGTATGCGCGATGCCACCACCGGCGCCGCCCAAGGTAAAGCTCGGACGCAGCACGCAGGGATAGCCCACACGCTCGGCGATGGCCTCGGCGTCAGCCACGCTGTAGGCATAGCCCGAGCGCGCGACCTCCAGGCCGATCTCGGCCATGGCCTCGTTAAAGAGCTTGCGGTCCTCACCGCGCTCGATGGCGGCAAGGTCACAGCCGATCATCTCGACGCCGTACTTGTCGAGTGTGCCGTCCTTTGCCAGCTCGACGGCGGCATTCAGACCGGTCTGGCCGCCCAGCGTGGGCAGCAGCGCATCCGGGCGCTCCTTCTTGATCACGCGCTCGATAAATTCGGCGGTGATGGGCTCGACATAGGTGCGGTCGGCCAAGCCCGGGTCGGTCATGATGGTCGCCGGGTTGGAGTTGACCAGGATGACCTCAAAGCCATCCTCCTTGAGCACCTTGCAGGCCTGGGCGCCGGAGTAATCGAACTCGCAGGCCTGGCCAATGACGATGGGGCCCGAGCCAATGACGAGGATGCGCTTGATGTCGGTACGTTTAGGCATGTTTAAAACCTCCTAGAGAGGCTGACTCAATGTTTTGGAAAAGTCAGCGAGGGTGCAGCTGATGCATCAGGTTGCCGTGATGCGAGGGCGCGCTGGGCTTATGCCCGCGCGTCCGAAGCAGAACGGCAAGATGATGTGCCAGATGCAGCCGCAGCGTCGACAGGTCCGCCGTTCGGTAGAACGGCGGAACCACTATCGGCGAAATTCCAGCCGGCAAGGCGGTCCTTGGCGGTATCGATGTCCAAATAGTTCTCCTCGCCGTCCATGAGTCGCGTAAAGGCGGTAAAGAGATAGTGAGCATCGGTGGGGCCGGGCGATGCCTCGGGATGGTACTGGACCGAGAAGCACGGCGCATCGAGCAGCTGAATGCCCTCGGCGGTGCCGTCATTGAGATTCACATGCGTCAGGCGAATGCGGCCGAAACGCTCGTTCATCACGACCGGCGCGATACCGCGGCGCACCCAGACGCGCAGATCGCCATCGGCCGCGTGCTCGGTCTCGCCGCCCGAAAGCTCGGGGACAAGCTTGCCCAAGCTGGGGAACAACAGGCCAAAGCCGTGGTTTTGCGCGGTGATCTCCACACGGCGGCTGACCAGATTCATAACCGGCTGGTTGCCACCACGGTGACCGAATTTGAGCTTTTCCATCTGGGCGCCGCATGCCAAGCTGATCATCTGGTGACCAAGGCAGATGCCAAAAACCGGCACCTTGCCGATTAGCTGCTGCACCTGCTCGTAGGTCTCCACCACGGCATCGGGGTCGCCGGGGCCGTTGGACAAAAAGACGCCATCGGGATTCATGTCGAGCACCTGACGCGCGGGTGTATCCCACGGCACGACGGTGAGGTTGCAGCCAGCACGAACCAGGCCCTCCAGGATGCCGCGCTTGACACCGCAGTCGTAGGCGACCACTTTGTGGCGGGCAGGAGCGGTAGGGGCAAGCGCAAAGTCATGCGTAGCGGGCAGGTCGCTCACGGCAAAAGCGTGGGGCTCAGGGCAGCTCACGGTCTTGACCAGGTTCTCGCCGACCAGCGTAGGCGCGGCGGACAGGCGCTCGGCAAGCTCGTCGACGTCGAAGATCTCCGTCGAGATTATGCCCATCTTGGAACCGTTGTCGCGCAGGTGGCGCACGAGAGCGCGGGTGTCGACGCCCTCGATAGCGACGATGCCGTGTGCACGCAGGTACTCCGGCACGCTGACGGTCGAGCGCCAGTTAGAAGGCGTGGCGCACATGTCGTGGACGACCATGCCGCGCATGGCGGGAGCGCTCGCGGGGCGAGCGGTATCGCCGGGGAAGGCCGACTGGACATCGGTCTCGTCAATGCCGTAGTTGCCGATCTGCGGATAGGTCATGGTTACGATTTGGCCGGCATAGCTCGGGTCGGTCATGACCTCAAAGTAGCCCTCGAGCGACGTGTTAAAGCAGACCTCGCCGGTTGCGGTACCCTCGGCACCGCATGCACGGCCATAAAAAATGGTCCCATCCTCAAGATACAGGATGCAGGGACCGCAGGTGCCCTTGCTGGTTTTAGCCAGCATACGCTGGCACAGCTCGCTGGGCGCGACGGTGCGGGCGGCAGCGCCCGCAATATGGTTGTTCGCCATAGTTCTCCTTCCCGGTCTCACAGGACCGGCTTAAAGGTGTGTAGTTAGGCCTCGCGGTATTCTAACCGCAAGCATCGCCCATGGCATTAATTACATAGAATTGTTTACAAAATGATAATTATGACTTCCTGTGCATAATGATTTTTCTGGGACGGGGATTAAAAATTATTCTGAGAGCAGGGCTTTGTCGCCAACTGCATACATGACAGAATGATTTTTTAATCCCCGTCCCAGAAAAATCATCCCGCGTGGGCTTGCGGCTCACGCGGGATGGCATCGTTCTATGTGGCTGCGGACTACTTTTGCTTGTCCTGCTCCAGCAGCTCGGACGGCGTGCGATCGGGCTTTCCGCCGCGGAAGATCTCTCGACCGTGCAGACGATGCTCAAGATCGCGCTCGGCCTGCTCCTCCGTGATCTTGGTCTGGCTCACCACCGGGTCCTCGATCAGCGATGAAACCGAGTTGACCTGTTTTTGAATGCGCTCGGCAATGGTGTCGTCCATGCTTACGATGCGCATCTTCCAGTCGATACTCGTGGCGTTGGACGAGCTCTTGGTCCAAACGAACGTCAGGATGGCGCTTTGGTGCCCCTGAGCAGGAAACATGCCAAAGAAGGAATCATGCTGGATCCTGCTGTCCTCGTCGATATAGGCGTGAACGTTATACACCACACGGTCGATCTTGTCGTTGAGCAGGGCGTTGGTTGCGAGCGCCGCCGCCTGAATCTGACCGTTGGACAGCAGCTCGAGTTCATTGGCAGAAGACGTGTCCAGCACCGTCACCTCAACCGTGCCCGTGCGCTCATCTGCCTCGTCGACGGTAAAATCGAGCGGGAACTGCGTAAAGCCATTGCCCCATTCAAGTCCACCCTTGAGCGCGGTCGAAACGGTATCCACCGAAACACTTTCGGAAAGGTTCGCGGTATTCAGACGTCGCATCACGCCGTAGCCAATCTGCATGCCCACAATCAGCACCAAAATGCCGATAACCACGGCCATGGCGGTCTTCGTAATGGTATGGCTCACCTGCGAGCCCGAAGGGTCGTCCTCGGACAGCGGGTCGATATGTTTTGCCTGGCTCGCGCGATCCTCGCTGCGCAGCCGCGCCAGCGTCGCCTTGTCGCCGCGCTTGACGGCGGCCTCTTTCTCGCGCATGCGCTCGGTGCGCTTTTTGGCGAGCGTAGGATCCAAGACGCCGGATGCATCGATTTCGGAGAATAACTCCGTCACTTCTTCCGGAGTCAAAGGGTTCTTATCAGCCATGATCTTCCTGTCATATCAATCAGTCGAGCTCGTGCGCACGCGCACCTTCGAACTGCATTCGATAGTAACGGGCATAGGTGCCGCCACGGGCGAGAAGCTCCTCGTGCGTGCCACGTTCCACAACGCGACCATGCTCAACGGTCGCAATCTCGTCAGCATGCTTAATAGTCGAGAGACGGTGGGCGATGATGATCGTGGTACGGCCGCGTGCCAGCTCTTCGAGCGACTCCTGCACCGCTTCCTCGCTCTCGTTATCCAGGGCACTCGTCGCCTCATCCAAAATAAGGATCTTGGGATTCTTGAGAAAAACGCGCGCGATGGCGACGCGCTGCTTTTGACCACCCGAAAGACGGCTGCCGCGCTCGCCCACCACGGTGTCGTAGCCTTGCGGAAGCGATTCGATAAAGGTATCAATATTGGCGCGGCGGGCCGCTTCGGCGATCTCTTCTGCCGTGGCGCCCGGCTTGCCGTAGGCGATGTTCTCGCCGATCGTTCCATCAAACAGGTACACATCTTGCTGCACCAGGCCGATGGCACGGCGCAGACTATGCTGCGTCACGTCGCGCACATCCTGGCCGTCGATGCTAATGGAGCCGGCGGCAACGTCGTAAAAGCGCGGCAACAGCGAACAAGTCGTCGATTTGCCGCCGCCCGAGGGGCCAACCAAAGCGATGGTCTGACCGGGCTTGATGGACAGGTCCATGTGGTCGATAACAGGGCGTCCGTCGGCGCCGCGCTCGGCCAATTCAACATCCTCGTAGCTAAAGCACACGTCGCGGTACTCCACAGCACCAGCCGTCACCTGCAGATCCGCAGCACCCGGCTTATCCTGAATATCGGGGACAGTCGAGAGCACCTCATCCATGCGCTTAAAGCCGGCGATGGCTTTCTGATACGTCTCAGCCGAATTGACGAGCGTCTCGAGCGGCGTGCAGAACAGCGAAATGTAGAGTGCGAAGGTTGCCATATCGACCGCCTGCAGCTGACCCTGGGCAACGAGCCAACCGCCCAGCAGCACCACGATCACATAAAGCACTCCCGAGAGCAGGCCATACGTCGCGGTATAGACGCCCATGGCGTGATACATGTTCTCCTTGGACGAAAGGTAGCGATTGTTCGAGGCGCGAAACTTAGAGCGCTCGGTCTGCTCATTGGCAAAGCTCTTGACCACACGCATGCCCGCCAGCGAATCCTGCAGCTGCGCGTTGATGCCGCTAATCTTTTTGCGGTTATCGCTAAAGACCTCGCGCATGCGCATATTCTGCCAAAACATAATGACCGCGAACACCACCGTCACCACAGCCATGGCGAGTGCGAGCACCGGCGCGATGGTAAACAGAATCACAAACGAGCCGATGATCTCGATACCGCAGATAATGATCCATTCGGGCACGTGGTGCGCCGCCTCGCAGATATCGAACAGGTCATTGACCACGCGGCTCATCATGTCGCCCGAGCTGTTGCGATCAAAGTACGCAAAGCTAAACCGTTCGTACTGATCGAACAGGTCCTCGCGCATTTTGGACTCCATGCGCGCGCCCATCACATGACCCCAATAGCTCACAAAATAGCGGCAGGCGCAGCGGATGACATACATCAGCACCAGTCCCACCGCGATCATACCGAGCGCCTGCATAATAGCAGCCTGACCCTGAGTAAAGAGCCCGCCGGTCAGATTGCGCAAGATAATGGGGAACGCCAGGTCAATGGCGGCAAGCACCAGAGCACAAAGAGTATCAGCAACAAAAAGCCCCATCTGGGGCTTGTAATAAGACAAAAACCTTCTAAACATGCAGTCCTCGGGGGTAAATAAATAGCGTGAGAAATCCGGCTGAACCGGTCAGGCTGAAAACAAAGCGCTCCAACGAGCATAACGCCAATGATCTGGCAGCGTCAGCGAAAACGTCCCTAAGCGAGCAAGGTGCCTTGAAAGAGGAGCGACGCGTACTTCGGTACGCGAGCGACGATTGAAAGGCAGATTGCCGCTTAGGGGCGTTTGCAGCGTCGACTCGTTACGCGGTTTGGTAAAACCGCGTAACCTAGAGCTCTGCCCCGCCTAGTCGGTGCGCAATGCTGTCGCAAGCCAAGGCACCCACAACGGTCTTGGCGTCTTCGATCTTGCCGTCGAGTACGGCGTCGATCAGCTCATGCAGTGGCACCAGGTCGACGTTGACAAACTCGTCATCGTCGGGGTCGGGCGCATCAAACTCGAGCTTGGTAGCCAAGTAGATGTGGATGATCTCATCGCAAAAACCGCAGGACGTGACAATCGACGTCAAAAAGCGAATGCGACCAGCCCTAAAGCCCGTCTCCTCATGCAGCTCGCGCTTGGCGCAATCGAGCGGGTCCTCGCCCGGATCGAGCTTGCCGGCGGGAATCTCGACCGTCACGCGGTCGATGGCGGTGCGGTACTGACGCACCAGCACGATCTTGCCGCTCTCGGTCAGTGCCACAACGGCCGCCGCACCCGGATGGCGAACGATATCGCGGGCGCTGCGGCGACCGTTGGGCAGCTCAACCTCAAGACGGTGGACGTCGAGGATCTTGCCCTTCCAGGCGCACTCCTCCGAAAGAATCTTCTCGTGCAGCTCGGCATCGTGCGGGTCGTCGTCGCCCAGCACCAGCGCCGGCTCGTCAGCGACCTCGCCGCCAGGCTCGCCCTCGGCGCGCCCATACATGCGGCTGTCCTCTTCGACGATCTGCGCGTCCACGAGCTCTTCGTTCTTCTCGTCCATCCGTCTCATTCCTCTCGGATTTTAGGCATCCCAGGCGTCGCGGCCGCGCAGCGCACGCAGGCCAATGTCGTGGCGCAGGGTCTTGCCCTCAAAGTTGATCTTCTCGCAGGCCTCGTAGGCAAGGTCGCGAGCGTTCTCGAACGTATCGCCCAGCGCGGTCACGGCGAGCACACGACCGCCGTTGGTCACGAGCTCGCCGTCCACCACGGCAGTACCGGCGTGATACACCGTCACGTTCTCCATAGCCTCGGCATCCTCGATGCCGGTAATGACCTTGCCCTTCTCGTAGCTGCCGGGATAGCCCGCGCTCGTCAGGACAACGGCCACGGCCCACTCGTCACGCCAATCGAGCTCAATCTGATCGAGCTCGCAGTTGGCGCAAGCCAGCATGACCTCGACCAGGTCGTTCTTAAGGCGCGGCAGCACGACCTGCGTCTCAGGATCGCCAAAGCGGGCATTGAACTCCAGCACCTTGGGGCCGGCAGGGGTGAGCATAAAGCCGCCGTACAGGCAGCCGCGATAGTCGATACCCTCGGCAGCGAGCTCTGCCACGGTCTGCTCCATGACCTTCACCATGGTGGCGTGCTCCTCGTCGGTCACGATGGGCACCGGGCTGTAGACGCCCATGCCGCCCGTGTTGGGGCCCTTGTCGCCCTCGAGCGCACGCTTGTGATCCTGCGAGGTGGCCATGGGACGCACGGTCTTGCCGTCGGTAAAGGCCAGCAGCGAGCACTCGGGGCCGGTCAGCATCTCCTCGATGACCACCGTGTTGCCGGCATCGCCAAAGGTGCCGCCAAAACACTCACGCACAGCCTCCTCGGCCTGCGAAAGCTCGGTTGCCACGATAACGCCCTTGCCCGCGGCAAGGCCGTCGGCCTTGACGACCAGCGGAGCGCCCTGCTCGCGCACATAGGCAAGAGCCGAAGCCTCGTCGGTAAATGAGCCATAGGCTGCCGTCGGGATACCGGCGCGCTCCATGAGCTGCTTGGAGAACAGCTTAGAGCCCTCCATCTGGGCGCCCTCGGCACCCGGGCCAAAGCACGGGATGCCCGCCGCGCGGACGGCGTCTGCAACGCCCGCCACGAGCGGAGCCTCGGGGCCAATCACCACGAGTCCGCATCCATGGCTCTGGGCAAACGCCGCCACGGCCGCAGGATCGCAATCGTCGAGAACCACATTCTCGCCGCAGCTCGCGGTGCCGCCGTTACCCGGCGCGATGTAGAGCTTGCCGGCGCGCGGTGATGCTGCGAGCTTGGCTGCCAGAGCATGCTCGCGGCCGCCGCTGCCCAACAACAGGATGTCGATGGTTTGAGTGTCCGCCTTCAAGGGTGCCTCCTCTATGGATTACCGGCCCGCTCCGCGCGGGCCCATTACAAGCAAATATACCCCTCGGCCGCCCATCTGGGCTGCAAAGGGGTATATCGCAATAACCAAATAGTCCCGATTACTTCCAGAATCGGTTGATGATCTGCTCGCGACCGGCGCCGACGCCGATGAACGTCACGCGGGTGTGTGCCAGATCCTCGATAAATGCCACGTAGTCCTGAGCCTCCTGCGGCAGCTCATCAAAGCTGCGGCAGCCGGTGATGTCGCACTTCCAGCCAGGGAGCTCCTCGTAGATGGGCTTGGCATGCTCAAAACGCACCTGGTGCTCGGGCACGCTCGTGTAGCGCTCGCCGTCGACGTCATAGGCAACGCACACCTTAATGGTGTCGAAGGCCGAAAGCACGTCGAGCTTGGTCACGGCGATGTCGGTGAGGCCGTTGACGCGCGAGGCATAGTTGGCGATAGGGCCGTCAAACCAGCCGCAGCGACGACGGCGACCGGTGGTCACGCCGTACTCGTAGCCCTCCTCGGTCAGCGTGTGGCCGGCCTCGGACTCATAGGAAAGCTCGGTGGGCATGGGGCCCGAACCGACGCGGGTGATATAGGCCTTCATGACGCCCAGCACGCGGTCGACGTTCTTCATGCCGACGCCGGAACCGGTAATGGCGCCGCCGGCGGTGCAGTTAGAAGACGTCACGTACGGATAGGTGCCGTGATCGATGTCGAGCAGCGTCGCCTGGGCGCCCTCAAACAGCAAATCCTTGCCCTCATCGATCATGTTGTTGAGCAGCAGGCTCGTCTCGGTGATGTAGGGGCGCAGGCGCTCGGCCATGGGCAGGTACTCATCGCAAATCTGATCCACGGTGTAGGTGGGCAGGTTGTAGATGAGCTCTAGCTCGGGGTTCACGCGGGCAAGAGCGGTCTCCAGCTTATCGCGGAACAGCGCCTCATCCAGCATGTCCTGCATACGCAGGCCAATACGGGCCATCTTGTCCTGGTAGCACGGACCGATGCCGCGCTTGGTGGTACCGATGTTCTTCTTGCCGAGCTTCTGCTCAAAGGCGCCATCCAGATCGATGTGGTACGGCATGATGACATGCGCGTTGCCGCTGATCTTGAGATTCTTGGTGGTGATGCCGTCGGCCTCGAACATGTCGATCTCCTCAAGGACGACCTTGGGGTTGACGACGCAGCCGTTACCGATCACCGACACGTGGTCGGAATACATGATGCCGGAGGGCACCTGGTGCAGGCCGTACTTCTTGCCGTTGACGACGATGGTGTGGCCGGCGTTGTTGCCGCCCGAATAGCGCACGACGGCATCAAAGTCGCCGGCGACCAGGTCGCAGATCTTACCCTTGCCCTCATCGCCCCACTGGGCACCGACCAAAACGGTTGACGGCATGTTTACTCCTCACATTCATGGACTGTCCGCACACCGCAAGTGCGCAGAAGCACAAAACATTCCCAGTATACCCGTGCAACGGGCGCCTGTCCTACTCCTCGGTATGCGCCCCATCAAGCTCATAGAACTTGGTGGATGCCGGCAGGAACATCAGGTCGACGTCGCCGATCGGGCCCGAACGGTTCTTGGCCACGACGATACGCGTAACGCCCTCGTCGGGTCGGTCGTCGCGCGAGGCCTCGGCCTCGTCGGCGGATCGGTCCAAGAACATGACGATATCGGCATCCTGCTCGATGGAGCCCGATTCACGCAGGTCGGACAGCTGCGGGCGCTTGCCGGTACGGGACTCGACCTGACGCGACAGCTGCGACAGCGCGATCAGCGGAATCTTGAGCTCCTTGGCCATAATCTTCAGACCACGCGACATCTCGGAGACCTCGACGGTACGGCTCTCGGAACGACGTCCCGGCGGGGGACTCACCAGCTGCAAATAGTCCAGGATGATGATGGCCTTCTCCTTGTTATGGAGCATGCGGCGGCTCTTGGCGCGAATCTCGGTCACCGTGGTGCCGGGCGTATCGTCAATCAGAATATCGAGCTTGGACAGCGTCTGCGTGGCCTCATTGATGTTGGCCCACTGCTCGGGACTAATGCGGCCCGTACGGAAGTCGCTGATCGAGATCATGGCATAGGCGCAAATCAGACGCTGGGCAATTTCCTTGCCCGACATCTCCAGCGAGAAGAAGCCGACGGTATAGCCCGCGGCGGCGGCGTTGAGCGCCAAGTTCAGGGCGAACGACGTCTTACCCACGGCGGGGCGGGCGCCGATAATGATGAGCTGGCCCTCGCGGAAGCCCATGAGCATACGGTCGAGCGACGGAAAGCCCGTGGGCACGCCTGCAGCCTGACCGCCGGCCTTGCACACTTCCTCGGCCTCGTTATATGCCTCGACCATAAACTCGGTCAGCGTCTTGTAGCTCGACTTAACCTCACGCGCCGTGACCTTGAGCAGCTTGCTCTCGGCCAGCTCCACGACCTCTTTGGTGTCGGTGGGGGCGTTGTAGGCCAGCGCGTTGATCTCGTTGGTGGCGCCAATCAGCTCACGCAGCATCGAGTCGCGACGAACGATGGCGGCATGGTGCTGCCAGTTAACGAGCGACAGAGTCTGTCCCATCAGCTCCAAAATGTACGCCTCGCCGCCCACGGCATCGAGCTTGTTGATGCTTCGCAGGTAATCGATCAGCGAGATAGAGTCGATGGGGATGCGACTGTTATACATATCGACCATCGCGGTATAGATGGTCTTATGAATGGGCCGGTAGAAGTCATCGGGCTGCAGCTCGACTTGGGCCTCTTCGACCACCTCGGGCGATAGCAGCATAGCGGCCAGTACGTTGGCCTCTGCATCTTGGTTTTGGGGGAGACCCAACTTAGAGCCACGGTCCTCGACCGTCAGCCCCGTCTCCCTATCGTCATATGCCATGAGCATCCTCATTCATATCGCTTGCGAGCATCCATAGTATCAGCCACGGCTATAAATCGAGCCGCGCCTTGGCAATCATCACCGAACCAAACGGATGAACGGTCCTATACACGGGACCGCATCTCAATGACTGCTATGAACTCACCCGGCGCAAAAAATAAAAGGGCGCCCTGGTCTCCCAGAGCGCCCTTCTTAGAACAAGATTGTTGCGTTGCAGCAAATGCTACTCGGCAGCAGCCTCGGTCTCGACCTCGGCGGTCTCGGTCTCGGCGACCTCAGCGGTCTCCTCAACCTCAGCCTCGGCAGCGAGCTCCTCGGCGGTAACGCCAACGAGAACGACAACCTCGGCCTTGATCTCGCGGTACAGCGAGATAGCGACGGTGTGGGCACCGGCAACCTTGATGGGCTTACCGAGCTCGACGCGCTTGCGGTCGATGTCCATACCGAGCTGATCCTTGATGGCGTCAGCGATCATAGCGGCGGTAACGGAGCCAAAGAGGATGCCCTCGTCGCCAACCTTGACGTCCACGGTGACCTGCTTGCCCTCGAAGGCAGCCTTGGTCTCATTGGCGGTAGCCAGACGGACGGCCTCGCGCTTGGCGATGTTGTTGCGACGCTCGTCAAGCTGCTTGAGGTTGCCCTTGGTGGCGGCAACAGCGAGCTTCTTGGGGAACAGGAAGTTCTCAGCGTAACCCTGAGCGACCTCTACGACGTCACCCTCGCCGCCCTTGCCCTTGATCTCATCGAGAAGAATAACCTTCATGATGCGTCTCCCTTCTTAGCCGCGGTCGCGGTTGCCACGAGAGGAAACCACGGGGACGGTGTACGGCAGGAGAGCCATCTCGCGGGCGCGCTTGATGGCGTTGGCGATGTCATGCTGATGCTGCGTGCAAGCGCCAGTGACGCGACGGGGCTTGATCTTGCCACGGTCGGTCATGTACTTACGGAGAAGCTGAGTGTCCTTATAGTCAATGAACTCAGTGTTCTCCTTGCAGAACTGGCAGTACTTACGACGCGGCTGACGTGCAGAAAAATCATTAGCCATGTCAAAATACCTTTCATTTGGCAACTTCGGCGAACCGAAGCCGCCTCTCACTCAAAAATAGGTGAACAACCCCTAGAACGGGATGTCCTCATCGTAGACGTCGACCGCGGGCGGCGTAGCCACCGGTGCGGCAGGACGTGCTGCGGGCGCGGGAGCTGCGGGGGCGTAACCGCCCTGATCGTAGCCACCCTGGCCACCACGGGAGCTCATAAACTCGATCTCATCGACGATGACCTCAAGCTTGCTCCTGCGCTGACCGTCGCGCTCCCAAGAGCTGTAGCGCAGCTTGCCCTCGATCGCGACCTTGTTTCCCTTTGCCAGGAAACGGCTCACGGCCTCGGCGCGGGTGCCGAACATGGTGCAGTCGACAAAGTTGGGATAGTCCTCCCACTCGCCAGTCTGCGCGTTGCGGCGACGATCGTTCACGGCGACGCCAAAGGACAGAACCTGGGTTCCGCCGGCGGTGGCGCGCAGCTCGGGATCGCGGGTGAGGTTACCGGTGATGTTCACTCGATTGATGCTCATAACTCACTACTTCCTCTTGGGGCACAAGCCCAGTCCAAAACGACAGTCTTACTCCTGGTCGTCGCGACGGACGATCATGTGGCGGACCACAGCGTCGGTGATGCGCAGGACGCGATCAAGCTCGGCGATCTGGGTAGGATCTGCGTGGAAGTTGATGAGGGTGTAGTCACCATCGGTGAGGTCGTTGATCTCGTAGGCGAGCTTGCGCTTGCCCCACTCGTCAACGGAGTCGACCTTGCCAGCGCCCTCAGCGATCGTGGTATCGATACGCTTCATAACAGCGAGACGAGTCTCGGGGTCGAGCGACGGGTCAACAAAGAACAGCAGTTCATAAGCCTTCATATTGTCACCTCCTCTGGGCAAATGTGGCTTCAGGTCGTGAAGGTGCGCCTGAAGCAGGAAAAGACTTGGTAATAATATCTTTCAACCTCCTAGGCTGCAAGAATTTGCAGCTACAACCTCATGACCTCCACATATGCCCATACTCGCACGACGTTTCATGCGCATTCCAACCAAATGCTTACCAAAAGCTTGACGAATCTGTGGACACGATACGGTGCCGTGGGGACAAGCTGAGCCAAGCCACAGGTCAACGGGCACAAGGCTGTGGTCGCAAAATGCATACCAGTGGTCCACAGCACCACCCAAAGATTTTTAAATTCATTGCCAAGTCGCTTATGAATACCCCTTTTGAACAATTGAGCTGATCAACCACGCTGGTCGGAAGCCGTTTTTTGGCACCTCAAACCCCACTGCAACGCCAAGCGCGGCCAAGCGTTTTAAAAAATGCCAACTTTTTTGTTTGCACTTTTCGATTCCTCGTGTATACTGACTTTCGCATTTAACGGAGAGTTGTCCGAGTGGCCGAAGGAGCACGATTGGAAATCGTGTAGGCGTCAAAAGCGTCTCCAGGGTTCAAATCCCTGACTCTCCGCCAGTTAATTCCAAAGCAGGCCTTCGAGCCTGCTTTGTTTTTACCCCACGCGGAGGGGTGGCAGAGTGGTTGAATGCGGCGGTCTCGAAAACCGTTTGGCCTGTATAAGGTCACGAGGGTTCGAATCCCTCCTCCTCCGCCATTTAGATTGAGAGAGCTCCCGAGAATGGGAGCTTTTTTGTTATCGAAATACGTCTCGATCCCACGCTTCCCCAAACATGTACGTCACCCTCCAAAACCGACATTTTTCGACATCTTTGAAGGCTGACGTACACGTTTGGATTGAGTTCACGGGAGTGGCACTATTCGGAAGGTGCCTCTTCGTCTCGCATGCCCTTCCAGTTGCGAATAAGCGCCTTGCGTAGTTCGTTTTGCTCTCGCTGGTACCCGGTGTCGGTACAGCGAGGCATGCCGAGTGCTTCGCGAATGTTGTTCATGGCGCGGTGAAAGGCGAGCTGGCTGCCGAACTGAGCCGAAGTGAGCGTAACGATTCGATATCCCATTTGGGAGAGAACGGCCTCTCGCTCCGCATCTGCTCCCTTGCGCTCGAACTCATCGTGAAAACCGCCCTTATATTCGATACCGAGCTCCCTGCGCTTATAGGTAATGAGGGCATCGATTTTGAGTGTTCGGGCTTTTGTGCAATGCCAGAGACGTTGAGGGATCTCGAGCGGTTTGTTGAGTTCGATACCTCGGATACCAACGCCGCCTTCGCTTGTTGGGAGCGAGAGGGCAATTGCCGAAGCGGTCTCCATAGGCGAGGCCGAGTGATCGTAGATGTGCCTGAGCGCGAGCCGTGCACGTGTGGCACCGGGTTTGCCGGGGTGCCGATCGAGCAGTTTGGTTATTTCATCCTTGGAGGTAGTGGCTGGTTGCCCGGTATAAGGGTCGGCGGGATTGAGCCTCATGCGATAATCGCCGCAAACTTCATAGCCATATTCGAGATATTCGATCCTATCCATCCACTCGGCAGCGAGCACAAAGGTGAAGGCTTCGTCGGTGATGAAGATTCCGGGCGTCAACTCGTTAATATGCTCGTAGGGAAGATTTTGTCCAAGAATGTGACAAACGACGACTTTGGTACGAATTCGCTCGAATTCGAATACAACCGCGATATCGATAGTCTTAAGCATATCGGACGGAATGCCGCAGTCGGTAAGAGCCTGTCGTATGCGCGCAACACGTTGCTGGGTTGAGATGCCTTGTGCGCCTATCTGGTAGTCGTGCCGCGCAAGAGACTGAACCAAATTCTGGGGTGCATGATGGACAAGCCATGCGGTTTTATGCGAAATGAGAACAGGGGTATCCATTAAGGGCCTCTCGCTCTGAGCCGGTATCCAACTCTTATGTCCGTTGAAGTGGGGAAATATACCGGATGTGAGTAAATCAACTCACTCATGCTGTGAGCTCAATCCAAACATGTACGTCCGCCTCCAAAGATGTCGAAAAATGTCGTTTTTGGAGGGTGGCGTACATGTTTTGGATCCCTGGCATTCCAGCAATGCCATGTCAGCATCCGCTGTCAACCGTTTACCGAGCAATAGGATCGCAATCGGCGCCGAACATGTACTATGTACGGGCATTGTCTAAACCCACAATCCAAAGGACCCCATCTTGCCCGTCGTCGCCGCCATAACCATTACCTCACATGCCTCGGATGCCATGGTCGCTATTCCGTTTTGGCTCGAGATGTTCGCCGTTGTCGCTGCATCGATCTCGGGTGTGCTGGTTGCACGCGAGCACAAGCTCGACCTGGTGGGCGCGGTCGCGCTCGCGGTGGTCTGCGGTCTGGGCGGCGGTCTCTTGCGCGACATGACGCTGCAGGTGGGCAACGTCTACATCCTCAACCAGCCGATGGCGCTGCCACTCTCCATCGCCACGGCGGCCATCATCTACATATTCCCGGCAATCGTCGATAAACCCGAGAAACTCATCCCATTGCTCGACATCATCTCGGTCGGCATCTACGCCGCCACCGGAGCGGACAAAGCACTGGTTTATGGCTTTGCGCCGGCCGTATGCATCATGATGGGCTTTTTCACCGCGGTGGGCGGCGGCATGTTGCGCGACGGCTTTATGGGCGTGGTTCCGGGCATTTTCCAACGTACTAACTTTTATGCCATCGCCGCCATCGCCGGATCGACAAGCTATGTGTGTCTCGTTATGAGCGGCATCATGAGCAATGTCGCCGCGCTGGTCGTATGCGTTGTCGTGACCATGGGTCTGCGCTGGCTCTCGCTGCGCTTTGACATCAAAAGCCCCACCGAAGAAGATATCGCGCGCTTTTTGCACCGTAAAAAGTAGACAGCACGGCACGACCCTTCGAAATGCAACCGAGAGGTTCTTTTAGAGCGCCCACGCGTTGGGTACCCTGTTAGGTATATGCCGAGTATCTAACAAAGGATTCACTATGCCCTGCAATCAATTCCCGTCGAGCCAGCGCCGTAAAGCGTGGGGCCGCATCACCATCCTATTCGCGCTCATCGCGCTGGCGATCACCGTGCTTCCCACGGCGTCGTTCGCCGGCACGGACACCGCAGGCAATGTACTTGCGACCGACAATGACGCCAATCCGTCCGGCGTCGATGGTGACCTGTACTGGGCCGGCCAGGCCCTCAACTTGGACGATGCCTCCATCGGCCGCGATATTATCGCGGCGGGCGAGAGCCTATCGATTCGCGACTGCACCGTAGGCGGCGCCATTCGCCTGGCGGCGCGCACCATCGACATCGCCAAGACCACGGTTGATGGCAGCGTGACCGTCGCTGGCCAGCATGTCGTGCTCAATTCCGACAGCACCGCCAACTGTTTCTACGCGATAGGCGAGACGGTTGCCCTGCGAGGCTCCACCAAGTCGGCAGCGCTCGCGGGCGATACGGTGACCATCGATGGCACCGTCGATGGCGATGTCGAGGTTTGGGCCGACAAGCTCATCCTGGGCAAGAACGCCCGCATCACCGGCACCGTGAACGCTCACGTCTCCGAGGACCCCGAGCGTGCCGCGGGAACCGAGGTCGGTGCGCTCAAGATCGACCGTACCGAGAACGAAGATACTTCCACCGTTAACGATGTCATCGGCGGTATCGTCGCCGCGGCGCTTTCCACCTGCTTTGTCGCCCTGCTACTCGAGCTCGTCTTCCCGCGTGCGACCGCCAGCGCCGCCGGCATGCTCCGCCAGCACCCCACACCCCTGTGGGTGAGCGGTCTTCTGGGTACGATTGCTATCGCCCCCGCCGTCCTACTGCTGATTATCTCTATCGCTGGTCTGTCGCTTGCCGGAACACTCTTGTGCGGCGTTATCGGCATTGCGTTGGTGTCGAGTGCCTTTGCGGGGTGTGCGATCGCCCGCATGGTCGGACACAACCAGAACCGCTACGCCATGGCAGCCGTGGGCGGCATAATCGTAGGCGCCCTCACGGGGCTTCCCCTCGTAGGCGGCTTCATCAGCGGCGTGGCCTTTGTCTTTATGCTCGGCTACGTTATCCAGATCATCTGGCGAAACGCCCGCCTCAAGCCGCAGCAGCCGGTTAACACGCCAGGACTCCCCACCGCTTAGCCACCAACCGCCACAAAGGGGACAGGCACCTTTGTGGCGGTGCAAAGAGGTCAGGTTACTTTGCACCAACAATCAGAACCACCCTTAAAAAGGGTGGTTTGCTCTTAGGGTATAACCCACGGGCC
>CABUIH010000011.1:0-60915 GCA_902491615.1 uncultured Collinsella sp. | reverse complement strand
TCCGTCTTGCGCAGGACTGTAGAGCAGCAAACTTAACCCGCCCCGGCCCCGATGGCCCCAGACCGGCGGGATAGACGGGTTCAGATGGGGCTTTGATGCATGGGTGGTCTGTTGTTGTGCAAATGGGTATCATACTGTGGTTATTGCATCGACTCTATGATGCATGTTTGTACGTTCCCGGCGGTCGGTTTGCCAGAAGCGCCCCGTCGGTTGTTCCAGACCCGTTTCGAAGAAAGGAAACAACACTAACCTATGGCAGCTAAAAAATCATCTCCCTTGAAGATCATCCCGCTCGGCGGCCTTGACGGCATCGGCAAGAACATGACGGTCTTCGAGTGCGGCGACGACATGGTGCTCGTCGACGCTGGCCTCATGTTCCCCGACGACTCCCAGCCCGGTATCGACCTGGTGCTTCCTGACTACACCTACGTTCTTGAAAACGAGGAGAAGCTCCGCGGTATCGTCGTCACCCACGGCCACGAGGACCACACCGGTTCGCTTCCGTATCTGCTGCAGGACCTCAACAACAAGGTGCCCATCTTCTCGAGCAAGCTGACGCTTGGCTTTATCGAGGGCAAGCTCTCTGAGTTCCGCATCCGCGCGCCCAAGTTCCGCGAGGTCAAGGGCGGAAGCCATGTCAATCTCGGTGGCATCTCGCTCGACTTCTTCTCGATGACGCACTCCATCCCCGGCGCTCTGGGCGTGTTCATTCGCACTAACCAGGGCACCGTTATGCACACCGGCGACTTTAAGCTCGACCAGACGCCCATCGACGGCGTTACGCCCGACTATGCCGCTATCAGCCGCTTTGCCAAGCAGGGTATCGACCTGCTGCTTTCCGACTCCACCAATGCCACGGTTCCCGGCTTTACCAAGTCCGAGGCCGAGGTTGGTCCCAATCTGCTGCACGCCATCAAGAACGCCCCGGGTCGCGTGTTCGTCGCGTCGTTCTCGAGCCACATTCATCGCCTGCAGCAGATCTGCGATGCCGCCCGTAAGTGCGGCCGTAAGGTCGTTGTGACCGGTCGCTCCATGCTCACCAACACCCGCGTCGCGCGCGAGCTGGGCTACCTCAACATCGACGATGCCGATATCATCGATGCCTTCGATATCGATAACCTGCCCGACGACAAGATCGTCGTCATGTGCACCGGTTCGCAGGGCGAGCCGCTGTCGGCCCTGTCCCGCATGGCCAATGGCGAGCACAAGACGCTCTCCATCCACGAGGGCGATACCGTCATCCTCTCAGCAACTCCCGTTCCCGGCAATGAGAAGGCCGTCCAGCAGGTCGTCAACAGCCTGGCCAAGCTCGGCTGCGACGTGTGGGATAAGAACCGCGCTCTCGTCCACGTCTCCGGTCACGGTAGCCAGGAGGAGCTCAAGCTCCTGATGGCCATGGCCAAGCCCACGTACTTTATGCCGGTTCACGGCGAGGCCGTGCATCTGCGCGCCCATGCCCAGCTGGCCCGCAAGATGGGCATCAAGGACGATCATATCTTTATCCTCGATAACGGCGACACGCTCGAGATGCGCGGCGGTATCGTCAAACGCGGTACGCCCGTCGAGTCCGGCGTCGTCTACGTCGACGGCCTGCGTATCGGCGATACCGACCCCATCGTCCTGCGCGATCGCCAGAAGCTCGCCAACGACGGTATGGTCACGGCCGTCGCCATCGTCTCGCTCAAGCACAAGAAGATCGAGGCCATCGAGTTCTCGGGCCGCGGCGTCTCGTTTGCCATCGACGACCAGTTCTCCGAGGATGCCTCCGCGTCCATTATTAAGACGATCGAGAAGGGTAAGTTCAGCTTTACGAGCAGCGGTTCCGATGCCATTCGCAAGGCCGTGCGCGATTCGCTCTCCAACTTTATTTGGAGCCGTACGCGCACCCGTCCGATGATTATCCCGGTCGTCATGGAGGTTTAGTTTGGCGCGCGGATCTGCACAAAACGCCAAAGGCAATAAAGCCAACAACCAACCGGCATCTGCTAAGGGTGCCGGTTCCCATCTGCGTGCCAATAAGGGCCACGAGGCGGACTTCGACGATTTTGAGCCCTTGGTGGAGCCGTCAGCCAACCGCGATATCGCCGGCGTGGTTATCGCCGTTTTGGCGATTGCGTCCTTCATTGCCGTGATTTCGCCGGCGACCGCACCCGTGACGGCTGCGGTTGCCGGTTTCTACCACCTAGGCTTTGGTCTGGGCGCCTACGTGCTGCCGATCGTCATTTTGCTGTTTGCCGCCACGCTCTTTTTAGGTGAGGACTCGCCGCTCAACAGTCGCTCGGTCGCGGGCGGAGCCGTGGTCTTTATCGCCGTCGTCTCCATTCTTTCGCTGATGGTGCCGGGTACGAGCGTCTCGTGCGACCTTATGTTCACGCCGCAAAATCTGTCCGCCTCGGGTGGCTACATCGGTGCGTTTATTGCGAGTGCGCTGCAGAATGCCCTGGGTAAGCCTATCGCGATGGTAGTCCTGTTGGGCCTTGTCGTCGTGGGCCTGGTCATCATCGGCTTTTCGGTGGGTGGCGTTTTGCGCTCTGCTCGCGACCGTGCGGCCGATTTTGCCGAGCGCCGTCGTGCCGATGTCAACGCCAGCCCGTGGGGTGACGACGAAGCCCTGTCGGTGCCCGGCGTTGCCCGTCCGCACCTGAGCATTCTTCGTCAAAAGGGCTCCGATGCTGCCGTGACCACGGTCATGGGCAACGATGTGGACCCGGTTTTGGACGATGACGACGAGGACGAGGATCCGTTTGTCGACGTATCCGATGCCGTGGAGGCCGAGCGCGCTAAGACGACGCTGCTGCCGCGCCGTCATGTCAAGAAGGGCAAGGCCACCCCCAAGTTGAATACAAGCGAGCCCGACCCGTCTTGGTCCGATAGCGAGATTGAGCTTACCGAGGGCGATGACGAGGACGACGAGGCTCCGATTGAGACCGCAAAGACAACTTTGCTGCCGCGTCGCCATGCCAAGCGCGAACAGGTAACCGGCCAGCTTTCGATGGAAGACGACCCCGATAAGATTGACGAGTCCGAGCCGCCGTTTGCCGTGAATCCTGTCTCGGCAGCACCTCAGATTCCCGACTTCTTGAAGCATCCCAAGGTTGCCGATGCGCCTGCCTCGAGTGCTGTCGGATCGGCTGCGGCTAGCGATGGGGGAGCGGACGGCGGCGCCGCAGATAACGAGGGCGAAGAAGAGGATGGCCTCAAGCTTCCGCCACTCGAAATCCTGCATGCCAACCCGCAGTCGGCTTCCTCCGCGTCTTCTGACAAGGAGCTGGAACAGACTGCCGAGTCGCTTCAGTCCACCCTGCTCGAGTTTGGCCGTAGCGCTCGCGTCGTCGGCTGGATTGCCGGCCCCACGGTCACGACCTTTAAGCTGCAGCCCGGTGAGGGCGAGCGCGTGAGCAAGATCTCGAGCCTCGAGGACGATATCGCGCTTTCGCTCGCTGCCCAGTCGGTGCGTATCTTTGCGCCGATTCCCGGCACCTCGCTGGTGGGTATCGAGATTCCCAATCGCAAGCGCCAGAACGTCAACCTGGGCGACGTGCTGCCCTATGTGAAGGGCGGTCCGCTCGAGCTGGCCATCGGTCGCGATGCCGAGGGTACGCCGGTCGTCGCCGACCTCGCCAAGATGCCCCACCTGCTGATCGCCGGCACGACCGGTTCTGGTAAGTCGGTGATGATCAACTCCATCATCACGACCCTGCTCATGCGCGCGCTTCCCGAGGACGTTCGCCTGATCATGGTCGACCCCAAGCGCGTCGAGCTTGCGGGCTATAACGGTCTGCCGCATCTTTACGTGCCTGTAGTGACCGAGCCCAAGCAGGCCGCGAGCGCTCTGCAATGGGCCGTGTCCGAGATGGAGCGTCGCCTGAAGGTCTTCGAGCGTCTCAATGTACGTAAGATCTCGACCTATAACGAAAAGCAGGCCGCCGGCGAGTTTGAACATTACGATAACCCGCCGCAAAAGATGCCCTATCTGGTCATTATCATCGACGAGCTCTCGGACCTGATGATGGTCGCCGGTAAGGATGTCGAGGCCTCGATCGTGCGTATTGCTCAGCTGGGCCGTGCCGCCGGTATCCACCTTATCGTGGCCACGCAGCGCCCGAGCTCCAACGTGGTGACGGGCCTCATTAAGGCCAACATCACCAACCGCATCGCCTTTAACGTCGCCACGGGCATCGACTCGCGCGTCATCATCGACCAGATGGGTGCCGAAAAGCTCACCGGTTTGGGCGACATGCTGTTCTCCAAGGTCGACTGGGGCAAGCCTCGCCGTATTCAGGGCTGCTTTGTCTCGGACGATGAAATCAACGAGATTGTCGAGTTCGTCAAGTCGCAAAGCGAGCCCGACTACCATGAGGAGATCCTGTCGGCTGTGGCGCCCGCTTCCATGTCCATGGCGGGTGGCGGCATTGTCCGCACCGGAGTTGCCGAGCCGCAAGACGATGATCCGCTCATTTGGGAAGCCGCCCATATTGTGGTGGAATCGCAGCTGGGCTCCACATCTGGCCTGCAACGCCGCCTTAAGGTTGGCTATGCGCGCGCCGGGCGTATTATGGACATGCTGGAAGAAAAGGGTGTCGTCGGCCCGCCCGACGGTTCCAAGCCGCGCGAGGTCCTGTTGGACGAGGAGGGGCTTGCCGCGCTGGAGTCTGTCGACGCCGAGATGGCACGTGAAGATCGTGAGTTTGGAGGATTCTGATGGCTGCACGCTTTGGTGACATGCTGCTCGAGCAGCGTCGCCGAATGGGCCTTTCCATTCAGCAGGTCGCCAACACCATCAAAATCAGGCCGCAGATCATCGAGTTTTTCGAGACCGGTAACTTTGCTTCGATGCCGCCGCGCGGCTATGCGCAGGGCATGATTTCGAGCTATGCTCGCTTTTTGGGCCTCAATCCGCGCGAGGTCGTCAATGCCTACTTTGACGACCTGATGGCATACGAACGCGAGACGTCTCAGCAGGGCGGTCGTTTTCAGGACGCCGCTGGCTACGTCAATTCGCGCTCCTCGGTCGATAACGGGCGCTTCCTGATGGTTCAGGGCGGTCGTTCGACCCGCTATGGACAGCGTCCTCAGCAGGCCGGTTATATTACCGAGACGGGTTCGGGCGAGGAGATTCGCTCACAGCGTGACCGGTTCCGCAGTACGCCGATGCCTGAGGACCGTGCGCTTCCCGCTGCCCGCGGCGTGGCGCGTGACCCTCGTGCCGGCTACGGCGACGGCGGCTATTCCGATCGCGGTTACCGTGGTGCCTCTACGGGACGCTCTCGCGGTGGCTATGCGGATGCCGATACCACGCAGGTGACGCCGCGTCTTCGCTCTCAATCACAGCCGTATGGCCAGCGCTCTTCGGCTCCGCGTTCGGGCCAACGTGGCTATCAAGGCCGCGGTGAACTTGCGCCTCGCTCGGGTCAGCGCAGCCTTCAGGGCCAGGGCGGCTATCGCGGCCGTTCCGATAGCAATCGTGGTCGTATGCCTCAGGGAGGCGGCCGCAGCAGTTCCGGTCGTGGACGCGGCGGATCCCGTACTCCTCAAAACAACGGGCTCGATCCGCGTATCGTCTACGCCGGCATCGGTGCCGTGGCGTTGCTGCTGATCGTGCTCATCGTGGTGCTTCTGCGCGGCTGTGCATCTTCGGCGCCCGAGACCACGCCCGAGACGCCCACTGCTACCAAGACGACGACCAAGAAGTCTTCTAAGAAGACCGAAACGGTCGATGAGGACGAAGACACCGATGAGCCGACGGATGAGTCGACTGATTCGGACGCTACCAAGACGACGGCCAAGAAGGAAGAGAACGAGGTCACGAAGGTCAAAGTTTCCGTTGCCAAGGGAAAGACCGCGTGGATTGAGGTCAAGGTCGACGGCAAGTCGGTCTATGGCGCTCAGGCGACTGGCCCCTTTGAGCAGGAGTACACGCCCGAGTCCTCGATCGAGATCACCACGTCCAAGCCTTCCGATGTTACCGTTACCAAGAACGGTGAAAAGGTCCGTTACGATACCAAGACCTCGGGCGTGGCTCGTGTGACGATCACCGTTCCTAAGAAGGAGACGACTGATTCCGAGAATGGTGAAAGTTCTGATGGCACCGACACCACCGATGGTACCGATACCACCGACCGCACCGATGCCCAGTCCGCGGATGGCGCCGATACCGCAACTGACGGTCAGACGCCCACCGATTCTACCGACTATTCGTACGATAGCTACTAAGCCGCTCGTACGCGAAAGGAAACATCATGGCCAAAGATTCCAGCTTCGACGTCGTGTCCGAGGTCAACATGCAAGAGGTCGACAACGCCTTCCAGCAGACCACGCGCGAGATTTCCCAGCGCTATGACCTTAAGGATTCCGGCGCCACGATCGAGCTTTCGAAGGGCGACAAGCTCTTTACGATCAACGCCCCGGCCGACTTTGTCTCCAAGCAGATTATCGACGTGCTGAGCTCCAAGCTCATCAAGCGCGGCATCGACCTCAAGGCTGTCTCGTGGGATGCTCCACAGGCGGCGTCGGGCGGCACCGTGCGCGTGCTCGGCCATGTCGTCGAGGGTATCGACCAGGCGACCGCCAAGAAGATCAATAAGGACATCAAGGACCAAAAGCTTAAGGTCAAGGTAGCCATCGAGGCCGACAAGCTGCGTGTTTCCTCTGCTTCGAAGGACGCGTTGCAGACCGTGATCCAGTTCCTGCGCGACCAGGACTACGGCCAGCCGCTACAGTTCACCAACTACCGCTAATATCATTCGAAAGGACCGCTCTCCAACATGGATACACCGTTGGGCTCCGTGCTCTACATCACCCTCGGGTGCGCTAAGAACGAGGTTGACACCGACCGCATGCGTTCTCTCTTGACCGCCGCGGGCTACGAAGAGGCATTCGACCCGCAGGATGCCGATATCGCCATCGTCAATACATGCTCGTTTCTCGCCTCCGCAACGTCCGAGAGCATCGAGACCACGCTCGAGCTCGCCAACGAGGTTCAGGACGGCGTTCGTTCTTGCCCCATCGTTATGTGCGGCTGCGTGCCGTCGCGCTATGGCGACGACCTGCCTGACGAGCTGCCCGAGGTCGCTGCCTTTGTGAAGGCCGACGAGGAGGACGGCATCGTGGCGGTCATCGATGGCGTGCTGGGTGTCGAGCGTGAGATCGCAGCCTATATCCCGCAGGTCAAGCGTACCGTCGAGGGCGCCGTTGCCTACGTCAAGATTTCCGATGGCTGCAACCGCTTCTGCAGCTTCTGCATGATCCCCTATATTCGCGGTCGCTATCATTCGCGCAATGCCGAGAGCATTATCTCCGAGGTGCGCGACCTGGTTGCCGGCGGCGTGCGCGAGATTGTGCTGATTGGCCAGGACACGGGCATTTGGGGTACCGACTTTGCCGACGAGGACGTCACCGAGGGCTCGCCGCGCAATCTGGCGCAGCTGCTGCGTGCCGTCGCCGAGGCCGTGCGCCCGCACAACGTCTGGGTCCGCGTGCTCTATCTGCAGCCCGAGGGCATGACCGACGAGCTTATCGATACGATTCGCGATACGCCCGAGGTGCTGCCCTATATCGATATCCCCGTGCAGCACTGTGACGCGCGCATCCTCAAAGCTATGCGCCGTTCCGGTTCGCGCCAAGAGCTCGAGGACCTGTTCCGCGATCTGCGTGAGCGTATCCCCGGCATCGTGATCCGTTCCACGGCCATGGTCGGCTTCCCGACCGAGACCGACGACGAGTTCCGCGACCTCATCGACTTTATGGACACCGTCGGCTTTGACTACACGAGCGTCTTTGCCTACTCGCAGGAGGAGGGCAGCCTGGCCGCTAAGATGGAGGGCCAGGTCGACGAAGAGGTCAAGCTCGAGCGCGCCCAGGAGGCCATGGACCTGGCCGAGTCGCTCGGTTTTGCCGCCACCGCCGCACATGTGGGCGAGCGCGCCCAGGTGATCGTCGACGGTATCGAAGAAACCGAGGACGGCGCCGAGCTGATCGGCCATGCCTGGTTCCAGGCGCCCGATTCCGATGGCGCGGTGCACTTGGACGCCAGCGAGGCGTCCGTGGGCGATATTCTGACTGTCGAGTTTACCGATAGCTTCTGCTATGAGCTTATCGGCCATGTTGTGGAGTAGGAGAGCATCGTGGCAAACGAGAGCAATAAGGAACTGACGAGTGTCTGGACGCCCGCCAACATCGTGACGTGCGTGCGCATCGTCTTTATCCCGGTGTTCATGATCGTGTCGGCGCTTTCTCACACGAGTGTTGCCGGTACGGATTGGAGCACCTTCGACGGCCCGCTCGCCGCCGCTGCCTTCATTCTGTATGTGATCCTGTCGTGCACCGATAAGGTCGACGGTTATCTGGCGCGTTCGCGCAATGAGATCACCGACTTCGGTAAATTCTTGGACCCCATCGCCGATAAGCTGCTGGTGTTCTCGGCCCTGCTGCTGTTCTTGGATTTTGACGCGGTGACCGTGTGGTCGGTGTTCATTATCCTGTTCCGCGAGCTGCTGGTGAGCGCGCTTCGCATGGTTGCGAGTGCGGCCGGCGTGGTCGTTGCGGCCGATAAGCTCGGCAAGTACAAGACGGCAACCACGATGGTCTCCATTTGCGGTTACCTGTGCGTTTTTGCTATGGCCGGCTTGCATCTTGGCCCGGTGGCGCTGACGCTCGGCATCTACTCGGTGTCGCGCTTCCTGTATGCCGTTGCCGTTGTCTTGACCGTTATCTCGGGCGCCCAGTACTTCTGGAACTGCCGCAAGATCGTCTTTTCGGTCTAGGTCCTGGTGGGTATGACGGACTCTTTTGAGCAGATTTCCGCACATAACGAGGAGCTGGCGCGTGATATTGTCGAGCGCGCGAGCGCTCGGGGCGTGACGGTTTCGACGGCTGAGTCGCTGACGGCGGGTATGATCGCCTCGACGATTGCCGATATCCCGGGCGCCTCGGCGGTGCTGCGTGGCGGTGCGGTGACCTATTGCGATGAGATTAAGCATCGCGTTCTTGGTGTTGAGCAGGAGACGCTTGACCGCTATACCGCGGTGTCGCATCAGACCGCGCGCGAGATGGCGGTGGGTTCGCTGGAGCTGTACCAGAGCGATATTGCAGTGAGCGCAACGGGTTATGCCGGCCCCGGCGGTGGCACTGAGGACGATCCGGCGGGCACTTTCTATATTGGCTGGGCGCATCGTTCCGCCGATGGGGGCGTGCCGGTTGTGGACTCTGTGCGCTGCCACTATGAGGGCGACCGTTCGTGTGTTCGTGCCCATGCGGTCACGGAGGCATTGGGTCGCATTGCCCTTGTGCTCAACTCTATGGAATAGACGTGTTTTAAGGGGCCTTCGAGCCCCTTAATTGTGGAGATAGGGACCTTAGGCTCATTTGGCGTTTGTGCTGGTTGTAGATGTATTTTTGCCTGCCTTGTTCATATTTGGTCCTTTGTGGTCAAGCATTTGGTCAGTGTTTGGTCGGCGTTTGGTTGGGTTTTGGAAAGACCGCCTGCATATGATTGGCCTGAACGGTTGACCACGAACAGCCGTTCGTTTATTATCGATGCAGGTTGTTAAGAGGAGGGCTATTCATGGCCAAGAATTCAGGTCCCGTACGTACCGTTCATGCTCGCACGACGGGTAAAGAGCGCGATGAGATGATCGCCACCACCAAGGCCGAGATCGAGAAGAAATTCGGCCAGGGTTCCATCATGAGGTACGGCGACGGTGGTCCCGAGCTCGAGGTCGAGGCCATTCCCACGGGCGCCCTGGCCCTCGATGCCGCGCTGGGTATCGGCGGCGTGCCGCGCGGCCGTATCGTCGAGATTTACGGTCCTGAGTCCTCCGGTAAGACGACGCTTTCGCTCGAGATTTTGGCAGAGGCCCAGGCAATGGGTGGCGTTGTGGCATTTATCGATGCCGAGCATGCGCTCGATCCCACGTATGCCGCGCGCATTGGCGTGGATATCGACGAGGTACTGATTTCCCAGCCCGATACGGGTGAGCAGGCGCTCGAGATCGTTGACATGCTCGTGCGTTCCGGCGCCATCGATGCCATCGTCGTCGACTCTGTCGCCGCGCTGACCCCGCGTGCCGAGATCGAGGGAGAAATCGGCGACACTACGGTCGGTCTTCAGGCTCGCCTGATGAGCCAGGCGCTCCGTAAGCTCGCCGGCTCGCTTTCTAAGTCCAACACGACGTGCATCTTCATTAATCAGCTGCGTGAGAAGATCGGCGTCATGTTCGGCAACCCCGAGACTACGACGGGCGGCCGCGCCCTTAAGTTTTTCTCTTCGGTGCGTATCGACATTCGCCGTATCGACAGCATTAAGCTTAAGGACGAGGTTATCGGTAACCGCGTGCGCGCCAAGGTCGTTAAGAACAAGGTGGCAGCTCCGTTCCGTTCTGCTGAGTTCGACATCATGTACGGTACGGGCATCTCTAAGGAGGGCTCGATTCTGGACATGGCTGTCGAGTGCGGCATCTGTAAGAAGATGGGCTCCTGGTTTGCCTATGGCGAGGACAAGCTCGGCAACGGTCGCGAGGCCGCCAAGGCGTTCCTGCGCGAACACACCGATTGCGCTGACGAGATTGAGCATAAGGTCCGCCTTGCCTGCGGACTTGAGTTTGATGACGATGCTCCGTCCGAGGTCGAGCTGACCGATCAGCCTGCGCCTGAGGAGTTTGACGAGCTTTACGCCATCGATGGTTCCGCCATGCTCGATGATGACGACGAGTAGCGGTTACGCTCATGTCGTATACGGTGACCGAGGCCACGGTCGTCTTTCCCGATAAGAAGGCGGCCTCCTCGTTCTCGAGCGGGTATGCGTCCAAAAAGCCTTGCGCACATATCGATTGTGAGCTTGAGGGCGGTTTTGAGCGGTCCATTTGGATTCCCGTGCGGGTCGCGCGGCTGTATGTCAAAAACCGCCCCGATCTTCCCTGCGATTGGGGCAACTTTCGTGAGGCGGTGCAGCTCATCGAGCGTAAATGTGCACTTACCATGGTGACCGAGATGTTATCGCGCCGCGACCATGCGACGGGTGAGGTCCGTGACAAGCTGGCTCGCTACGGCTTTCACCAGCCTGCGATCGATTTCGCCGTCGAGCGCGCCACCGAGTATCGCTTTTTAGACGAGAGCCGCTTTTGCTCGTACTTTATCGAGGAGCGCAAGCGGCGCGGTTGGGGACAGCGCAAAATCGAGACCGAGCTCAAGCGCCGTCATGTCGTGCTCGATGACATTCCCGGTTATCCCGAGGATTATTTTGCCGTCGAAGACGATTTGGAGCGTGCGTCAGCTCTGCTCGCCAAGCGGCGTGTTCCAGAGACGCGCGGATTCGAAAAACTGGTTCGGTTTTTGATGGGCAAGGGCTTCTCGTATCACATCGCCGCCGATGCCGTTAAGGCACGTCTCGATGCCGAACGCGAGGAATGTGCGGTTTAGGCGTATGCGTTTTGTGGTCCTGCCGTTCACCGCGTTTTAGCCGCCGTGCTGGGGCCATTTATTTGACAGTTGTTGTGGTTCAACGTACGATAAACACTGTCATTTGCTTTGTGATATGTGCTCATCTGTGATGAGTTTGTTTATATGTTTATCTGTATCCGACCCGCATAAGCTGCGCCCATATTACTCAAATGTCGCGAGCCGTTCGTAAGGACGGTTCGCTTTGTTGTGTAACGAATCCATAAAAAGGAGTGAGCATGCCTATCATCGCAGCGCTCGTTGGCATCGTTTTGGGTGCCATCGCCGCAATTGCCTACATGCGCACCGCCAAGCAGGGTAGTCTTCACGAGGCCGACGAAAAGATCCAGTCGGCACACGCACAGGCTGAGTCCCTGATCGGTGATGCTAAGCGTCAGGCCGAGACCCTCAAAAAAGAGGCTCTGCTCGAGGCTAAAGAGGAGATCATCAAGAACAAGCAGGCCGCCGAGGCCGAGGACAAGCAGCGTAAGAACGAGATTCGTACGCTCGAGAACCGAGTGATGCAGCGCGAGGAATCCCTTGATCGCCGCAACGACGCTCTCGACAAGCGCGAGCATCAGCTGTCCAGCCAGGCCGGTCAGGTCGAGAAGCGCTCCCGCGAGCTCGAGGAGCTCTGCGCAAAGCAGACCTCCGAGCTCGAGCGCATCGCCGACCTGACCCGCGAGGACGCCCACAAGGAGCTCCTCGATAAGGTTCGCGGCGAGGTCACCCACGAGGCCGCCACGATTATTCGCGAGTCCGAGCAGCAGGTTCGCGCCGAGTGCCACAAGACCGCCCAGGAGATTCTGTCCCTGGCGATTCAGCGCTGC
The DNA here is from genome assembly GCA_902491615.1 of uncultured Collinsella sp. GTDB lineage: Bacteria > Actinomycetota > Coriobacteriia > Coriobacteriales > Coriobacteriaceae > Collinsella. Next base: position 48,652 of record CABUIH010000011.1, on the reverse strand, counting down.
GCTGCCGACCACACTGCCGAGGTCACCGTTACCTCCGTGCACATTCCCTCCGATGACCTCAAGGGCCGTATCATCGGTCGCGAGGGTCGCAACATCCGCACCTTCGAGCAGGTTTCCGGCGTCAACCTCGTGATCGACGACACGCCCGAGACCGTCGTTCTTTCGAGCTTCGACCCGGTCCGTCGTGAGACTGCCCGTGTCGCCCTCGAGAATCTCATCGCCGACGGCCGCATTCACCCTGCCCGCATCGAGGAGATGTATCACAAGGCTGCCGACTTGGTTCAGCAGCGCGTGCGCGAGGCTGGCGAGCAGGCTGCCTTCGATACTGGCATCCACGACCTGCACCCCGAGATCGTCAAGACCCTTGGTGCCCTGCGCTACCGTACTTCGTTTGGTCAGAACGTGCTTCAGCACTCCCTAGAGGTCTCTGATCTGTGCGGCGTGATGGCTTCCGAGCTTGGCCTGGACGTTGTGACCGCCAAGCGCGCCGGCCTGCTGCACGACCTGGGCAAGGCAATTGACCACGACGTCGAGGGCCCGCATGCCGTCATCGGCGCCGAGCTTGCCCGTCGTTATGGCGAGAAGCCCGTTATCGTCCACGCTATCGAGGCTCACCATGCCGACGTCGACCCCAACACGGTGCTTGATGTCCTGGTACAGGCCGCCGATGCTGTCTCTGCCTCTCGCCCCGGTGCCCGTCGCGAGTCTGCCGAGAACTACATCAAGCGTCTTGAGAAGCTCGAGGAGATCGCCAACTCTCATGATGGCGTCGAGCGTACCTATGCCATGCAGGCTGGTCGCGAGGTCCATGTCATGGTTCAGCCGGACAAGATCTCCGATGCCCAGTCCACGGTCCTGGCTCACGATATCGCCCATCAGATTGAGGAAGAGATGGAGTATCCCGGTCAGGTGCGCGTCGTCGTGATTCGCGAGAGCCGCGCTGTCGATATCGCTAAATAACATGAGCGACGCGAACGAGCTCATCTCATTTATCGCGTCGATGTCGGGGGAGGGCAACCTTCGCGTCGAGGAGAACCTTGGCGAGGGGTATGTCCGCCTCCGTGTTTCGGAGGCCGAGCGGCGCCAGGCAAAGCACGACATTCAGCATGTCGAGGATATCGTCATTGAAATGCTCCGTAATGCTCGCGATGCCGGCGCCGACAAGGTTTATCTCGCCACGACCAAGGAAGATGGCGTCCGCACGCTTGTCTTTCTGGACAACGGTTCGGGCGTTCCGCAAGATATGCAAGAGCGAATCTTCGATGCCCGTGTTACCTCCAAGCTCGAGAGCATGAAGATGGACCGTTGGGGCGTTCACGGTCGTGGCATGGCATTGTTTTCGATCAAGCAGAACACCGACGAGGCCCGTGTGGTCACGTCCGGTGTCGATCTTGGTTCAGCCTTTAAGGTGAGCGTTGCGGCCGACCGCCTCAGTGAGCGTGCCGATCAGTCCAGCTGGCCCCAGGCCGTCAAGGATGAGGACGGACGTTATGTCTGTGCTCGGGGCCCGCATAATATTATTCGCGCTGCTTGTGAGTTTGCGCTCGAGGAGTTGCGTGGTTGCGATGTCTATCTTGGTTCTCCGTCTGAGATTGCCGCGACCCTTTATGCTCAGGCGTCAAGTCGGCTCGATACGTCGCGTCTCCTGTTCATTGATGACGAGAGCGAGCTTCCGGTTGTTGATCGTCTAGGCCTTGCCTCTGATGCCGAGGACTTTATCCGTATTTGTTCGGGTTTGGGTCTTGAAATGTCCGAGCGCACGGCCCATCGCATTTTGGCAGGGCAGATTAAGCCCGTTCGCGGTGTGACTGCGCGTCTGCTGCGCGAGCGTGACTCATCCTCGCATGCGCCGGCTCCTGTCGATCTCGCGAAGGATCGTCGCGGGCTACGTATTGCCAAGGATGACATGGCACAGTTTTCGCGTGCTGTGGAGCGCGACTTTAATGACCTTGCCGCCCGGTACTATCTCAACCTTTGCGGCGACCCAAAGATTCGTGTTTCGCGTGATCGAATCACTGTGACCTTCGATCTTGCCAAAGAGGAATAGTGCCTTTACCGAGTCCACTCGGTACGATACAGTTATTGCAGTTAAAACGTACTTTTAAACGCAGGAGTTTCTTCATGGATTGCCTGAAGGTATCAAGCAAATCATCGCCCGCGTCCGTTGCCGGCGCCATCGCCGGCATGGTCAAGGATGGTGTACCCGTCAACATCCAGTGTGTCGGCGCTGGTGCGGTCAACCAGGCCATAAAGGCTGTGGCTATCGCGCGCGGTTTTTTGATTCCAACCGGTTTTGATATTTCCTGCGCGCCCGTGTTCTCCGACATCCTTATTAACGGGGAGTCGCGCACGGCCATCCGTCTTTCTATTTACGTTCACCAGATCAATCGAGCTGCTATGGATAACGTCGTCATGGATGATGTTAAGCCTGTGGCATAGCTTCTGCTTGCCTCGATTCGCCTCCCTTCCATCGTTAGGACTTATGCACATGGACCAGCGTGCCGTACGCGATATTCTTGCCGGTAAAACCTACTTTATCCGCACCTTTGGCTGCCAGATGAATCAGCACGATTCCGAGCGCGTGAGCGGTCTGCTTGATTCGTATGGCTGTCTCATGGCGCTCGATCCCGAGCATGCCGATATCGTTGTCTTCATGACATGCTGTGTGCGTGAGGCCGCCGATACTCGCCTGTACGGTCAGTGCAATTCCTGTAAAAGCCTGCCGCCTTCGCCTTCGGGCAAGCGTGTGGTTGCTGTTGGTGGTTGCATCGCGCAGCGCGATGGCGAGGGCCTGCTCACCAACGTCGATAACGTCAATGTTATCTTTGGCACGCATTCCATCGCGCATGTGGCCGAGCTCATTGCCGAGGCGTTCCTTGATGGCAAGCGTCATATCCGCACCAATGAGCATGAGGATACGGATGCCATGAGCATGCCGTGGCATCGCGAGACCCAGTATCACGCTTGGGTGCCCATCATGACGGGCTGCAATAATTTCTGTACCTATTGCATCGTTCCGTACGTGCGCGGTCGCGAAAAGAGCCGCCCCTTCGAGGAGATTGTCGACGAGGTGACCGGTTTGGTGCGCCAGGGCGTGCGTGAGATTACGCTGCTGGGCCAAAACGTTAACTCATATGGTCGCGATCTGTTTGGCAAGCCGCGTTTTGCCGATCTGCTACGTGCCGTGGGCGATACGGGCGTGGAGCGCATCTTCTTTACGTCTTCGCATCCCAAGGATCTGCTGCCCGAGACCATCGACGCCATGGCCGAGACGCCTGCTGTTATGCCGCAGCTGCACCTGGCCGTCCAGTCGGGCTCGACGCGCATTCTCAAGGAAATGAATCGCCGTTATACACGCGAGGACTATCTGGGCCTGGTCGATCGCATTCGCAACCGGATGCCCGATATCGCGCTCTCGACCGACATCATCGTTGGCTTCCCGGGCGAGACTGAAGAAGACTTTGAGCAGACGCTCTCACTTGCCGAGACGGTCCGCTATGCCCAGGCCTATACCTTCATCTATTCCAAGCGCGCCGGTACCCCGGCCGCAGAGATTGACGATCCTACGCCGCATGAGGTTATTCTCGAGCGTTTCAACCGCCTGGTTAAGGTTATCGAGACTACGGCACACGAGTATAACCAGGGTGAGCTTCATACTGTGGTGCCGGCGCTCATTGAGGGAACGAGTAAAAAGAACGACGCGGTCCTGCTGGGCAAGAGTCCCAAGAATCAGACCGTGCATGCGCCTATCCCCGAGGGTTACAGCATCGATCAGCTTGTTGGCAAGATCGTTGATGTTGACGTTGACGTTGCCAAGACCTGGTATTTGTCCGGCTCCGTTGTGGGCGAGCCGCGCTAATGGTTTCTCCCAGGGCAGGACTTTCCGCCGTTGCGATCGTCGGTCCGACGGCGGTTGGTAAGAGTGATGTTGCCGACCGTTTGGCAGCTCGTCTTTCGTCCGAAGTGCTGTCGTGCGATGCGATGCAAATCTATCGCGGCATGGACATCGGTACCGCAAAGATGGCGCCCGATGAGTGTGCGGCGCCGCTGCGTCTCGTCGACATTGTAGAGCCGGGTGTGGCATATTCTGCTGCGCTTTATCAGGCTGACGCTCGCGCGCATGTTGAGCGTTTGCTTGGCGAGGGCCGCCTACCGGTGTTTTGCGGGGGCACAGGCTTGTATCTCAAGGCCGCCCTGGATGAGATGGATTTTCCCTCGGGCGAGCTTGAGGACGATCGTCGCGCGGGGTATCAGGATCTTGCCGAGCGCATAGGCGAGGAAGCGCTGCACGCGCTGCTTGCCGAGCGCGACCCAGAATCGGCTGCTGTTATTCATCCCCATAACGTGCGCCGTGTGATTCGTGCGCTCGAGATGCATGATGATGGTATCTCCTATGCACAGCAAAAAAGTCAGTTTAGTTTTCCGCGCGAGCATTATCATGCTCTATGGTTTGGTCTGTCGCGTAATCGCGAGGTGCTCTACGAGCGCATTAACCTGCGTGTCGATCTGATGTTTGAACAGGGTCTTGTTGATGAGGTTAGCGGTCTTATGGACCAGGGGCTGGGAGATGCCCTGACGTCGATGCAGGCAATTGGCTATAAAGAAATCATCGATGCTTTCAATGGCTTGATAAGCATGGATGAGGCTCGCGAACTCATCAAGATGCGTTCGCGTCGCTATGCCAAACGTCAGCTTTCGTGGTTTAAACGCGATGACCGCATCGTGTGGTTCGATATGGACGAGTTTACGATCGATGAGGTCGTTGAGGACATCCTGCATCGTATTGAGGCTGCCTAATGGCCCGTTTCCCCCTTGTTCCCACGGCACCCGAGCCCGAGCGTGCCATATTAGTTGGTGTTGAGTGGCGCGACAATGCGTGGCCGCTCGATCGTTCGCTTGACGAGCTTGAGCGCCTGGCCCATACGGCTGGCGCCCAGTGCGTGGCGCGTTTGTCGCAGCGTCTGGTTAAGCCGTATCCAAAATCGTTTATCGGCTCCGGTAAGGTTGAGGAGCTGTGCGGCCTTGTGCATCGCATGGATGCCGATGTCGTTATTTTTGACGACGACCTGACGCCCTCGCAGCAATCCTATTTGGAGAAAGCCGTGGGCGAGCCGGTAAAGATTATCGATCGTACAGCACTGATCCTGGATATCTTTGGTCTGCATGCTCAGACGCGTGAGGGACGCCTACAGGTACAGCTGGCGCAGCTTCAATATCTGTTGCCTCGTCTGCGCGGTATGTGGAGCCATCTTGCCAAGGAGCAGACGCGCGGCGGCATCGGTTCGCGCTTTGGCCAGGGTGAAAGCCAGCTCGAGGTTGACCGTCGCTTGATTCGCAATAAGATTGCCGCGCTTCGTCGTGAGCTCAAGCAGGTTGAACAGCGTCGCGATGTCCAGTCCAAGAGCCGCATTGAGTCACCGGCGTTTCGCGTCGCGTTAGCCGGTTATACCAATGCCGGTAAATCGACGTTGCTCAATCGCCTGACCGGCTCTACGGTACTTTCGCAGGACAAGCTGTTTGCTACGCTCGACCCGACGACGCGTTCGTATCGCCTGCCCGGCGGTCGCGGCATGACGATTACCGATACCGTTGGCTTTATTCAAAAGCTACCGCATGGTCTCGTTGATGCCTTTAAGTCCACGCTGTCTGAGGTTCTTGGTGCCGATCTGATCCTTAAAGTTGTGGATGCCTCTGACGAGGACTACGAGCGCCAGCTCGAGGCAGTCGATCGCGTTCTTGACGAGATCGGTGCCGGCGAGCGTTTGACGCTTACGGTGTTCAATAAAATCGATCTTCTCGATAGCGTTGATCGATTGAGTTTCCGTCGTCGCTTTCCCGAGGCCGTGCTGTTCTCGGCCCAGACGGGCGAGGGACTCGACGATCTCGTCGACCGTATTGCTCGTGAGGCGGCTGCTACCGATGTGTTGCTCTCTGCTGATATCCCGTATCGCGAGGGCGCCCTCATCACGCTGGTGCATGAGCAGGGAACCCTTTTGCACGAGGAATATCTTGAGGACGGCGTTCGTATTGTGGCGAAGCTTCCGGCCCGTATCGCGCCGCGGCTCAAGCGTTATCGCACCGAGTAGACGAGCTCCAAAATGCCCAGAATGATGGGCTGATGCAGCAGATAAAAGGGGAGCGCATGACGTCCAAGGCTGGCGAGCGCCGGCAGGGGGTTGGCGTAGGCCCAGATTGGGGCGGTCTTATCGATTCCCTGCGCTATATGTGCGGCGAAGTATCCTGCAAGATACATAAAGATAAACGGGATGATGGGGTAGTAATCACCTGAGACAAACCCAGGGCTTGGAAATCCCAGCCACGCCAGGTAGGGGACAGGGTAGATCGTTTTGGGGATGCTCCAGGTGAGGGCAAACAACACAAGGCATAGGGACATGCCCCATCTCGCCGATATCTTCTTAAGGACGGGATCGGTCAACGCCACGATGCCGGTACATGCGGCCATGCAGTAGATGATGCCAAAATTAACCGAATCGTCTACTGAGACAAGTGTTGTTGCCAACCAGACGACGAGTGCTGCTAAGGCGTATTTGGCGGCACGTTTGATATTGTTGCGCGAAAGGGTGCACATCCAACCCGCGATAAACAAGAATACCCAGCTGATGCTGGCGCGCCAGATGTCTTGAAAGACAGTCTGGGTAAACCAGGGCATATCCCAGCCGTACAGGTAGGCGAGATCGTAGCAAGCGTGAAAACCTGCCATTGAAATCATCGTAAACCCGCGGACGGTATCAAAGATAGTGATGCGTTTTTGCATTACGAGAACCGGCGCATCAAGCCGACGACTTTGCCCAAGATAACGGGATTCGTTGCATAGATAGGCTCCATGGTGTCATTCTCGGGCTGCAGGCGTACGCGTCCCTGCTCCTTGTAGAACGTCTTGACGGTCGCTGAACCATCAATCATGGCCACGACAATTTCGCCGTTCATGGCACTCTTTTGTTCACGGACGATGATGTAATCGCCATTGAAGATGCCGACATTGATCATTGAGCTCCCATGCACCTCAAGGATAAAGGAACCCTGATCAGTGGCGATTTCGGTCGGGATAGTAAATGTGTCTTCGATATTCTGCTCGGCCAGAATGGGAATCCCAGCCGCGACGCGACCAACGAGCGGTAGTGAGACAGTTCCGCGAGGTGCGGTGGGCTCGTCAGATTTAGAAATTGAGACAGAGGAACCGTCCTCGTTAAAGAGTTCCAGGGCGCGCGGTTTGGTGGCATCGCGCTTGAGTAGCCCGCGCGCCTCCAGGGCAGATAGATGGGCGTGCACGGTGCTGGGGGAGGAAAGGCCCACGGCAGAAGCCATCTCGCGCACGCTGGGCGGATAACCCTTCTCCTGCTGATATTCCTTGATGAAGTCGTAAATTTGCTGCTGACGCTTGGTAATTTTGCGAGCCATCAGGGCATCCTCTCTACCCATGTCAAACAAATGTTCGAATTTTGCTTGACAGGAACAACTGTTCGAAGATAATAATAACCGAACATTCGTTCTCGCGCTAGACTTTTTTGTCCGCGCGGCTTGATAAAACTGTTCTCAGCAAAACACGCGAGAGGAGAACATGATGAACGCAACGAATATGGTCCAGGGAAACCTCGCCCTTAAGCTTGAGACGCCTGCGGAACCCACTTTTACGGTTGTTCAGGGTGGCCGCTCCGGCTTTCAGCCTTTGACCGTAAAGCCTACTCGCAATCAGCAGGCTGCAGTCGCGCCGGCCCGCGTTGCCCTGAAGGTCCCGACGATTGTCGCTGTTGCCGTTGCGCTTACGCTCTTCTTTGTCCTCGCTACGTCGGTCTTTAGTGCTCGTCACGCCGCGTATGCCGAGTCCGTTTCCAACGTTACCTATGAGACCATTCGCGTTCAGCCTGGTGATTCTCTTTGGTCGCTTGCTGAGGAATATCCAATCGAAGGCCTTTCCACGCAAGAGACTTCCGACATGATCCGTAACGTCAATCATCTGGAGCATGGTTCGCTCGCCGCCGGTGCGCATCTTAAGGTTCCTGCTCGTTCGTAATCATTATCGCGCTGCGCATGGTACCCTTGTTATCGTTTAAGAGGAGGTACCATGCGCTGTCCCAAATGCGGCAAGGCACATACTCGCGTCGTTGATTCCCGTATGCAGGAGTCAAACAACACCATTAAGCGCCGTCGCGAATGTTGCTCGTGTAGCTATCGCTTTACAACGTTCGAGCGATGCGAAGACCCAATCGAGGTCATTAAGTCGGACGGAACAAAGCAGCGGTTCGATCGCAATAAGCTGCTCGTCGGCTTGATGCGCGCCACCATCAAGCGCGATATCGACACTAAGAAGCTCAATGAGATTATCGACGACATCGAGGTCGAGCTGCGCTCTCGCACGCTGACGGCCGTCACGTCGCATGAGTTGGGTGACATGGTGCTCAAGCGCTTGGCCAAGATCGACAAGGTGGCGTACATCCGCTTTGCCTCGGTCTACCGCGATTTCAAAGACGTCGATGAGTTTCTGCAAGAGCTCGACAAGCTAAGGTGATTCCATGTCCAACATTACCGTCAACATAAAGCGTCTCGACCCCACCGTCGAGCTTCCCAAATACGCCCATCCCACCGATGCCGGCTTGGATCTGCGCTCCAACGAGGACTGCGTCCTGAAGCCCTTCGAACGCCGTCTGGTCTCTACTGGGCTGGCCATCGCCCTGCCCGATGGCTACGCCGGCTTCGTCCAGCCCCGCAGCGGCTTGGCCATCAAGCAGGGCCTGTCTATAGTCAACACGCCGGGCCTCATCGACGCCCACTACCGAGGAGAACTTAAGGTTATCCTCATCAATCTGGATCCCACCAACAACATCCAAATCAACAAAGGCGATCGCATAGCCCAACTTGTCATCCAAGAAGTCCCCACGGTTAACCTCATAGAAGTAGAAGAACTAGACAAAACCGACCGAGGCAACGGAGGCTTCGGCTCCTCCGGCGTCGCCTAGGGGCGCTCATATCCCTCCCGCCCGCCTCTCACACATATCATTCCATGCTCAAACATTCTCGCTTCGCTTCGCTCGCTGCGAAACTGCGCGTGGAACGATATGTGTGAGAGGCGGGCGGGCGGTTACTCGCTTGAAAACAAAAGTCTTTCTAGTAAGCCGATGCGATAAAGGGACGCCTCCTTTGTCGCATCGGCTTACTGTATTTATTTTTTCTGGTTCCCTTTTGCAGATTCTACTGGTGGGGAATCTGGTATAGCCGCTAGTACGTTAACGTAGCTTGCCTGTGGGAGGCCCCTATATATCGTCCCGCGCGCAGTTTCGCAGCGAAGCGAGAATGTTTGAGCACGGGATGATATATAGGGGCCTCCCACAGGCAAGCGGACATTAAGACACTAGCGGATATGCGCAGGTTTTCCGCCCCAGTAGAAGCGGCAGAAGGCTCGTTTGCGCTTTTGGGGTTTGCCTACGAGCTCCATGGTTGCGATGGCGATGTCCTCCGCTGCGCGTGGACGGCGCAGGACTTCGCCGTTGATGAGTAGGGCTTTGAGCGACTCAGGGTGGTCGTGCAGGTGACGAAGCGTCACGATGAGTTCTCGTGCGGTGGTGACATGCATGCTGGCGCCCATGCCGGTGAGCATCGTGGTGTTTGCCTTTTCCTGGCCATAGGACTTGCCCAGCAGGATCATCGGCAGATGAGCGCACAGGCACTCGGTGACGGTGAGTCCGCCCGATTTGAGAATTGCCAGGTCGCAGCCGTGCATGAGGGCCGCCATGTCGTCCACGTAGTCCAGAACCGTGACGTTTTCGAGCTTCATGGCGTCGAAGAGCGTCTTGAGGCGGGTGGCGTATTCCTTATCCTTGCCCGGCAAAAAGACAAAATGCATGTCCTCAAAGCTGCGCAGGAAGGGGAGTGTGTGGTCCATCGCCGCGCGAAAGCGGACGTACGGTTGAGGCAAGCTGGCACCGGCCATTACCAGCACGACGGTCTTGTCGATGGGGAGATTGAACTTGCTCAACTCATCTTCGCGTTTGTAATCTGAATCGAAACCGGCTCGGATGGGGATGCCCGTTATGCGGATCTTTGACTCGGTAACCTTGCGCGGGCGCAGCGTTTCGGCCATAAACTCGTTGGCCACACAGAATAGATCGGTGTCCTTGTGGGGCCACCAGCCCTCGACTTCGTAGTCGGTCGGGACGCAGATGACCGGATAATCGATACCTGTAATTACGCGGGCGCCCACGGCAACGTTGGCTGCCGTGATGTGCGTTGCGACCACGGCTATGGGCCTGCGGTTACGAATATATTCGTTGAAGGCGGGGAACATAATTCGTGACCATGCTGTGCCGCCGCCCCAGAGCAGATGTCCTGTAAGCGTATATCGCCAGGTCAGGTCGTAAATGGGACGCGTGGCGCCGGTAAACGACGCTGCTGTTTTATTACCATCGAACCTAATGCGTCCAAAATCGAGGATATCTAGGACTTCGATCTCAATATCCTCAGGGATTCCTTTGGTGCCGCGGATAAGGTCAAATGCTTGTGCAATCGCGTTGGCGGCGGCTTTGTGGCCCGATCCAACCGATGCGTGCACAATGGTTACCAGGGGTTTTTGTGCAGGTAAAACGGTCATTTGCTCCGGTTGGGGAGTGGCTTGCATGGGCAGGGGAGCGCTATTGCCCGTCTGCGTTTGATCCATCGATAACTCCCCTTCAGCTTTGTTACGCGATTTAACATTGTAGTGCATGAGTGTCATGTTCACGTAAATTTGGGTATGAGCGCAAAGAACGTCAATGTATCGACGAGAGGATATTCCATGACTACCGATCAGACGATTGATGTTGCGATTATCGGTGGAGGCCCCGCGGGCTATGCTGCCGCCATTTACGCTGCGCGTGCCAACCTGACGACGACCGTGATTGAGCAGGGCATGTCGGGTGGACAGATCGCCACGACCAATGAAGTCGAGAACTATCCGGGCATTCCGCTCTTGAGCGGCGCCGAACTCGGCGAGCGTTTTCAGCAGCATGCAGAGGGCCTGGGAGCACAGGTCGAATGGAGCATGGTTACGGGTATCGATTACGATGCCGATGCAGCGCTGTTTACGGTGCATCACGATATGGGCGATACGCTTGCCTCGAGCGTTATCGCTTGCATGGGTGCCACGCCGCGTCCGGCAGGTTTCGCTGGCGAGGATACCTATCGCGGTCGTGGCGTTTCATATTGCGCAACATGTGACGGCATGTTCTTCCGCGGCAAACAGGTCTTTGTAATCGGTGGTGGCAATTCGGCATGCGAAGAGGCACTGTTCCTGTCAGACATTGCCAGCAGTGTGACCATCGTGCTGCGCCGCGACCAGTTCCGTGCGCCTGATGGTGTTGTTCAGAAAGTACTCAAAAAGGACAATATTACAGTTAGGTACCAAACTAGTATTGTTCAGCTTTCTGGTGAAGCGATACCCATGACAATTACGTTCAAGGACAATGCGAGCGGCAAAACGCAAGCCGAGACCTTTGAACCTGGCTCATTTGGCATTTTTGTCTTTACCGGCACGCAGCCACATACCGAACTTGTTGAGCATCTAGTCGATCTGGCTCCCGACGGCGGCATCCTTACCGACGATTCGATGGCTACCCGTACGCCCGGCTTATTCGCAGCCGGCGATATCCGTTCCAAGCGTTTACGCCAGGTTGTGACCGCCGTTTCGGACGGAGCCATAGCAGCAACCAGCGCATACGCTTTCCTACGCGGATAAGTACGATAATATATCTTATGTAAGGTTGCTATCTTTAAACAAAGTGGTTGGACGATGCATCAATGTGCAGTCCAACCACTTTTACTTAGCGGCTATGTGGTATGCAAAACTAGATAACCTAGAATACAATATAGCAAACGAACGGAGGCCTCTGATGAACCACGTCAAACATGTTATCCCGATGTCCGATACGTCGGTCGGCATTAAGCCGGAGGATATTCAACCGACGGTACTGCCGGACGCATTTATTCAGTCCGATATGGTGGGTAAACTTAACACTTTGAGCCTGCCACGCTATGACCAGCTGCCCAACGTATCGCTCTATCGCGATCAGGTTATTGAATATGTTGCGCAGTGGATGGAGCCGCTTTCGATTTGCGTAGAGCAACCCGTTATCACGCCATCGATGATCAATAACTACGTGAAGGTCGGCCTCGTTCCTGCTCCGGTTAAAAAGCAGTATGGCCGTGAGCAGATTGCGCGTCTCATCGCTATTTGTATCTTTAAGCAGGTGCTGCCTATCGCTGCGGTTCAGGCGCTTTTTAATATTCAGCGCTTGAGCTATGACGCTCCGACGGCTTTCGATTATGTAGTCGATCAACTTGAGGCATCGATTCGTGCGGCGTTTTCCGTCGAGCAGACTCCCGTGCCCGATACCGCACATCAGGTTACGCGCGAGTCGCTGCTTGTACGCAGTGCAGTATCGTCCTTCGTTTCGAAGGCCTACCTGATGAGCTATCTAAAGTTCAATGGGTTTAATAGCTAACCGAGGTATAAAACGGGCGGGATAAGAGGCCAGTGGCCCCTTATCCCGCCCGTGCGTTTGTCTAGTTGGACATTATCGGCCCGAAGCCACGTCCATGCCGTAGCCGATGATGAGGCCGTGCATCTCGGCATAGTATGAATCTAACCCGTTACAGGGCATGATGATAGTCTTGGAGCCTGGCCAGCGCTCCACAATGCGGCTGGCAAGCGCCTGGGCTCCGGCTTCGTTCTCAACGTGATCGATGATGATCTCGCCGCCCGTGAAACCCTCGGCCTCCATGGTGTCGACAATCTTGGTGAGCATCTTCTTTTCGCCACGCGTGTGCCCAACGAGTTCAATTTCGCCCGCTTCGCTCGCCGTGCCCAAAATGCGGATATTGAGCTTGTTGGCAATAACGCCGGCCGCCTTGGGGATACGTCCGGCCTTCGCAAGGTTTTCGTAATTGCACAAACTAAAGAGGATCTTGCTGTTCTGCTCCAAGCTATCGAAATAGGCGCAGGCGTCCTCAAAGGAGACGTCCGGGTTACTTGCAAGATAGCGATCAAACAATAAGAATATCAGGTCCATCTTGCCGCCCGCTGCCCGCGAATTGACCAGGTGAATCTGACGGTTGGGCTCTTCGGCAAGCACCATGTCACGTGCGGTGGCCGCGGCATTGTAGCTTCCCGAGACGCCCTCGGAGATGGGCATGCAGATCGTCTTGTCGGCGAGCTTAAAGAGCTCGGCCCACTCCCCTACGCTTGGGCAGGCGCTCGAAGAAGCGCTCGACTCCGCCTGCACGGCGCAATTGAGCTCGTGAACATCGAGCGAGAGGTCGTCAACGAATTCACGCTCCCCCACTCGGATCTTAAGGGGTGCAAATGCAAAGGTGGTATGAGGTGCGGTTGGTTGCCAATCGCGAAGATTGCAGCTCGAATCGGAGATAAGTGCCCAGCTCATTGAGGGTCCTTTCTAATTGTTCCCCAACAATTATAGCCATCTTTTTGATTGATCAGTACGGCTATCTAGTTTTGAATACTAGATAGCCGTACTGATCATATGCCAAACGGTAAGGGAAAAAAGAATGGGCCTCGTGACTCAAGATCGCGAGGCCCACGTTCGTTCGCTGCAGTAATAAATTAGTAGCGCACGAAAATGTAATTGTTGTTCATGCCAGCAGCGACGGAGCTGATGATGACGCCCGTTTTGTAGTCGGAAGCATGGATCATCTGACCATTACCGATATAGATGCCTGTATGGTAGGAGTTAACCACAACATCGCCGGGTTGCGGATCGGACACGCGGGTCCAACCCATGAAGGTGCCGGTGGTGCCCAGGCGGCAATAGCGGCCCGTGAGGCAATAGCTTACAAAACCGGAGCAGTCAAAGCTGTTCGGTCCAATGCCGCCCCAGGAATAAGCGTATCCGAGCTTGCTGTAGGCGCGCGAAACAACGGTACCGCCGTCAACGGACTGGCTCGGTGCGGAAGGCGTCGGAGTCGGAGCGGGCGTCACGGGCTGCGGCGTGGGGGCAGGAGCGGGCGCGGGCGCGGGCGTGTTGCCGCCGCCGTTGTTGGTCGTACCGCCACCATTGTTGGTGTTCTCGGTCGTACCGGCAGTGTCGTTGCTCACCGTGGCCTTTTCGGCGGTGCTGGCATTGATGCCAGCCTGAAGCGCGGCGTTGGCCTCGGCCTCGGCAGCAAGCTCGGCCTGCAGCTGTGAATCCAGGGAGTTCACGACACTCTGGGCCTCAGCCTGCTGGGCATTGAGCTCGTCGACCTTCTTCTGCGTCGCGGCGACGTTCTTCTCCTGCTCGGTCTGCTTATCGGTGAGCTGCTGCTTAAGGTCCTTGACCTCCTGAATGGTCTGGGCCTGCTTGTCGGAAACCTTGCCGTAGTAGAACAGACGGTTGAGCATGTCGCCCAGATCGTCGACGCCCGTCAGAACCTGAAGGAGACTCAGACCGCCAGTCTTGTACTCACCGGCAACGTAGCTCGAAAGCTTTGCCTGACCCTCGGCAATCTCTTGCTGCTTTTGCGTGATCTCGCCTGCAGTCTGATCAAGCTCCTGCGTCTGTGCGGAGAGTTCTTCATGAATTTGCTGGGTTTGGGTGCCAATCTGCTCGAGTTTGGTACGAGCAGCGGCAAGGTCGGATGCGGTATCGGCATAGGCCGGAGCCACGAGGCCCAGGCCCAAAACACAAGCGAGGGTTGCCGTAGCAGCGCAGCGTGCCATGTTTTTGTGCGTGTTTGCTGTGCGCATGTAGCTTCCTTTCCAGTAACTAAGGGTAACGGCTAGTCCACCGTCACCAGGCTAAAGAGCTCCACATCGTCATCAGACGGCGTGAGCTTCTCGCGCGGGTTGAGAAACGCAAGCTCAAGGATACAACCGTAACCGACAAGCTTTGCGCCCATATCTCGCACCAGTTTACCTGTTGCCTCGACGGTTCCGCCCGTCGCGACCAAGTCGTCCAGAATCAACATGGTATCTTTAGAGCTGATAGCGTCGGCATGGATCTCAATGGAATCCGTTCCGTACTCGAGCTCGTAGCTCTGGCTCACGGTCTCGCGCGGTAGCTTGCCCGGTTTACGTGCGGGAACAAAGCCGGCGCCAAGGGCTACAGCCACCGGTACGCCAACCATAAAGCCGCGAGCCTCGGGGCCCACGACCTTGGTGATTCCCATGCCGGCAAAGTGCTCGGCGAGGGCATCGGTCATGGCTTTGAGCGCCTCGGGATTGCCAAAGAGCGGCGTGATGTCTTTAAAGATGACTCCGGGCTCGGGATAGTCGGGGATGTCGACGATTTGAGATTCGAAGTCGTACATTGCATGACCTTTCAATGGGTTGCCGGATAAGCGGCAGCTGTTATTTGCCCGCGGTGGCGGTGCCGGATTGCGAAGGGGTGACGACCTTGAGCGGCTTTACGAGGGAATCCTCGTGCGAAGCCGGCGCGCCTATCTCTTCGTTTTTGGCCTTGGTGGACTCGGAGCGAGTGATTTCCTCATCGAGTGCATCGATGTCGGCGTCTTCGACCACGGCGTTGAGCGACTCAAAAACGCGGTTCTTGAGCAGCGCAGTGTGCACACCTTCCGTCAGGTCGTGAAGCTTCTTAAACGCACGCTCGAGCTTGGCGTCGCGCTCGTCATCGGAGGTATCCATTCCGAGCATGCTCACGAGCACCTGCTCAAACATCGAGGACTCGCGGTTGGCGGAAGACACGTACTGACGCAGGTTGCGCGGCTCGATATGGAAGCGTGACAGCTCGGAGCAGTAGCGGATGATCGGAAAATCGCGGCCATCGACAAGCTCGCGATTCTGCGGACTCTTGATGATGCGAATGAGGTCGTTCTCGGCGAGTGAGCGGATAAACGAAATCTCGACGCCCAGCATATCGGGAATGGTCTCGATGGGATGCAGCTTTTGCTTAGTCTCCTTGGGCTCCGTCTTGAGCGGAACATCGGACAGCAAGCCCACCTCGTAAGCGAGCGTTGACAGGTCCGTGGCGTTTTCCAAGCGCTGCTTAATCACGTTGAGCGGCATGTAGCGGGTCTTCTGCAAGTGCAGGATGACCTCCAGGCGATCAACGTCCTCCTTGGAGTACTGACGGTATCCCTTAGGCGTACGATGAGGGGTAATGAGCCCCTCATCCTCTAGAAATCTAATTTTTGAGTTCGAAAGATCGGGGTATGCGCCTCGAAGTAGGTTGACGACTTGGCCGATACTCAGATAGTTGCGTTCGGCCATGCCCTACTCACCGGTTTCGATGCGCTCCGGCGTGCTCTCGTGGTAGATGAGCGTAAACGTACCGATCTGGACGGAAGAACCGTCGTGCAGCGGGGCTGCGTTGACAATGGCGCCGTCGACCCAGGTGCCATTGAGCGAGCCCAGGTCCTCGATGCGAGCGCCGAGGCCCTCGCGAATAATGCGCGCATGGCTGCGCGAAACGGTCATGTCGTTGAGGAAGATGCCGTTCGCGGGATCGCGACCGATGGTGGTCACGTCGTCCTCGAGCTCAAAGGCGGCACCAGTCTGCGGACCCTTGACGATGGACAGAACGGGGGCGGTGATGCGCACGTTGGCCATGAGGTCGGGAACGGTGACGTCGCTTGAAGGCACGCGGAATACGCAGGTAGCGTCAGCAGTCTTATCATTCTGAGGCATATTGTTAACCATGTTGTCCATGACAACCCCTAACTTATCGCGGACGTGCCGCAAATAATGAACCGTACGTAATCATACCCCAACGAATCAGTCTTCGATTTCAGGGTTCAGAAAGTCGATGTCCTCGTCCTCGGGATGCGTGAGAGCCTGTTTAATGGCCGCTCCGCCCTTAATGGAGTAGATGACAGCGGTGAGCATGGAGAAGATCACGCCGCCGTACACAAAGAAGATGCCGAGGGGCACCGAGCTTCCGTTGAGGCCCGGGAAGGCCGTAAGGGTTGAAGGTAAAAGATGCAGGCCGTCAATAACGGGGAACCCGAGCAGCATAAGCGAGAAGCCGGTCATGAGCAGCGCTGTGGCAATCTTTCCGGGGAAGACGACATCGATGGGGCGACGGTGATAATGACGAACGATAAGCGTGCCGATGCCCAGATAGATGTCGCGGCCAATAATGAGCACGCAGACCCAGATGGGCAGTTCTCCGCGAACCACCAGTCCCAAGACGCCGGTGAACAGCAGCGCACGGTCGCAGATGGGATCCATGACCTTGCCGAGCCACGAGACCGTCTTGGTCATGCGGGCGATCTGACCGTCCATCCAGTCGGTGGAGGCGGCAACGGCGTAGATAACGATGGCGATGACGCGGTTGTTATCCGTCACAAACAGGTACAGAAATACCAGGGTGAGGATCAGGCGCGTAAAGGTGATGAAATTGGAGATCGTAAAGATCTTATTCGACGGGTAATCGGAAGTGCCGATAAGCCCCTTTTTGATCTTCTTTTTGATGCCCACAGGACTCCCCCGCTGGTTAACGACAAAACTTTCGATACTATACCCGTTCCGGCGATGTCTATCCAGCGTAAGCATAGAGAGTCCAGACATGTGGAGGGCGCTTTTAGGCGGCGGGGATTTCGCATTCGTGTACATCAGCCTCCAAACATGTCGAAAAATGTCGATTTTGGTGGCTGATGTACACGTTTTGATTCGGTGGTTACATCGAGCGGGAACGTTGTTGCTTTAAGCAAAATAATCATGGTGATTAAAACAAAAAAGGTCAGGCACTAGGTGCCTGACCTGCAAACTTCTGGTCGGGACGACTGGATTCGAACCAGCGACCCCTTGACCCCCAGCGGGGTCAGAATGACCCTGACCTGTGCTAATTTTACCTGTGCTAATTTTGTTAAAACACGCGCAAATAGCGCAAGTAGCGCATTTCCGCGTATGTAAATTTTACCAGCTCAGCGCGGTTTGTCCAGATAGCATATTATCGGCTTCGAGGAGCGCGGTGCAGCCGATGACTTAATCAACGGGGGTAGGAGCCCCGAATCGTCGTCTCTCTGGGTTCCCGCAGGTGGGCCCTTCTGTTTCTAATCAACTGCGGATTCAGGAGCTATGTGGTCAATATAATACCGTTGAACCCGCGTATCGATACCGTTCAGCCATTCGCCTCGCCCCCATCTTACGCATCTTCATCCGGTCTGTTACTTTTAATCTAACAATTCTTTGAGGAACGTAGGTGCTTCCAAATGTACTGTCGACTTCTTCTCAAACTAATCCTAAGAGACAGGGCCGTATGGATCTCTACGCTCGTTCTTGCTGTAGCCTTCTCCATCCCCATTGCGTTCAATTCACCCATCTACGGGCCCTTCTTTATGAAGCAGGGCATGCAGGGCTTTGTCGACGCATTCAATACGCGCGCGCCCCAGGCCAGCGGCACAGACCTATCGCCAGAGCAGCAAGATGACGCGGAGCTTGCAAGATACGCGAACGCCGCCCTCGCCGCTCAAACCGACGCCGCCTTTCTCGATTCTGCCGAGAGCTACTACGCGCTCATGGGCGAAGGCTTCCAATCCGGGTCCATCGTGGGAGACCGAGAGACCAATGACGCAGACCTCGCGTATTGCCGCGCCCTGAGCAGCTCCGGCATCACGGATATCCCGGCCTCCGCAAACGACCTGCCATTCCTTTCCTTCCTGCCTTACGCCATTGCCACGGCGCCGTCTTTCCTTCCCTTCATCCCCTTCCTTCTCTCGTCGATACTCCTGCTCGGGGCCACAAGGCCTGCGACCCTGGCGGCGAAGGCGCCCGTGCCCAAATTCCGGCGCCTTATCCAGATCGTGTTTTCGATAATCGCCGCGGGGACCGCGATGCTCCTCGCCGGCCTCGCACCCGGGGGCATTTGCGCCTTGGCCCTAAACGGCTTCGGGCAAATTGGGTACCCGATCGCCTTCTTCCATGACGGCGCGCTTGCCACCACGACCGCGGGAGACGTCTTCACAGCCCTGCTTCTCGCGCTGCTTGCGGGCGGAACCTTGATATCCGTTTGCTCCGCCGTCCTATCGACCGCAACGAGGCGCGTCCTCGCGGGCCCCCTTGCCTCCGCGCTGCTTGTCGCGGCCCCGGCATTCCCGTTACTGTCCGATTCGGCGCTGGAGCATAATGCCGCGCTCAATCTCCTGCCGCTGGCCGTGTTCTCGCCTATCGAGGCAACGGGTTACGTGGGATGCTTCCCGACGGAATTCATTGGCTCCGGTTCGGGCAGCGCATCGATGCTTGCCGTGGCCCTGGCATACGTCGCGGTCCTTTTTGCGGTCGGCGCCGTTGCGGCACGTTCGCCCAAACAGGCTGGACCCGCGAAAAAGCACCATGGGCTCGAGCTTCTGGACGCGAGCGTGGGATACGGGAGTACGACGATACTTTCAATCGGATCGCTTTTCCTGAGCCCGGGAACGGCGGCGGGCCTCGTTGCCCCCAACGGCTCGGGGAAAACCACCCTTCTTGAAGCGCTGTCGGGCCAATTTCCCACCCGCATCCGCTCGGGAAGCCTGGTGGCAGACGGAATCTGCCAACGCCGATCAGCCGAATTTGCAGAACTCGTCTACCTGAGCTCTTCGGGCAGCGCGGATCTCTACCCCACGCTATCGGCCCTCGAGCACCTTGCTTTCGTTAGGGAGGCGTGGAAATCGGCCGCCGACATCGACTCGCTCTGCAGCTCCCTCGGAATCTCCCCATATCTCGACAAGCCGACCCGTAAACTCTCGACAGGAATGAAGCAGCAGGTAAAGCTTGCCATGGCGATAGCGACCGGTTGCCCGTACCTCATCCTCGATGAACCGCTGAACGGCCTCGATCCGGGAAAGCGGAAAACCTCCTGCGACGCGATGCGCAGCGAGGTGGCGCGGGGACGAAGCGTGCTCATTTCAAGCCATCTGCTCGACGACCTGGCAGACCTCACCAACTCGTTCTACTTCATCGAGGCCGGCACGCTCGTGGAAAAGATCAAGTCGTCCTCGCAGACGCTCAAGCAGGAATACCTCGATACATACGAAGGAGGTGAATGACATGATAGGCAAGAGCTATGCAAAGATAGCGATTGTTGGCTTTGTACTTTGTCTTGCAATGGTGCTATGTGCATCGTTTGCGAGGTATAGGTCCGAGCAGTCGTTCATCGATGGCGCTGAAAACGGTTTTGGCATAGACGGGATGTATGTCAACGATGGCGCGACCAGGCCGTCTATGGCGATTCTTGCAGGCGAAGATATGGAATGGCAAATCTGTAATGGCGATGGCTCTTGTATGAGTGGTCGTTTGGCCGCAACGAGCGATCCGAATTCGTTCGATCTTCTCGACAATGATGGATCGGATTGCGGTTCAGTTCACCTGTCGTATGCATCGCGAGACGGGATGGACGGCATTCTCTACGTCTCCCACGAGACTGGCGATTTCAAGATGCGCAGGACTAACCGAGTGCCGGCTTTTATCGAGGAGTGAGAACTCCCGGCGGTCTGCCGATCAGGCCGCCGGGGTATCGAACCCCGCATTCATCCGTACACACACGGATTTTCCTCTCCTTTAGTCCGACGAATAGGGTTGCCGTAAAGTAAAGGGCGGAAATGCAGTCTATGGCAAGCAAAACGAGTTCCTTGGGCGGTTTCAGCAAAAGGTCGCTAGCAAAGAGTAATGCAAGCAGGGCAAAGCCGATTGTGACCAAGTATCTCGATTGATTTTGCGACAGCATGGCAACTGCCTTTCAGAACATGCAAGTGAAAAGTCGGTACGATGTCATTGCGGTTGCAAACAAGCCGCCGTCAGGACCGGTTGTCACGAGACCGGCGATAACGCATTTTCTCGGTTTCCAGCTCATGACAGACCCCTCTCTCATGGTGCAACGCATACATTATGAGATATGCACATTATCTCGCTAATCAATTTCAATATCCATCATCCAACTAAAGAATACTGACTCACTGGTTCAGCGACGATGCGTTTTTACCCTCGCGTTCCCACTCGCCGCGTCGGCGGTCGGAAGGGTCTCCGTCTCGCAATCAGCGACCTTGTAACCGTATCTGTCGAGCCAGGCGGCAAGCACGTCCCAATCGACGCGCTTGCCGCCTGGCGCGTGCTGCATCACGAGGCCTCCGGCGACCATGAGCGCGTGGATATGCCCTCCTTGCAGGCCAGCGATGATCCCGCCGGTGCATACGATGCCAGGTCGCTGTGCCGGCATGGCGCAAACGTATTGGCCTTTGTGCCCCTTTTGGCAACTTTAGCATGGCTGTAGGTTAAACCAACCCACAGCCATGAGCACGTTAACGTAGTACTATGCTAATTACACGGATAAGGCAGGGGTATTTTTCTTTGGCGAATAAATTTGTATTTTATGGCAAGGGGAGTGGCGTTAAGGTTTTCATCGCTATATCAGTTGCCGTGTTCGCATTCTCTGCGCTATTTCTAAAAGTGGAGCGTTGCCAAAAAGATAGCGGAGGTGACTATTCACATTTGTGGTTCGTGAGCGGATTGGTGTTGAACGTTGACAGCTCTGGCGATTTTACCATGTCGGTCGAAAGCGAATATCCATATAACGACGGGTCTGATCGTCTGACCATTCTGGTTGATTCAGAACATACGCGCTATGTAAGCGATAGCCCCGTGAGCGTTGGGTCTAAAGTCAAGGTAGGCTATTTTCTCGATTCCCGAAAGAAAAATACGATTCGCTGCTCTTCTGTGGATGTGTTGGAATAATTTTTGAGTAACTATCAGTAAAAAGCTGCGAGCAAAGGCCGCTCCACGTGGGGCGGCCTTTTTGGTGGATAGACGTTGCGGAGGATGATTGATTGACGTTTTTACTCCGCATGGAAATCGAGTGAGGATTCTGTTCCGCGAGGGGCGTGTTTTGAGGCTCTTGGCGGTACGTAATTCTCGTTCGGCGTCTTGACGGGACAAAACCCTCGGTTGACTTTTTGAAGCGTCCCTAGAATCAGCTGTTACGATAAAAACGGGGGGGGGTAACTCCGCGGACACGGCCTAGCGCGCTGCCATCCAGTGCCGATTCTGCCATACTCGCAATTCGGCGAGGATGAGGAGTATGAATTAATCGGGGCTTATAGGACAAAATGTGTGTCCTATAAGCCCCAAGGATGACGATTCCAATACGGATGACGACACCAAAACCGGCATCGACGGTTCCATGGACGATTCGGATTCCAAATAGGCCCTGTTAGTTGATCTACTTCTTTGCCGGTGTCGTATACGAAACCGCTATACCCGCGGCAATTGCCATGAGACAGCTCGCGATGAATCCGAACTCATACTTCAAAACGTTTGTTGCGGTCAGGGCGATAATCAACACGGTCGCAATTTGCAGAATTATCATTATTGCGAAGAGATTGATTCCTTGTTTGGCCGAAGTCGCTGAGTGAGTTTGGCTTTGTTGATTCAGGTTGTAGCTGACAACAAAAGCGACCAGTTCGCTTGATACGGGGCCGACTACATAGAAAAAGATTGCGTCAATGAAGCCTATAGTGTTGTAAGTTGTTTCGCCGGAAAAAACAGCGTATAAAGCATATCCAAATCTTGGCTGATTCATGTATGAGTACGAAAAGACGAAGAGCGTCAATATTGCTACTACCAGAAGTGCATTCAGGACAAATCGTTTGCTTTTCATCGATCGCTCCTTCCGGGTGACTCTTATTTGTAATTCTACAGCATCCATTTGTTTTCCAAAGAATTTGACTGTCCTAAATAACATGCACTTTCGCTGGAGGGTCGCTGTTTGGCGGCCCTCTTTTTTGCACAGGCGCGGTGGGATGGTAATAATCGGGCGGGAGTCAGCCGCTCTGATAGAATCGTCCTTGCTGTCGGCAGCCCTCGTGCCGGGCAGAGCCCTCCATCCGATGGGAGGTGATGCCCATGACCGATTTCACCGAGCTCGTGAAGCTCCTGACCGCTTTGGTCTCGCTCCTCACGGCCCTTGTCGGCCTTTCCAAGGCACTCAAGCAGGGCTCGAAGCCCAAAAAGAAAGGCCACCGTCGCTAGGACGATGACCCAACTTCATTAAGCAACGGCTCTGCCCAGCTCTCTACAACTTGGGCTGCCGTCGGAACCATTTTACCCTCCTGACGAGGAATTCGTCCATATTTCAAAAACCAAATTGCGTTTGCTATCGAAGCCTTGATTATCAACTTCATCCGAACACCTCCCACATTCATCCGCACATGTGCGGATGAATGTGGGAACCCGATACCCTGAGGGCCGGACCCGCCGGCCCCGGGAGATCGGAGGACGGCCGGTCCGGAAAGAGGAAGAAGGGTTCCGCGGAGGCGGCCCCGAGGGCCTACGGCAGGCTCACCAGGCACGAGCGGGACACGGTCCAGAGGATGCTGGAGCGCAGGGCCTCGTGCAGGGAGATCGCCAGGGAGCTGGGCAGGTCGCCCTCGGCGGTGAGCGCCGAGGTGGCGTCGCACAGGTTCGTGACGGCGCCGAAGTCCAGGCGCGGCGAGCGCGTCGACGGCTCGGCCGACCTGTCGGCGGCCTGCCCACGCCTGGCGGCGTGGCCGCGCTGCTGCAACGGGTGCGGCCGGTACCGTGCGATCGGCTGCAAGGGCCGCCCGCACGTATTCTGTGTTTCGTCAAGAGGATTTGAGCAAAAAGAGCATCGGAAATTGAGCAGTCGCAGCATCGGAAGCGCGCACGCTTTTTGAGCGGCTAGCCCTCCTGCATGAGGGCATGGCGGACGCGGTAGGACTCGCCGCGGAACTGGACGAGCCTCCCGTGGTGGACGATGCGGTCGATCACGGCGGCGGCCATCTGGTCGTCCCCGAACACCGACCCCCACCTGCTGAACTCCAGGTTCGCGGTGATTACCACCGACTGCCTCTCGTATGCGTCGGCGAAGATCTGGAAGAGCAGCCTCGCCCCGTCCGCGTCGAGCGGGAGAAACCCGAGCTCGTCGATGACGAGCAGGCGGGCCTTGCCGATGAGCGCGGCCTCCCGGTCGAGCCTCCCGTCGTCGCGGGCGCGCCCCAGGCGCATCACGAGCGAGGACGCCGTGAAGAAGCGCGCCTCGAGCCTCCTCTCGCACGCCAGCGCGCAGAGGGCCGACGCCATGTGCGTCTTACCGGTGCCGACGTCGCCCATGAGCACGAGGTCCTCCCTGCGCTCGACGAAGTCTAGCGCGAGCAGCGACTCGCGCCCCATGTCCTCCGGCCACGACACGGCCGACCAGTCGTAGCCGTCGAAGGTCTTGGGCGCCGGCAGCGCGCAGCGCCTGAGCAGCGTCGCGCGCTTCGAGGCCTCGCGGCTGGACCTCTCCGCCTCGAGGTAGCCCGCCAGGTACTCCACCTGTTTCGGGGTGCCGAGCCTCGACCACTCCTCCAGGACGGCGGTGGTGAGCGAGCACGACCGCCCGGCCTCCACGACCCTGCGGGCCAGCTCCTCGCTAGCTGCCATCGGCGACCGCCCCCTTCAGGAACCCGTCGTAGACCGACAGGTCGGCCCCGCCGGCCCCGCCGAGAGGGCGCGCGCAGAGAGGGGCGATGCCCCGCTGGCCTAGCCTAAGGGCGAAAACGGAATAGACGGACCGACCGTACGGCTGAGTCTGGGAAGAGGTGCCGGGCGGCGGGCGGAACATGGCCACCGGACCCATCGAAACACATCTCCACCGTTCCTTCAACTGGGAAAACGACGCCCCCGTGGCCTGAATGGGGCCTCGGGGGCGTTCGGCTAACTGCGGGAACGGCTTATCCGCTCAATGTGTTCGGCTGAGATCGGAAATCAACCATATTATGGGCACAGTCGGCAATTGGGTTGGATAGCCTCGCACCGGAGGAATCAACATGAGTACAAGTAGCTACAAACCGCAAAAAGGCCGTGGCCTCCCGTGGCCTTTAGACACGGACGCTCCATCGGTTGCCGATCAGGCCGAGACGCCTAGCGAGATGGAGGCGGCGCTTGACGTTCGACAGGATGAGATTGCAAAGAGCGAGATCCTGAGTGGAATCAACAGGCCATCCTACGACTCATTATTTGCGGTCCCGAAGAATCGCGTCCAGCTTGCGATTCTGATCGTGATTTGCTCCTTCCAGACGTCCAAAGGGCCTAATAGGAAGGATGCCAACGGAAAAGAACTTACAAAAGGTCTTTTCATGCGTCAGGACAAGCTCGAAAAAAAGTCTGTTCGACTCAACCGACTGTATCGAAAGCTCTGGGCGAGCTGGCTCATCGAGGCATCATCATGAAGACCGATGGGGTGTGGGTCATCGTTTGGGCTCAGCTCGATATTCAAGCGCGTGAGGCCGGATGGGATCCGCGCGCGGACGCGGGCGGCGAGGTCGGACGTGAAAGCCGGACCGCAGAGGTATCGAGCGCACGCGGCCAGGGCCTCGAGGGCGCCTGGCGGGTAGGGAGATCCGAGCATGAGGCAGGACAACGCGCAGGCCCGCGAAAGGTTCACGAGCTCCCCCGCGACGCGGCTGGACCCTCGGCTGCCCCTCGTAAAGGATGCAGAAGACACGGTCGAGGTCCGACGGTTCGACCAGGCTGTACCGGCAGTCCGCGTACAGTGCGCAGCCCCTCCCGCGCGGGTCGCCGTCCGAGTCCTCATCCGGCTCATGATGGCGCACCTCAACCCAAAGGCCCTCCAACACGTCGTCGAACCCGAAATCGAGCTCCGCCTGGACGCTCTCGCCGAGCGCATCGCCCAGGGCGAGCTCCGGCACTTTCGTCACACGGCCGTCCAGCCACTCAATCTCTGTCATCGCGCGCATGGTGCAAGCCCCTTCCGACACGGGATTGTCAGCTCAACCCGACCCTTACCCATACGGACGAACATAACTCGCCAAGGGAAGCCCCTGAAGGCCGTGCGCCACAACATGAGGCCGAATCCGCCCCCGGCTGGACAGGCCAACAACGAAGGAGCACACGGAACCGGCGCGGCGTTACAACCGTCCCGGCAAGCATGTCACTTGGCCAAGTCATGATGCCGACAAACCCGGAAATGCTCCAACGGAGCGCCGAACGAGCGTAACAATATAAAGCCGTGCAACACGCGTTGGACGACCGGAACATCCCAAACAAAGGCCTGTCGGTCCCACCTTCAAGCCCAATAGCAAAATGTGCATCAGCGGATTTGCAGCGATACAAGTCTCAACCGTCACCATCACACCGCAGCGCGCCTAGTCCCACTCATCCTACTGCAAATGTCCCAGAACGAGAAAACGACCAGCTTAACATGCCAACCTTTATATCCGCACGCGCGTAATTCAACTCATAAGGACCGGCTATCCCTTACCTGTGACACAATCTCAAACGCACAGAACAGAATCATCAGTCCAATCATCGCATAAGAGGCAGCCGAACCTTCAAGCACTATTCCACAAAGAACAATCTCCGCGCCGCCAATAAGAACTGTTATCAGGCGCTCTGCCTTTTTGCTCTCGCCGCTCGCATAAAAAGGCGGCAAAGCGCACAAGATCACATATAGCCCGGGAAGGGAATACAGGATCGATAGTCCAAGCCCCCCATCAACCGCAGTGTTTTGCGTAAGAATCAACTGAACCCAAACGGCAATTATCACTGAGCAGGTTGTCGATAAAAGAAGACTGGAAATATAGCACGCAACAAAGTCCCGTCGCATTCGAACAGAGAAATCCGCGAACTCTCTTCGCCGCGTGGAAACAATAAGGTACACAGAAATTGCAATAGAACCAATCAGAGAAAACAGCGGAACAACCAGCAATTCAAGCTTATTACCCCATCGATCAACAACACCCCCACTCCAATGAGCGGGAATTGTATCAGGGAGGACTGACCAAGCCGCCCATAGAATCAGAAATGGAAGAATAGAGAGGATGAAAGATGATAACACTGCAGTAATTTTTTTTGAGGCTCTCATCGATTCCGCATCTCCTTGCGCGCCCACATTCCACTCCGCCTTAAATCAAGTATACGTTTTGGAACGGGATGTCACTCCGAACGCCTTACCCTCTTAGTGTGAATGCCGCTGCGGCATTGTTGACTCATCCTTAGTAATCGCGTCTATCCTCTGCAGCATCAGCCAAAGCAATCCGAGAGGAGCCGCACATGCATGCAACGGAAATTCCTTTCGGGGGGGGGTATCTCCCAGATTTACCCGCCGCCCGAAGGGGCAGTCGACAGTCGAGTACGTACTGATCATCGCGATCATCGTCCTGGTGGTGCTGATCGCGGGACCGTGGGTCTCGTCGGCGATCACAAACCAGTTCAACACGGTGGCGGGGACGCTCGGCAACGGAATCTCAAAGGGGAGCTGGGAGTCGGGCGGCACGGGCGGCGGCAACGGGTCGTTGACCGACGCCGACATCGTGGACCCCGTTCACGGGATAGCGTTCGCCGTGTACTCGGAGGACGACCACAGCCTCATGTTCTACAAGCGCCGCGGGGTCCCCAGAGTCGGTGACATGCTCAACAGCCGCCGCGTGACGGCGGTGTATACGGGGTTCGAAAATGGATACGCCACCGCGACCGTGGGAAACGACGGCAAGACGACTGCCCCCTGGTGGACTAACAGAAATAATATCGTGGCCGTAAAGGCCATTGACGATGGCATAGAAATCCACTCGTTGGCATTTTGCTTTCAGTACATGGAGAACTGCAAGAGCTTTGATCTGGCAAAGTTCGACATGTCGAACTGCACAAATCTGCAGCACGCATTCGCGTATTGCGGCAATGCGACTTCCTTCAGTATTTCAAGCTGGGATACGTCCTCGGTCGTCGAATTCGACTCGGCGCTCAAAAACCTTTACAAGGTCGAGGAGATTGACATCTCCGGATGGTCGACGCGGAAAGCCGGCGATTTACGTCTCCTTTTTTCCACCGACAGTTCGCTGAAAAGCGTGAAATATGGACCAGGGTGGAAGACCTCAGATGTTATGGATATGCTCGGCATGTTTAGCTATTGCAAAAATCTAAACCTCGACTGTTCCGATTGGAATGTCCCAACCTATGCCAATCATAGTGACTTCAATCACTGCGCCCCCGGCGTTATCCTCCCGAAGGCGTGGCAGTAGGTCTGAAGAAACAAAACGGCAAGCAGTTTATGTGGCGCGGGCACCCGTGCCGCCGTTGCCTCAGCGGCACGTTACGGGCTAGTCGGTTCGCTTTAACGTACGCTCTGCATGCAATATCAATCCCCATGCGAAGGGAGTGTCGCATATGCATGCAGCGGCAATTAACCTTCGGGGGGGGGTGGGTATCTCCTAGGAATACCCGCCTCCGAGGCCAAGGAGCCATCGAGTACGTTCTGGTCATCGCGATTATCGTCCTGGTTGTGATGATAGCCGGCCCTTGGGTCTCGTCGGCAATCAGGAACCAGTTCAACACGGTGGCGGGAGTATTGGTAAACGGGACAGCAGGTGGGACTTGGGAACCGAGCGGTTCCGGCAGCGGTAACGGCGCGGGTTCCGCGACCGTCCAGGCGGCGCTCGCCAAGGACGCGAAGGACACGCGAAGGACTGGACCCTCGGTGAGCAGAAGGCAGTTGCCGAGGACATCGCCGCCAAGGGCGAGGCGTCGCCCGCCTACGCCAAGGCGAAGGCCGCGATGGATGCCGGCACCGAGTTCTCGATGAAGCTCACCGATGGCAAGACGCTGACTTACCGCATTATCGGCATCAATCATGATGACCCTGCAGGCGGATCCGGCAAGGCGGGCCTCACGTTCCTCACCACCACGACGGGCATTTGGTCCCCCATGAACGCGATTGACACCAACGCCGGCGGTTGGGAGAAGTCTGAACTCCGTCAGAAAATGAACTCCGGCAAGATCTGGAATCTGATGCCCTCCGATTTCCAGTCCAAGGTGAAGGCCGTCAAAAAGCTATCGAACAATGTCGGGGGCGGTGATGAGAACAAGAACGCCGCCGTGACGGCTACCTCGGACAAGCTGTTCCTGCTCAGCTACTCTGAGATCGCCCCCCACCTCCTATTGGGCATCCTATCCCTGGACTTCCTCCGAGGGCACCCAGTACGAGGCCTTCAAAGGCAAGGTGACGGAGAACTATAATCCCAGCTCTGCCATTGCCATTGGCAGCGGTTGGTGGGAGCGTTCGGTGTTTCCGAACGCCTCGAAGGGCTTCCTCCATGTCGACAGCAGCGGCAATCCGTCGGACAGCAACTCCGCGCCGGGCTGGTTTTGCGTCTCCCCCGCCTGGTGCTTCTAGCTTGTCTAGCGCAAAGCCCGCGTTACCCCGCGCGTGCTTTCTTTTGGCGACCGAACGAACGGCTTCAGGTTCATGGCACGGGTAGTCGGATTGAAGAGAAATGGGGTCATACAGCGGCTCTCAGAGCGCCTGCCGCACTCCCCCGCCATTACCTCTGCTGCGTCCTCGTATAGAGTCCATCCTGCCTGGTGTTTCGAGTTCGGGGCGTATACGGTGGGTGGATAATGGATTCACTTCGATGACGGCGTTTACGGGAGCGACCATGGCGATGCGCGAGATCGCGGTCAAGTTCGATGAGGGCGAAATGGCCTTGATTCAGGGCCATGCGGACGCCACGGGCATGACCTTTTCCGAGTTCGTGAGAAGGGCCGCGTTCGAGTAGGCTGAGGACATGGCGGACATCGAGGCCTACAACGAGGCTTTGGACGGGGACGGCGGCACTCGCTACCCGATGGAAGAGGTCGTGCGCATGGCGGTGGAGGCTGAGTGATTGTCCACACGCGTTGTCTGTCTCGGCTCTAAAGGCTTCTCTTGGGCGGGGTTCGGCTTATAGCCAGGTCCCGCTTTTTTGCGGCTTTCAGTTGTCTTTCTGAAGGTATGAAATGGCTGCCTCGATATGAATACGGTCGGCATTCGAAGCGGACGTTATAGCCGCGCTAATAGCGCATGACTTTCTCCCCTGCCGTCATCGTTGCCGCAGCGGCAAGACCGTTGCAAATACTTGGAATAGCCCTACGCTCGGCTCGTATTGCAAACCCCGAGTGAAGGGAGCCGTATATGCATGCAGCGGCAATTAACCTTCGGGGGGGGGTCGCTCCTGAAACGACCCGCTTCCGAGGGCAATCAATTATCGAGTACGTCCTGATCATTGCCGTCATCAGCCTGGTCATCGTGTTCGCGGGACCCGGCGTGGCCGGAGCCATCCGAAACCAGTTCAACCTGGTCGGCAACACGGTGAACAATGGGACGGTCGGCGGCGTCGAGGGAGGCGCGTCCGGTGGCGGCTCCGCAGGCGCCGATTCCGCGGCCGTCCAGGTGGCCATCGCCAAGGACGCGAAGGACTGGACCCTCGACGAGCAGGAGGCGGTTGCCAAAGACATTGCCAAGAACGGTACATCGTCTATCGCCTACGCCAAGGCCAAGGCCGCCATGGATGCCGGCACCAAGTTCTCGATGAAGCTGACCAATGGCAAGACGCTCGAGTACCGTATCATCGGCATCAACCACGACGACTTGGCCGATGGTAGCGGCATGGCAGGCTTGACGTTCGAGGCGACCAACTCTGCCTTGGGTAGCCAGAGAATGAACGCTACGGACACCAATGCCGGTGGTTGGGATAAGTCCGAGCTCCGTACCCGCCTCAACAGCGGTGACCTCTGGTTGCTCCTGCCCAGCGAGCTCCAGTCAAAGGTGAAACCCGTCACAAAGACAACCGATAACGTTGGCGGTAACGGGGGCGGTGCCCCCTCGGCGACGACCGACAAGGTTTTTCTGCTCTCGGCAACCGAAGTATAAGGGGATATGCAATCTGACGGCATCCAGTACGAGTGCTACAAATCCAAGGGCGTGACGGGGTCGAACTATTCCGGTGCATCAGGCTATAGCCACTGGACTCGTTCCGTGAGACCGCGCAGCTCCACATCCTTTCGCTATGTTCAAAGCGGCGGTATTTGCTACAGCTACAGCGCGACGGACTCGTTTTATGTCCTCCCCGCTTTCTGCTTCTGATCTCTTTCATCGCAAAGCCCTCGCAATCCTGCGAGGGCTTTTCTTTTGGCGATTACTCAAACAATTCGAGGTTCATTGTACAGGTAATCGGGTTGAGGAGAAATGGGGTCATACAGCGGCTCTCAGAGCGCCTGCCGCACTTCCCCGCCATTACCTTTGCGGCATCCTCGTATGGAGTCCATCCTGGTTGGCGTTTTGTTGTAACCGCTCACTTGTCCACAGATCAAGTGAACTGCTGGAATAAATACAGCGACACACTAGTTCGTTACAGTCGCCATATCTGCGTAAATCGCCGCGATAAATACAGCCTGTACTCGTCTGTATACCAGCTACGCGTATGTAGATTCATGTCGCGTTAATAAATCGGCTCAAGCGCGTGCAAAACGCGCAAGTAACCGCAAAAAGCGATTATCGCGCAGGTAGATTTTTGGCACCCTGTTGCTTAATCAAAATTAAGCAATTGCTTAAAACAAAAAAGGTCAGGCACTAGGTGCCTGACCTGCGAAACTTCTGGTCGGGACGACTGGATTCGAACCAGCGACCCCTTGACCCCCAGTCAAGTGCGCTACCAAGCTGCGCCACGTCCCGAAGCTTTTGTCTGTTGCTCTGCTCTCGCTCGCAACAGGGAGTATATTAACCCGAAACTTTAGACTTGTGCAAGAACTTTTTTACAAATTTTGAAGCAAGTCCAAAATTGTATCTGCGAGCTGGGGCTTTGTTAGCACGGGAAGTTCTTGCGTGCCCGCTGTGCTCACGATCCAGGCCTTGTTAGTGTCGGTTCCAAAGCCCGAATCGGCGCGCGAGACATCGTTGGCGATAATGGCGTCACAACCCTTGCGGGCGAGCTTACGCTGCGCGTACTCCACGACGTTATCGGTCTCGGCCGCAAAGCCGATCACGCGCCGCTCTCCCTTTTGACGCGAAAGCTCGGCCAAGATGTCAACGGTCTCGACCAGTTCAACTCGATCCAAGGGCTCGTTGGACTTTTTGAGCTTATGGTCCGCTGGGGCCGCTGGAGTGTAGTCGGCGACGGCGGCGGCGCAAATGGCCACGTCGGCCGTCTGAAAGTCGCTCAGAGCCGCCTGCAGCATCTCTGTGGCGGTTTGCACACGCACGCACTCCACGCCGCGGGGAACATCAAGCGATGTCGGTCCCAGCACAAGCGTGACCTCGGCACCGCGGCGAGTGGCCTCCCCCGCCAGGGCGATGCCCATCTTGCCCGACGACCGGTTGCCAATGAATCGCACGGGGTCGATCGGCTCGTGCGTGGGGCCAGCGGTAATCACGATGCGCTTACCTGCTAGGTCCTGAGGCACGGGATTGAGCACCTCACAGACAGCCTCGACGATGTCCTCGGGCTCGCTCATGCGTCCCGTGTCCACATCGCCGCAGGCAAGGTAGCCACTGCCCGGACCCACCACATGCACGCCGCGGTCGCGCAGCGTGGCCATGTTGGCCTGCGTCGCCGGCGCCTTCCACATGCCGTTGTTCATGGCGGGCGCGATCACGACGGGTCGCGGCGTTGCCAGCAGCGTGGTGGAAATGAGGTCGTCGGCGATGCCGTTGGCCATCTTGGCGATGATATTGGCCGTCGCGGGCGCCACGACCACCAGATCGGGCTCCTGCGCAAGCGAGATGTGGTGGATGGGGTCAGACGGGTCGTCGAATAGCCCAACCGCGACCGGCTCATTGGTGAGTGCGCGGAAGGTAAGCGGCCCCACGAACTCCGTGGCATGCTCGCTCATAATGACCTTGACGCGCGCGCCGCGCTTTTGCAGCAGGCGCACGATATTGCACGACTTATAGGCGGCGATCCCGCCGGTAATGCCCAGCAGGATCGTATTTCCCTCAAGTTGCATTGAATTGTTGGGTGCCGCCATCGTTTAAGCTTCCTTGCTCGGGAGCACCAGGAGGCGGCGGCAGTACGGGCAGTGCGTAATTGACCTACCGTCGTGGTTCAGGTCGCTCATGGACGATGCCTGCAGCGCGGTGTGGCAGACCGTGGGGATGTTGCCCTGGATGGTCTCGACGGCCAGGCCGCGGAACTGCTTGAGCAGACGCTCGTAGTCGGTGAGAACGTCGGCCGGCAGCGTGGCAGCAAGCGCGGTGCGCTCCTTAGCGGCGGCGTCAATCTGAGCCTGCAGGTCGGCAGCCTTGGCGCGGGCGGCCTTGGTATCGGCCTTCACGCCCTCCTCGAACTTTGCGATGATTGCCTGCGCGCGGGCCTCGCGGTCGAGCGCCTCCTTATGGGCGACAACGACGTCCTTGCGGGTGTGCTCAATCTTGTCCAGACGCTTGGCCAGGGTGGCGAGCTCATTTTCCAGGTCCTGAACCTCGCGGTAGTCGGAGCCGTCGACGTGGCGCTTCTTGGCAGCCTCGATGGCGTTGTTGGTCTGAATCTCGGTGGTATTGAGATCGTCGAGCTCAATGTTCAGATCCTTGCGCTGGGCGTAGAGCTTGGTCATCTCGGACTTGAGCTTCACATAGGTCTTGCGCTTGGAAGCGAGCTCCTTGAGCTCCGGCATATTGGCAAGTTCGCTCTTGTTGCGGGCGAGCTCCAAATCGATCTGTTGCAGCTTGAGTAGCGTAGCGCCGGCGCTCATAAGTTCTCTCCTTTTGTCACAGTCCACCATTGGCAAGGGTTCAGTATTTTAATCGCATGACGGGGGTCGACCCCGGCGTCAACTGCAGAGTTCATCAATATATCAACGAACGGCTCCTCGGAGCGGTCGTGGCCGAGCAAGATGACCGGCAGCCCGCGCAAGGCAAGGTCTTGCGCCACGTGGTAGCCCGCCTCGCCCGTCACGATAACGTCCGCGCCCGCGGCGATGGCGAGCTCTCCTAAGTCGCCCAGGGAGCCGCCCAAAATGGCGACGGTGTTGCACGGGCGATCGGCCTCGCCCCACACGCGCGGGTCGCTGCCAAATACCGTTGCGGCACGGGTGGCGAGATCGCGCAGCGTGCACGGGTCGTTGGGCGTCGCAAGCGCGCCCAGGCCGGTGGCCTCGGGGTCGTCCACGTGCTCCAGTGAGCCCACGGGTGCGGCACCCAGCAGCTCGCTCAGGCAGGCGCGCGCCTCGTGCGAGCGGTCCAGATTGGTGTGGAGTGAAATAATGCTCACGCCGCAGCGGGCGGCCTCATAGAGCGCCGCGCTGCACTGGGGGCGTGACGCATCCGCCGGGCAAAAGGCCTCGGGCGCCTTGATGTATATGGGATGATGCGTCAGCAGCACGTTGGCGCCGGCCTCCTGGGCGCGGCGAACATTAGCTTCGGTCGCATCGAGCGCGCAGGCAACGCCGGTGATCTCTGCAGCGGGATCTCCCACAGATAGCCCAACATGATCCCAGCCCTCGGCGTCCGCCTTGGGGTAGCGCGCCAGCAGCGCACGTTCAAGCTCGGCGACGATCATGCGGCACCCACGATCGAGAGCAGCGTCTGGGCAAAGCCGTCCAGGTCGGCAGGGTTCACACGGTCATCAAACGAGATACGCAGAGCGCCCAATGCCTGCTCGCGACCAATGCCCATGGCGCTGAGAACATGGCTCGGGTCCATGCTGCCGCTCGAGCAGGCAGAACCGGCCGATACCTCAAAGCCGGCGGCGTCGAGCTTGATGATGAGCTCTTCGGAGTCCATGCCGTCGACGTAGATGGAAACCATGCCCGGCAGACGATCGGCCTGTGCGTAGTCGCCCATGGTGGCATGAATACGCGGATGAGCCGTAAGCGTGGCGTAGAGCTTGTCGGAAAGAGCTTGCAGCGTCGTACGCTCCTGGGCCACGCGGGGCGCCAACGTGCGGGCGGCAGCGGCAAAGGCCAACTGCGTGCGCAGGTCCTGCGTGCCGGCACGACGTCCGGCTTCCTGTCCACCGCCAAAGATGCGCGGACGCAGCGGCGTGCGGTTCTTAAGGTAGAGTGCGCCGGATGCCACGGGGCCGCCGATCTTGTGCGCGGCAACGGTCATAGCATCGACGCCCAGCTCGGTGACATCGAGCGGAATATGCAAGTAGCCTTGGATGGCATCGGTATGAAACAGGGCGCCGGCAGCATGTGCGGCCGCGGCAAGCTCGCGGATGGGCTGCACCACGCCGGTCTCGTTGTTGGCAACCATGATGCTCACGAGCGCCACGTCGTCGCCTAGCAGCTCGACAAGCGTGGCGGGCTCAATGTAGCCCATGCGGCAGGGCTGCACCAGGTCGACGGTAAAGCCGGCGGTACGCAGCAGCGGCAGGTTGTCCAGAATCGAATCGTGCTCGATGGCCGAAACGATTACGCGATCGCGTTTGCGATCGCGCTGACGGGCACCCTCGGCAAGACCGAGCAGCGCCAGCTGGTTGGCTTCGGTGCCGCCGTTGGTCAGAACAATCTCGGACGGGCGGACGCGCGCGCCAAAGCTACGGGCGATCTCGCGACGGGCGACTTCCAGGCGCGCGGCGGCCTTGCGGCCGAGCGAATGCAGCGAGTTGGGGTTGACGCCGGCAAGCTCGCTGTCGTCGTATTCGCGCTGCGCAAGGAGCGCCTCGGCGCGCATGGGCGTCGAGGCGGCATAGTCAAGATTCACGGGTATGCGGTTTTGACCTGCGGTCATAAGGGTTTATGCCTCCTGTGCGGCCTCGTTGCCCAGCTTCTGCAGTAGCGCAACCTCGGCAGCGGGATCTTCGGATTTAAATACGGCAGAACCGGCCACGAGCACGTTGGCGCCGGCCTTGACGACCTCGGCAATGTTCTTGGAAGAAATGCCGCCGTCGACCTCGATGAGGGGCGAAACGCCGTGACGCTCGCACATGGCCTTGAGCTCGTGGAGCTTATGCAGAGTGCCCGGGATAAAGCTCTGACCGCCAAAGCCCGGGTTCACGCTCATGAGCAGCACCATATCGACGACGTCGATGATGCTCTCGAGCACGCACACGGGGGTGGCGGGGTTGAGCACCACGCCGGCCTTGACGCCGCGCTGCTGCAGATGCGTGAGCGTGCGGTGCAGGTGCGTGGAAGCCTCGTAGTGCACGGTGATCATATCGGCACCGGCGTCGGCGTACCAATCAACGCTCTCGTCGGGGTTCGACACCATCAGGTGCGCGTCGACCGGTACATCGGTGGAGCGCTTGACGGCCTTAAGGATGTCGACGCCAAAGGTGAGGTTGCCGGTAAAGTGACCGTCCATAACGTCGAAGTGCACAAAGTCGGCGCCGGCGATTTTGTCGAGCTCGCCCTTGAGGTTGGCCATGTCGGCCGAAAGGACGGACGGAGCGATTTTGATGGAACCCATGGTAGAAGCCTTTCTGCGCTAGTCGGTGAGTCCGTAGAACTCTTGAGAAGGGACGCGTTCGGTAAGAATCTCGAGCGCCCTATCCAAAGTAACACCGTTGTAGAGCGTTTGCTCCACGGCAAAGGTGAGCGGAATGTCTACGCCCAGTGAACGGGCAAGTTCGCTGACGCTGCGGGCCGCGACGGCGCCCTCGACCACCATATGCGTGCGCGTCTGATACTCGTCGAGCGACACGCCGTGGGCAAACTCGTAGCCAAAGGTGCGGTTGCGTGAATGCTCCGAGGTGCAGGTGGCAATGAGGTCGCCCATGCCGGCAAGTCCCATGCAGGTCATAGCTTGACCGCCGCGGGCATGCACCAGACGGCTAATCTCGGCCAGGCCGCGCGTCATGATGAGGGCGAGCGTGTTGTCGCCGGCGCCGGTGCCGGCGGAGATGCCGCACACGATAGCGATGACATTTTTCATGGCGCCGCAGACCTCGACACCGGTCATGTCTTGCGAGAGGTAGATGCGGAAGGCCGTGGACAGGAGCAGGTCCTTAAAGGTCTCCCCTATCTGTGGATTTTTGCTGGCGATGACGGCGGCAGAAAGTCCGCCGCGGCAGATTTCCTCAGCATGGTTGGGGCCCGAAAGCGCCGCGACACGTGCTTCGTTGCCGATCTCGCTGGCGATGACCTCGCTCATGAGCAGGCCGGACTCGGGCTCAATGCCCTTGGTGAGGCAGAGCACCGGGGTATCGGCGTCGATAAAGGGCGCCGCCTGGTGGCACACGCTGCGAAGGTGCGTCGATGGAACGGCAAAGATGATGGCCTCGGCGCCGTTGAGCGCCTGCGGCAGGTCCGTGGTGGCGACGACGTTGCCGGGCAGCTCGTAGCCCACAAGGTAGCGGGGGTTGCGGTGCTCACCGTTAATGCCGGCGGCCGTCTGCTCGCTATGGGCCCACATGGTCACGCGCACGGCTCGCGCGGCGGCAAGGCCGGCGACGGCGGTTCCCCACGAGCCAGAGCCAATCAGCGCAACATTCATGACTCTCTCCTACTTATCGTCGGGCTCGGTGACGCGCTTGGTAAACGAGAGCTTGGACTCCTTACCTGTCATGAGCTTTTTGATGTTCGTACGATGGGCCCACACCACAGTAATGCCGATCAGCGCCATGCAAAACTTAAGTCCGAGGCTGCTGTACGGAAAGACCGCGCAGGCAGCGATGGGAAGACCGATGGCCGCGGCAAGCGAGCCCACCGACACAAACTTGGTGATGGCGACGGCCACGATAAACATGCCCAGCAGCGAAAGTCCGATGGGCCAGTACCAGGCGAGGATGACGCCCAGACCAACTGCGATGCCCTTGCCGCCATGGAAGTTGAGGTAGGGCGAGAAGATATGGCCCCACACGGCTGCCAGGCAGATGACGCCGAGCATCCAGTCGCCGGCGGCACCGGGGGCCATAATGCTCACGGGGAAGCCATAGCCCAAGTCGGCAATGAGCGGACGCGCGATAAGGACGCAGATGGCGCCCTTAAGGCAGTCTAGCAGCAGCGTGAGCGCGGCCACTTTGGGGCCGGCCACGCGCAGGGCGTTGGTGGTGCCGATGTTGCCGGAGCCCGCCTTACGAATGTCCGTGTGGTTGAACACGCGGCCCAGGATCAGACCAAACGGAATCGCCCCGATAAAGAACGAGACCACGGCGCAGATGGCGGTCAGAAGAATCGGATTATGCATCCTTTTGCTCCTTCTTCCTAAAGAAGAGTCGAATGGGCGTGCCGGCAAAGTCGAAGGTCGAGCGCATGCGGTTCTCTACGTAGCGCTGGTAGGTGTCGTTGACCAGGTCGCTGTGGTTGACGAAGAACGTGAACGTCGGCGGGTTGACGCCCGTCTGGGTCACGTAGTGCATACGCAGGCGGCGCTTGCCGTCCACCACGGTATGACCGAACTCGCGCAGGTCGGTGAGGAACGTGTTGAGGCGTGAGGTGCTGATCTTCTGCGAGCGCGTCTTCTCGGCAGCGTCTACCATTGCCCAGATCTTCTCGACGCAGCGGCCAGTGAGGGCAGAGATGCGCAGGTACTGGGCCCAGGGAGCCATGACGCCCAGACGGCGGTCGATGGTCTCCATGCAGGCCTCGCGCTTACGGTCGTCGTCGAGCAGGTCCCACTTGTTGAGCAGCACCACGATGGCGCAACCGCGCTCGATGGCAAGGCCCATGACCTTCTGGTCCTGCTCGGTAACGCCCACGGAGGCGTCAACGACGAGCAGCGCCACGTCGGCGCGGTCGATGGCGCGCAGGCCGCGGACCATCGAGTAGTACTCGATGTTCTCGTACACGGTGCTCTTCTTACGGATGCCTGCAGTGTCGACCATGCGGTAGTGCTTGCCGTTGCGCTCGACGACCGTGTCGATGGCGTCGCGCGTGGTTCCGGCAATGTTGGACACGATGGAGCGGTCGGCGCCCAGGATGCGGTTGAACAGCGAGGACTTACCGGCGTTGGGGCGGCCGATGATGGCGACGTTCAGCGCGTCGGGGAACTCATCGGCGACCTCGTCCTCTTCCTCGGGAAGCAGGGCCACGATGTCGTCGAGCAGGTCGCCCGTGCCATGACCGTGCAGGGCCGAGAGCGGCGTGGGCTCACCGATGCCGAGCGAATAGAACTCCCAGATGCTGTCGTTCTCGCGATCGGGGTTGTCGAGCTTGTTTACCAGCAGAAAGACCGGCTTGTCGCAGCGCTTGAGCATGCGGGCGACCGACTCGTCCTCCTCGGTGACGCCGGTGCGGCCGTCGACCACAAACAGGATGACGGCGGCTTCCTCGGCGGCGGCGAGCGCCTGGTCGCGGATGGACGTGGCAAAGACGTCATCGCTCTTGAGCGGCTCGATGCCGCCCGTGTCGACGATGGTGAACTCGCGGCCGTTCCAATCGGCCGTGTGATACGAGCGGTCGCGCGTGACACCGCGTGACTCGTGGACGATGGCGTCCGAGGTCTGGGCCAGGCGGTTAACGAGCGTGGACTTGCCCACGTTGGGGCGTCCGACGACGGCGACGATAGGTTTCATCTGCTCTCCTTTAATGGGTAGGGTCAGTGGAAGTGTTAGAGTCGGCAGGCACAATGCCAAGGATGTGCTCCAGGGTATCGAGTAGCTCATGCGGCATGGTCGACACCACATGAACCTCGGCGCCGCGACTGGTAAGGCTTGCGAGTAAATCGTCACGATGATACTCGTCAAGCGTCATGCCGTCAGCGTTGAACATGAGCTTAGGCACAAAGAGCATAACCCCCGACAGATCTTGGGGCAGCTGCTCCAGAATGTCACACGCGACGATGAGGCCGGTCACGTCCACGTTGCCGCCAAAGTAGCGGTTCTTGATGGCTGTGACGGTGCCGGCGAGACCATGCGGCGACTCCACAAAGCGCGCCACGGTGTCGCGAGCGCTGGCGCCGGAGAGGCACAGAAGGCGCTGGTTGCGCTCGGCGATTGCCTCGCGAACTCGGCGCAGGCGCTCGGCATCGGCGGCGAGCACGTTGTCGGTCTCGTCCAGATAGGAGCGGATCATACCGATGCCGTCGTAGTACTGCGGGTAGCCGTCGTAAAAGTCCGCCTCGGGTGGCTCGATGCCGGCATCCAAGTAGAACTCGTCGCTCATCTGGAAGGTGTGGCGGCCAAAGCGCTCGAAGGCACGGTCCTGGAACGGTCGGATCATGGCAATGGTCTCGCGCGCTAGCTCGGGCTTGTCGCTGTAGGACCAGCTAAAACGGTTCTGATGCTTGGTAAAACCGAGCGGCACAATGCCCAGACTGGTGATTTGCTCGTGCTCCTCGCAAAAGCGCAGGGTCTTTTCCAGCTCCTCGCCGTCGTTCATGCCGGGGCACAACACGATCTGCGCGTGAATCTCGATGCCGGCGGCCATGATGGCCTCGAGTACGTCCATGCCGCGTTGGGCGTTGCGGCCCATCATGCGTCGGCGGACGTCGGGGCTTACGGCATGGACCGACACATTCATGGGACTCATGTTGCGTTGGATGACGTTTTGCACGTCCTCGTCGGTGAGGTTCGTGAGCGTGACAAAGTTGCCCTGCAAAAAGCTCAGACGGTAGTCGTCATCGCGAATATAGAGCGTGGAGCGGCCGCCCTTGGGGAGCATCGTCATAAAGCAGAACACGCAGGCGTTGACGCAGGTACGCATGCCGTCGAAGATGGGGCCGTCGAACTCCAGGCCCCAGTCCTCGCCCGGGAAGCGGTCGAGCTCTACAGGGGTGACGGTGCCGTCGCGCGGATCGAATACCTCAAGCTCGACGGTGTCGTCGTCGGCCTCCCAGAGCCACACAATCATGTCGGTGAGCTGCTCGCCATTGACCGTGAGTACGCGCATGCCCGGCTCGATACCCACATCCCACGCGGGCGATTCGGGACGCACGTTCTTTACGAGCGCGCCCTCACCCGGCTCGGGGTCGCGGCTGCGCCCGTAATCGGCCACCTCGGCGGCGTATGCGGGTACGGTCTGGTCCATGATTAGCGGCAAAGCTCCTTGATGCGCTCGACGGCGCGCTCGATGTGTTCTTGCGGGGTGGAGGCTCCGGCGGTGATGCCGATGTGGTGAGCGTCGGTAAACCAAGCGGTCTCAAGCTCTGAAGCTTCCTCGATGTGATGCGTGCGCTCGCAGGCGTCTGCGCAAATCTGCGCCAGGCGGCGGGTGTTGCCCGAGTTCTTGCCGCCCACGACGACCATGCAGTCGCAGCGGTTGGCAAGTGTGGCTGCTGCCTGTTGACGCTCACTCGTGGCGGCGCAGATGGTGTTGATCACACGCAGCTCCTGCACGCGCGGGGTGATAGCTGCCACGACCT
The DNA here is from genome assembly GCA_902491615.1 of uncultured Collinsella sp. Classification (GTDB taxonomy): domain Bacteria; phylum Actinomycetota; class Coriobacteriia; order Coriobacteriales; family Coriobacteriaceae; genus Collinsella. The sequence goes on along the minus strand of CABUIH010000011.1, from coordinate 7,724 downwards.
CGGCGAGGTTCTGCGCGGTCTGGGTGGTCTGCACGACGAGGCCCACCTTGCCCTTGAACGACAAGGCGTTGGCGTCGGCGGCACAGCTCACGACCAGCGCATCAGTGCCGGCGTGGCCCAGGATGCCCTCCACCTCAGGGTGACCTGGCTCGCCTACGACCACCACGCGGTAGCCCTCGCGCACCAGGCGCTCGGCTGCCATATGGACCTTCTTCACGTAAGGGCAGGTGGCGTCGACGACGTTAAGGCCACGCTCGCGAGCGGCATCGATCACCTGCGGCACCACTCCGTGCGCGCGAATGATTACGGTGCCCGATGCGGCGTCGTCCAGGTTCTCGGCCAGGCCAACGCCTGCCTCAGCAAGCTCGCGCACCACGATGGGGTTATGGATGAGCGGACCCAAGGTATGAACCTGAGTGCACTCCCCTGCCTGCGGCGCGGCGGCTAGCGCCATATCGAGCGCACGCTGTACGCCGTAGCAAGTACCGGCGTGGGCGGCGATCTCGATGGTAGGCGCGGTTGCCTGGTCGGACGCAGTCGCGGCGGTGTTCGTCACATTCTCGCTCATGGCTAGAACCTGCCCGGATGCTCGGCGCACAGCTCGTCTCGCATGGCGTAGACGCGGCTCATGGCCTCGGACTCAAACCATTCCAGGCGCTCCGTGCGCTTAAGCCCAGCCGGTGCGTCGGAAAGCGAGACGGCCTTGCCGGCGCGGATCCAGCACTTCTTGGGACGCATGATCTTTTTGCCCGCGGGCGTGATGTCGGACCAGCCGCAGATGGCGAGCGGGTTCACAGGTGCCTTGCCCATCTGAGCGATGAGCGCAAAACCGCCGTGGACCTCGGGTTTGATCTCGCGCGAGCGGATGCGCGTGCCCTCGGGGAAGATCAGAACGTCCTCGCCGCGCTGCAGCGCATGCTGGGCGGCGCGCAGGCACTTCATATCGGCAGTACCACGCTCCACGGGGATGCCGCCAACGCGGCTAAAGGCCCAGCGCACAATCTTGCTCTTGGCGAACTCGGACTTAAAGATGGGACGAATGCGGCGCCCCCCAAAGAACAGCGCCGTCTCCACGGCCAAGAGCTCGGCCATCGAGGTGTGGTTGCAGATGACCACGCTGCCGCGGCCGTCCTGGCGCTCAAAAAGCAGATCGGCATCCTCGACCTTCCAACGCCACATGAGCTTGGAGAAGGCCCAAAGGATTGCCATGACCACGAAAACGGTGCCGCGGATGAGCGCCGGGAACTCGGCGTAGGGGGCGTTGTAATAGTCCTCGGGCGTCTGCTTAAACAGGCGCATGGGCTACCTCCTTTGGTTGATGAGGTCCTCGATTATCGAGACGACCTCGTCGATGGTGTGAGCGGTGGAGTCGACGTACACGGCGTCCTCGGCGGGCACGAGCGGGGCGACCTCGCGGCTGCTGTCGAGCTTGTCGCGCTGCTTAAGGGCGTCGAGGGTCTCGTCGACCTCGGCCTCGAGCTGCTCGGACGTGAGCGGCTGGGCATCGTTTTGGTGACGCTGCAGCACACGGCGACGGGCGCGCTCGCGCGGGTCGGCGGTCAGGAAGACCTTGACCTGCGCGTTAGGGAACACGACGGTTCCGATGTCGCGACCCTCGGCCACGATATCGCGGTCCTCGGCGGCGCGGCGCTGGTGAATGAGCATGGCGGCGCGCACGCCCGGGTAGGCCGAGACCTTGGACACGTTGGCGTCGACCTGCGGGGTGCGGATGGCGGCCGAAGCGTTCTGGCCGTCAATGGTCAGGCGCGTGTCCTCGCCGGTGCCGTTGGTAAAGCGAATCTCGATCTGCTTGGCGAGGGCGTCGATGGCCGCCTCGTCGTCTAGATCGATTCCGCGATCGAGCGCGGCGAAGGTGACGGCGCGATACATGGCGCCCGTGTCGAGCTTGTTAAAGCCAAGCTGGCGGGCGATCTCCTTGGCGATGGTGGACTTGCCGGAACCGGCGGGGCCGTCGATGGCGACGATCATGCAATGCTTCCTTTCGATGGTTGACGTGCTGGTATGGTTCGCAGGCGTTGGGGTGCGGCGGGTTGCCTAGCCCGTGTAACGCTCGCGGTAGGTGTTGCGCTTGGGTGCGGAGCCGTGGCTGCCGTGGTGACGCGTGCGGCTGGCGGGGGTTTCCTGGGGCTTGCCTCCGCGCATGGCGCTGGCCTGCTTGGGAGGGATGCCACCGCTTTTGAGGATCTGCACCTCGCGGTCGGTGAGCTCGCGCCACGAGCCTTTGGCCACGCCCTCGAGCTCAAGGCCGGCAAAGTTGCAGCGATGCAGACGGATTACCGGGTGGTGAATCTTGCTCAGCATGCGCTTAACCTGATTCTTGCGACCCTCGCGGATGATGACCTCGACGGCGGTGGTGCCGGGCTTGACGCCCTGTGGCGCCACGGCCTCGGCCTCGCGTGCGGTGATGACGCGGCAGATTGCCGGCTGGCATAGGCCGTCGTCGAGCTCGATGCCATGGCGGAGCGGGTCTAGATCGCGTTCGGTCAGCTGCCCGTCAACGAGTGCCTGGTAGGTCTTATAGACATGCTTGCTGGGGTGCAGCAGGTCCTGCGACAGGTCGCCGTCGGTGGTAAAGAGCAAAAGGCCCGTGGTGTCGCGGTCCAGACGACCCACCGGGAAGAGTCCCGGAAAGCGGTCGCGCGGGACCAAATCGGCCACGCAAGGGCGTTCCTGCGGATCGCTCATGGTGGTGAGGTAGCCGGTCGGCTTGTAGAGCATCAAGTATACGGCGCCCTGGTTGAGCTTGACGGGCATGCCGTCGACCTCGATATGGTCGCGGTCGACGTCGACCTTGGTGCCCAGTTCGGTCGCGACCTGGCCGTTGACGGTCACGCGGCCAGCGGTCATCAGGTCCTCCGAGCCGCGACGGCTCGCCACGCCCGCGCGCGCCAAAAAGCGCTGCAGGCGCATGGTGTGCGGATAGACGTGCTGGTCATCGGGCGCTGCGGTGCCCATGGCGCGCGTCTCCCCTACTTCGTTAGTCCTCGTCATGCAAATCCTCCGAGGTCTCGTCGACGACTAGGGTCTCCAAGTCCTCGACTGCCTCAACATCTTCAACATCGGTATCGAGCAGTTCGCGCTCTTCGTCCAGGTCCTCGGCCTGCTCCTCGAGCGTGGACTGAATACTGTGGCCGCTCAGGCGCTCGCGGATAAACTGACGCGACTGCTCGTCGGGGGCAAACTGCTCCAGGTCGGGCAGGTCGCGGGTGGAGCGCAGGCCGAACTTTTCCAAGAAGGCGTTGGTCGTGCCGTAAATGATGGCCTGACCGCGCTGGGGGTCGCGGCCGAGCTCGCGCACCAGACCCTTGTCCACGAGCGACGCGATGACGCCGTCTGAGTTGACGCCGCGGATGCCCTTGACCACCTCGCGCGTTACGGGCTGGTGGTATGCGATAACGGCCAGGGTTTCGAGCGCCGCCTGGGACAGCTTTTGCGTGTCCCAGCTCAACACATAGGCCTCGACCACGTCGTGGTAAGCGGGGTGCGTGAACAGGCGCCAGCCGCCGGCGACCTCGCGCAGCTGAAAGCCGCGGTTGGCCTCCTCGTACTCAACCTTGAGCTCGGCGAGCAGCGACGCGCACTCGCCGGGGGCGATATCCAGTGCGCCGGCCAGCGCGGGCGCACTCACCGGGTCGCTCGACACCAGCAGCAGCGCCTCGAGGGCGCCTTTGAGGCTGTTTGCCTCCAGCGTGGAAAGGGTTGACATGGTTGCGACTCCTATTCGGTGAGCTCGGGGCCCTCGCCGGGCACATAGACCTCGGCGCCCTCGACGCGGTTGATGCGGATGGTTCCAAAGATCTCGTCCTGGCTCAGGGTGAGCGAGCCGCGCTTGGCGAGCTCAAGCATAGCCAGGAAGGTGACGACGAGCTGCTCGGTGGTGGCATCGCCGTCCAGTAGCTCGCGGAAGGTGCAGGTTTGGTGCGCCATGGTAAAGCGGTCGACTGAGGCCACGGTCAGGTCGAGCGGCACGCGATGCGGCGCCACATGCTCGGCCTCCAGCAAGAAGGTCTGTCGCTTGCCGTCGAGGTCGGCGCAAATGACGGCGAGACCGCGCAAGGTAATGCCAGCAAGATAGTCGGGCATGAGCCCCAAGAACTCGGGGTCGGGACCGGCCACACGCGGGTGCATGCGGCTTTCGGCCTGCATGTGAGCACCGAGAGCTGCCGCCGCGCCTTTAAACTGCTTGTAGGCAATCAGGCGCTGGATTAGGACCTCGCGCAGGGCGTCGCCGTCGAGCGCGCTGAGCTCCTCGAGGTCTTCGTCGAACTCGTCATCGTCGTCATCGACTTTGCGCGGGGCCTCCTGCGGCACCAGAGAGGCGGCCTTGATGTCCAAAAGGGTTGCCGCGACCAGCAAAAAGTCGCTCGCCACGTCCAGGTCCAGCGCCTCGATGCGTTCGGCCTCGGCAAGGTACTGCTCGGCCACCTCGCTGATGGAGATGGCGCCGATATCTACTTTTTGGCGGGTTACCAGCTGCAGCAGCAGGTCGAACGGTCCGCTGTAGACCTGCGTCGACACGCGATACGACATCTTCGACCTCCTTTGACGGCGCCTTCGCGGCGCGGTTTGGGTGCATGTTGCGACCGTTTTGCACGGTCGACCTGTAAGTTTACCTTAGATGCCGGCGATTGCGAAGTTGAGCAGCTGCTCAGCAAGCGGATACACGGTAACGTCGAAATAGCGGCCGATCACGTCGATGCCGGTCCACATGGGCAGCAGATACAAAACCAGGATGAGGATGGGCATAGCGTATTGCTGCAGGCGGTAGTAGTTGGCGAGCGCCTTGCCCTTGAGGAAGGGCACGATGATTGACGAGCCGTCGAGCGGCGGGATCGGGATGAGGTTGAAGAACGCGAGTGACAGGTTGACCACGATAAACGTGGCGCCGAAGTTCATGATCTGCGATGCCACGGCAAAGGACATAATGGTGTATAGGTTGCCGTATGCCGCGTGCATGAGGGCGGCCGTAAGGCATGCCAGCGCGATGTTCGATGCGGGGCCGGCAACGCTCACCAGGACCTCATCGCGCTTGGGGTGCTTGAGGTTGTTGAGGTAGACGGGCACGGGCTTGGCAAAGGCGAACACCGGACCGCCGGCGGCAAGCATAAGCAGCGGCAGGATGATGGTGCCAAACGGGTCGATATGGTTGAGCGGGTTGAGCGACACGCGGCCGCGCGAACGCGCCGTCTTATCGCCGAGTGCCCAGGCTGCGGCGGCGTGTGCGCTCTCGTGGATCACGATGCCGACGATAACGGCAACGGCGCTGGCGAGCAGGTTCATGAAGTAGCTGTTGGACATGGCGCTCCCCTAGCGGACGCGGCGCGAGGCGCGCGTGAGCAGGTAGTCAATTACAAACAGGATCACAGCGACAATGGCGTAATCTAAGCGAAACACGCCGCCAAAGGGAGAGGTGATGACGCCGTAGCCGGCGATGGCGCTCGGCAGCGCGCGTGAAAGCTCAACGACAAAGCCCACGATCTGCAGTTTGGCGGTGAGGCCGCTAAAGCACAGCAGCACGGTCATCGCGCTCATAAAGATGCCGCAGATGCGACAGGCGATGGCGATGACGCTCATCGCCACGGCAGCGGCCTTACGAGAATTCACGCGCGGTCTCCTCTTCGATCTGGGTGGAAAGCTCCAGCCATTCGTCCTCGAGCTTGGGCAGTTCTTGCTTAAGGCCGTTATATTCCCCCAGCGCGGCATTGAACTTGTCCTGATCGGCATAAAGCTCTTCGCTTGCCATCAATTCCATAAGCTCGTCATAGCGGGCACGCTTTTTGTCGAGCTCGGCCTCGATCTTCTTGAGCTGGTTGCGCACGCCCTTGAGCTTTTTGTTGAGCGCAGCGCGGGCCTGGGCCTCGGCGCGCTTTTGCTCCTTGGTCTTTTTACCCTCGGCGGGCTTGGAAGCGGTGGCGGAGGTGTCGGGCTGGGCCGAGGTGACCTTAGCGGACTTGGTAACGGCCGGTGCGCTCTCCCCTGTCGCCTCGGCGGCGGCGCGGGCTGCGAGGTCCTCGCGCTTGTAGAGGTAGTAGTCGTAGTCGCCGTCGTAGACCGTGACCTTGCCATCGCGGATGTCAATGATGCGGTTGGCCACAGCGCGTACCAGGTGCTCGTCGTGGCTGATCAGCACGATGGTGCCGGGGAAGTTTTGCAGGGCGTTCTCGAGCATGTCTACCGAGTCGATGTCCAAGTGGTTGGTGGGCTCGTCCAGGCACAGGAGCGCCTCGGGGGCCACGAGCATTTTGGCGAGCGCCAGGCGCGCCTTTTCGCCTCCGGAGAGGACGCGAACCTGCTTTTCGATGGAATCGTTGTCGCTAAACAGGAAGGCGCCCAGCAGGCTGCGCTGCTGCGGCACGGTCCACTTGGGCGTGACGGTGTCGATCTCTTGCAGGACGGTATTGGACTCGGTCATGCCCTCGAGTGCGTGCTGGGCGTAGTAGGCCACGCCCACGTTGGTGCCCAGGTCCCGGGTGCCGGTGGTGGGCGGCTCCAGGCCGGCGAGGATCTTCATGAGCGTGGACTTGCCGGCGCCGTTGGGGCCGACGAGCGCCACGTGCTCGCCGCGGTAGAGCTTGAGGTCGATATCACTGTAGATGTGCTTGTCGCCGTAGGACTTGGACACGCCCTCCAGGCCCACGACCATGTCGCCGGAGCGCGGCGGATCGGGGAACTTAAAGTCGATGTGCTTGTGGCCCTCGGGCAGGATGACGAGCTCCTTTTTGATCTGCTCGATCTTGCGGATGCGCTCCTGAGCCTGGGCGGCCTTGGTGGGCTTGTATCGGAACTTGTCAACGAAGACCTGCATGTGGGCGATGTCACGCTCCTGGGCGGCTCGCTTGGCGCGCATCTGCTCCAAGTTGTCCTCACGCTGCTTGAGGTAGCTGCTGTAGTTGCCGGTGTAGGTGGTTACACGGCGGTTCTCGAGTGCGGCGACGTGGTCGACACAGGCGTCCATAAAGGCGCGGTCGTGACTGACGATTAGGACGGCGCCGTCGTAGTTGGCGATAAAGCCGCGCAACCACTGGACGCTTTCGAGGTCCAGGTGGTTAGTAGGCTCGTCCAGAAGCAGCAGGTCGGGATGGCGCAGGAAGAGCTTGGCCAGCGCGATGCGCATCTGCCAACCGCCCGAGAACTCGGAGCACGGGCGCTCAAAGTCGGTGACCTTAAAGCCCAAGCCGGACAGGATCTTGCGGGCGTTGCTCTCGAGCTCGTAGCCGCCCAGGTGCTCAAAGCGGTCCTGGACTTGACCGTACTCGTTAAGGAGCGCGTCGACGTCCTTGCCCTGCTCGGAGAGCTCGGCGATCTGGGCCTGCAGCTCGTTGGCGCGCTCGCCCATGCGACGGATTTCCTTGGCGGCGGCCATGACCTCGGCAAGGATGGTGGTGTCTTTGTGCTCCAGGTTGGTTTCTTGCTCTAGGTAGCCTACCTGGCAGTCCTTGGCGTACTGGACCTGGCCGGCATCGGGACTGTCGATGCCCATGATGATCTTGAGCATGGTGGTTTTGCCGGCGCCGTTGGGTCCCACGAGCGCAAAGCGCTCGCCGGGGTTGATCTGGAAGGACGCGCCGCTAAAGAGGACGCGCGCGCCGAAGCTTTTTTCGATCTTGTCGACCAGGAGGATCATGGTGCCGCCTTTGACCTTGTGTTCCTATATGAAAAAAGGCCCCAACTTGCGTTGGAGCCTCATTCAATGCTCGGGTGGA
>CABUIH010000010.1:0-68420 GCA_902491615.1 uncultured Collinsella sp. | reverse complement strand
CTTCGTTAAACGGGCGCTAGGGCGTCACCCTTACACCAACATTTTCGACGCGATCAATCTGACGTTCAATCGTCGGGCATGACCAAAAGGTCAATGCCCTCCTCTTTCACGTCACCTTGCTCGCCTAGGGGCGTTTTCGCTGACGTATGCTCAACCTCCGGCGCAATGTCAGCAGCCAAGCCGAAAACAAAAAAGGCCGAAGTCCCAAAAGGCTTCGGCCTTTGTTTTTTGCAACGTCCAAGAGCAGTTTATCGATTCTCAATACTTCCGATATTCTTGAGCTCGATGGAGATGAGGCCGTTGGGCTCGTTGACAAACTCGATGTACTCGGAGTTCGAACCCATCTCGGCCGGGAAGCTGATCTCGATGCCCGTATCGGTACGAATCTTGTGATTGCGCACGGCCGCGCGCTCGACCTGCTTGCGCTCTACGGGAACGCGCTCGGGAACCTTCTCCTCGGTCAGTGCCGCGCGCACGCTCTCTTTGATGACCGGCTCGTCCTCAAAGACCTCATCGACGATATCCCAAGGCGGCAGCTCCTCGTCATCCTCGACCTTCTCGGCAACGGCAGCCTTAACCTTAGCGAGCGCTACAGCCGTGTTGGCACCGTGCTCCTCGGCGACTTCCTCGACCACACGCGTCACGGTGTCGATGATCTCCTTGCCCGATACGCCCGTGTCGCACTGCAGCAGGCCATCAGGGATAAGCATACGGTCCTCGCCGGCGATCTTGCGTTTCTTGTCCACATAGCCGATCTCCATGGTGCTCGCGCGCACGATGGCATAGCTCGGCACCTTTTGCGAGGGGTTCGGCAGAATGGCGTAGTGGCGCGCGATGTCGTTGCGCACCTCCCCCTCCTCGCGACCCACTTCGTGCATAAAAGCCTGCTTGGAGCCCAGCAGCATCACGGCAAACCAGCGGGCATCCTCATCGTCGTCAAAATCGGCCACGAGCACGTCGGTGGACTCGGCTTTCTCGGCTTTGGTGAGCTCGGAGGAGATAAACTCTGCAATCTGCTGCGACAGGTCCACGAACTCGCGCTCGCCAAAGAAATAGCCCTTGAGCTCACCACCAAACGCAGAGTTCTCGGCAAACGTGGCGCGTTTGTTGTCGGCCGAGGTACGCGCGCGGCGCAGATGTGTGGTTACGAAATTGCGCACGGTACGGCTCTCGATATCCAACTCGCGCTGGCTCATGACGTTAACGGCAGAGTCAAAGTCCAGGATATGCAGAATCGCGTGATTGATTTTCATATACGGCATTCCGTTCTAGATCGATTTCGGCACGAACCAGTATAGCGGTCGATCCCGCCCCAGGCGCATCGAAGATTGGTGCATCGGGGACAGGTCGCTTTGCACCAATGGTTAGCGCAGGAGCTCGGACTGCCAAGCCTCGAGCTGTTCTGCCAAACTCTTGCCGGCAGCGGGCACGTCGATCTGGGGTCGTTTGGGCAACAGTGCGCATTTAAGGATTGCCACGATGGTCTGCGAGACAAAGCGTCGCGTATCCTTGTCAAAGCCTTGCGCAGCCTGGAGCATCACGGGCAGGCTCTCGCGCAGATTCCCAGCGATATCCGCAAACCGCTCAGCACCCGTAGCCTCAAACACGGAGAACAACGCATCTACAAAACGCTCGCGTTCGCTAGGCGACACTGCAAGCAGCATCTCGCGAATGGAACCATCAACGTATCGAGCACCGGCGGACAGGCGCTCACAGTACACGAAGTCGCGACCATCAACCACCCAGCTAAAGGGATTGTGCTGCAGCAGGCTGAACTCGGTACTCTCAACGATGGCATAGTCCTCTTGTGTCTCGAACATCATGCCAAAGATCGACGACCGAGGTAGCGTCTTGTCGATTCGACCGGAAAGATCGGCAAAGGCGTTGCCGTTCAGAAACTCCTCGACGAACCCTGGACCATCATGGGAATACGCCCGTTCGATTCGCTCACGGGCGACATCGGAGCACATCGCCGCACCGTACACCGCAAGGTTTCCGCCCTTGGAATGACCTCCGCACAAAAGCGGCCCGTCGATCGCATCCGCCGCCTCGTCCACATAACGCGCCGCGGATTCCTGGGCCGGCACAGGACACCGGAACGCCATGTTAAAGTCCTCTTTCCAGCCCACAATCGTGCTGTCGGTCCCCCGGAAGGAAAGATAGCTAAACCCCGCCGGAAACCGGAACGCCATGGCTGCAAACTGCTCCGTCGCCACCACATCGCTCACGGCACGATAGCCGCAAACGTGCACGCCGCGGTATCTGGGATTTGCTGCCACGGCCTCCAACAAGGCCCTGCTTCCCTCTGGGTCCCACAAGTCGTCAATCATGTCCCGGTAGCACTCGGCACGCAGCAGTTCGCGTACGTCTAGGCCCTGCCAGTTCGTCAGCCCCGCCATATCACCCGGCAAGCGCAAATAGGACAACCACGCAAAGACCAGGCTATCCACCGCGCAGAACGGCCGCTCCTCAAAGGGATCAAACGCCGTCTGGACATAGGTCAAAAAATTAGGCGAATCCGACATGGCCCTCCCATCAACTATGGTGCATTGGAGTCAGGTTACTTTGCACCAAAAAGGCGCCCGGGCCGTGTGGACCCGGACGCCTTCATTGTAGCTTTTCGCTCTAGCGAGCTTGATTTAGCAGGAGAGGTCGACGCTGTCGATGATGTCCTTGAGGGCCTTGGCGGAGACGGTGAGCTCATGCTGCTCGTCGTCGTTCAGCGGCACGGGGACGCGGCAGACAACGCCGTCGCGGCCAACGACGGTCGGCATGGAGATGGCAAGATCGGACAGGCCATACTCGCCCACCATGAGCGAGGAGACAGGCAGAACGGTCTGCTCATCGCGCATAACGGCGGTGCAGATGCGCTTGACGGCCATGGCGACACCATAGTAGGTGGCGTGCTTCTTCTCGATGATGGTGTAGGCGGAGTTCTTGACGTCCTCGGCGATGCGCTTCTCGGCAGCCTCATGCTCCAAGTGGCCGTGAAGCTCACAGAAGGTGTTCAGCGGAACGCCGGCAACCTGAGCGCTGGACCAAGCGACAAACTCGGAGTCGCCGTGCTCGCCCATGACATAGGCCTGGACATCGCGCGGGTCAACCTCGACGTGGGCACCAAGCATCTGCTGCAGGCGGCCGGTGTCGAGCACGGTGCCGGAGCCGATGACATGGCCCTCGGGCAGGCCAGACATCTTGATGGCAGCATAGGTCAGAACATCAACCGGGTTGGAGACGATTAGCAGAATGCCGTCGAAGCCGGACTTCTTAATCTCGGGAATAATGGACTTGAAGATGCTGACGTTCTTGTTGACCAGGTCCAGGCGGGTCTCACCGGGCTTCTGGGCAGCGCCAGCAGTGACGACGATCATGGCGGCGTCGGCGACATCGGAATAATCGCCGGCGTAGATCTTCATCGGCTCGGCAAACGTCATGCCGTGCGCGATATCCAGGGCCTCACCCTCGGCACGGTTCTTGTCCACGTCGATGAGGACCATCTCGGAGAACAGACCACTCTGCATCAGTGCGAACGCCGAAGACGAACCGACGAAACCGCAGCCGACAATAGCGACCTTCTTCTCGTTAACCATTAGAAACTCCCATCTCTCTCCACAAACAAGCCGCCCGGGAACGACCCGAGCGGCTTGTCGTAATCCCAATACATCCAATCGGGACTTTGATTATGCCCCTATTCGCAGCCAAAAATCGACCGTTTACCGAAATTGTTTGCAGTATTCGTAAAATAACTGCGCGAAATCGGTTTCGAGCTATTGACGAGTCGAAATAGGTTTCTAATACAGGCCCGCCTCGCGAATGGCCTCGACAGCCAAAGCGATCTGATCGGGCGGTAGGACCAGCGCCATGCGCACGTGTCCCTCGCCCGAAGGACCAAAACTCGCGCCCGGCGTCACCACAACGCCGGCCTTCTCCATGAGCTCCTCGCAAAACGCCATGGAATCGGTGCGGCCACCGGGAAGCTTGGCCCACACAAACATAGAGCCATGCGCGTTGGGACGCTCCCAGCCCAGACCCTCAAGACCGTCGCACAGGGCATCGCGACGTTCCTGGTACTTCAGGCGCTGCGCCTCGACCTCATCGCGCGGACCGTTCAGGCAGGCGATAGCAGCCTTCTGGATCGGGAAAAACATACCGAAGTCGATCTGGCCGCGCAGCTTGGCAAAGGCCGAGACCACATCCTCGCGACCGACCAAAAAGCCGATGCGGGCACCGGTGACGTTAAACGACTTAGAGAGCGAGAAGAACTCCACGCCCACCTCGAGCGCGCCAGGGTACTGCAGGAAGCTGCCACCCGGTTCGCCGTCGAACACGATATCGGAGTAGGCATTGTCATGCACGATCAACAGATCATGCTCGCGGGCAAAGGCGATAATCTCCTCGTAGACCTCGGGCGTGCCCACCGAGCCGACCGGGTTGGCGGGCAGCGACACGATCATATACTTGGCACGATCGGCCACCTCGGGATCGATACCCGCCACATAGGGCAGGTAATTATGCTCGGCAACCAGCGGATAGTATTCGAGCTTGGCATCGGCGATCTTGGCACCCGCCTCAAAGACCGGGTAGCACGGATCGGGAACCAAAATAGTATCGCCCGGATCGAGCAGGGCCAGGCCCAAATGGCCCACACCCTCCTGCGTGCCGTTGCACGACTGCACCATAGACGGCGTAATGCCGGAGACACCAAAGCGACGCTCGTAGTAATCGCACACGGACTGCTTGAGTTCGGGCAGGTCGCGCAGGGCATACTTCCACATCTCGGGATCTTGGGCTGCCTGCGTGAGCGCCTCGACCACGTGGTCGTACGGCTTAAAGTCGGGCGTGCCCACGCTCATGTTGTAAATGGTCTTGCCCTGAGCCTTCAGCGCGAGAAGCTTATTGTTGAGCGAGGCGAAGACCTCCGCGCCAAAGCGGTCGAGACGCTGCGATGCCTGCATGGTGCCACCTTTCGATATAAAAAAAGCGGCGCTCCGACAAGAGCGCCGCGCGATACGGGCCATCAGATTGCAAAAGTGTAACGCTTGCAACCCCCGTATTGGTTCAATTTAGCCAACCTTAGTCAACTGGATTGAGCGCGTCGATCTGCGCAAGCCACAGGCGCGAGCTGGCGTCACTCGGCATGCGCCAATCGCCGCGCGGGCTGAGCGTCACCGAGCCCACCTTGGGACCATCGGGCAGGCAGCTGCGCTTAAACTGCTGGGCAAAGAAGCGACGGTAGAACGTACGTAGCCACGTGTGGACGGTCTTGGCGTCGTAGACGCCCTCGAAGCTCTTGAGCGCCATGCGGTAGATCTTGCCCGGCTCAAAGCCAAAACGCAGCAGGTAGTAGAGGAAGTAGTCGTGCAGCTCGTACGGGCCCACCAAATCCTCGGTCTTCTGCGCAATCTCGCCGTCGCCCGTGGGCGGCAGAAGCTCGGGGGACACCGGCGTATCGAGGATATCGAGCAAGACCTCGGCAATGCGCCCGCCAAAGACATCGGCAGCATAGCGTACCAGATGGCGCACAAGCGTCTTGGGCACGCTCGCGTTGACGGCGTACATGCTCATGTGGTCGCCGTTATAGGTAGCCCAGCCGAGCGCCAGCTCCGACAGGTCGCCCGTGCCAATGACAAAACCGCCAGCCTGGTTGGCCAGATCCATCAGAATCTGCGTACGCTCGCGCGCCTGGCTGTTCTCGTAGGTCACGTCCTGCACGGCCGGATCATGCTCAATGTCCTTGAAGTGCTGCTCCACAGCCGCGTGGATCGAAACCTCGCGGAAGCTCACACCCAGGTCGCGAGCGAGCGACTCGGCATTCGACTTGGTGCGATGCGTCGTGCCGAAGCCGGGCATGGACACGGCTGTGATACCAGTGCGCGGCAGCCCCAGCGCATCGAAGGCACGCACGGTCACAAGCAGCGCCAGCGTGGAATCGAGACCGCCCGAAAGGCCGATAACGGCCGCCTTGGTGCCCGTATGGGCAAGGCGGGTCTTGAGGCCCGCGGTCTGCAGGTCGAGGATGGTCTCGCAGCGCTCAGCCAGGTCACCATGGTCGGCAGGCACGAAGGGCGCGCGGGGGAAGACACGGTCTATGCCGAGCGCATCGCGCAGGACAGGCTCTTCGGCGAGCGAGCCCTCAAACGAGAACTCGACGGTCACGGCCTCCGGCGCATCGTCCGCGCGCGTCCATGTCGTCGAGCGACGGCGCTCAGCAACCAGACGGTCAAGGTCAACGTCGGCGATGGCCATATCGCAGGTAAGCAGTTTGGTGGCGGCGAGCTTGGAGCCATTTTCGTAGATAAGGTTCTCGCCCGCAAAGACCATGTCGGTCGTGGACTCGCCCTCGCTCGCGTCCGCGTAGGCATAGGCGCAGTACAGGCGTGCGCTCTGGTTAGAGATGAGGCTGCGGCGGTAATCCGCCTTACCGATAATCTCGTCCGAAGCCGACGGATTGAGGATCACCGTCGCACCGGCAAGCGCCATCTCGGTCGAAGGGGGCGCCGGCACCCACAGGTCCTCGCAGACTTCAACGCCCAGCACCATATCCTCGGGACCCTCATCACAGCAGCGGTAGACAAGCCCCGAACCCAGCGGAACCGGACCCTGACCGGCAAATTCAACCCACACGGGATCCGCAGGCGACGGAGCAAACCAGCGACGCTCATAGAACTCGCCATAGTTGGGCAGATACTTCTTAGCCGTAAGACCCAAAAGCTCACCCGCACAGCACACGGCGGCGCAGTTGTAGATATTCTCGGCAACTGCAACGGGAAGACCGATGGTAAAGACAATCGGCAGCTCACGAGTCTCGTCGAGGATGTGCACCAGCGCTGCTTCGCAGGCATGCAGCAGCGTGCGGTTATGGAACAGATCGGCCGCGGTATAGCCGGTCAGGTTAAGCTCGGGCAGTACCAGCGCGCGAACGCCACGCCCGGCAGCATCGCGAACAGCCGCCAGCGCAACCTCGGCATTGCCCTCGACATCGGCCACGCGAATCCGCGGCGAGGCCGCCGCCACACGCAAAAAGCCATCGTTCTTATTAGCCGAAACGCAGCATTGCCTTGTTGATCTGGACACTGGAGGCCCCTTCTACCCTGAGATTCAGTCTAACGGACGTTCACATATCTCTAACTAGCCAAAGCAACCTCCCAGTTTACTGAGAGGCCAACCTGTGCTAAGAGCATGTATTTCAATAATATCTTTAATTAAAAAGGAGAAATCGATAATCGACTTCTCCTTTAAGCGAGGCGAGTAAATTTCGAAACTAATGGCAGAATTTATCCATGTAGTCCTCAAAGTCGAACACTTCTACCACGACGCCCTCTTCCTGAAACTCTTTCAGTTGCTCCAAGAGATCTTTGTTAATAACGTCCATGCAGAAACCTCCTCTATCTAATCAATTGTAGTATATCTGCTTTCATGCAATTATCAACCAACTTGTTTAGTTGCTCCTCGTTTGCCGATAGTCCCTCTTTTTTCAAAATGTCGTGCACCTCGTTCTTAGTAATCGGCTTTTCAAACAACGAAAGCAAAGCGAACGAAAAATCATTAACCGCACACATTCTATGGGTGGCACAACTCAGCAGTACTCTTAACCCCTCTTTTGAGCGTCCGACTTCTTTCACAAACGAACTTTTAACCAATTGAAAACCATTATCGTGCATTACATAATCGGCATCGATATTTGTATTCAGCAATCCATAATGCAACAGTTCTTCTATCGCCCTTGTCAGCTCGAGGTCGCCCTGATCAAGGATAAGAGAAATGCTACAATCGGCCTCCAATAAACGGGCCAACTTAAGGTATACCAACTGGGAAACAGCATAGACATGATGGTATTCAGAATTATAGAAGTAGGCAAATGGCTCAACGAGCACGACAGAGGTCTTGGAATCCAGCCAGATTCGATCAGCTGGATTTAGACTAGTTAGCCGTCGCTTTACTTTGGTCAAATGTCCCTTATACCTGACAGCGTGAATAGAATCTAGGATCCAAGTCACCTCTGAAATATGAAGCCGCTGGGGCAAGTCAATTGTGTCGCTACCGTTTATGACCTCTTGCATATAAAAATCAATATGATGGTCATCAGATAAGGATTTTGCTTCATTTAAGATAAACCAGTGCCTGAAACATAATCCACTTCGAGGCGCAAATCCTCATATTGGGACTTCGGCATTACAGAGACACCATACTTATCGGGATGATTCCAAACATCCGACCCCATAACGAGACCAAAATTCGTAAATCCTCTCGTGGAATATGGGACACCACATACCTGTTTTGAATAATTCAAAACATTCTCTGTATAAGCTAAGGTGTTCAGAGCCTCTTCTTTAGTTTCGGTCGGAAAGCCAATCATAAAGAATAGATGAACAGGAATACCCGCATTGAGACAATCATGGATATTGCGATCAATCCAATCAACTCTCGTGTTCTTCTTCATTAGATCAAGAACTCTTTGGTTGTATGACTCGAGGCCAAACTGAATCTGCCTACATCCACTTTGGTATATCTTGTTGAAAACGTCTGTACTTAGGGTTGGAGAGAACCTCGTTTCTCCATGCCAGAAAAACGTTTTTCCCGATGCGTTTATTTCATCCGCGAGTTGCTCCATTCTTTTGCCTTCGAATGTTTCATCCACAAAAGAGAAAACTCTCGTGCCGTATTTTTCATTTAACCGACACATTATTTCAAATACTCTCGATATAGGCATCTTTCGGTAACAACCACCGGTAGCACCGGGAATGGTGCAGAAGGCGCAATGATTAAAACACTGCCTAGAGGAATAAACCGGCAATATTAACTCAGGCATGAAGTATTTAGAAAGGGCGAAGCCATCGAAATCGGGAACTGTATCGTTGATAAATGTTTGCTCAATCCGATGGTTTTTATATATCTTTCCACCTTTAGCATGGCAAAGGTTTGGAACACAGTCGAGATTGTCATCACCAGAGTCAAGAGCCTCAAGAAGACGTGCAAGCGGCTCTTCGCCGTCATACATCATTATCGAATCAATGTATTCAAAAAAGGGATGCCATTCTTTCATGCAGTCATCTGCTAAACGAGTAATGTAATTGCCGCCCAATGAGACGTGTTTAACAGATGGACATTCTTCTTTAATC
Organism: uncultured Collinsella sp.; assembly: GCA_902491615.1. GTDB lineage: Bacteria > Actinomycetota > Coriobacteriia > Coriobacteriales > Coriobacteriaceae > Collinsella. The sequence goes on along the minus strand of CABUIH010000010.1, from coordinate 59,301 downwards.
AGTTTCGCTAACGTAACTGCAGAAATCAATTGGAAACAGCCGCTCACCGAAATCCCAATAAACTCGATTTTTTCCCTCTGAATACGCTTAAGAAAGGCAGTTTCATAGAAGGAAATAAACGGATTATGCAAGGTATCCGCAAGCGATTTCATTATTTCTGGTGTCGAATAATAATCATAGGGCAGATCTATGGAGTTGAACGTGTATTTAACTCCATATGAGACGTGATTTATGATATAGAGTGCATTTCTAAAAATGTTTTCAGCATATTGTCTTTCTTTTAGATTAAAGTATCTCTTCGATCTGAAAATATCTTTTGCCTCGTCAACATTAAGTGCTGACTTTTGTATCAACTCGATTGTTAATTGAACATTCGAACTAAACGAATCCTTTGATTCCCGATACCTTTTACAGCACTCTTCGACATGTCTAAAAGATAGGAGGTCATCGTAAAATTCCACGTTTAAGTCAACAATGTCAACTTTGTATTGTTCAACCTCTTGAAGATATGACTTCAAAACAGGCAAGGCAAGATACGGCCCCACTGGACTCCATCCTGGGGGAAATACTAAAAGCGTTTTAGGCATATCAACGTCACATCTTTCGCAAATAATTCAATTGAAACACAACTACCATCATAATTGAAAATACACCAAGTCCTGTAACGAGAATTGAGAACATCGCGATGCTCGTGAACAGCGAAACAAGGAGTGTTGAAATAACAACAGCAACCGATTGCAAAGACTCCCTAATTGAAAACAGGCTCATCGATTCAGATCCGTCTCTCGCCAAATCCTGCAGCGATGTTATGAGAAGCACATCTTGAATGGCGTTTCCGGCACCGACGATAAAAAGGAAAATAAACGATATCCCAGACGCATAGCGATAGCCAAACGCCAGATACGCACCGAGCGCAAGATACGTCACAAAACAATATGATTTAACGCAATCGGAACCGCTGATTAAACGACCGTATATTGTATTTCCGAACAACAGTCCGATTGTAAGACTACTCTGAAGGAATCCGTATTGTATCGATGACGAGTCAAATTGCAATTGCGCTATAGCTGGCAAAAGAGAATTCAGAGAGCCGAATGCCACGCCACTAGAAATATCGATTAATAGGAAACCAATTGCCAAGTGCTTCGCGTTAAGATCACTAAATGCAGTCCAGTTTTTTTCATTTTTGCTTATCCCCTCTTTATCATTAACCTCGATAACCGACGGAACATCTCGCAGCAACCAGAACGACGCGGCAAAAGAAAGCGCGTCTAATGCAAGAACAGCCTCCGCCCCAAATTGAGCGACAACAAAACCGCCGGCAACTGGCCCTAGAACCATCATCAAATTCTGCAGAAACCCAAACGAATTATTAATTACGTCGCGATTGATACTATTCGTATTGGCTCTTAACAACGAGTAAAAGCAGGGCATTTCAACCGTTCGGCAAAGCGATACCGCGCACGTAATAGCAAACATACTCCATTTACTATCAACAAAAATATAGCAAACGAATAATCCCGCGCGAATTAAGTCTGCCAATCTCATGGCCTGCAGTGTCCCGATACCCATCTTCTGAGGCAGCTGCGCGAGCGCAACTGAAAACAGAGCGGGGGCAAATCTGCAGCAGACCATCAAAGCAGTTGCAGAAACATCGTGAGTTACCTCGTAAATCAGCATTGGCAAAGCAATATTCGCACACCAATTGCCTATTTCGCTTATCCCTCTAGCAATATATAGGACCCGAACCGGACGGCTAGCTCTCAATACCGTGAACATCAGGATTAACCTCGTATTTCAGGCCTCGCTCATCCCTTAATAGGAATCCATAATCAACCAAGTACCGCCTCAACACGGCATAATCAGGATAGAGCTGTGACAGCACACGATTAACCTGAAGCTCCGTATAACTTGTATTTAATTCAAAGAAAGAGACGGCCCATAGCAGCATGATTCTTTTATAGCTTTCCTTTTTTGGAATTGAAACCAGCTCGCCATTCTTGAGAAATCGTTTTTTAAAGTCTATTAGCTCATCCATTCACATCCTCCATTTCATACGCATCTAATACTAAAAATGCATACGCTTTAGGTCATCGTATTCGGCTTCTTTATTCGAACTAAACTCGAACTAATCTAAATTATTTGCTCAAACACTCTTCGAAAGCTCGTTTTTCACTCTGAGTAAAATGCCCTTCCCAGTCAGTCCACGAACAGGAAGGCAACTCACAGCGAGCGGAGTCGAAGCCCTCTACCGTCGGTCGTTCAAAATGCACGATAACCTTTTCGATATCCCCATCTGTTATCAGGACAGAATGAACGACCTCGGTACCGTCTTCGAATGTCATATACGGGTACATCACGTAAACCACCTCGCAATCGTTAATCCAGTTTAGCATCAAGCTATTGCACCAAAGACAGCAAGCCCCCTTGATGAGTTGATGGTATCTGTTAAATGTCACGTACGATTCACATCTGGTGGGTACCCTGATGGCTACACGAAACGAAGCAGATTTACACCGGGAGGACCCCGTATGACAACCAAGTACACCGACGCGCCGCGCACGCGCGTCATGACGCCGGCATCGCTCAACAACGGCGTACACGAGAACCATTCCATTGGACAGACCATGGCCATCGCGCCCAAAAAGGGCCTGTTCGACGACATTTCCATTCCCCAGATCATCGCCGGCGCCGCAGCTGCCGCCACGAGCGTGGCGCTTGCTTCAAAGATCGGCATTGCCGGCTCGGTGATTGGTGCCGCTGTGAGCTCAGTCATCACTGTTGTGTCCTCGCAGGTCTATCGCCACTTTATCTCCGCCAGCGCCGAAGCAATCAAGGGCACGCATGCCGCTGTCGACTACCCTGCCGGCGCCTACGAGCCCGTTGAGCCCGATGTCGAGGAGCACCTAGGTGGCGCCGCGACCACGCAGGAGATGCGCCAGGTTGCGGGACGCGCGACCACGGCGCGCGTCGCCCCCAACAGCCTGCGCGCCAAGGCGGCGGCAGAGCGCAGCCAGACACAAAAGAAGGTCATCGTCTTCTCGATCGCCATCGCCATCGTCGCGGTCATCGCCTGCGCCGGCGCCATCCTTATCACCACTGCCGGTGAGGGTCTGGGCGAGCGTCCCGAGCCAATCCTTTCGTCGCGCACGACCGAGCACGACGCGGATAACACCGGTCAATCGCAAAGCCAGCAGGACGACTCGCAGGGCGCCTCCGCATCCACCGACTCGTCCTCGAACACCCCCGATCAGTCGCAGAGCGCTGATTCCTCTGCGAACAGCGGCGGCACGCAATCCAGCACGACCGACTCAAGCCAAACGACTGACGGCTCTCAACCGAGCACAGGCGACCAGACGAGCGGCAATGCATCGGGCACGGGATCTACCGACAATAGCAACACCAACAGCTCGAGCGGAACCGCTTCCGGCACGGCATCAGACAGCTCGAGCCAAGACACGGCATCGGGCAACTAAGCACGTTTGCCCCTCATAGATAACCGACCTGCATAACGGGCGCGAACCGGCAACGGTCGCGCCCGTTTGCCTTGGGCGACGAGATGGCAAGCCCCGCGCGATGGTAAGATGCTTTGGTGTGTAAAGAGGAGATTTGCCATGAGCAAGACAATAGTTAAGCCCACGCTATCGCTGGGCAACCACATCTATCTGTATCGCCTGCTGCGCGACGCGATTGGGTGCGGCAAGCAAACGTTTATGACGCAGGTCGAGGAGGCACTCGCCGCTGGTGACATGGTCGCATATGACCTGGGCTTTGAGTCCACGCGCGAGCTGCTCGAGGAGCTCGACGACTGCATTAAGCTGACTGTCTTTAAGGGCGGTCGCCTGTATGCCACCGTCATCGCCAACGAGGCTTGGGATGCCGCCCTTGCCAAAGGCGAGGACAAGCCCAAAGCTGCCAAGGGCGCCAAGCAGTCCTACAAAAAGAAAAAGCGCGGCGAGAAGGACCTCAAGGCCGTGCGCCCCAAGCACGTTAAGCGTCCCGAGCCCGAAGCCATGGTTGAAGTCGTGCCGGAACCCGAGCCCGAGACAGAGATCGAAGTCGCTATTGAGGTAACGGCAGAAGCCGAAACCGAAATCGCTGCCACGACCGAGCCCGTAGTCATATCCGAGCAGGAAGCCACTGCTGAGCTCAACGAGGCTCCCAAGTCGACAGCCGAAGAAGCCGCTAACCTATCCGAAACGCCTGCGTTCCAAAACAGCGATGTCTTTGGCGACGAGGCTGAGGACGATCAGCCCGAAGAGCCCACAGAACAGGACGCTACCGAGTCGGCGCCGGAACCCGAGACGCCGCAGCCCGCCATCTCGCTCACGGTCGTCTATGACCCCGAGAATGCCAATGCCGGCATCACCACCATGGCATCCACGCCCATCGAGGCAAAGCCGTCTATCGAGGCGGAGGACGCCCCAGAAGCCGATGCCAAAACCGAGACTGAAGACACATCCGTCTCCGTGGAACCGACAGATTCCGCAGTTAATCCGGAACCGGTGCCTGAGTCTGTACCCGTCATCGAGTCCACATCCGCACCTGTACCGGCTCCGGTCCCCGCGCCCGCAGCACCGACCATCCCCGAGGACTTCCCCGTCGATTTCGCAACCGAGGTCTTCTGCCCCGGCCCGCTTCTGCACCAGCTGTCGACCTATCTCCCCTACGGCGCCGATACCCTCGGCATTGTCGGCGAGTACTACTGGATCGCCCGCGAGCGCGGTACCATCGAGGCCGCGCGAAACCGCGCAAGCTTCCCCCTGCGCTACACGCAGGCCGGCGAGCGCCGCGAGGTTGCCGTGCGCATCCGCCGCAATACCACCGGTGGCCTCGGATCCACCTGGGCCATCGATAAAGTCGAAGAACCCGAGCAGTAACGACAAACGACTCAAATCCAAATCAGGATTTGAGCCGTTTTTATTTGTTGATGTTGCGTAACCAACAGCGAGCGGGCCGCAAGTGCCCCAGGTTGCCGTGAAAGAGGAGCGACGCGTACTTCGGTACGCGAGCGGCGGCTTGAACGGCAAGATGGGGTGCTTGCGACCCGCGCAGCGTCGAGCAGTTACGCGGTTTGGAAAACCGCGTAACGATCTAATCGCGCGTCAGCTTACGGTGGATACGATGCGGCTGGGCTGCGTCCTCGCCAAGGCGCTCGATACGGTTGGCCTGATAGGCCTCAAAGTTGCCCTCGAACCAATACCAGTTGCCCGGATTCTCGTCGGTGCCCTCCCACGCCAGAATGTGCGTAGCGACGCGGTCCAGGAACATACGGTCGTGGCTAATAACCACCGAGCAGCCCGGGAACTCGAGCAGCGCCGCCTCGAGTGAGGACAGCGTCTCGACGTCGAGATCGTTCGTGGGCTCGTCGAGGAGCAGCAGGTTGCCGCCCTGCTTGAGCGTAAGCGCCAGGTTCAGACGATTGCGCTCACCACCGGAGAGTACGCCAGCGCGCTTCTGCTGGTCCTGGCCCTTAAAGCCAAAGCTCGCCACGTACGCGCGGCTGGGGACCTCGGTCTCGCCGACCATCATGTGGTCCAGGCCATCCGAGACGACCTCCCACAGGTTCTTATCGGGGTCGATGCCGGAACGGTTCTGATCGACATAGGAGATCTTGACGGTCTCGCCCACCTCGAGCTCGCCCGAAGTCAGCGGCTCCAGGCCCACGATGGTCTTGAAGAGCGTAGTCTTGCCCACACCGTTGGGGCCGATGACACCCACGATACCGTTGCGCGGCAGGGTGAACGATAGGTCGTCGATGAGCACACGGCCATCGAACTCCTTGTGCAGGTGATGAGCCTCGAGCACCTTGTTGCCCAGACGCGGGCCCACGGGGATGCGGATGTCGGTCCAGTCGAGCTTCTGGCTTGCGCGGGCCTCGGCCTCCATCTCCTCATAGCGAGCCAGACGGGCCTTGTTCTTGGCCTGACGGGCCTTGGGCGAGCTGCGCACCCACTCGAGCTCGGCCTCCATGCGCTTGGCGAGCTTGGCGTCGCGGTTGCCCTGCGCCTCGATACGGGCGGCCTTGGTCTCCAGATACGTGGAGTAGTTGCCCTTGTAGGGATAAAGGTGACCGCGGTCGACCTCGCAGATCCACTCGGCAACGTTATCCAGGAAGTAGCGATCGTGTGTGACGGCAAGCACCGCGCCCTGGTAGTTGTGCAGGAAGTGCTCGAGCCACAGGATCGACTCGGCGTCCAGGTGGTTCGTGGGCTCGTCGAGCAGCAGCAGGTCGGGAGCCTCGAGCAGCAGCTTGCACAGGGCCACGCGGCGGCGCTCGCCGCCGGAAAGCACGTTGACCGGCATGTCGGAATCGGGCAGCTGCAGGGCGTCCATGGCCTGGCCGAGCTTGGAATCGATATCCCAGCCGTCGGCGGCGTCGATCTCGTCCTGGAGCTTTCCCATCTCGGCCATGAGGGCGTCCATGTCGCAATCCGGGTCGCACATCTCCTCGCCGATCTTATTGAAGAGATCGACCTTGGCGATCATATCGCCAAACGCCATGCGCACGTTCTCGATAACGGTCTTGTCGTCGTCGAGCGGCGGCTCCTGCTGCAGGATGCCCACGGTGTAGCCGGGGGTGAGCCTGGCATCGCCGTTGGAGACCTCCTCGATGCCGGCCATGATCTTGAGCAGGGTCGACTTGCCCATGCCGTTGGGACCCACGACGCCGATCTTGGCACCGGGGTAGAAGCTCAGGGTCACGTCGTCAAGGATTACCTTGTCGCCATGGGCCTTGCGAGCCTGATACATCTGGTAGATAAACTCCGCCATATGTCTGTTCTATCCTTTCTACCTGCTGTTTCCCTATTCTTGATTCGCTTTAGTGGAAACGAAATGAGGGAACCAGCTCTGAAACGTAACGAAAAAGGGGCATGGTTGCCCACACCCCCTAATACTACCTGGGAAAAGTCCCCCGGAACATACTATGAACTGCGTACGCTAGTTTTCCGCAACCTTAACGAGCGGCTCGCTGCGATTTGCGCCACAACAGATACGAGTAGACGTAGACGGCTCCAACTGAACCAAACGCCAGAACCGCAATCACCGCGGCGACGACTTCACTCGAAAGCACGCTGCCTGCCACGCCCATCACAATCAGGCCAATACCCAGCACCATAAAGCAGGCGCCGCCAAAACGCTGCGTACGGCGCCAGTTCTCGGGATCGGCAAGCGCCCAAGGTGTCTTGATACCGAGCGTATAGTTCTGCTTCACACGCGGCAAGTAGTTGCCTACGCCGATGAACAGCAAACCGACAACACCGGAAATCAGCACGTTAACCGAACCGACCGCCGGCACCACGCCCCAGACCGTAAGCTCTCCCAGCCAGCTTATGGCGCACATGAACAAGGTGAAGGCGATTACGAAGCCCTGATAGAACTTGCCCGAGGTTCGATATGCCTCACCTTTGGGGTCGATGCGCGGCACCACGCAGAACATTGCGAGAAGCGCCAGAGGCAGCACGCCGAGCGCGGAGGCCATCCAGCTAGGACCCCAACCGTCGACGGCACCGTTCGCGCCCCAGTGCGTGGGAATCTGCGCAGGCAAGCTCGGCATCACCATGAGGTGCGCTACGACATTGGCGACGCACAGAGCGACCAGCACAATCCACACGCGCGACGATACCCCCGTGGGGTGAATGCCCTTGTTTTCGTTATTCATCCTTATCACCTTCCGTGTTTGTAAAGCCCATAAACCAGCCAATTAAATCCTGCATGACGGTGGTGTTTAAGCTGTATACGATGTTTTGGCCATGGCGCTCGTCGGTCACCAACCCGGCGTTTTTGAGCGTCGCCAAGTGATGGCTTAGCGACGGCTTACTGATATCGAAATGCTCGGCAAGCTCCCCCGCCGTGCAATTGCCCTCGCGCAGCAACTCCAAAATGCGCCGTCGCGTTGGATCGGCAAGCGCCTTAAAACCCTCTCCCGGCATAAGACCTCCTCTCATCATCTCTCATGACGCGCACACTATACTCGATATTTAGATGTTTGTCTAACTATCTAATCTTGTACTCAAAAAAATAGCCGCCTCCGCGTAATGCGAAGACGGCCACTTCTCACGCTACAAACGTGTTTGGGAGTTGGCCAACCCGCTGCAACGGGTGCCATCTGCTTCATCTTATGCGAACCCCGATCCCATTTCAACAAGCCCAAGGGCTCAAATGGAATCGCGATAACACCTATAATGGCAATAGCTAAAACACGATTCGCTTCCCCATCGGAGGATGTCTATGACCGAAACCGCTGCCGCCCTCGTCGAGACACGCGACACCAAGCTCGAGATCATCATGGGCCGCGAGGCACTCGATAAGCTCGCCGATGCTACGGTGCTGGTGCTCGGCTGCGGAGGCGTGGGCTCCAACTGCTGCGAGGCACTCGCCCGCGGCGGCATTGGTCATTTCGTCATTCTGGACAAGGACATCGTCGCGCCCAGCAATATCAATCGCCAGGCTATCGCCTTTCACAGCACCATCGGCAAGCGCAAGGTCGATGTTATGGAAGCCATGATCCACGACATCAATCCCACCGCCACCGTTATCAAACGCACCGAATACCTGCTAAGCGACAACATCGACGAATTCTTCGCAAGCGTTTTGGAGCAGACAGGCGGCAAGCTCGATTACGTCATCGACGCCATCGACACCATCTCGGCCAAGCTCACCATTGCCAAATATGCTCAGGACCACGACATTCGTTTGGTTAGCTCCATGGGCGGGGCCAACAAGCTCCATCCCGAGTGTCTCCGCTTTGCCGACATCTTCGATACGGTACGTGACCCTATGAGCCGCATTATGCGCAAAGAATGTAAGAAGCGCGGAATCAAGAGCCTGCACGTGCTGTTTAGCTGCGAGGAATCGGTTAAGACACAGCCCCGCGACCCTTCCAACATCCACGAGCGTACCGAGCTCGGAACCGCCAGTTTTATGCCGCCCATCATGGGTCAGATGATTGCCGGCGAGGTTATCCGCCAGATCAGCGGCCGCGGCACTGAGCGCGTGCGCTCCGATGGCCAACGTCTGGACTAGCGGAGCGCACCGAGATGGAGCCCCGGTTATTTGATGCACACTGCCATCTTGATTTAATGGCTCACCCGGACGCCGTTGCCGATGAGGCGACGGTGCTGGGCTTGGGTCTATTTGACTGCGGCGTCAATCCGCGCGACTTTTCGGCCGCAAACGAGCGCGCCTGTCGCCAACCAGGCATCATCGCCGGCGTTGGGCTTCACCCCTGGTGGCTCGCCGATGGCCACTGCGGTTTTGTCGAAGTCAATCTGCTTTGCGAAGTTGCTGCCCAAGAACGCTACATCGGCGAAGTCGGACTCGACTTTTCCGCGCGCTTTGCTGGAAGTGAGCCGCTACAAATACAGGCACTTAACCGGCTCTGCGATGCGCTCGTGCAGCATCCTCTTACCGGGCGCGTGATATCAATTCACGCCGTTCGTTCGGCAGGAGCCATACTGGACGTCCTCGAATCGCATGGACTACTCATCCCAAACCCCGACTCCCCCGTTATCATCTTCCACTGGTTTAGCGGTACTTCGGACGAACTCGTCCGCGCGCGTAATGCGGGCTGTTATTTTTCCGTCAACGAACGCATGCTCGCATCTAAACGAGGACGCGAATACGCACGACAGATTCCACTCGATCGTTTACTGCTCGAGACCGATTCACCAGCCGAACCAAACACAGAAACAAGCGCACAGTCGCTCATCAGATCGCTCGAAAGCGCCTCAGAACACGTCGCCTCGCTCAAAAAATGCGACGCAAAGCATATTGAGTCGGCGGTTTTAGCGAATGCACACTCTGTTTTTAGCCTTCGCTAACCCCTGTGGTCAAAAAACGTCAAATATGAGTACTGCTAGCGAAATGGATACATTACTCTGAGCTTTCCGACCACCAGAATAATCTACGATTGTCCATTAACTAACACTTTTACAGTCACTCATCCTGCATTTTCGCAATCTTAAACCCCTCCAAACGCTCAAATCACGTCTGAAGGGGTCGATTTTGCTGCGACTAAATTAGTCACAGTACTCATATTTGGCTTTTTTGACCACCGAGTCACGGGAAGGCACCAATACAGCTCCCCGGGACAGCTCGGCTATTCGACGATTGGTGCTCCGTGGCCCCAAGAACCTTCCATACCGCACACGGTCGAGGCAAACCCGGCAGCAAAGTCGAGCGCGCGCTCGATGGCCTCGGCGCCGTCCTCGCCACGCTTGGCGGAATCGAGATAGCACATCAAAAACGAGGTGAGGAACGAGTCGCCCGCCCCCATGGTGTCCTTCATGTCCGTTACCGGTTTAGCCAGCTGGCGGTAATAACGCTCGCCGTCGTAAGCAATGCAGCCCTCGGCGCCCGCCGTAGCCGACACAAAACGCGGACCCAGGCCCTTCACCCATGCCAGACGCTCGCGAATCTCGTCCTCACTCGCGGCATCCGCCGCACTAAAGAAAGCGAAATCGACGTAGGGCGCAATCTGCTCGTAGTACTCGTCGGTGGAGTCGTCCGAAAAGTCAAAAGAGACCGTGACGCCCGCAGCCTTCAGCTTGGGCAGCTCGCGCTCGGTAAAGCAATAGTTGCCCGAATGAACCACATCGAACTGCTTCATGTACGAAAGGTCAAAGCGATCGAGGACATAGCGCGCATCGCCACGGATACCGCCCTCGTTGGAGCCGAGGAAGACACGGTCACCGTCAACGACGGTCACGCGAGCCGCTCCGTTCTCGCCAATCATCTGCTCGCACTTGTCAAGCTCGATACCCTCATCCTCGAGGCTTGCAATGACATGCTCGGCAGCGGCGTCATTGCCAAAAATGCCCATGTATGCAGAACGTGCGGCACCGCATTTCTTGGCATAAACGGCGAAGTTCACCGCATTGCCGCCAGGATACATGGTGTGGATATGCTCGTAGCGATCGACGACGTTGTCGCCAAATCCGAGCGCGTTAACGTTAAATGCCATGGCCTTTGCCCCTTCTAGTACTCGACAACACCCATATAGCGACGGAAATCGGGATCGTGATCAAACACCTTGCCGCGTGCAGCACGCAGCTCGCAGTTCATGGCGTAGAACAGCACCGGGTCCAGATAGGCACGGACGCTCGCCGGCACGGCTTCCATACCGTACTCCTTGGCATCGAGCACCATCAGCGTATCGGTATGCGTCTTAAGGAACGCCAGGGCGCGCTCGTCCATGGCACGGCACTCGCTGGAGCCCATCTGCAGGAAGTAAAAAACGCCATCCTGAGTAGCCTCGAAGGGGCCATGGAAGTACTCGGCAGAGTGGATGTAGCTGCAGTGCTGCCACTGCATCTCCATAAGAGAGCAGATAGCGAAACCGTAGGTCTGGCTAAAGTTGGGACCGCTGCCCAGAATGTAGAAGAACTCGTGCTCCTGGCAAAGCTTGGCAAAACGATCGCCCAGCTCGGCATTTACCTTCTCGCGTGCCGGGGGAAGAATCTTATCCATCTCGGCGATACCGGCATACATATCGGCAAGATCGGCGTAGCCCTCCTGCTGATCGAGCAGCTCGGCCGCAAGCGACAGCGAAATACCAGCGGGGACCTCGGCCTGCGGCACGCCCTCGCCCCACGGGTAGACCCACGTGGTCCACTTGCCGGAGTCAATCTTGGATCCAGCGTTGTCGGTCTGGGCGATCACCGTAGCACCGGCAGCAAGGGCAATCTCGCAGCCCTCGACGACCTCCGGGGTGTTGCCACTGTGGCTACAAGCGATGACCAGGGACTTCTCGCCCAGACGACGCGGACGCATAATGTCGAATTCACGCGCGGTATAGATATACGAAGTGAAGGTGGTTGCCTCGCGCTGCAGAAGCTCATGGGCCGGAATCAAATCGATCATGGAGCCACCGCAAGCAATCCAGTAGACGCTGTCGAACTTGCCCTTCTCGGCAATTGCCTCTTTGATCAGATCGTGTGCGTTCATATCCAGTTCCTTTCTTGTTTGGCCGCAATCAATGACGTTGGTTGCGTGGCCGATAGTTGTTTTAGTCAATCAGATATTTCTCGAATGCGGCCATGTTCTTGGCATCTGCCGCCGCCGGGTCATCGTAGTAACGACCGTCCGTGATCTCCTGGCCCAGCATGCCGTCGAAACCATGGGCGTTGAGTGTGGCAACGAAGGCGTCCATATCGTGCTTGCCATCGCCCCACACCAGATGGCCATACGGGTCACCGTCGATAAAGTGCATCTCGTGAATTGCCCCATCACCAAAGGTGGCAAACCAGTCCTCGAGCGTCTCGCCAGCAACGCCCATCGCGGTTGTATCAACCATGGGCTGTAAGTACGGGCTCGCGACCTCGTCAATCATGCGCTTCGCATCGGAAACCGTCGTCACAAGGTTGCTCTCCTCGGGACGCAGGCTTTCCATCGTAAGCACCAGACCGTGCTCGCCGGCATACTCCGCCAGAATGGACAAGTGCTCGCGGCTGCGCTTCCAGGCTTCCTCGCGGTCCTCGTCCCAGTCGCCCCAGCCCGAGTTGACGGACATACGGTCGCACCCAAGTACCTCGGCAAGCTCAATGCCGTGCTTAAAGTACGCCAGGCTGCGCTGTTCATGCAGCGGTTTGCGTGCGCAGTACTGCCAAGGATAGACAACGTTCTCGGGGCACAGAGTACGATACCTAAGCCCACGGTCTGCAGCCTTTTTCGCCAGGACCTCAGCCTCAAAGTAGCCCGTGTGGTCGAGCGTCACATGCGGCTCTGCGCACCACAGCTCAATGGACTCAAAGCCCAAACGCTGCTGCACATCAAGGAAGTAATCGAGCGACCACATGATGTAGTGGATATTCATGCCCGCAATCTGCTCGCGGCGCAGCGTCGGTTTGGATTCAGACATCTTATGCCTCCTTATTTCGATCGAACACGATTTGTCCGTCCGACATCGTCATATCAACCGCAAGATCGCGTGCGTCGCGATAATCGAGGTCAAACACATCCCGATCGAGCACGCAGATATCGGCAAGCTTGCCGACCTCGAGCGTACCCAGCTCGTCTTCGCGCATCAGATCGTACGCGCCCCCGGCAGTCCAAGCGCGCAAGAGCTCGACAAGCGTCAGCGTGTTGACCTCATTCACAGGCAGTCCGTCGGCGAAGAATCCGCCGCACGCGCTGTAGATTGACTCGCCCAGGCTCGGAATCAGCAGCGGCAAATCCGTTCCACAGCACACTGTGCATCCGGAATCTTCCATGCCGCGGCGATTCCAGCTGTGCAAAAGTCGCGTCTCGCCAATTTGTCGACGCATCATCGACAGGCAATCCTCGCGTCGGTCCAGCGTCAGAATCTGCGGATAGACCTCGCAAATTCCACCTAACTTGCCAAACTTGACAAGATCGGTCGGGTCAGAGTTCTCGAGATCGGTAATCGCATGGCGGCGAAGCATCCGTCCATGCTCGTCTCGAGGCAGCGAGGCATAGAGCGCCACGGTGCGACGAACGGCGCCATCGCCCTGGCAATGCAAGGAATATCGGAATCCGTCAGCATCAATTGCACGCAGCTCGTTCTCAATCAGATCCCACTCTGGCTCCTCGACGACCGTCTTGCCGGCAGCGCCCGCATCGGCCGAGTCCTCATAGGGTTCTATCATCTCGGCAAGCCCCGCCCATACGCCGCGATCGGTCATACGGTTGAAGCCAGAAAAACGAACGAACGGTCCCCGGAAGCGCTCTCGTGCCTCGCGGGCATATGCAAGATTTGCACCGGCACCCACCGGCTGCGACATCATAGAGACGCGAACCGTCAGCTCACCAGATTCCTCACGGCGAGCCATTTCGTCGGCAAAGCCGTAGTAGTCATCAAACGCCATCTCCTTGATGGCGGTAACGCCGCGTTCGTTAAGCATGCTCATGTAGTCCGAATACCCTGCACGCACCTCGGGCAGCGCGAGGAAATCGCTCATCATGCGCCAGATCTTCTCGGCATAGCACGCCTGGGGTGTGAAGCCGTATCGCGCACTGGCGGCAGCATTGAGAACACAGGTATCCGCGCCCGGTGTAAAGCAGACGACGGGGATATCGCCAAAACACTCGTCAAACACAGCTGCTGTATTTGCGTTCTCGGCATCCGATGCCAACGTTTCGGGTAGGTTGTGGCCAAAAGCCGCCGCGCAATCCGGACGATCTTCTTTCCATGCACGCAAGAGCGACACGGCCTCTTTGGCATCAGCGATGCCGGACAGATCAGGCCCCAACGTCCGCAGCGCCCAGCCTGTATAGAAGGTATGCACATCGATCAGGCCAGGCATGACGGTGCGGTCGCCCAGGTCGACTACCTCGTCCGCCTGGGTCAAATACGAAGCTAGCTCACACTTGGTGCCAACAGCCTCAATTCGATTGCCACGGACCGCTACGAAACCTTCAAACGGCAGGTCCCCCGTACCGGTAAAGACGCTCTTAGACGTCAGGACCGTCAAACGATCAGACATCACAACCACCTACGCCGGAAGCATGCCGGAAATGGCAGTAATGACCAAGCCAAACACGACCATGAAGATGAAGAACTTCCAAATGGTCTTCCACCATTGGCCAAACGAAATCTTAGCCACGGCAAGCCCGGCGACCGTCATACCCGCCACGGGGCTGATGGTGTTGATGGTCTGGTTGGCAAACTGGAGCGCGGTGACGGCCGCCTCGGGATTGAGGCCCATGAGCTCGGTCAGGGGGCCCATAACGGGCATGGTGAGCGCCGCCAGGCCAGAACTCGAGGGAACCAGCAAAGAGAGCAGGCCAAGGACGACATACATAAACGTGGTGTAGACGGCGGCGGGTGCACCGGCGAGCGCGGTAGCGAGCGCCTGGAGGATGGTGTCGATGATCATGCCGCCCTCGGCGATGACCAGAATACCGCGCGCGATACCGATAACGACGGCAGCGTACGCAAAGTCGGCGAGACCCTTAACGAACTCCTCTGCGATCGTCTGCTGGTCAAGGCCGCCCAGGATACCGGCAAGCAAGCCCATGCCAAGGAACACGGCGGAAATCTGATTCATGTACCAGCCCTGGGTAACAAGACCCCAGACGATAATGCCCATACCGCAAGCAAAATCGATAAGCACGAGCTTCTGACGGATCGTGAACTCTTCCTCGATGGAGGCATCGGTCACGGAAAACTCAATACGCTTGAGCTTATCGTCCTCGTACACAATGGACGACTCGGGGTTTTTCTTGACGCGCATGGCGTAGCGCATGGCCCATGCGATACCGACGGCAGTGAAGATGACCCAAGAAACGGCGCGCAGCCACAGTTGCGGATTACCCTCGATGCCAATGATGCCTTGGGCGATCAAAACATTAAACGGGTCGATGGTCGAAGCACAATATCCCAGGTTAGGACCAAGGAAGCAGATGATGAATGCCGTCATCGAGTCATAACCGATACCCATCATGATGGGAATGAAGATGGCATAGAACGGCAGGGCTTCCTCAGACATACCAAACGTAGTGCCGCAAATGGACAGCAACGTCATCGTGATGGGAATGATGAGGATGTCCTTGTTCTTGAGTTTTTTAATCACACGGCTCATGCCGGCATTCAAAGCGTTGGTCTTGGTGATGATCGCGAACGATCCGCCAATCAATAAGACGAACGCAACGACGTCGGCAGCCTCTTGGATACCCTTGGTGGGCGCTTGCAGAACCGCGAAGATATCCTGGCCCAGATTGATGGTCTCGCCGGTCTCGGAATCGGTGTAGTTCTTATCGACCTGTTCATAGGTTCCAGCAACGGCGACTTCACGCTCGCCCGCCGCTGTCGAAATCGTCTTGCGCTGATACTGACCAGAGGGAACGATCCAAGTCAGGACCGCAAAGACAACGATCAGCAAGAACATGATCGTATAGACATGCGGTAATTTGAACTTAAAACGTCTGTTTGTCTTCTTCGCCTTCGTATCTGACATAGATACCTCCAAAGAACTCGAGACTGCATCGCATCTCGCTTCAACGTTTGCACAATGCAAACGTTCTATGACGTCCCATAGATTACCAGCAGCTTTTTCCTTCATCAAGATAATTTCAAACTGATTGCCGCAACGCGGTTGAACGGTTGCGTTTGCGCCGTGAACGGTATGGAAACGCCCGGTGAGATAATCCACCGGGCGTTTCCATTCGCAATGTCCTAGATGTCAAAAACGTAGCGAGACCCAACGATTCGCTGACGACCGATGATAAACGGCCGCCGCTGCTCATCGAAAAAGAAGGCTTCCATATAAAACAATGGTTCGCCAACGGGAACTGCCAACAGCCGAGCGACCTCGGGCGACGCGCACGCGATCTCGAGCGTGCACGGGTCGGTAAACGCGGGCGTACGGCCCGTCCGGTTACGCACGAACTCAAAAATGGATTGGTTAGATAGAGGTGCCGTTGATAGATAGGCGTTGTCCTCGTAAACATATATGTTGTTCTCGAGCATGACAGGGACGCCATCGGCAGTGCGCACGCGCTCAACGCAAATCAAGTCAGTTCCAACGGGAACACCAAAGAACTGCGCTTCGGTGGAATCCGCCGGCAGTATCTTTCTCGAAATGACACACGCCCCCGGTTCCATTCCGTTAACGCGGCATGCGTCCGAAAAACTCTGAACGTCATTCTTCTGGCGAATCTTGCGCTTGAGCTTGGGGGCATTGACAAACGTGCCTTTCCCCTGTCGCTTCGTTAGATAGCCCTGCTGGACGAGCTCCTCAATAGCGCGTCGCACGGTAACGCGGCCAACTTTATAGCTCTCAGCCAATTCGAATTCGTTGGGTATCCGCGCGCCTGCCTTGTAGGCGCCGGAGTTGATTTCGTTTTTAATGATATCAATGACCTGTTGGTACAGCGGTATCGCTGCTTTACCGTCAGTTGGCCCTTCAGTCGGTGGCATATACCCTCTCCCAGCACAATTAATTCTAAAACGGGCTTAAGGGCATTCAACAAGCCCTTAAGCCCGCATTAGCTTAAAGTATGCTAGGTGTCGCACCAAAATGTTGGCTATTTACTCATCAGACCCGAAAAACGCGCAACTACCGCGCTCCTAAGAAAGCGTGAGCAGCTCCGGCAGCTGGTCGATAATCTTGTCCGCGGCATCCTGGCTAAAGCCAAAGCGCTCCTCGCGCTTGGCAATGACCGTCAGGCCGGCTCGCTTACCCGCGGTAATGCCCGGAACGGAATCCTCAACGCAGCAGCAGCGATTCGCGGGCAGCCCCAGCAGGTCCAGCGCATGTAGGTAGATGTCGGGCTCGGGCTTGCTCTCCTTAAACTGCTCGCCGCTCACCACATACTCAAAGGCATCCGACAGCCCGCATGCGTTGAGCACTTCCTCGATGCTATCCATGGGAGACGAGCTGGCAAGCGCCACGCGAACGCCGCGGCGCGGCAGCTCTCGAATCGTATCCACGGCGCCTGGGTTAATCAAAGCCTGATAGTCGCGCGGACGCTCATGCGCCCACTCGTCCCAACGGGCCAACGCTTCCTCGCCAGTGAAATGCCCCTTACCGGCGCGCTCAAACCAATCGACCAACATATGCAGGAAGAACTGATGCGAGGTACCGACCTGCCCATTCAACTCCTCTTGAGTCAGGTTAAGCCCAAGCTCCTTGGCAAACGCGGCAGTCTCGCCCAGGTAGTAATACTCGGTATCGACAATGACGCCGTCCATGTCAAAGATAACGGCGTCGAACGGAAATGCGGACACGGCACCCTCCCTAACAAAAGGGCGCCTGTAAGCAGGCGCCCGAACCATGCATTATCGGCGATTCTAACCCAGCAGCTTATCCAGCGCCACCGCAATACCGTCTTCATTGTTATTGGCGGTCACCATCTGGGCCACGGCCTTAACCTCGTCAACCGCGTTGCCCATGGCAACACCGGTGCCGGCCCACTCAATCATGGACTTGTCGTTCTGGCCGTCGCCAAACGATACGACCTCACTGGCATCGATGCCGAGCTTAGGCAGGGCACCCTCGAGTGCGCGGGCCTTGTCGATACCGGGCGCCGTGTACTCAAAGTACCAGTCGGCCGTAAACATGCCCGAAAGCGTCTGCTTAAAGGGCGCATACATCTCCTCGTAATGCGCCTGCAGGTAGGCCGGATCGCCCGCCGTCAGCAGCTTGTCCACGGGATAAGCATCAGCGACCTCATGCAGGCTCTCCACCTCGCGAATCTTAAGATCGCACGCGTCGCGCTCATACTTGACGATATTCTTCTGCGAGCCGTCAGGCAGCGTGATCATGCAATGGTACGAGTCCTCGACGTGCAAATCGCGACCGAGCGAAATCATAGGGATCACGTCAAAATTACGCAGGTGATCAATCAGGCGATGCAATTCGTCGGCAGGCATAGCCTGATCGAACAGCACCTCGTCGGTCTGGGCATCGACGACGTGTGCGCCGTTAAAGGCCACCAGCAGACCGTCATGGTTTTGAAGGTCGAGCTCTTGCGCCAAGGCGTGCAGCCCCCATGCGGGACGGCCCGAAGCCAAAATGAGCTTAATGCCCGACTCCTGCGCCGCGAGCAGCTTCTCGCGCGTACGCGGGCTAATCACTTTCTGATCGTTGGTGAGCGTACCGTCGATATCCATCGCGATGGCTTTGATTGCCATATATGCCTCCCTGTCATTGAACAACCTTGTCTGAGCCATCATACAGAACACCCATCGCGACTCCGTTTACAACGGGCAAAAAGTCATATTGTCTCGAACATGAACGGCGTGTGGTCGTGAAGCTTTATCGCTCAGGTCAAATACGTCTGCTAGCGACGCTCATCCGTCGGTGCGCCCTCGACGATCGCGATGCCCGCCGATGCGCCTAACGCGCTGGCGCCGGCCTCGATGAATGCGCAAGCCTCTTCGTAATTATGGATACCGCCCGCCGCCTTGATTGCCACGGCATCGCCGAGCACCTCGTGCATCAGCCGCACGTCCTCGAGCTTAGCACCGCCAAAGCTTCTGCCGGTCGATGTCTTAAGGAATCCCGGCTTGGCCTCCAGCGCGATCTCGCATACACGGCGCTTGGCGGCGTCGTCGCCGTCCAGCTTGCACATCTCGACGATTACCTTGTCAGTGATGCCATGCGCGCGACAAAAATCAGCAATGGTAGTCATCTCGCGCTCGATGGCATCAAAATCGCGGTTCTCGATCGACCCCTGATTCAAAACGTAGTCAATCTCGGTAAAGCCACACGCAGCGTATTCCTCAAACCTCGCAAGCTTCTCCTCAAGCGTCATAGTGCCCTGGGGAAAGTCGATGGCGCCGGCAAGGATGATGTCAGAGCCCTCGAGCATGGCGCGGCCCGTCTCGTACTCCTGAAGGTTCGCAAATACGCAGCGAAAGTTGTACTTTAACGCCTTCTCGACATACTGCTCAAACGTGTCCTCGGGGGCATCGATATAGTCGATGTATTTATTGATGGGTTTGGCAAGTGTCATGCTGGGCCTCCTTGTTCAGGACTGACAACCGATTCGTGGTTTCACGCGAAAAACCACGTTCAATGTACGCCCGACATACAAGGACAGCGTCCGCATTCCGACAAGTGGTATGAAATTAGCTGTAAACGTATATTTACAGACAGCGAATGGCACCGCACGCGGATGCCGACAGCAAGACATCCCCCCTCAATACACCCTCATGCCCCTTTACTGTTTGCGACCAGAAATGATGAGCTGCACAACGCCGTTAGCGGTCGAATTCGACCTCTGACGACGTCACGCGACTCATCGTATCCGACCGACAACAGAAAAGGGGCACGTTCGCATAGCGTGGCGCGTGACGGTTGCAAAACCACCCCATTTGAAACAAAGGCAAAAAAGTACTTGCAAAGACGCGTTCCGACATATAAGTTGATAAAAGACCGCCGTTGCGGTTTTAAGTAGATCGAGCATATGAAGTTTCAGTTTTTAGCGTGTAAGAGAAAGAAGATCGGCAAAGTACAGCCCCAAACGCAATGACAACTTAATGAGGTAACTGCCACATGTGAGGCACCCGGGGCATTGCTGTCTCGATTTTGAGCACGATGCCTTCCGCCTTGCATGGGCCGTTCCATCCCGCCCCTGCAGCAACTGCCTCACGGGCTCATTGAAAACCGCATAGCACCCCAACGTCAGCACATCACCCACGGCAAGCACATCACTCACGACAACCAACACATCAACAAACAGCACGAACATCAACCGATTGGAGAAGCTATGACAAACCACCACGCTGAAGACGGCGATAAGAAAAGCATTCTGGATGCCCGCATTGAGCGAGCATATGCAAACGAATATGACGCCGCCTTTGCCGCCGCGACCATCAAGAACTACGCGTCGCTACCGCTCGCGACGATCTTGGCCGACCACCCTCAACTGCTGAAGCGCTGCACAAAGATCATGGGCGACCCCGACATTCGCAAGCTGACAGACCCCTATGCCCCAAAACGCGACAACGATTCGTACGTTCTTACCGTAGGCTGCCTAGCCCATATGCTTACGGCGCTTGACACGAAACTCAAGCTCGAATGGGAACCCGACGAGCGTCATGAACTCGAAAGCAAGCGGAACACCCTGCGCACCGCACTGTTCCTTCCGTTGGACGGCCTCAAGCGCTGCAACGTCGAGCTCAATACACAGGCGCGGCAAAAGCCCGGGACCACGGGGCAGAAAACTCCAAGACCCCATGCGGCCATCGTCGACCGCAACCGATATAACCGCATGACCGCGCATTTTTCTGCCGAGGAAACAGCCATAAGGACGCTAATCGACCTGCTGTGCCTCCTGAGCATCAACGAGCTATTTGAGGGCTATCTCGCCCTTGTTCCCGCGACGGCACCCAAGTCGGTAGCAAAGATCATCGAGACCTGCAGACGCCAGTTTGAGCGCCATCGCAATGGCAGCGAGATGAACGCCAGCATCGCGCAGTACTACGCGGCTCATTACAAAAATGACGGATGTGCCCCTGTCGAGCATCAGCTGCGGCTCGCCTACACCACGCCCGCCGCAACGCTCTATCGCTTTGGAGCCCTTGGCGCTTGCGAGCCGCACGAACAGGCAGCCTGCCCCACAACCGAGCTCGATCTCAGGCTCGGACGAACCCTGTAGCCCGCCAGCCCCTCCGCGGGCAACAATCCTATTCCACAACACAACCAACAGAAAGGAGTCCTCATGGACACCAATCATTCCCCCCATCATCAGCCCCCTCACCATGCGTGAATCCGCCCGAGGTATCACGCTCACCAGCATTTACGATGAGATGCTCGCCCGTCGCGAGCTCTCCGTCATGGGAAACATAGAAACCCCGATGGCCCACGACCTATGCCAGCAGATCCGCCTGCTCGATGCCACCGACCCCAGCCGCCCCATCACCATATTTGTCGCCAGCGCCGGCGGAAGTGTGCGATCGGGTCTTGCGATCTATGACGCCATGCGCCTCGCATCGTGCCCCATCCGCACCGTCTGCCTGGAATTCGCCGCGTCCATGGGCGCCGTGATCTTTATGGGCGGCGACAATCGCCGTATGGCGCCCCATGCAGAGCTCATGATTCACGACCCGCTGATCCCCCAGGGGGCAGGCGGCTCGGCACTTGCGTTGCAGGAAACCAGCCGGCGTCTCATGCAGACCCGCAAGACCCTCACGCAAATCCTCTCGGACCGCAGCGGCCTCACGCCCAAGCGCATCCAGTCCCTCACTGCAAAAGACACCTACCTTTCGGCCGAGCGCGCCGTCGAGCTCGGCTTTGCCCACGAAATCCTCTCGACCACCAAGGAGGTCGCCCATGTCTAACCTCGCCAGCCGTCTCGCCGCATCTGAGTCCGCATCGTCCACCATCCTCGCCAAAGATCGAACGCTTTCCTGCGACACCCGCCAAACGGGACTCAACAACAATGCACTTGTGATCGGCCCCTCGGGAGCCGGCAAGACCCGAAACGTCCTCAAGCCCAACCTGCTGCAAATGAACGCAAGCTACATCGTGCTCGATACCAAAGGCACGCTCTGTCGCGAAGTGGGACCCGTGCTGGCAGCCCACGGTTACCGCGTGCAATGTCTCAACTTCGCCGACCTCAACACCGTCCCGGCCCTTGCGCCCGGCATCGAGCGCTGCGGCTACAACCCCCTGAGGCACATTCGCCGCAAGGCGGACGGCAGGCCCAACCAGCAGGACATCCTCTCGGTGGCAAAGGCCATCTGCCCCATCGAGGACAACAACCAGCCTTTTTGGGATCATGCGGCGGCAAACCTGCTGTCGTGTCTTATCGCCTACGTCACCGAACAGCTACCCGCCGACGAGCAGACGATCAGCTCGGTCATCAAGCTAATCGAGCACCTGCAGGACGGTGCCACGGGTCGATTGTTTGACGACCTGATCACGACCGACCCCCAAAGCTATGCTCTCTCGCTATGGCGGCGCTACGCCATTACGCAAAATGCCGAGCGCATGCACGCGAGCATCGTCGGCATCCTTGCCGAAAAGGTCATGTGTCTGGGATTCGACGGTGCGGCACAGCTCTATCGTGAGTGCCATCAGGTGGACTTCGCTTCCATGGGACACACCCCCTGCGCCCTGTTTGTAACCGTGAGCGATATTGACCGCAATCTCGATCCGCTGACCGGCCTCTTTATTTCGCAGGCGTTTATGGGCCTCATTCGCGAAGCCGATAGGCAGCCCGACGGCAGCCTGCCCGTACCCGTGCGCTTTATGCTCGATGACTTCGCAAATCTGCAGATCCCCCAGATCGACAACGTGCTCTCGATTATCCGAAGCCGCAACATCTGGGCAACGCTGTTGCTGCAGTCGACCAACCAGCTCGATGCGCTCTATGGCGAGGCACGCGCACGCTCCATCATGGGCAACTGCGACACGCATCTGGTGCTGGCGTTCCAGGATCCCGAGAGTGCCCGGGTGTTTTCCGACCGCGCCGACGCGCTGCCCAGCACGCTCATGGCGACGCCGATTGATCGCTCGTGGCTCTTTGTACGCGGTCGCACTCCCGAACAGGTCGAGCGCTTTAGGCTCGAAGACCATCCGCTCTACGGGGAGCTGCCCGAGGCGCAGCGAGGCCATGCGGAGGCCGAGATCTAGGCGCAGGGTTCTCGCAGCGCGCGACGCCCCGGCGATGTTCCACAAAGGCCGTGCGCCCCGGGACCACGGCAAAAGCAAAGGGGCCCGCATCCGATAGGATACGGGCCCCTGACTATAAGGCGCGATACGTTAACAGCAGCGACTACTTGCGATGCGCGCGATAGAACTCGATGAGCGCCTGGGTCGAAGCGTCCTGCTCGGCCTTGGCGGCGTCGTCGTGGAAGGCCGGGGTGATCTGCTTGGCAAGCTGCTTGCCCAGCTCGACGCCCCACTGGTCGTAGGAGTCGATGCCCCAGACCGTGCCCTCGACAAACGTAATGTGCTCGTACAGGGCGATGAGCTCGCCGAGCGCGAACGGGGTCAACGTGTCGCCGAAGATCGAGGTCGTCGGGCGGTTGCCCTCAAAGCAGCGGGCCGGGACGATCTGCTCGGGCGTGCCCTCGGCGCGCACCTCGTCGGCCGTCTTGCCAAAGGCGAGCGCCTTGGTCTGGGCCAGGAAGTTGCCCAGGAACAGCTCGTGCACGTCCTGACCGCTGTCGGTCGCAGGGTTGGCAGTGTTGGCGAAAGCGATAAAGTCGGCCGGAACCACCACAGTGCCCTGGTGCAGCAGCTGGTAGAAGGCGTGCTGGCCGTTGGTGCCGGGCTCGCCCCAGAAGATCTCACCGGTATCGGAGGTCACGGCGCTGCCGTCCCAGCGGACGTGCTTGCCGTTGGACTCCATGGTGAGCTGCTGCAGGTAGGCCGGGAAACGGTGCAGGTACTGGCAGTACGGCAGCACGGCGTGGCTCTTGGAACCGAAGAAGTTGACGTACCAGACGTTGAGCAAGCCCATCAGCGCGACGGCATTGTTCTCGAGCGGCGTGTTGCAGAAGTACTCGTCGATGGCGTGGAAGCCCTCGAGGAACTGTTGGAAGCGCTCGGGGCCGAGCACGACGATCAGCGACAGGCCCACGGCGGAGTCAACGGAATAGCGGCCGCCAACCCAGCTCCAGAAACCGAAGGCGTTGGCGGGGTCGATACCGAAGGCCTCGACCTTCTCGAGTGCGGTGGAGACGGCGACGAAGTGCTTTGCCACGGCCTCGGCGTTCTGCTCATCGGAGCCGTCGATGGCGCCCTGAGCCTTGAGCTGCTCGAGCATCCAGGTCTTGACCTCTCGGGCGTTGGTGAGGGTCTCGAGCGTGGTGAAGGTCTTGGAGACGATGATCACGAGCGTGGTCTCGGGATCCAGGCCCTTGAGCTTCTCGGCCTGATCGTTGGGATCGATGTTGGAGATGTAGCGGCAGTCGATACCGGCGTCGGCATAGGGACGCAGGGCCTCGTAGGCCATGACCGGGCCCAGATCGGAGCCGCCGATGCCGATGGACACCAGGTGCTCGATCTTCTTGCCGGTAACGCCCTTCCACTCACCGGAGCGCACGCGCTCGGCGAAGGCATACATGCGATCGAGGACCTCGTGCACGTCGGCGACGACGTCCTGGCCGTCGACGATGAGCTGGCCCTTCTCGGTTGCCGGGCGGCGCAGTGCGGTGTGCAGGACGGCGCGGTCCTCGGTGGTGTTGATGTGCTCACCGGAGAACATGGCGTCGCGGCGCTCCTCGAGCTTCACCTCGCGGGCAAGATCGCACAGCAGCTTGACGGTCTCATCGGTCACCAGGTTCTTGGACAGGTCGAAGTGCAGGTCACCGGCGTCAAAGCTCAGCTTGTTCACGCGCTCGGCATCGGCGGCGAACCAGGCCTTGAGGTCGATACCTTCGGCCTCGAGCTTCTCCTGATGAGCCTCGAGTGCCTTCCAAGCGGCAGTCGACGTAGCGTCGATAGGTGCGGCAACAGTTGCCATAGAGTCCTCCTCAGCATACGGGCGCACGCCTCCATGCGCCCGGACATTCAGATGCCACTATTCTAGCGCAGGTCAAGACTACAATCAGCGAGCGTTGCCAATCGGCCCCCAAACGGCAACCGATCAAAAAGGGACAGGCTTATTTTGGCAGGTCAAACGCTTTACCGACCTAAAATAACCCGTCCCTTCCTGGCAGGTACTAGGCCGCGGCGCACACGCTGCCGAGCAACTCGCGCAGAGGAGACCCAATGCCCTCAAGCAGTTCGGGCGCGATAATGGCAAAAACGGGAACCTCGCCGGCCCCCGCGACGGCAGGCACCTTGCCCTCCGAGACAATGCATCCATAAGGCACAAAGCCGTCTTCGCCGGCATCGAGCGCCGCCATGCGACGCGCGAGCTCGCGCGCAAAGCCGGCAGTATCGGCATCGCCAATCGCCAGGACAAAGTCCACGCCTTCGTCGGTCGCCAGGGCTACGGCCTCATCGACCAAATCGTCTCCCCCGTCGCCCCCGACCAAGCCGCAGCGAAAAAGCACGCGTTCGAGCAGAGCTCGATCAAGCGAGCCGAGCGCCGCCGAGACGAGCTCATCGTGCGTATGTTTGTCACCGCCCAACACGACCAGCGCCTTGGTGCCACCGTAGTGAGCGACCAATCGTCCGCACCAGCGAGCCACGTCTCCATCCGCAACAAGGCGCGTCGGCATACCAAACCCATAATTGACCATCTTTCCCACAACCCTTCCGTGCGCATAGGCGGTATCAATCGTTAGGCTCATGCTACGAAGCAAGGTTTTCCGAGCTGTTTCGCACTCTTTAGGGCTGCGTTAAAATCAGATTCGATCCGACATGGCGTCCAGTTGCGACAATTAGGCGGTCAAAATCCAAGGGCCAAGACGCACGAACAGGATGAGCCAGACAAAAGACAGGCAAAACCCGCCCAGCACATCCGAAACGTAGTGCACGCCCAGATAGACACGGCTGACACCCACCGCAAGGATGACGCACGCAAGTGCAACC
Source organism: uncultured Collinsella sp. (assembly GCA_902491615.1). Taxonomy (GTDB): domain Bacteria; phylum Actinomycetota; class Coriobacteriia; order Coriobacteriales; family Coriobacteriaceae; genus Collinsella. The sequence goes on along the minus strand of CABUIH010000010.1, from coordinate 33,400 downwards.
TCGATGGCGGCGCCGAACGGAAGGCCACACACGCCACACCGCACCAACCATATGCCATAGCCATAAAACGCCATGGCCGCCATCGAGTGGCCCGAGGGGAAGCTCAGCCCCGGTGCCTCGACAAGCCGAAATCCCTGTGGACGAGGTCGACGCACAAGTACCTTTAACAGCTGGTCGATTGCGCTGATAGCACCGACATTGAAGGCGGCCCAGACAACATGGGCCCAATTGGGCGCCCACAGCATCGCCGCGGCTAGCACACCGACGACAAACGGCAGCGACGCCAAACTCGAGGCGGCTTTCATCGCGGCCGTCAACACCGGCGACCGAAGCCTCTCGACAAGCAGCAAGTATCCCACCTCATCGATTCTTATAGCCCGTCCTTTGAGGACCTTGATCAGCAGGTAAACAAAGATCGCAAGGCACAGCACGAACAGTATCAAAAGTGCAAGATCACCCATACCTATGGTCATCCATACCCCCTCAGCGTATTTAACACATTAAGGCTACCGACCCACCGTAAGCACTCGGTAAACCGACCAAAAAAACCTGTCCCTTTTTGGTAGGTTTTGACGGTGTCCGGTCGAGCGGGTATTATCGAACAGGTATTCGATAAGAACATGTGTTTGATGAAAGGGCACAGATGGCGCACGAGCAGCACACCTACATCTGTATCGACCTCAAGACGTTTTATGCCAGCGTCGAGTGCGTCGATCGTGGGCTCGATCCGCTCACCACCAACCTGGTCGTTGCCGACGAATCGCGCGGACGCACGACCATCTGTCTCGCTATCACGCAGGCCATGAAGGACCTAGGGATTCACAATCGCTGTCGCCTGTTCGAAATACCCGATGGCATCGACTACATCAAGGCCGTACCGCGCATGCAGCACTACATGGAGGTGTCGGCGCAGATCTACGGTATCTACCTGAAATACGTCAGTCCGCAAGACGTTCACGTCTACTCAATTGACGAGTGCTTTATCGACGTGACGCCCTATCTGGACCTCTATCACACCGATGCGGAAGGCTTCGCCTGCATACTGCGCGACGAGGTCCTGGCGCGCACCGGCATCACGGCGACGGTCGGCATCGGCCCCAACCTATTCCAGGCCAAGGTTGCACTCGATATTACCGCCAAGCACGTGCCCAGCCGTATCGGCATACTCGACGACGAGACCTTTCGCAAGGAGATCTGGCCCCATCGCCCCATCACCGACATCTGGGGCATCGGCCCCGGCGTGGCGGCCCGTCTCGAGAAATACGGCGTCTACGACCTAATGGGCGTCGCCGCACTCGACGAGAACCTGCTCTACGACGAGCTCGGCGTCAATGCCGAATATCTTATCGACCACGCCTTCGGGCGTGAGCCGACAACCATCGCCGATATCCAAGCTTATCGCCCACAAGCGACCTCGACCACCACGGGGCAGGTGCTCTCGAAGGGCTATGCCTACGAGCAGGCCTACACCGTCTTGCGCGAAATGGTCGATGCCGCCGTGCTGGATTTGATCGACAAGCACGTGGTGTGCAACAGCATCTCGCTCTTTGTGGGCTATGCAAGCGAGCACGCCGACATACGCCGGCTCAACGCCAGCGGCACGGCGCAGTATATAGACGGCTGCGGACATCTGCGCTCGAGCACTTCGGGCATCGAGCCCGCAGCGACCGACGGCCCCGAGCTCGCGCACCGCGCACCGAAACCCGTCCAGCGAGATGACGAACGCCGACGTTTGGTGCGGGAGGCACAGGCGATTGACGGCATCTTTGTGGGCGAACACGGCGGCAAACCGCGTGGTGGCTATGCCGCGCTCTTTGCGCACTCCAACGCCTCGCGCAAGCTGCCCGAGCGTACCAATTCGTTTAAGAAGATCATGGGCTATTTCGATGAGCTCTGGGCGCAGACTGTCGATCCCAAACGACCGGTCAAGCGCATCAACCTGGGCTTTAGCAATCTTGTGCCCGAGGAATTTGCCACCATCGATCTGTTCAGCGATATCGAGGCCGATGAGCGCGAGCGCGACCTGGCGCGCGCCGTCCTGGCCGTGAAAGGCAAGTACGGCAAGAACGCGCTCGTCAAGGGATTAAGCTTTACCGCCGGCGCCACCGCGCGCGAGCGCAACGATCAAGTTGGAGGACACCGTGCCTAAACCCAAACAACAGCCCATGCGCCCGCCGACCGCCTTCGAGCGCCTGGCGGACCCCGAGGGCAGACGCCGCGCAGCCGACCCCAACCTCACTGCCAACGGTGCCGTGCGCGCCAACCGCGCCGCACAGTTTATGCCCTTTGCCGCCCTCACGGGATACTACGAACTCGTGCGCAAGCAGGAAATCACCGTCGAGCAAAAACGTGAGCTCACGGAAGAAAAAGCCCTCGAGCTTTCGCAAAAGCTCGAGGGCCTCAAACGCGGCGACTTGGTGCGCGTCACCTATTACGATACGTACGGCTATCGTAGCCGCACGGGCATTCTCGACGAAGCGTTACCCGCATTCAAGCTGCTCAAACTCAGGGATATCGCCATCAACTTCGACGATATCCAGGACATTGAGCTACGCGGACGAGCCTAGCGACGAGAACGCTTGCGCAAGACGAGAGCAATGCCAAGCACTGCGGCAGCTGCAACCAGCAATCCCAAGACCAGCGTGAGGGTCGAGTCGCCAGCGCGAGGCAGCGAGCCGTCCTTCGGAGTCTTCTTAGCGGTCGTCGTGACGGTGGTCGTGGTGCTGCTCGACTGGTCGTTGCCACCCGTCTGGCTGCCGCCAGGCTGATCGCCGCCACCCGGCTGCGAAGGATCGGTGGGTTCCGTCGGATCCGGAGTACCGGGATCAACCGGATTCTCCGAATTCTCCTTGCGCTGGATCCAGACCTGGCAACCATAGAACGGGTTGGCGGTACCAAGGCACAGACCCTGGTTGGTCACCGCAAAGGTGCGCAGACCATGGTTATACGGATCGTTAAAGCCATTGGTCGTCAGCGTCGTAAAGTTCACGCCGTCCTCGGTCACATACATATCAAAGCCGCGCTCGGCATCGCGCAGGTAACACATGCACGTAAGGACACTCTGCAACTTCTTGAGGTTCTCCTCGCTCAGCAGCTTATCGAGCGCATCCTGAATATCGCTCGGCAGCTCGGTGCCATAGGCATCCTCGTACTGCTGCTTAAGGCTCTCATAGCTATCGAGCATGTCCTGATACTGGTCGGCAAAGGACTTGAAGTACGCGATCTCGCCATCGATCTTCTGGACATAAGCGGCGTCGTCCTCAAAGTCCTGGGACATCGTCGCGGCCTGATCGCAAAGACCGCCCGCGGCATCCTCCAGCGCATCGCTCAGATCGCCAAAGCCCTTAGCAACCTCGGTCTTCTCGTCATCGACATCGACGGCCTTGTTTGAATCATCAACCTCAGCAGCTTCGTTCGAATCATCGACCTCGACGGCCTCGTTTGAATCATCGTCCGCAAGCGTGTTCACGGGAACGATGGGGTCGTCAGGCGATTTCTTGTCGAGCAGGTGATCGAGCAGGTCCCTAAGGCGCTGAACCTGAGAGTCCCACTCCTCGGGCGTCATATCGATAATGTCGCCATTGGAGAACTGGCCGATCGGCTCAAGCAGGCTCGCGGTATCAAAGGTACCGATATACAGCTTGCCGTCGAACTTCTGCATGCGCCAAATGTACTGGTTCTCGTTTCGGCCAAAGCCCGAAGTCAGACCGGAAATACCGCCCTCGGGGAACATGTCGGTGCGATCGCCAACGACGAGCTCCATGTTCTCGTCCTTGTCCATGCGATAGATGTTAACCGACTGCTCAAGATTGGCATTCACAAACGAGCAGTCAACGCCACCCATGCTGCTCTTGCCGCCCTCTTCGGTGTTGGATTTGTTGAACAGGATGCGCTCGAGGGCAATCTCCTCGTCGTTGTATTCACCGATATAGAGGTAGTCGTTGTAGACGATGAGGTTGGCAGCGCCAGAACGGGTACGGGCAGGATCGATGCCAAAGCAGTACTTTGCACCGTCCGTCTTCTGATCGCCGACAATGGGAGTCCACGAATAGCTGCCGTCGGCATTCTTGTCGCCACGGACCATGGCAAACGACTGCATGGAATTATCATCGGGAGCGTTCTCGGGCGTACCGGTGCAGATGGTCGCATAGAGATGGCCATTGTACGAGACCATATCCCAAATGGCGCCGCCGTAGATGCTGTCCTGATAGCGAATCGCCGGATAGCCAAACAGCGTCTTCGAGTTGGCAATCTCGGTGAAGCTGTCCTGGCCCTTCGAGGGGTCAGACGACGTCAGGATTGTCGACACAAAATTACCGTTCGCGTCTTTACCCACATTACTGATGACGAGCTGGCCATCATGGACGCACATGCCGCGGATACCGGTAGAAATGCCCTGCTTGTAGGCAGCACCGTAATCCTGCATGCTCGAAAGGCCCTGATAGACAACTTTGTACTCATCCGTCTTAGGATCGATCTCGTATACAGCAGGCAGGCCGCCTTTGCCGTCATTGGTCCTGACGCTGCCGCAGAAATAGAGCTTACCCTTATAGCTCACGGCATTGCGGAACAAAGGAGCGACGCCGTTGAGCGATTCAGAGAGTAGCAGCTTGGTCTCACCGGTCTTGGTATTGATCTTGGACCAAGATGCCGCCGCTGTCCTTGTCGGCCGTGCCGTCCTCCTTCTGCTGTCCATAGAAGAAGGTACCGTTAAACATGGCCTCCAGCGTCAGGCGCATGGTTTCGACATCAAAGGAATCGCCCAGCGTGCTGTTCATGAGCGTCAGCGTGTTGCCCATCGCCGCATAGCAGGTGCCCACATAAAGCCAGTCACCATAGCTCGCAGCCGCCCAAGTGTAGCTCTGGCCGCGATCGCCTTCGTTGTTGGCCGTATTACCATCGGCGCCCGGAACGGCAACGGCACCGTTACCCTGGTAGTCGACGATGCCATCCGGCTGCGACGTTCCTACCGTAGGATGCGAGAGCTTCTCAAAGGAATACCCATTTCCCGCATTGTAGGTAACGGCACCCGATGCGTCTTCGGCGTGCGCCGGCAGCGGCGATACCAAGATAGCGGCAAGCGCTGCCACCAAGCCAAGTGTTCCCACTCGTCTCATAAGGTTATAGCCTCCCCTGTCCTAAAGCCCAGTTTTAGCATTCTTCATTTCTGTCCACGGTTAATTGCAATCTGAGCACAGCAATAATCAGTGTATAAATATACACCTGTAATTTTTTGGACGGGTTCATAGATGCTCGATTGGTAGCGAATTCCGCGCAAACCGTCACCAAACTCCACTTTTGCCGCATCTAAAGGTTATTTTTGCGCAAATTTTTGGATGCCGATAGTCACAATGGGCAGGAGGCTGGTACCCACCGGAGAGGGCAACGCCTACATTTTCATAACGTAATAGCCCGCACCCCTCACTGCCGTCTCGAGTGTGTCGCGATCAACCGGGCGCTTCGAGCGCACGCGTGCCGTGTGGTCCGCGTACGTTACCGTAGCCCACACGCCATCAAGCGCATTGAGGGCATTCGTCACATTCCGGGCGCAGCCGTCGCAACTCAAGCCGCCGATAAGGAGTTCCTCACGATAGGGGTAGTGGGACTCGTCGGTGTCTGCCACCACAACCTTTTTGGCCTTCTTGCCGCTCGCACCATCGCTGCAGCAACTCTTCCCGTGTGTCGAAGCGGCAATGCGACGCAGTCCAAAAAACATGCCGACGGCAATGACGGTCAGCACGATGAGATTCGCAGGGTTGAGCAAGTCACTCATGCGTTCCCCTTTCAGTAGCACTATCTAGATACCCCCATGGGGTGTCCCCATCTTAACCCAAAATCATGTCCGTTCGGTCAATTAGTTTTCCTCTTCAAACTTTTTTGTTGACCATGGCTTACTTTCGTGTATAAGTTTTCCTAGGCTAACAGTTTAGATCCGTAAGGAGCGACGTGACTCGAACCATAGACATCCCAACGTTTCAGGCAGCAGTCGTGCGCAACTGCTCCCCCACGCTCGCGGGCATCAAGCCGGCATCGCTCTTTACCTATCCAGGCACCTACGCCCACGGGGACGGCTCGACCGCAACAGAAACCATCGCAGAACGCCGAGCACGCCTGCTCAACGTTATCGCCCAGTGCAACCGCGAGCTTGACCCGCTTGGCATCCACCTGAGTGTTTTGGTCTGGCGGCCCTGCGGAGCGCTCGTGTACGTGTACCGAGCCAAAAGCCTCACCACCTATTTCGCGGACCCTCGCGCCAAAACGGCGCTCGCCTCGGAAGGCTACGACACGAGAGACCTTTCGACATGCCTTGTGCATTTGGCATCACGCATCACGCTCGCGAGTAATAACGTCGCGGAATGCGCCTGTAGCCAGACTCGATGCGCACTACCCCAGCAAGCTAGCTGCAGCAATGACTGCACCTGCGAGTTTCCGCACGAAATAGGCTACTTCCTAGGATATCCCTACGACGACGTGCACGAGTTTATCGTTCAGCGCGGCGAGAACTATAAGGTCTTTGGGGCCTGGAAGGTCTACGCAAATGTCGAGCAGGCACTTGCGACGTTTGATGCCTACCGCGCCTGCACCCAATACTTCACCTTTGTCTATCAGCAGGGCTACAGCTTGGCGCAACTTGCCCAGGCAACCCGATAGAACATAGAAGCCGTGGCAACCTGCCGCACAACTGAAAGGACTCAACATGAGCAAGATCGCCGTCGTCTACTGGAGCGGCACGGGCAACACCGAGGCCATGGCAAACCTCGTTGCCGAAGGTGCAACCGATGCCGGCGCCGAGGCAGAGGTCATCTCCTGCGCCGACTTCTCCGCAGACAAGGCCGCTGGCTATGACGCTATCGCCTTCGGCTGCCCCGCCATGGGTTCCGAGGAGCTTGAATATGATGAGTTCCAGCCCATGTGGGATGAGGTCAAGGAGACCCTCGGCGACAAGAAGGTCGTCCTCTTTGGCTCTTATTCGTGGGCCGAGGGCGAATGGATGGACAACTGGAAGGCGGACGCCGACGAGGAGGGCGTCAACGTCGTCGATTCCGTCATCTGCTACGACGCCCCCGATGATGAGAGCGAAGCGGCCTGCCGCGCCCTTGGAGCCGAGCTCGCCTAGCGGCAATGAGCTCCGCCCGCAACGCGCATTGCAACAAAACACATTCGCGTCCCAACAAAAACGGGAGCCGGATCACATCCGGCTCCCGTTTTCTGCTATGTCAGTCATATAAAGCGGCTACGAGATATTGCCCAAGAACGCCTTGGTGCGCTCGCTCTTGGGGTGGTCGAAGACCTCGCTCGGCGTACCCTCTTCCACAATGACGCCGCCGTCCATAAAGACGACGCGGTCGGCGACATCGCGGGCAAAGCCCATCTCGTGCGTCACGACGATCATGGTCATACCGTCGTGCGCCAGGTCGCGCATGACGCCCAGAACGTCGCGCACGAGCTCAGGGTCGAGCGCCGACGTGGCCTCGTCAAAGAGCATCACGTGCGGGTTCATCGACAGGGCGCGGGCGATGGCCACGCGCTGCTGCTGGCCGCCCGAGAGCTGGCTCGGCATAAAGTCGATGCGCTCGGCCAGGCCGACCTTGGTCAGCTCCTCGACGGCGATCTTCTCGGCCTCTTCCTTGCTGCGCTTGAGCACCTTTTGCTGCGCAAGCATGACGTTCTTTTTGACCGACAGGTGCGGGAACAGGTTGAACTGCTGAAACACCATGCCCAGGTGCGTGCGCACTTTGTTGAGGTCGACGCCCTTGGCACACACATCCACGCCCTCGACGACAATCGAGCCGCTCGTGGGATGCTCCAGGCGATTGATGCAGCGAAGCATCGTCGACTTGCCCGAGCCTGAGGGGCCCAAGACCACAACGACCTCACCCTTGTGCACATCCAGATCGATATCGCGCAGGACCACGTTGTCCCCAAAGGCCTTCTGGAGGTTCTTGATGCTGACGACGACCTCGTTCGAGTTATTGGTTTCGCTCATGATAGGACCTCCTTACAGACCGGCGATGTGATCGGCGGGCGTCGCGACAACCTGTCCGGCGCTCTTGGCGGGACGCTTCTTCTTGGTCTCGGCCGTGCCCAAAAGCCTCGCCTCAAGACCGCTCACCAAGCGAGCGAGCGGCAGGGTGATGACCAGATAGAACAGGGCGGCAACCACGTACGGTGTAATGGAGCCCGTCGTGGCCACGATGGTACGGGCGTTCATGACGATCTCGACCACACCCACGGCGGCAAGCAGCGACGTATCCTTGTAAAGCAAGATAAACTCGCTGGTCAGCGTAGGCAAAACATTACGGAACGTCTGCGGAATCATGACATAGAGCAGCGTCTGGAACGCGTTCATGCCCAGCGAACGCGCAGCCTCGTTTTGGCCCTTGGGGATCGATTGAATACCGGCACGGAAGATCTCGCATAGGTACGCAGACGAGTTCATGGCCATGACGATAACGCCAAGCACGTAGTCATCAACCTTGACGCCGGCCAACGGCAGACCGAAGAACGCGATATAGATCTGCAGGAACGCCGGCGTACCGCGGATGATATTCACATAGATGCCGGCGAGGCAGCGCAGGATGCGCGACTTGGAGATGCGCATAAGCGACAGGGCAAAGCCAAAGGGAATTGCCAGCGGAAACGCCACGAGCACGATCGAAAGCGACATAAGGAAGCCCTTGAAGACGATCGGCAGGCTCTGGACCAAAATGACCGGGTTCAGGAACAGGCGCAGGAACATATTGGAGTTCCACGCCTCGACCCACGGCTGCTCCTTAAGGTCGGCCAGGAAGTTATCGAAGGCCGTCACGCCCTTGATCTCCACCGACGGATTCTTGGAGATCTTCTTGGTCGAACCGTCGGCGAGCGTATAGGTGCCGCTAAAGGCCTCATCGCCGCCCTCGACGGGAAACGTCACACCGTAAACCTCGACGCGGAAATAGCCGCCGGCAGGCGCCGTCTCGCCAAAGTCAATCTTGAGCGTCTGGCCGTCAGCCTTGCACGTGGGCTTCATGGGCGTACGATCCATGAGGTCCTCGCCCGAGAGCATCGTCAATCGCGTGTCATCGGTACCAAACGTCGTGCCGTCGACAAACGTCAGCGAAAGACCGCTCAGCTCCTCGTCGGCATCGGCCTGAACTTCCCAAGTGATGCGCGTCTCGGTGCCGCCGACCACATCGCTACCCGAACCGGTATTGGGTCGGGCGGTAATCTTTGCGGTCTCAAGCGCCTGGGCGGTCGTGGGCACGCAGGCCCCCGCGCATACCAGGGCGAGCGCCACAGCCAGGGCACAGGCCAGCTTTTGGAGCATCGAGGGCAGTGGAAAACGCTGCTCCGCGGCCCCTTTGTTCAGTCGAGACAAGGTGGCTCCTATCGTAGAAGTTGCCGGCAAAACGAGACGGAAACGCTCTCCGTCAAGAGAAGCGCAAAGGCCCTTTCCGCCAAAACGGAAAGGGCCCGCGCGCAATCAAGTAGTTATTTTACTTGATATTGTACTTAGCCATGAGGGCGTCGACGGTACCGTCGTCGGTCAGGTCCTTGATAGCCTGGTTGATGTCGTCCTTGAGCTTGGTGTTGCCCTGGTTGATGGCGATGGCGTACTCCTCGCCGGTGCTGATCTGCTTGATGGTCTGGCAGGTGTTGAACTGCTCGGCGGTCAGCTGGCTCGCAACGGAGCGGTTGGTGACTACGGCGTCGCCCTTATCGGACTGCAGGGCGCTGAAGCACTCGGTGGCGTCCTTGTAGGGGACGATCTTGGCCTTGGGGAAGTTCTCCTGGGCAAAGGCCTCGGCGGTCGAGCCAGACTGGACGATGATGGTAGCGTCGGCGTTGTTGAGCTTCTCGCTGTAGTTGTCGGCCGTGATGTCGGTGTTATCGACCTTGGTCACGATAGCCTGATCGTCCATGTAGTAGGAATCAGAGAAAGTGACTTCCTTCTCACGCTCGGGCGTGTCGGTGATAGCCGCGATGGAAACGTCATACTTGGCGCCCGAAGCGACGCCCGGAACCAGCGTGTCAAAGTCATTGTTGACGTACTCGACATCCAGACCCAGCTTGTCACCGATAGCCTTGATGAGCTCAAGGTCAAAGCCCTGGTAGTCGCCGTTGTCATCCTTGTACTCAAACGGCGCGTACTCGGCAGAGGTGCCGACGGTCAGCGTGCCGTCCTTGACGAGCGCGTACTCCTTGGAGCCGTCGACCTTCTCGACCTTAGCGTCGTCAGAGCTGCTGGAACCGGCATCAGAACCAGAGGTGGCGTTGGACGAACCGCAGCCCGTCAGAGCAAGGGCGAGTGCCATAGCACCCGTGGCGGCAAATGCGCCAAGCTTCTTCAGCTTCATAATCAGTCTCCTTCCGGTGACCTCGTTTGATTCAGAGGTCTGCAAAAACTGTTGGCTATTATGCACCCGGAATTACGAATCTGCAATGAGAAAACTGATTGAAACAAACCCATAACGTGAATGGAATACTCTACTTTGTGACAGTCATTACTGCTGCAATGACCTTAATAGTCTAATTTCAGCTGCATAACCTGCAAGTTCGTTCGGAGTCTCCAAAATAAACGGCAGCGAACGCAAGTGGCCATTCGATACAATATTCTGCATAGCCTGCATACCGCCACCAAATTCCTCGCTGCCAAGGTATCCCTTGCCGATGCACTCGTGACGATCTTTATGGGCGCCACAAGGGTTCTTCGAATCGTTGATGTGTACGGCATGCAAGCGATCGATACCCACCACGCGGTCGAACTCGTCGAGTACGCCGTCCAGATCATGGATGATGTCGTAGCCGGCATCGCTCACATGGCAGGTGTCCAAACAAACGCCCAGCTTATCGGACAGCTCTGGGCACTTGGCGGCAACGCCCTCGATAATGCACGCCAGCTCCTCAAAGCTGCGGCCCACCTCGGTACCCTTGCCGGCCATGGTCTCGAGCAGCACCGTCGTCTGCTGGCCCTCAAACATCACCTGGCACAGGGTGTCGACAATCATCTGAATGCCGGCGTCGGAGCCCTGCCCCACATGCGCACCGGGATGGAAGTTGTAGTAGTTGCCGGGCAGCGCCTCCATGCGCCGCAGGTCCTCTGCCATGGCCTCCAGGGCAAACTCGCGCGCCCGCTCTTTGGCTGAGCAGGGGTTATAGGTATACGGGGCATGAGCCACGAGCGGGCCAAAGTCGTTTTGCTCCATAAGCTCGCGCAGGGCCGCCACGTCATCCATGTCAAGGTCTTTCGCCTTGCCGCCGCGCGGGTTGCGCGTAAAGAATGCAAAGGTATTGGCGCCAATGGACAACGCTGTCTCCCCCATTGCCCGATAGCCCTTCGTCGTCGAAAGATGGCACCCGATCGTCAGCATCTCCAGCTCCCTCCTCATCAGTTGCGGAAAAATACGGTCTATTGGTGCCTTATTTTGGCGCAAACAGACCGTATTCCACCGCAAGTTATAAAAGGGGCATCAAGAGCAAAGGCCTCCAGGCATTCCAAGCGCTGGCGCCATGCCCCCACGCCCTAAAGTTTCAAGCGAATCGCATCGATGATGTGCGCACAGCGCTGTGTGGCGGCTAGGCACATGATGGGGCTTTCGAGTTTCCCCGCCTGAATGAGCTGCGTCGCATGCGACGCCTCACCGTAAAAATCATCGACTTCAAATGGTGCATCGATTTCGAGTACTCGACCGTCGGAATACTTCACATGAGCGAGCTCGGGGCGATGGAGCCGCTCGATTTCCAACGAGCCCCGCTCACAGGCAATCGTTAAGCGGCTTTCATATGTTGCTTCGCCGTCGCACACCATATGAATGGGTATACCGCCGACGCTCATATGGATCTCGTCGGCCCAATCGACGCGACCGCCCGATACGTCACGCCAGCGAACTTCACGGGACGAAACCTCGCAAGCGCCCGCGAGCAAATCCTCAAACCAACCGACCGCATAGCAGCCCATGTCATATAGACAGCCGCCCTGCAACGGATCAAGCAGATAGCCCGAAGGAGACTCGCCGTAATCGAGCTTTTGCACGCTTTCAATCGAGACAATACGGCCAAGCTCACCCGACGCAAACAAGTCCTTCACGCGAGTGCGCATCGGGCAAAACCGATTCTTCATCGCCTCCATAAACAGCACGCCGCACTCGCGAGAGGTGGAGGCAATCGAGAGAGCCTCTTCCTCACTCAAAACGGCCGGCTTTTCGCACAGCACGGCCTTTCCGGCACGCAGCGCGCGACAGGCCCAACGCGTATGCATGCCATGCGGAAGAGCCAAGTAGATTGCGTCGACATCGGGGTCGGCAATCAGCGCGTCATAAGCCGCATCGTCGTTATCGTCGACCGAGGCATGGCCATGGGCAGCATCGATCGAAAACGCTTGGCAAAATTCCTCGACATGTGCAGGAGTGCGGCCGGCCGCAGCCACCAGCCGTGCCCCGTCGACCTTCTTGAGCGACGAAGCAAATCGATGAGAGATGTGCCCAGCGCCCAAAATGCCCCAACGGACCTCACGCGAATCATTGCGTAAGCCTCGGTCACCCACGATAGCCTCCCATCAGTTGCGGCAAAAAAGTTCCTGCTATCGCCCTATTCTGCCGCAAACAGGGACTATTCCATCACAAGATATAAAAGGGTCATGAGGAGCGAGTTTTGCTGAAGACTTTAAGCATGACCGTTACGGGGCCAGGCTGGAAACGTCGGCGCACGTCATCGAGACGCTCGGGGATATCGATATGCTGTGGGCAGTGGCGCGCGCATTTGCCGCACTTGACGCAATTGCTCACCAGCTTGGCCTCGCTTGTGCGCACCGCGCTCGCCGTAAAGTACTGCGATAGACCCGTAAACCAGCTGTGCGCATAGCTCGCGTTGTAGGCGGCAAAGCAGCCGGGAATATTGATGCCCTTGGGACATGGCATGCAGTAGCCGCATCCCGTGCAGGGCACGCGATTCGATTTTTCAAACTCATCCAGCACGTGCGCGATCGTGTCGAGCTGGTTGGCAGTCATCGAATCCGGCAGGGCCCGATCGGCCAACACCGCGTTCTCATCCACCTGCGCGATATCGGTCATACCCGAAAGCAGCATCGTCACCTGAGGATGATTCCAGACCCACGAAAGACCCCAGGCGGCAGGAGTGCGCAAATGCGGGTCACGGGCACTATCGAGCACAGCGCGGGCCCGTGGCGGCAGCTTGCCCGCTAAACGCCCGCCCAGCAGTGGCTCCATCACAAACACCGCGAGGCCTCGCTCGGCGGCGGCCATGAGCCCCGCTGTTCCCGCCTGATATCGCTCTCCAGCGTAATTGTACTGGATCTGGCAAAAGTCCCACTCATATGCATCGAGCATCGTCAGGAAATCCGCCGCGCTGCCGTGGTACGAAAAACCAATCTGGCGAATGCGCCCCGCCGCCTTTTGACGCGCGATCCAGTCCTCGATGCCCAACGCCACCACACGTTCCCACTGGGCGGACGAGGTAATGTTGTGCATGAGGTAATAGTCGATATGGTCGGTCCGCAGGCGGCGCAGTTGCTCGTCGAAGAACCGGTCGAAATCCTCCGCGCATTTGCACGAAGCATGCGGCAGCTTGGTTGCGAGCAAAACCTGGTCGCGCAAGCCCAGGCGCTCAAGCGACGCACCCACACAAGCCTCGTTGCCGGGATAGAGATAGGCCGTGTCCAGGTAGTTAATCCCCTGCTCCACCGCACGGGAGATGATGGCGTCGGCAGTCTTCGCATCCGGGCGTCCCGGCGCACCGGGAAACCTCATGCAGCCCAGCCCCAACGCCGAGATACGGTTGCCGCTTTTGGGGTCAACGCGATATTGCACGGCCCCTCCCTTCGCCATCAGCGCCCCGGCAAGGCGAAACACAATGGTCACGCAGCCGAAACATCGTGGAATCGCAATCGAGAACGTATCGTAACGCAGCAGAAATCGAGCTGTCACGGCACCGCTTTAACATCAGCAAAAAGCCCGCAGATACCGATCCGGCGACCACCACCACGCGCGAGGACGCCTGCCCCTACCCCGGCGAGCAATACATCCCTCTCGGTCGACCGCTATCGGATCGAGGTCATGGACCATCTGGACGGGCTTCCCGCCACAGGCGCCGTTATCTTCTGCACCTTCCCCAAGGTCCGTGATGGTGTCGGATACCCCGCGCGTGTCTTTGCGGTCTGCCCCGCGGAATAAGTCCAACGCATCTGTTCTTCTATATGACAGTCAAGACCACCGGTCTCGACCAAGCACTCAAGACTATGGAGCGCGTCGTGGGACCCAACACGCTCATCGCCTCGCTGTGCAACGGCATTACGAGCGAGCAAAAGATTGCCGAACGCTTTGGCTGGGAGCATACCGTTCTTGGTATCTGCCAGGGCATGGACGCCGTGTTTCTCAACGGCGCGCTCACCTTTACCAATGCGGGCGAAATCCGCTTTGGCGCGGCGGCCGGCACGAACCCCGCAACCATCACCGCGATCGACGGGCTCTATACGCGCTGCGGCATCGCCCATACCGTCGAGGACGACATCGCCCACCGCATGTGGGCCAAACTCATGCTCAACGACGGCATCAACCAGACCTGCATGGCCTACGGCGGGACCTACGGAAGCGCCACGGAGCCGGGCTCCGAGCAGCGTCGCTGCTTTGTTTCCGCCATGCGCGAAACGCTTGCGGTCGCCAACGCCGAGGGCGTTGAGCTGACCGAGGCAGACCTGACGCAAATGGTGCACCTCATCGAGGGAATCGACCCCGCCGGTATGCCCTCGATGGCGCAGGACCGCATCGCACAACGAAAAACCGAAGTCGAGGAGTTCGCGGGCACCATTTGCCGCCTGGCCGCCAAACACGATATCCAAGTGCCGCAAAACGATTGGCTCTACCAGAGGATTCGCGAAATAGAAAGCAGCTGGTAGTGCTCGGCATACTGCAGCCAACAGATCCAATGGCAAAGCCGCCGCAAGGGGCACTCCCCTCGCGGCGGCTTCCTTTTTCATCTTTGGCCAAAAATCAGCTTCACAACGGTTAGAGCTGCGACTCCGACGCCTGGTCCTCATCGTCGCGACAAAGGACTACACCCGCACTTCCCAGCAGCGCGGCCGCGATCAGCGCGCCGACCACGATAGGAGCAGCCCCGCATGTCCCCTGCATGCCCGCGACGAGCGCGGCCGTGGGACCAAGGCAGCCAAGCATCAACGCGACGGCGGCAACGGCAATATCTCGAGCATTCACAAGACCACTTCCTCCAAGAGAAAGACCTTATTTCTCAAGAACCAGTGTGCCCCGCATCCATACGCCCAGCGTACCGCCACGGTAAGGGCTCTGTTAACTCAAACGCATACATAGAACGGACGTCCTTACGTTGCCCTAAAGCTCGGTAAAGACGCCCGTCCGCCAAATATCCGTGATGCAGAAAAATTACCAACCGGTGTAGTAATCGGTGGTTCCGGCAGCGCAGCCGGAGTCATAGACCTTGCAATCACCCTTGGAGCCCGTAAAGGTCGAGCCCTGGGCCATATCGCCCGCGGCAACAACGTAATAGCCGTCGGAATCGCGCCAGAAGCCCTCAGAATCCTGAGTCCATTCGCCCGTGCGATAGTGATAAAGCACATTGCTGCTGTAATAGGTCTCGCGGCGACCGTTGTAGTTATTGACACCCGCAGAGCGCGTCAGGCCCGATCCGTTCGCGTAGGACGCGGCAGACGCGTAGGACGGAGTGTAACCGGCGTTGTAGTACGAAGCCTGGGCGGCCTCGGCAGCCTCCGCCTCGGCGGCAGCAACCTCGAGCGCTTCGCGCTTGGCATCCTCAAGTGCAGTGCGCAGCTCATCGAGCTCGGTCGACTTCGCGTCGACCTCCTCCATCGTCAAAAGACTGCCCGCACCGTCGATACAACTCTGCAGTACAGCGCGCTCGTCATCGGTAGCATAGTCGCCATACATATTCATAATGATCTGAGCACGCATCTCAAGGGAATCGCGCTTGGCCTCCATCGAGGCGTTCCACTCCTGCATGGAACCATAACCATCGCCGCGATAGTCAACGGGCTGCACCAGCGTCGTCTCGGACGGCGTAGATCCAACCGTATCGGACAGTGTTGCGGCGTGGGCATCAGTTGCACCGGCGCCCGCCAAAAGTGCCACGGCCAGAGCGGCAGAAAGGGCGGCGGCTTTCGGTTTTCGTGAATCGATCCTCATGTAGCTGGAAACCTCCGTAGTGCGTTTTTGCTGCGTTTGAGCTGCGTGTGATTCGATCGCGCTGCATAGTACCCCGAGCAAATCGCGACCTGCGGTTTTACTCAAAAGGCGCACGTCAATTGCGTAAAACTCACATCCTCTCAACAGGAGTTTTCCACAACTCGAATGCATAAAGCGTGTCAAAAACCCTGTTTTTGCACCCGCTCTATGCAAAAAAGGCGCCTGTGCAACCATTGTTCGCACAGGCGCCTTGAGCAGGCATTTTATGCAGTTACACCTATCGAGTCGCAAGGGGTCCTTGCACAAGTCGCCTTACTCGTCCAGCGCGGCGAAGGCCTGCTTCAGATCCCAAATGATATCCTCGGCGTTCTCGGTACCGATGGAAAGACGGATCGTGGAGGGCGTGATGTTCTGCTCGGCGAGCTCCTCGGCAGAGAGCTGGGAGTGCGTGGTGGTAGCCGGGTGCACGACGAGCGACTTGACGTCGGCCACGTTGGCGAGCAGCGAGAAGACCTGCAGATGATCGATGAACTTCCAAGCCGCCTCCTGGCCACCCTTAATCTCAAAGGTAAAGATCGAGGCACCGCCGTTGGGGAAATACTTCTGGTAGAGCTCGTGATCGGGGTGCCCAGGCAGGCTCGGGTGGTTCACCTTGGCGACATGGCTGTCACCAGCCAGGAACTCAACGACCTTCTTGGTGTTCTCGACATGACGGTCAACGCGCAGCGACAGAGTCTCGGTGCCCTGGAGCAGGACCCAGGCGTTGAACGGGCTGATGCAGGCGCCCTCGTCACGCAGCAGGATAGCGCGGACATAGGTTGCGAAGGCGGCGGGACCGGCAGCCTCGGCAAACGAAACGCCGTGGTAGGAGGGGTTGGGCTCGGCGATCTGGGCGTACTTACCGCTCGCCTTCCAGTCAAAGTTACCGCCGTCGACGATCACACCGCCCAGCGAGGTGCCGTGGCCGCCGATGAACTTGGTTGCGGAGTGGACGACGATGTTGGCACCATGCTCCAGCGGACGGAACAGATACGGGGTGCCAAAGGTGTTGTCGACGACAACCGGCAGACCGTGCTTCTTGGCTATCTCGGAGATGGCGTCGATGTTGGGGATGTCGGAGTTGGGGTTGCCGAGCGTCTCGAGATAGATGACCGTGGTGTTGTCCTTGATGGCCCCCTCGACCTCTTCCAGGTTATGAGCGTCGACAAACGTGGTCTCGACGCCAAACTGGGAGAGCGTATGCTCCAGCAGGTTGTAGGAGCCACCGTAGATGGTCTTCTGAGCCACCACGTGGTCACCGGCCTGGGCAAGAGCCTGCAGGGTATAGGTGATGGCAGCAGCACCGGAGGCGACGGCGAGACCTGCCACGCCACCCTCGAGTGCGGCGATACGGTCCTCGAAGACGCCCTGGGTGGAGTTGGTCAGACGGCCGTAGATGTTACCGGCGTCGGCAAGACCAAAGCGGTCGGCGGCGTGCTGGGAGTTGCGGAACACATAGCTCGTGGTCTGGTAGATAGGCACGGCGCGGGAGTCGGATGCAGGATCGGCACTCTCCTGGCCAACGTGAAGCTGCAGGGTATCGAAACCAAAGGTGTGCTCGGGGTTGTTGATGAACTGGCTCATGATGATCTCCTTGATCGAACAAAAGTAAATAAAAAGAGAGAAGTAAGTCGCTGTCTCCTGATCACGCCGACGGGCGCAAACAGGAGCCCGGCATTCGTCTTGGTAAGCAATTCATATGCGGGCCTCCTTTCGCATCCCGGTTCTGTGGTCGGTTTAATTACCTACCGCCTTTGTGTGTTTTGAATAGTACGAGCATTGTTTCGCTCGGTCAATCACTTAAAAGCGCTAACCTGTTATCTGTTTTATAGATAGCAATCGAAAGGATGGCGTCGATGACCCTTCAGCAGCTTCGTTTTCTGATTGCCGTGGCAGAGTCCGGCTCAATTAACGCCGCAGCTCAGCGCCTCTATACCGCTCAGTCCAACATCTCAAACGCCGTCAAAAACCTGGAACAGGAGCTCCACCTGGAGATCTTTACGCGCTCCAGCCGCGGCGTCACGCTCACCAACGACGGCACCGAGCTTTTGGGCTATGCGCGCCAGGTCGTAGAGCAGGCCGATATGCTCGAGGCGCGCTACGAGGACGGCGGCACCCCGCAAGCCCGCCTCGCCATCTCCGCCCAGCACTACGCCTTTTCGGTCGAGGCCTTTGTCAACGTGGTCGAGCGCTGCCGCGACAGCAAGTTCGAGTTCATCATGCGCGAGACCACCACATCGCAGATCATCGATGACGTCCGTGCGTTTCGCAGCGACATCGGCATCCTCTATCTGGATGACTTTAACGCCCGCGTTCTGCAGAAGGCCTTTGCCGATGCCCGTACAAGCTTCCATCCCCTATTCGACGCGACGGTCCACGTCTTCGTCAGCGAGCGCCACCCGCTCGCACGCCGCCCTCAGCTGTCCCTTGCCGACCTCACGCCCTATACGCGCTACAGCTTTGAGCAGGGAACCTCAAACTCCTTCTATTACGCCGAGGAACCTTTTAGCTATATCCCTTGCGATCGCAACATACGAATCTCGGACCGCGGAACACTTACTAACTTACTTATCACGTCGAACGGTTACACCCTGTCGACCGGCGTCCTCTCCAATGAAATGCAACGGGGCATGGCATCGATCCCGTTAGCAGACGCCCCAACGATGCGCGTAGGCTATATCATGCACGACGAGCGCAAGCCCTCTCCCCTCTTGCAGCAATACCTCGACGAGCTCAACCGCATCATCCATGCCAACTAACTGTCGGAAGACGGGGTAGAAATCGTAGATTGCTAGCCCCCGGCAGGCATGACGCTACAATGGTCACTCACACGAAACGTACCCAACGAAAGGAACCATGTGAAGGTCATCATCTACACCGACGGCTCGGCTCGATCAAATCCGGGACGTGGCGGCTACGGCGCCGTGCTCAAATACACCAACCCCGCCGGCAAGACCTTCACCTCCGAGCTTTCGCGCGGCTACGCCAAGACCACCAACAACCGCATGGAGCTCATGGCGGTCATCGTGGCACTCGAGGCGCTCAACCGCCCCTGCGACGTCGAAGTCCATTCCGATTCGCAGTACGTCGTCAACGCCTTCAACAAGCACTGGATTGACGGATGGAAAAAACGCGGCTGGAAGACCGCCAACAAGCAGCCTGTCAAGAACCGCGACCTGTGGGAGCGCCTGCTCACCGCAAAGAGCAAGCACAAAGTGGAGTTCATCTGGGTTAAGGGCCACGCCGGCCATGAGCTCAACGAGCGCTGCGATGAGCTCGCAACCACGGCGGCCGACGGCAGCAACCTCGATATCGACACCGGCTTTAACGAGAGCGACCTGTAACGGCGTTTTCGCACGCCATTTCCTACCCCCCTCGCGCTACACTCATCCTGTAAACCGAACGGCACGAGGGGGACACATGCTGCGCATCGCAACCATCGGCACATCCATGATCACCGACGACTTTATCCAAGTCGTCAACGCCAACGACCAAGCCGCGTTTGTGGGCACGCTTTCACGCGACGCCAATCGCGGTACTGCCTTTACCGCCGAGCGCGGTGGCGAGCGAAACTTTACGTCACTCGATGAGCTTGCGGCAGCCGTCGACGTCGACGCCGTCTATATCGGCAGCCCTAACGCACTTCACTACGAGCAGGCCCTTGCCTGCATCGCCGGTGGCAAGCATGTCATCGTCGAGAAGCCCTTCTGCGCCACCGAAGTGCAGGCGCTGGAAGTCTTCCGCGCTGCCGAGGTAGCAGGTGTCGTGGCCCTCGAGGCCATGCGTCCCCTCCACGACCCCGCTTTCCACGCCATCGAGGACGCCCTGGGCGAGATCGCCCCCATCCGCCGCGCCTCATTGCGCTTTGGCAAATATTCCTCGCGCTACAACGAGATTCTCGCGGGACGCGCCACCAATATCTTCGACTGCAATATGGCATCGGGTTCCCTCATGGACATTGGCGTCTACACCGTCGAGCCCATGGTCGAGATTTTCGGCATGCCCTCCGGCCTTACGAGCATGACTACTCTACTCGACCCCACCACGAGACAGCTCACGCACGGCCCCATCGACGGCTGCGGTTCCATCCTCGCCAGCTACGGCGGTGGCCGGATCTCCGTCGAGCTCGCGCACTCCAAAATTACGAATGACCTGCTGCCCTCGCAAATCGAAGGCGAGCGTGGCACTATCCAGATCGACCATCTGTCCACGCCCCGCAACGTCCGCATCGACTATCGCGGCGACGTCGTACGCGGCTCGGCGACCGAGGCACCGCGCGAACAGGGCGACAACGGCCGCGTGCTCGACCTGCCCAAATCGAGCAACACTATGGAATACGAACTCACAGACTTTATCACCGCCATCGGCGGCATCGATAACGTTAAGGAAGAGATTTGGGAGACCCCGGCGGGACGCCATGAGCTTGGCCACTACCGCGATGTCACACTCGTCTCGCTGCGCATCATGGATGCCGTGCGCCAGCAGGCCGGCATAACCTTCCCGGCCGACGCAGGCAAGCAGGCATAGCTATGGGCCTCTTCGATACGTTCTTCTCCAGCGTCACCGGCGGCAGTCGAGAGCCTCAAAAACCATCAAACGTCGAGCTCGAGCTGCGCCGCAGGCTTACTGTGCTCGCAAGCGACGAGGCCACTCAAGACACTCCCCTGCGCTATTTCCTGCACTGGGCGGGGCAAGTCCAAGGCGTTGGCTTTCGCTTTACCAACACCAACCTCGCGCAGGCACGCTCCCTCACCGGCTGGGTGCGTAATATGGAAGACGGCTCAGTCGAGATGGAGATACAGGGAGCTCCGGCAAACGTCCTATCTCATCTCGAGGCGCTTCATGCCTCCTACGAGCGCATGGGAACACGTTTTCGCCTCGTAGACGCCCAGGCCCGAGCCCCACTTGCCAATGAAGACGGTTTCACGCCTCGTTATTAGTATTGTGTGCTAAATACGGTATCATTTACCTACGACCGTTGACAGAAAAGAGGCGAGGCGCATGGCGGTGCAAAGAAGGAATACCAGGCAGCGAAAGCTGGTTCTTGACGCCGTGCGCCAAAGCTATAACCATCCCACCGCCGACGAAATCTACAACGTCGTGCGCGCGCAGGATGACAAAATCAGCCGCGGTACGGTCTACCGCAACCTCAATCTCTTGGCCGACGCCGGCGAGATTCTCTCCATCAAGACGCCGGGCGGAAGTCGTTTCGATCGCACCATCGAGCCGCACGCACATATCATCTGCACCTCGTGCAGCCGCGTCATCGACGTACCGCTCCCCTTCGATGCCCAGCTCGACGCCAAGGCGTCCGAGCAAATCGGCTGGCACGTCACGTCGCACTACACCATCTTCGAGGGTCTCTGCCCCGACTGCCGGTAGATGTTCGGGACATGCCTACTCAGCAAGCAGGCGATGCAATTCCTCTTCGACCGTGCGCACGTAACGGACGCGGTCGTTGATGTCGCGCATGGTGGGGTTGCAGCTCTCCATCAGATAGGGATGGCCCACGACGTTGAGCATGTCGCGGTCGTTTTCGTTATCGCCAAACGCCATCATCTCATCGGGCGAAATACCCAAGGCACGACCGTAATCGGCAAGCGCGGAACCCTTACCCGAATCAAAGCCGATAAAGTCCGTCCATTCGGTTCCCGACGTCATCACGTCGACACGGTCGCTAAAGAGGCGCTCGAAATACTCCAGCGCCGCCGGCTGATTCACCTCGGGCGTCTGGAAGGCAATCTTAATGACGTCCTCGTCGATGTCCTCGGGGCGGTCGACCACCGCCACATCGCAGTGGACCTCATAGCGCAAATGGTCGACGAACGCATCGTTGCCGCTCATGGTGTAGAGGTGTCCCTCACACGAAAGGGTCACGTCGGCATGGGGATACGCAACCACGGCATTCGCGATATCCATAGCAAGGCTACGCTCCATGGAACGCTTGACGACGGCACGCCCCTCGCTCATCACTAGGGCTCCGTTTTCGCATACATAGGCGAGCTCATCGGCCACCGGGGCAAACAGGTAGCGCAAGCTCGCATATTGACGACCGCTCGCCGGCATAAACACGATGCCGCGACGATGCAGCTCGTCGATGAGCTTAAAAGCCTCGGAACGCGGCTCGCGCTCCCCCGGATGCAGCAACGTGCCGTCCAAATCGCATGCAATCAGCTTGATTCCCTCAAGACCCATATGCTTTCCCCCAAAGCATCTCATCAACAGTAAGACGGACTTTGAATAGCTGCCTCTCAAAGTCCGTCTTACTCATACGCACGTTAACCGCGCGCCTTTTTTACGATCGTAAAGTCGGGAGCCATACTCACAACGGCATCCGCCGCACTCGACGCAAAGCGCCGGTCCGCATCGAGTTCACGGGTAACCACCGAGAGCCAAACGCCCTCGACGCCCCGGAGCATGCGGCCCAAAACAGGCTGCACCGGCGTATACATGCGCACGGTATACTCGTCCGAATCGCCTCGAAAAAGCGGCGCATGCATATTGCCGATCTCCCAGCACGCATGCGCGAGCGCAATCGGGTCCATGCGGTCAACTTCGACCAAATAAACCTCGGCGCTGCGCAGGCGCACGACAACCGCCACGGGCACCATGCCCGAACGGTCGATGGCGAGCACGTCGCCGTCGGCAAGACGACCGCCGTCGGCAGCATCCAGCCGAATATCGACCGTGCGCCCCAACTCCGTCACACCCACAAACGCGCGCGTATCAGCCTGGTCCCAATCGAGCAGCAGCTCGTCAACTTCAAAGACGCCGCC
Organism: uncultured Collinsella sp.; assembly: GCA_902491615.1. Taxonomy (GTDB): domain Bacteria; phylum Actinomycetota; class Coriobacteriia; order Coriobacteriales; family Coriobacteriaceae; genus Collinsella. The sequence continues at coordinate 10,413 of CABUIH010000010.1, read as the reverse complement.
CAGCTTCCGGCGAAGCAGGAGTTCATAGGACGGATCGTTGAGATTTCCCAAGCATGTCGTCGAAACCAAGCGTTCAGGCATACTCTAACCCTCGACCTCGACGAGCTCGATATCAAAGTTGAGGTCCTTGCCGGCCAGCTCGTGGTTGGCGTCGAGCGTCACGGCCTCGGGCGTTACGTCGATGACCACGGCAGGGACGGGCATGCCGCTCGGCGTGGACAGGAAGAGCTTCATGCCCTTCTCGATCTGCTCGATATTGGGAACCTGTTCGGCCGGGAAGGTAATAACCATCTCGGGATTGTGCTCGCCGTAGGCATCGGCAGCAGGAATGTGCACGGTCTTCTTCTCGCCCACCTGCATGTCGACAACGGCGGCGTCGAAGCCCTTGATCATCTGACCGGCACCACAGGTGAACTCCAGCGGCTCGCCGCGATCGTAGGAGCTATCGAACTGCGTGCCGTCGTCGAGCGTGCCGCGATAATGGGTCTTGACCTTCTTGCCCTGGTTGGACATGGTAACCTCCGTGATAAGGGCGGCGCACAACGCGGGCCGCCGTGAACATATGGCGCTAACTATACCCTAGTCATACAATTCAAGGACAGTTTGCAAAGAAACGCTGCATCCGGAGGAACCATGGCATATCCCGTATTTGACCTACATTGCGACACCGCCGACCGCATCGGCTGGGCCACGCTCGATCTCGACCTGCGCTTTACCGCCGGCACCGACGGTTATTTCCCCGGCGACGAAACGCATCCGCAAGATTTCGACCTCATCGAGGGCAACGCCTGCGCCATCTCGCTCGCAAAGATCGACAACACGCCGTGGGCACAGTGCTTCGCCACGTTTGTCCCCGACGAGATTCCCACCGCCCACGCCGCGCGCTTCCAGGCGCAGATCATGGCGCATATGAGCGGCCAGGCAATGCTCAACCACGACCGCATGGTCAACGTGCGCAGCGCCGCAGACATTCGCCCCGCGCTCAAGGACGGCAAGGTCGCCTGCATCCACACCATCGAAAACGCCACGTTCTTTGCCGAGGACCCCGCGCTGATCGAGGTGCTCAAGAGCTTGGGCGTACTCATGTCATCGCTCAGCTGGAATGCGCAGGGACCGCTCGCGAGCGGACACGATACCCACGCCGGCCTCACCGCCGCCGGCATCGAGGCACTTACGCAGATGGAGCACGCCGGCATGGTACTCGATGTCTCCCACCTCAACGACGAGTGCTTTGACGAGGTTGTCGCCCACGCCACGCGTCCCTTCGTCGCCAGCCACTCCAACTCCCGTGCGGTTTGCGGCGCCAAGCGCAACCTCACCGACGACCAGTTCCGCACCATTCGCGACATGGGCGGTATCGTCGGCCTCAACTACTGCAGCGAGTTCCTTTCCACCGACGCAACCGACAAGACCGCCGCAGACGTCACCTTCGACCAGCTGGCGGCACATATCGAGCACTGGCTCGACCTGGGCGGCGAGGACGTCATCGCGCTCGGCGGCGACTGGGACGGTGCCACGGTGCCCGCCTTCCTCTCCGATGCCAGCATGATGCCCGAGTTCCAGAACATGCTCTCCAAGCACTTTGGCAAGACCGTGATGCAGAAGCTCTGCAGCGACAACGCGCTTGCCTTCTTTGAGCGTTATTAATTTCACATCCCTTGAGCGGGCCGGCATGCCGAACGGTCGGCATGCCGGCCCGTCCCCAATCTGAAGGACCGCTTTTGACGCAGCAGTTTACGATTTCCGTATCCCGACCGGATGAGACGCCCATCCCCGTCGTCGTTACCAAAAAGCGCGTCAAGAACTTCAACCTACGCGTCACATCGAGCGGCGAGGTCCACGCCAGCGCACCGCTCGGCGCCAGCCGCGAGCATATCGAAGCGTTTGTGAAGCGCAACAGCGCCTGGATTATCAGCCGACTTGCCCAGCGCGAGCAACGTCAGACGACGGCACAGGAGTCGCTCAGCCCCTCGTCCATCATTGCACTTTGGGGCAAGCCCATCACGGTACAGGATGCACTCGACCACAACTTTGATCCCCCCGCACCGCGGCCCAAACAAGCCACGTTCGCAAGCTTTATGGGTACCGACGAGCCAGACGAACGTCCGCAGGCCAAGTGGAACGCGCCCCTCGACGGCTTAACGCCCAGTGAGATCCAAGCCCATATTGACCAGCTCTATACGTCCGAAGTCACATCGGCGCTGCGGGATATGGTGCACGCATACGAAATCGCAATGGGTGTCGCCGTTTCCCGCGTTTCCGTGCGCAGCATGAAAACGCGCTGGGGATCATGCACGCCCAAAACCGGCGCCATTCGCATCGCACGAGAACTTGCCGCCTACCCCGTCGAGTGCCTTGACATGGTTGTCGCCCACGAGCTCGTCCACCTGCTCGAGCCGAGCCACAATCATCGGTTTCACGCGCTGCTCGACACGTACTGCCCCAACAACAGGGCTCTGTCGCAGCGGCTCAAAAAACCGACCGCCAACGAGCTCTAGAGTCGGTTAGCGCACGCGCTCGATCTCGACACCGCAGCTTGCCAGGGGAAGACCGACGGGCGCCCAAGGCTTATCGAGCTTAACGTGCACGCCAAGCAGCAGGGGGTAACGACGCAGCAGCATCTGGGCCACACCCTCGGCTGCAGCCTCGATGAGCTTAAACGTATGCTCGCGCAGATAGCCATCGACATCGTGGCATACCGAGCCGTAGTCAATCGAGGCGTCCAGGTTATCGTGCTCCCCCGCTGCACGCAGGTCGGCATAGAGCACCAGGGACACGATGAACTTCTGGCCCAGCGCGTTCTCTTCGGGATATACGCCGTGGTTAGCAAAAACCTCAAGACCTTCAACGGTGATGCGGTCGGCATGGCGCAGGTCGTCATAGCTCACATGGGGCACCGCCGTTGCAGCGGAAATTTCACCCCTGCCACGACGGGCGAGCTCGGCACCCTCGGTCTTGGTTGCATTCTCGGGTAGCTTTTTGTTAGTCATCGCGATCGTCTCCTTCGTTCAGAACCCCGACCGCGCAAACTAACTACACGCGAATCGACAGGTTCTTTTTATCGTCGCTCCAATTGCAAGCATTGCGCGCGGGGCATGCAAAGCAGGCGCGCGACGCTTTGTCGGCTGCGTAGAGCAGACGCTCAAGCGGTTGGCTGTTCACGCGCAGCTTTCGATGGCCCAGAATGGCCGTCTTAATGGCTGCGGCATCGGCCGGCTCGAACGCCACGTCTTCGGGCATGCCGCCGAGAATCGCATCGGCGACGCGTTCGCTTGCAACATCATGGGATATACCCGATTCATACTGTTCATCTTTGCCGATATCGTGAAGAAGTGCCGTGGCATAGATGACCTCTCGATCAAATCCGAGCTGCTCCTCAAGATTCTTGATCCACATAATGCGAGCGACATCGAGAAGATGGTCAATACCGTGGCGGCAGAAGATGCGCCCCGATTCCAACTGTGCAATGTTGCCCAGGTGCCGACGGAACAGCCCGTTGGCACAAATGTAATCAATGCGAGGCATGGCACCAAAGGGGGCCAGGCCCGAAGCCATAAAGCCGCGACGCGACGTCCCCTCATCGGTCTTCGATGTAAAGTCGTTGACGACTCTCATGGTTAGCGGCCCAGCATCCTAAAGAAACGCTCCTCGAGCGCGGGATCGGTCTCAAAGACGCCGCGGCGAGCGAGTGTCACGGTCTTGGTGCCAGGCTTTTGCACGCCGCGCATGGTCATGCACATATGCTCGGCTTCCATGAGCACAATCGCTCCCTGGGGAGCGAGATAATCCATGAGAGCGTCGGCAACCTGCGCACACAGCTGCTCCTGCAGCTGCAGACGGCGGGCATAAACCTCGACCGTGCGGGCGAGCTTGGAAAGCCCAGCCACCCGACCGTTAGGAATATAGCCAATGGCGACCTTGCCATAAAACGGCAGCAGATGGTGCTCGCACAGCGAGTAGAACGTGATGTCGCGCTCGATAACCAAATCGTTCGAAGCGACGGCAAAGGTTTTGGACAGGTGCTCCTCGGCACTCTGGTCCATACCGCCGGCGATCTCACCATACATACGGGCAACGCGCGCCGGGGTCTCCAGCAGGCCCTCACGAGTTGGGTCCTCGCCTATGCCCTCAAGCAACAGCTTAATGGCGGCCTCGACTTTTTCCTGATCGACCATCTGGGCCTCACTTTTCCGATTTTGCGTTCGCGCTATGGTACCACGCCCTTTGGCATCGGCCACAAGCTACATAGTATGGGTCGAATAGACCGGATCATCACGCCAAAGCTCCACAGCGTCGCAAAGCGCAACGCCCTCGCGCACAGCACGGGCGCGCGTGGCGTTCATATCAATCACGCGCTGATTGCTCGAGCCCCTAAAGCGCAATGAGATATCGTACAGATCCTGAACAAACGGGCCGTCCACCAACATGTCGAGGCAGGCCAGGATACGGTCCGTCACCTCGGTATGATGACGGCCACCCGGCATAAGCTCCTCGAGCACGTCGCCGGTAAAGCACCAAATGGTCTTGCCCGACCCCTCGGGATAGGCCGCACGCACGCGTTCGATAAAGTCAACAAGTCCCGCCTGATTCTCGGGCTCCATAGGCTCGCCGCCCAGAATCGTCAGGCCATCGATAAAGGGATGGTCGAGGCTCTCGATAATCTTGTCCTCGACGGCACGATCGAACGGCTCACCCGCGGCAAAGTCCCACGCGACGGAGTTAAAGCAATTCTTGCACCCGCGACGGCACCCGCTCACAAACAGAGAAGTACGAACGCCTTCCCCATCAGCAATGTCGAAATATTTAATGTTCGCGTAGTTCATAGGTAACTCTCCCGGGAGGCCGGGGCATATCATCCCGTCCTCAAACATTCTCGGCCTGCGGCCTGCGAAACTGCGGGCGGGACGATATGCCCCGGCCTCATGCAAAGGGTAACTCAATGAACGAAGCGAACATCGAGTATAGGGTTCGAGGTCCAATAAAAACTTTGTTGCAGCCCAACCGTCATCGCAAGCAAAACGTTGTTGCAAGTCAACTCATTTCCGCTAAGAACTTCGAGAAGTGAGCAGACCGCATGCTGCATCTCAACTACGTCAACTTGGCTGAACCGAGAGGGCCGCTTGGGCTTTTGCTCGATATGAGTTCCGCACGCAAAGAAGGCCACTTAATGTGGCCTTCGTCTTGCGCAGGACTGTCCGAAATAGCGAGCAAATGCCCAAGCGGCCCTCTCGGTTCAGCCCCGGAGCGGTATTAGAGATGCAGCACGCGGTCGCGGATCTCCTCGGTTCGACCCTGGTTCCAGAATTGAGTACCGATGTAGCCGCACGTACGACGGGCGACATTCATCTTCTCCTGATCGCGGTTGCCGCAGTTGGGGCACTCCCACACCAGCTTGCCGTCATCCTCGACAATCTTGATCTCGCCGTCGTAGCCGCACACCTGGCAGTAATCGCTCTTGGTGTTGAGCTCGGCGTACATGATGTTGTCGTAGATGTACTGCATCACGCGAATGACAGCCTTAAGGTTGTCCTGCATGTTGGGAACCTCGACGTAGGAGATAGCCCCGCCCGGCGAAAGCTGCTGGAACATGCCCTCAAACTTAAGCTTGTCGAAGGCATCGATCTCCTCGGACACGTGGACGTGATAGCTGTTGGTGATATAGCCCTTGTCCGTCACGCCCGGAATAATGCCAAAACGGCGCTGCAAGCACTTGGCGAACTTATACGTCGTCGACTCCAACGGCGTTCCGTACAGCGAGAAATCGATGTCGCTCGCGGCTTTCCACTCCGCACACTTGTCGTTCATGTGCTGCATGACCGCCATGGCAAAGGGCGTGCCCTCCTTCTCGGTGTGGCTGTGGCCCGTCATGTACTTGACGCACTCATACAGACCGGCGTAACCCAGGCTGATGGTGGAATAGCCGCCCACGAGCAGTTTGTCGATCGTCTCGCCCTTCTTAAGGCGCGCCAGGGCGCCGTACTGCCAAAGGATCGGCGCGGCATCCGAAAGCGTGCCCATCAGGCGCTCATGGCGGCACAGCAGGGCACGATGGCACAGTTCAAGGCGCTCATCGAAGATCTTCCAGAACTTGTCCATATCCTGGTGCGAACTCAGCGCGACATCAGGCAGGTTAATGGTCACAACGCCCTGGTTAAAGCGACCATAGTACTTAGGCTTGCTCGGGTCATAGTTCAGCGCGTTGGCGACGTTGTTAAAGCCGTTGCCCGAACGGTCGGGCGTCAGGAAACTGCGGCAACCCATACAGGTGTAGCAATCGCCGTTGCCGGCGGTCTCGCCCTTAGACAGCTTGAGCTCGCGCATCTTCTTCTCAGAGATGTAGTCGGGCACCATGCGCTTGGCGGTGCACTTGGCAGCGAGCTTGGTCAGATAGAAGTACGGCGAATCCTCGCGGATGTTATCGTCCTCGAGCACGTAGATGAGCTTGGGGAACGCCGGGGTGATCCACACGCCGGCTTCGTTCTTAACGCCCTCATAGCGCTGACGAAGCGTCTCCTCCACAATCATGGCAAGGTCGTGCTTCTCCTGAGGCGTACGGGCCTCGTTAAGATACATAAAGACCGTCACGAACGGCGCCTGGCCGTTCGTGGTCATAAGCGTCACGACCTGATACTGGATCGTCTGGACGCCGCGACGAATCTCATCGCGCAGGCGATCCTCCACGACCTCGCGGACCTTTTCGGGAGATGCGGAAACGCCGAGCTCCTCAAGCTCGCGAGCGACCTCGCCGCGAATCTTTTGACGGCTAACCTCAACGAACGGGGCGAGATGGGTCAGCGAAATTGACTGGCCGCCGTACTGCGAGGAAGCAACCTGGGCGATGATCTGCGTCGCAATGTTGCAGGCAGTCGAGAAGCTGTGCGGCTTCTCGATCAACGTGCCCGAGATAACGGTGCCATTCTGGAGCATATCCTCCAGGTTCACCAGGTCACAGTTATGCATGTGCTGGGCAAAGTAGTCCGAATCGTGGAAGTGAATCAGGCCCTCGTTGTGAGCATCCACGATCTCCTGGGGCAGCAGCACGCGCTGCGTCAGGTCCTTGGAAATCTCGCCGGCCATGTAGTCGCGCTGGACGGAGTTGACGGTCGGGTTCTTATTGGAGTTCTCCTGCTTGACCTCTTCGTTATTGCACTCAATCAGCGACAGAATCTTGTCGTCGGTCGTGTTCTTCTGGCGCTTCAGGCTCTGAACATAGCGATAGATGATGTAGTGGCGAGCGACCTCGTAGCAGTCGAGACGCATGATCTCGTCCTCGACCAGATCTTGGATCTCCTCGACCGATACGGTGTGACCGGCCTTCTCACATGCCTCGGTGACGTTTTGTGCCGCATAGATCACCTGGCGGTCGGTAAGGCGAGAGCCTTCCTCGACCTCCAAGTTTGCGGCGCGGATCGCATTGACGATCTTATCGATTTCAAAGGTAACCTCGGTGCCGCTGCGCTTGATGATCTTCATCCTCTTGCCTCTTTCGCATCGTAGCCTCATTGCGCTTCAGGGCCAAACGATGCCCGGCAGGGTTTGCCCCTGTCTTGCGGCGCCGTTGCGCAATCTGTGTTCTCGATAACCATAGGCCCTCATGCGGACAATCCTCGCAACCAATCCAGGGGCTCAAAGATCCATCCAACTAATGGGGCGAATAAGGTTCTCGTTCTCTGTCCGCCATCTATCATACGACAAAGAGGCATCTATATCCTGTATTCTTTTTTAGGTTAAACACAACATATAGTGTTTCAGCAGGTCAAAGCAATTAGTCATTTTGCAGACGCATTAATTATGAGGGGTTCTTGGCAAGTCGGTAAAACGTTATCAACACGACTACCTGCATGGCAGTTATAAAACCCCCTTAGTCAAGCCGCTGACAAATCCTACCAAAACCAAGCCGCTCACGCCAAAAGAATCCAAAAGATTATGCTTGACCAACATGTTGCGGTCGTGCCTTGCCGAGCCTCGTGCAACCGCGGCACGAATCCTAGAAAGATATGTGCATGCAAACGGAGAAGATGAGAGTTTCCTCGGATGACTACTGAGAAGCATCCCGGAAGATCAAAAAACTCGAAATTTGGTGACGTATTTGGCGACACATTTGGCAACCAAAACAAAACAGCCCAGAGACATAGCCTCTGAGCTGCGAACATTTGGTGGGCGTTAGAAGATTTGAACTTCTGACCTCTTCCGTGTCAGGGAAGCGCTCTCCCCCTGAGCTAAACGCCCAAATGGAGCGGACAACGGGGCTCGAACCCGCGACCCCAACCTTGGCAAGGTTGTGCTCTACCAACTGAGCCATGTCCGCTTACGAGGATTAATCTTACGTGATGCCCGCATCCTATGCAAGAACTTTTTTTGAAAAGTTTTGCGACGCCCTCGCAAACCTCATGAAGGCATCAGCGCCACGGAAGGCGCAGGCAAACGCAAACTCGCCGCAAGAGGTCCCTACATCTCACCGAGCATAATCCAGGCAGAGCTGTCCTGCGCGAGCTTGCCGTCTGTAAGCGGTGATGAGGTGAGCAGGACCCTGCCCGCCGGCAGTTCCACGGGTGCTGCACCGAAGTTCGTCACACACGCCCAGCCGTTGTCGCGGCGATAGGCGATGACACCGCCTTCAGCGCCCTCGGCACCATCCGCAAGACCGGTGCGCCCGTCAAGATCGAGCCACGCAAGATCGTTGGCGCACCCGCGCAGCTTGCGCCGCAGCCAGAGGGCGTCACGATAGAGCGCAAGCATCGATGTCGATTCCACTTCTTCCCTATCGGCAGCATAATCGTAAAACCATGCAGGCTGCGGCAGATGGGGCGCCGCATCGGCGTCTGCCGGCGAAAACCCAAACGATCCGCCATGCGCGGGATCGTCCGCCGCCACCCACGGCAGGGGCACACGACAGCCGTCGCGCCCCTTCTCACGCTTCGGTCCGTGCGTATTGGTCGCAGTAGGGTCTTCGAGTGCAGCCCACGGGATATCAGCCACCTCAAAAAGGCCGAGCTCCTCACCCTGATACACGTATGCCGAGCCCGGAAGCGCCAGTTCAAGCAAAAGGGCCGCCCGCGCGCGGCGCTCGCCGAGTTCACGGTCCTCGTCATAAGACAACCCGTCGCGTAAGAGCCAGTCGAGCGCAATCTGGTGGTAGCGCGTCGCCTTGATTTGCGGCAGGGCATAGCGTGTCGCCACGCGCGGCACGTCGTGGTTGGAGAGTACCCAGGTCGAGGCGGAATCGGATTCGACGGCTGCCTTCAAGCCCTTCTCGATTGCAGTGTGCATGTCATCATAGGTCCAAGTGGCCTTGGCAAACTCAAAGTTGAATGTCTGGCCAAGCTCGCTGGGACGCGCATAGAGATACTGGCGCTCGGGCAGCACCCACGCCTCGGCAACGGCACTGCGCGGCGGATTATAGCGGTCGAACACGCGGCGCCACTCGCGATAGATCTCGTGGACCTCATTGCGGTCCCACAGCGGATGGGTGCCGTCGTCAACCATGTCATCGCCCTCGGCGAGATGCCACCGGTCGAGGTCATCGCGGTCGAGATCCTTGGCGAGACCCTGCGCCACATCAATGCGAAAGCCGTCGACGCCTCGATCGCTCCAAAACGCCAGGACGTCGCAAAAGAGCGCATGAACCTCGGGGCATGACCAGTCAAAGTCCGGTTGCTCGGGCGTAAACATGTGCAGATACCACTGACCGTCCGCAACACGCGTCCATGCGGGGCCGCCAAAGTTGGCATTCCAATTGGTGGGAGGCAGCTCGCCATGCTCGCCGCGACCATCGCGGAAGATATAACGGGCGCGCTCGGGCGATCCGGGGCCGGCGGCAAGAGCGGCTTTGAACCAGGGGTGCTGGTTGGATGAATGGTTGGGCACGATGTCGACGATGACCTTGATGCCGCGCGCGTGAGCCGCAGCGATCATGTCATCGAAGTCGTCAAGCGAGCCGAGACGCGGGTCGACATCGCAGTAGTCCGCCACATCATAGCCGCCATCGACAAGAGGCGATGGGTAAAACGGGCTCAGCCAGATGGCCTCGATACCCAGTCGCTCAAGATAGTCCACCTGCTGGGTAATGCCCGCGATATCGCCCAGACCCGAACCAGTCGAATCCTTAAACGAACGCGGGTAGATCTGATAGATCGCGGCATCGGACATCCATGAGCGCGAAGAGGACTTTTCTGCAGCCATGGGGTGAGCCTCCCTTGCAACGATGTTTTGCGAGATGCCCACGATGATACGCCCAAAGCTGACATTCGCGGCAAACAACGCCACAGCCACGTCCCAAAATGCTCGCTCCCTCTCGGGTTCGAGCCTCCTGGGACGAATCGGCCGATTAGTGAAAAGAACGGACGACCCACTCCCCCGGCAACGACAGACACTATGACCCAATCCGAGGGCACTAAAAAGATAGGAGCCCCC
>CABUIH010000009.1:0-69001 GCA_902491615.1 uncultured Collinsella sp. | reverse complement strand
TACGCCGTGATGCGCGACCGGGTGCCCTACCGGGAGTAGCCCCGACGGTTGACAAGACTATAGGAACACCCAACGACTACATAGCATGAGAGTGGATAATCTCCCGGTTTGAGCCTGCATCCAAGCTTAAAGTGGGAGATTATCCACTCTCATTTCGTTTGTTGATTTCGATGCCTACATTTGTAGGAACAGTTCGTGGAGGCGGGTGTCTTCGTCGAGTTCGGGGTGGAAGGTTACGCCGAGCTGGCTGCCCTGACGGGCGGCGACGATACGGCCGTCGACTTTCGCTAAGGCCTTGGCGTCGCCGTGGACCTCGACGATGCGGGGCGCGCGGATAAACGTCAGTGGCACTTCACCGTCGATGCCGGCTAGCTGCCCCTTGGTTCGAAAGCTGCCGAGCTGCCTGCCGTAGGCATTGCGCTCGACAAGTACATCCATGGTTGCCAGGCGCGGCGTCCCCTTATCGTCGTGGGCGGCAAGGTCGCGCGCCAGCAGAATCAAGCCGGCGCAGGTGCCCAGGACGGGCATGCCTTCAACAATGTGGGTGCGAAGCTCATCGAGCATGCCGAGCTCGGCAAGTAGCTTGCCCTGAACGGTGGACTCGCCGCCGGGAAGTACCAGACGATCAAAGGCCTGCTTCAAATCAGCCGCCTGCCTCAGCTCAATACAACGTGCGCCCAGCTCGGATAGCCTTGCCTCGTGCTCGGCAAAAGCGCCTTGGACCGCCAGCACGGCGACCGTTTGGTCTGCATAATCGCTCATGTGCGATCCTTTCTGCTGGACTAGCGCCCGCGCTCTTCCATGATAATCTCGATCTCGTCGGCGTTGATGCCCACCATGGCCTCGCCCAGGTCCTCTGAAAGCTCGGCAATGAGCTTGGCATCGGTGAAGTTTGCCACGGCCTTGACGATGGCGGCTGCGCGCTTGGCGGGGTCGCCGCTCTTAAAGATGCCCGAGCCGACAAACACGCCTTCGGCGCCCAGCTGCATCATCAGCGCGGCGTCGGCGGGGGTCGCTACGCCGCCGGCGGCAAAGTTCACGACGGGAAGCTTACCCGTGGCATGGACCTCGCGCACCAGCTCGACCGGAACCTGCAGTTGCTTGGCTGCCTCAAAGAGCTCGTCGTTGCGCAGGGCAACAACGTCACGGATCTGCTTTTGGATCTTGCGCATGTGACGCACGGCCTGAACGACGTCGCCCGTACCCGGCTCACCCTTGGTGCGAATCATCGTGGCGCCTTCGGCAACACGGCGCAGCGCCTCGCCCAGATCACGGGCGCCGCAGACAAACGGCACGTCAAACTGGGTCTTGTCGATGTGATAGACGTCATCGGCAGGGGAGAGAACCTCGGACTCATCGATGTAGTCGATCTCGATGGCCTGCAGGACCTGCGCCTCGACGATGTGACCGATGCGGCACTTGGCCATGACGGGGATGGAGACGGCCTCTTGGATGCCCTTGATCATCTTGGGGTCGCTCATGCGCGAGACGCCGCCTGCGGCGCGGATGTCGGCCGGGATGCGCTCGAGTGCCATGACGGCGCAGGCGCCTGCCTCCTCGGCGATACGTGCCTGCTCGGGCGTGGTGACGTCCATGATGACGCCGCCCTTGAGCATCTGCGCGAGTTCGCGATTGAGTTTGACGCGATCGGCCTTGCTGGTCTGTTCTGCCATGGTTGCTCCCTTGGTTGGCATGTGCATTGCTTGACGGAACATCCTATCGGGGAGCTGGGTATGGCAAAATACTCAGTTTTCGAGATAATAATAAGGTCAGCCTAATACCAGATTGAACAGCTCGATAAGGTCAGGTGGCAAACTCATGCTTGACTACAATTTGGAAAAACGCGGCGAAGCATCGCTCTATGAGTATGTTTACCAGCAAATTCGAGATGATATCGTAGCTGGACGCATTGTGGCGGGGGAGCATTTGCCGTCTAAGCGCGCCTTTGCCAGTCATCTGGGAATCAGCGTCATTACCATCGAGAATGCATATAGCCAGTTACTCGCTGAGGGCTATATTTGCTCAATGCCGCGTCGTGGCTACTACGCTTGCGAGCTTCCGGATGCACCGGTTTTGGCTTCGGCTGCGGAGGGCATCGACCGAGATGCCGTCTCTGTGGACCCCAGCGCGCATGATGTCCGCGGGCGGGTCGAGCAATTCGACGCACTTTCTCCTTCCGCTTTGGAGGCGGCGCGGCTTTGGCAAAGCGCGCTACGGGCGACGCTAGCATCCGAAGACGAACGCGAAATCTTTTCGACCGCACCGGCACAGGGCACCGCTCGGCTACGACGCGCAATTGCTCATCATCTGCGTGGGACAAGGGGTATGAATGTCGACCCCAACAACATCGTTATCGGTGCGGGCGCCCAGCTGCTCGATACCATGTTGGTTCAGTTGCTTGGAGCCGACAAGGTGTATGCCGTTGAGGATCCGGGCTATTTGCGCCTGACGCGCATCTATCAGGCTATGGGCTGCCAAGTACGACATATCCCGTTGGATGACGACGGCGTGGACCTGAGCGCTCTGCAGAAAACCGGGACCGATGTCCTTCACCTTATGCCGTCCCATCAGTATCCGACAGGCCTTGTGACGAGCATTGCGCGTCGCTACGCGCTGCTGAGCTGGGCCGCCGAGCGACCAGGTCGGTATCTCATCGAAGATGACTTTGATTGTGAGTTTCGCCTTGCCGGCAAGCCGATTCCTGCGCTCGCATCGATCGATGCCGCCCAGTCGGTTATCTACACTAATACGTTTTCGAAGAGCCTGTCATCGGCGTTGCGCCTAGCGTACATGGTGTTGCCCGACGAGCTGATGGAGCGGTTTAGGCGCGACCTTGGTTTTTACGCCTCGTCGGTGAGCTCTGTTGACCAGGTTGCTTTGGCGCGTTTACTGGAATCGGGTGATTACGAGCGACATGTGAACCGCGTGCGCGTTCGTGCTCGCGAGGCGCGTGATGGCTTGGCGGCGCTTGTACGGAAGACGTTTCCGGCGGGGGAAGTTTTAGTCGAGCACGCGGACGCCGGCCTTTACTGCGTCGTGGCCGTGGAGCGCGGAACGGGCGGAAGCTCTTTTGCGCAGGCCCTCACACGCTCGAGTATCCCGTTCATCGATGTCAGTGACTGTTTTTGGTGTGCCGATGGCGCATCTGTCCCTGAAAACTCAACTCAAATTCTTGTTCAGTATGACGATCTGAGTCCAAAAGTACTAACAACCTTGGAATTGCAGCTAATGGGGGGCACCCTGCAGCCTAAGTGAGTAGACTTTTAGCACTTTGGCGACCAGGCAGTTTTGTAACAAGCTATCTACCTGCGGTTTTGAAAAGCAGGATGACCGGCCTGCTCGGGATGTTCAAAAAAGTCTACTCACTTGCCGCGCAAAGCTTCTACATGAGAAAAAAATGAGGTTTTCAACAGGGTTTCGTCCAGCTCTTGGCAAACTTTTGGCCAGTTGGGGAGGGCTGTTGAAAACTTGGCAGTCCGTTCGGCGCCATTTTTGGTGCGTTCGCGCCAATGCGTGACTGACTGGGTTGAAATTCGTGTTTTCCTGTGCCTATGAAGGATCTACTTTGTGACATATCGGCTTTTAGGTACTGGCGTTTGCCTCCTCAAGTCCGCGCTTTGTGTCCGCCGCTTCCACGACCGGAAGAAGACCGGCAGCGATATGATCTCGCCCGCAACCCGACGGCTGCGGTCGCGCTCGGTTTTCCGTTGTATACATTGGTTCGGACGAGAAACAAACGGACTTGTCCAGCCAGCATTAGGCAGCGGCTGTTTCTTGGTGAGCTTCCCAGGGAATCCGTGCTGGAAACGGAGCATGGGTTTTTGATTACGTCTCCTCTACTGACGGCATTCATCATGTCGCGGCACCTGACGGATCTCCAGCTTCTTTTGGTATTGGCGGAGATGTGTGGCTTGTTTGCGGTGTGCGCTCTGCCAGCGGCACTTGAGGCGGAGCTTTCGTGTGCAATTGATTCGGGCGCGATTTCGACAACGTTCGGTTGGGTGCGCTGCCCGTCCGAGGACGGCACCGCCTCAAATTTATGGCGTCGAGACGCTTTGGTTTTGGGCGGAGACCTTGACCGTTTTTGTTCAGATGTTTGCGGGATGCGTTACGGCAATAGATTTATGGCGGTATCGCAACTCGTTCCATTGGGTGCCGCGTCGCCTTTTGAGGTCGAGGCGTATTTGTTGCTTGGACTGCCGCGAGCCCTGGGAGGCGAAGGGTTTTGCGGCATAGAGCTCAATGTCGAAGTGACGTTAAGCACAAGTGCTCGAGCGATTGTGGGAAAGTCCCGTGTATATATCGACCTACTTCTTTCTTCGCCGGACGGTAGGCGACAGGTGGCCATTGAATGTCAGGGAAAGGCCTCGCACGGACGCGCAGGGGATGGCTTGCGTGACGCTGACCGCATGACGGCCCTTCAGGCCATGGGCTACGATGTGCTTCTCCTTACACACAGACAGATATCGGATGAGGATAGATTCCGCGCGATCGTTAAGGCCGTATGCAGGATGCTCGATGCTGAATATCGTGATAAAAGCTCGGATGAGCAAAGGGCTGAGGCATTACTCCGGTCTGAACTATTCATTGACTGGACAAAATTGGGAGTAATCGACGGAAAGATGCCCGCTAGACACAAAATGGCTCGATCGTGGACGGCTGCGGTTCTAAGTGAGTAGACTTTTGGCACTTTGGCGACCAAGCCGTTTTGCAACAAGTCATTTACCTGCGGCTTTATAAAGCAATATGGATGGCGTGCTCGGCAAGTTCCAAAAAGTCTACTCACTTAGTTTTTGACGAGAAGCCGATGCCGAAGACGGTCCTATTTCAGGGCGTTAACAAGTTCGTGAGGCACGAAAAAGGCCCGAACCATGCGGTCCGGGCCTCATCGAGCTAGAGGTTATGTCTCAGGTTGCTGGCTTAGCCGAAGTAGCGCTTGAGCAGGCCGGCGAAAGCCTTGCCGTGGCGAGCCTCGTCGCGAGCCATCTCGTGCACGGTATCGTGGATGGCATCGAGGCCAGCGGCCTTGGCGCGCTTGGCAAGATCGGTCTTGCCGGCGGTGGCGCCATTCTCGGCCTCAACGCGCATCTCGAGGTTCTTCTTGGTGGAGTCGGTCACGACCTCGCCCAGAAGCTCAGCGAACTTGGCAGCGTGCTCGGCCTCCTCGTGGGCAGCCTTCTCCCAGTACAGGCCGATCTCGGGATAGCCCTCGCGATGAGCGACGCGAGCCATGGCCAGGTACATACCGACCTCGGAGCACTCGCCCTCAAAGTTGGCGCGCAGGTCGGCAACGATGTCTTCGGAGACGCCCTCCATCTTGGCGACGCCCACGACGTGCTCGGCAGCCCACTCGAGCTGACCCTCCTCCTGCTTCAGGAAGCGAGAACCGGGAACGCCGCACTGGGGGCACTTGAAGTCCTCGGGCAGCTGGTCGCCGTCGAACTCTTCCACATAACCGCAAACGGGGCAAACAAACTTCATGATTCGATCCTTTCGATCGATGGCGATTGTGCGCTCGTCCGGTCCCGTAAGGGCCCTCTCCGGACGTGCGTCTTGACGAGTTCTATTATCCATAAATGCAACCAAATGTGAAGCCTATTAGGAATGATTTTTAATAAAACAATTTTGAGATATGAAGATGTTGATTGATTAACGATTGGGAGGCCGTCTGCGATCTCTGCTGAGTACAATCGGTCGAGCAAATGTTGACCTATCAACAAATAAAGGAGTTTCCTTTATGCATCTAGCCCGTCGTGCCTGGTGCCGAACATATCAGACGGTTTTCCGCATTGCATTGCCGATCCTGCCCTATACCGAGCCTCGCATTTTAGAGCATGCCGAGGATGTGCCCGCGGTGCTTCAAAAGCGCTCGATCCAGAAGGTCCTTATCGTGACGGATCCCGGCATTGCCCGTCTGGGGCTCACGGCGCCACTCGAGCGTGCGCTTACGGCTCAGGGGATTGGCGTTACGGTCTATGCCGAAACGCGTGCGAACCCCACGGTCTCAAACGTGGAGGAAGCTGCGTCCCTGTATCGAGAGAGCGCCTGCCAGGCCATTATCGGCTTTGGCGGTGGCTCGGCCATGGATTGCGCCAAGGGTGTGGGAGCGCGCATTGCGCAGCCAAACAAACCCATCAACAAAATGCGTGGCCTGCTCCGAATTCATCGTCGCCTGCCGCTGCTTATTGCGGTTCCCACTACTGCCGGTACGGGAAGTGAAGTCACGCTCGCGGCGGTTATCACCGATGATGAGACGCACTATAAATACCCCATTAACGACTTTGTGCTCATCCCGCGTTTTGCGGTCCACGACCCCGAGTTTACGCGCGGGTTGCCTGCCTCCATTACGGGGCAGACGGGCATGGACGCCCTGACGCATGCTGTCGAGGCCTTTATCGGCCGTAGCACCACGCCCTACACGCGCAAGATGGCGCGTCAGGCGGTCCAGCTCATCCGCGACAATTTGCTCGAGGCCTATGAGCACGGCGACGACATACGTGCGCGCCGCAATATGCTTTCGGCGGCGTATAAGGCGGGTGTTGCCTTTACGCGCTCCTATGTTGGATACGTTCATGCCATCGCGCACAGCTTGGGCGGGCGTTATGGGATTCCGCACGGTTTGGCCAACGCGATCATCCTGCCGCACATGCTTCGCGCCTATGGCGAAGCTGCTGCTCCTAAGCTCGCCGATCTCGCCCGCATGGCCGGCATCGCGCCGGTTAACGCGCAGGACAGCCTGGCGGCCGAGGCCTTTATCGATTGGATCGATTGCATGAACGAGATCCTGGGAATCCCCAAATATGTCTCGGGCATTCGCCGCTCCGACATTCCCGAGATGGCGGCGCATGCCGATGCCGAGGCCAATCCGCTGTACCCCGTTCCGCTTTTGATGGACCGCCTGGAGCTCGAGCATATGTACGAGGTCGTCGCGGGTGGTATGTTTGAGGACGAGAACTAGGAGGGTCCATGAACACCGAGGAAATTGCGCGCATCGTCGGCGATCAGCGCACCTACTTTAAGACGCACGCTACGTTTGATGTCGATGCTCGACGTCGCGCGCTCGCGAGTTTACGCGATGCGGTGCGGGCCCACGAGGCCGATATCGCCCATGCGCTCAAGACCGATTTGGGAAAGTCGCATGACGAGGCCTATATGTGCGAGATCGGCACGTCGCTTTCCGAGATTCGACATCAGATCGCTTACGTGGCTCGATGGAGTCGTCCGCGCCTGCGTCCGTGCGATCTCGCTAACGCCGTGAGCGTGTGCAAAACGCAAGCCGTGCCCTATGGCGTCACGCTCATCATGGCTCCGTGGAACTACCCGTTTTTGCTGACGCTCGAGCCGCTCGCCGGCGCCCTTGCCGCGGGCAATACTGTGGTCATCAAGCCGAGCGCCTATGCTCCGGCATCGAGCGCGGTGCTCAAGCAAATCTGTGAAGAGGCATTTGATCCGCGTCTGGTGACGGTTGTCGAGGGCGGGCGCGCCGAAAACGAGGCGCTGCTCGACGAGTGCTGGGACAAGATCTTCTTTACCGGTAGTGTTCCGGTCGGCAAGCTCGTCATGGAGCGCGCAAGTAAAAACCTTACGCCCGTGACGCTTGAGCTGGGCGGAAAGAGCCCCTGCATCGTGGATGCGACGGCAAACTTGAAGGTCGCAGCGCGGCGTATCGCCTTTGGCAAATGGCTCAACGTGGGGCAGACCTGCGTGGCGCCCGACTACCTGCTGGTCGATGCGCGCGTGCACGACGAGCTGCTGGACCTCATCAGGGAAGAGGCCCGCCGTATGTTTGGCGAGCATCCGCTCGATAACGAGGATTACGGGCATATCGTCAACGCCAAGCATTTTGCGCGCGTGCGCGGGCTGATCGATCCCGATAAGGTCGTGCTTGGAGGTACCGCGCGCGAGACTTCGCTCAAGATCGAGCCGACGATTTTGGATGGCGTGTCCCCCGATGACGCCGTGATGCAGGAGGAGATTTTCGGCCCCATCTTACCGGTGCTGACGTTTGAGAGCCTAGACGAGGCCGAAGCGTTTATTACGGATCGTCCAACGCCGCTGGCCCTGTATATCTTTAGCCAGGACCGTACGGTTCAACAGCGCTTTGTGCGCTACGTGCCCTTTGGCGGCGGCTGCGTCAACGACACCATCATGCACTTGGCTACGAGCCATATGGGCTTTGGCGGCATGGGCGCGAGCGGTATGGGGCAGTACCATGGCCGCGAGAGCTTCGATACGTTTAGCCACAAGAAGAGCATCGTGAACAAGGCAACCTGGCTGGACGTGCCGTTTCGGTATGCGCCCTACGCAAGCTGGAAGCACAAATTCGTGCGCATGTTTGTGCATTAGAAAAGGGCGCAGGTAATACGAACAAGTGTTCCTATTACCTGCATTTTGCGTTAGACTACTGTTATGGAGCACGGATGGGCCAACTCCCTTTAGAAGGGATTTGGTATGAACGTAAGCGATGTTATTTCGTTATTGGCGTTGTTGATTGCGGCTATCGAACTCGGTCTGTTTATCGGCCGAATGAAATAGCCGCCCCCGCGTAAGCGAAGACGGCCACTTCTCACGATGAAAACGTGTATCGGAGTTGGCAAGACCCGCGGCAACGGGTGCCATCCGTGTTCCTATCTTATCTGCAAGCGTTCTGTCGCGCAAGCGTTGAGGCAAACGATTGAAGGACGCAGACAGGATGTATTTGTGTCCGCACGGGACCGTAGACTTCTCAATAAGGTTACACACCGGTTTATCCGGCTGTTAGAGGAGCTGCTATGTACGAGCCTTCACGTGTTCTTCTGTCATTTCACATTGCAGGATTTCAGTATGCCGATGGCGCCTTGGTCCTGGGCGATCTTAAAGCGGGCGATAAGCTGACGCTGTGTGCCGAGCGCGATAATCCCCATGACCCTGAGGCGGTTGCGATCTATTACGGCAACACCAAGCTTGGCTATGTTCCGGGAAACGAGGTCGGCCCGCTGTCCTTGATGATGTATTACGGCCACGAGGACGTATTTGAGGCCCGCGTGCAACAGGTTGCTCCCGAGCGCAGCCCGTGGCATCAGGTGCGCGTTGGCCTCTATGTGGTGGATGCTCGCTAATCGGTAAGGGAAGCTGCCATGTTTGACGACGATGACCTGTTCGATTTGACGGATGATCCGTTTGAATGGGATATGCTACTCGATGACGATGAGTTGGAGCAGGGCCGTAGGAAACGGCAGGACAAGAAAACTCAGGGTGACGCTTCGAAAAAGCAAGACAAGCGCCGCCGCGGACTGTTCGGCGGGCTCTTTGGCTAACCGCCGCATCGCTGTGTCTGTATACTTAGCACCAGTTTGACGCGTTGCGAAATGAGGGCATAGACGATGATGTGGTTTACCGCCGACCTACACCTGGGCGATACGAATATCTTGCACGATATGGATCGACCGTTTGATTCGGTCGAGGAGATGAACCGCAGGGTCACCGATGCCATTAATGAGTGCGTGGCGGCGGACGACCGTCTCTATATCTTGGGAGACTTTACCTATCGTTTGCCCCTAGCGGACGCCGTGCACCTGCGCGAGCGTATCGAATGCAAGAATGTGACGCTCATCTGCGGTAACCATGACGGCGACTGGGAAGATCCCGACGCCCCGCAAATTTGGGAAGACGTGCGCGATTACCTGGAGGTTGCTCCCGGCTATGCCAAGGGCCATCGTCTGGTGATGAGCCATTACCCCATGCTCAGCTGGAATGGTAAGGCGCGTGGTGCCATCATGCTACACGGGCATATCCACAGCAGAGGAGACCGCACCAACGTGCGCAATCGCGACCGCGAACGTCCTATCTTTCGCTACGATGTCGGCCTCGACGCCAACGAGTACAAGCCCGTAAGCCGCGACCAGATTCTTAGCTTCTTTGGGCTATAGGGCGCCAGAACCACCACAATAGGGATAGGCACCTTTGCGGTGGTTCCGGCGCCGTTGCCATTATGGCGGCGGCGCCTTTTTTGTCCGTGCAGCGCGGTAGAGTGTAGGCGGTTGAAATTTGCGTTCATCGAGGAGCTGCTATGAATGAGATCAAGTGCCCGCATTGTGGCGAAGTCTTTAAGGTCGATGCGTCTGGCTATGCGGATATTGTCAAGCAAGTGCGCGATGCCGAGTTTTCGCGCGACCTGGATGAGCGTGTGAAGGCAGTCCAGCGCGAGGGCGAGCAGGCGCTGGAGCTTGAGCGCTCGCGTTTGACGGCTGCCTTGCAACAGGCAGAGTCTCAGCGCAACGCTCAGCTTATCGAGCAGAAGAACGCTGCAGCTCAACAGCTGGCACAAGAGGTTGCCAAGCGCGATGCTGAGCTTGCCGAGCTGCGCGCCAAGCTCGAGGGCGCTGCCGCAGAGCGCGAGAGTGCAAGCCAGCGCGCGGCGGTTGAGGCCCGTGCCGACGCTCAAAAGGAAAACGCCGAGCTTCAGCGAGAAATCGACAATTTGCGTGCGCAGCTGGAGCGCAAAGATGACGAAGCTAAGCTCGTCGAGTCGGCGGCGCGCAACGCTGCTCAAAACGATTTAGCTGCACGTGATGCTCAGATTGCCGAGCTGCAGGCCAGGCTTGCCGCGGCGGACAAGGCCCAGGAGATGGCGCTTGCCGCCGCTGCGGCTGAGTCGCAGCGCGAGCTCGATGCCGCTCGCAGCGAGGCCGAGCGCGCGCTTACTGACTATCGCGCGAAGGTGCAAGAGAAGTTTTCCGCCGCAAAGGCTCAGTCCGAGCAAGAGGCTGAGGGTCTGCGCGCCCAGCTGCGCGAGCAGGAGCTGATGGCAAAAATGAACCTGTCGGAGGCGGTCGCCGCGGCGGAGCGAGAGCGCGATGAGGCGCGTGCCAAACTGACGAGCGAGCTGGCGGTGCGCGATTCTCGCGAGGAACAGGCCAAGGCGGCACACGAGCTCGAGCTTGCGCAGGCCAAGCGCGCGAGCGATGACCTGATTCGCTACAAGGACGAAGAGATCGAGCGCCTTAAGGACATGAAGGTCCGCCTGTCCACCAAGATGGTGGGCGAGTCGCTCGAGCAGCACTGCGAGACCGAGTTTAACCGCCTGCGCATGACGGCGTTTCCCAACGCGTACTTCGAGAAGGACAACGATGCGTCCGAGGGCACCAAGGGCGACTTCATTTTCCGTGAGTGCGACGCGAGCGGCAACGAGGTCATTTCGATTATGTTCGAGATGAAAAACGAGAACGACGAGACTGCGACCAAGCATAAAAACGAGGACTTCTTTAAGAAACTCGATCACGATCGTCGCCAGAAAGGCTGTGAGTACGCGGTGCTCTGCACGTTGCTCGAACCCGAGAGCGAGCTTTACAACGCCGGCATCGTGGACGTGAGCTATCGCTACGAGAAGATGTACGTGATTCGCCCACAGTTCTTTATTCCCATGATCACGCTTCTTCGCAACGCCGCCATGGGTTCGCTGCGCTATAAGCAGGAACTGGCGGAGTACAAACAGCAGAATATCGACGTCACGAACTTCGAAGCCAAGATGGAGAAGTTCAAGAATGATTTCGGTCGCAACTACGAGATCGCGAGCCGCAAGTTCCAAACGGCGATTGATGAGATCGACAAGACGATTAGCCACCTGCAGAAAACCAAGGAGGCGTTGCTGTCCTCCGAGAACAATCTGCGCCTAGCCAACAAGAAGGCGGACGATCTTACCATTCGCAAGCTCACGTGGGGCAACAAGACCATGAAGGCCGCGTTTGACGAGGCGCGCGGGGCTGCGACAGAGACAAACGATGAGCCAGCCGAGGCGGATTCGTATGAGGTCGAGGGTGCCGAGTAAGGCATAGCGTATAGTGCAAAAGTGGGGCCGCTGGCGA
Source organism: uncultured Collinsella sp. (assembly GCA_902491615.1). Taxonomy (GTDB): domain Bacteria; phylum Actinomycetota; class Coriobacteriia; order Coriobacteriales; family Coriobacteriaceae; genus Collinsella. Next base: position 57,158 of record CABUIH010000009.1, on the reverse strand, counting down.
TATTGCCAGCGGCCCCGTTTCGTTCCGGTAAGTTCGGCTAGTCTTCGAGCAGGTCCTCGATAAAGCCGACACGGTAGTTTTTGAAGATGACCTCGCCGCCGTCTTGCGTGGCGTCCAGGTCGACATCGCCCATGATGCCAAAGTCGTGGTCGCCATCCTCGTCGGCAAAGATCTGGTGCACGTGCCATACGTGCGCGGTCTTCTCGTCGGACTCGTCAATGGAAAACATCGCGGCGCTGCGGGCATCTCCGTCGGTGAGGATTTCCTCGTGCTGCTCGTGGTAAGCGTCGAGTGTTTTTTGCCAGCGGATCTCGCTCATGCCCCAGTCGTCGTCGAGCTCGCCCAGGTCGCGAACGTGCTCGCGGGCGGCAAGGGTCACGCGGCGGAAGAGCGCGTTGCGCACCAATAGCGTGCAGCCGCGACGGTCCGCCACGACCTCGTCGATGCCCTGCGGCGGCGCAGCATCGAGGGCTGCCGGGTTGCCGGCGTTCTCCCACTCATCCACCAGGCTCGAGTCCACCGAGCGCACCACAAAGCCCAGCCACGAGATAATGTCGCGCAGGCGCTCGTCGCGCTTCTCGATGGGCACGGTGCGGTCGAGTGAACGGTAGACCTCTGCTAGGTAGCGCAGCAAAATGCCCTCGGAGCGGGCGATGCCGAGCTTTTGGATATAGCCCTTAAAGTCGCTCGCGCTCTCCAGCATGTCGCGCAGGACGCTCTTGGGCGAGAGCTGGTAGTCGTTGGCCCAAGGTACTTCTTGGCAGTACTTGTCGAAGGCGGCATCGAGCAAGTCCTCGAGCGGCTTTTCGTAGGTGACGTCCTGAATGCGCTCCAGACGTTCCTCGTACTCTATGCCGTCGGCCTTCATTTCGGCCATCGCGCGGTCGCGCGCGGCGCACTCCTGTGCGCGCAGCACCTGCTTGGGATCCTCGAGCGTTGCCTCGACCATCGAGATCAGATCCATGGTATAGGTCTCGCTCTCGGGGTCGAGCAGCTCCAACGCGGCAAGCAAGAACGGCGAGAGCGGCTGATCGAGTGCGAAGTCCTCGGGCAGATCGACCGTCAGCGCGTAGTCGATGTCCGGCGCGGCGTCAGCCGGAGCGTCGGGCGCGGGCGGCACCTCGGTGCGAACGACGACGCCGGAATCGATGAGTGTGGCGAAGATTTCGTCGGCGCGAACCTCGAGCTTGGCCTTTTCCTCGGGAGTCTGCAGGCTCGTTTCGATGAGGTCGTGTACGCGGGCTCGGGCATCGCCGCCCTGCTCGACCACGCTAATCACCATGGAGTGTGTGATGCGAAGGCGCGGCTTGAGCGTCTCGGGCTGCGTCTCGATCAGGCGCTCAAAGGTCTGCTTGTTCCAGGTGACAAAGCCCTCGGGGGCCTTTTTCTTTTTAATCTTGCGGAGCTTCTTGGGGTCGTCGCCCGCCTTGGCCATGAGCTTAGCGTTCTCGATCTCGTGCTCCGGGGCCTCGGCGATGACCATGCCCTCGGTATCGAAGCCCGAACGGCCGGCGCGACCAGCGATCTGATGGAACTCACGGGCGCGCAGGCGACGCATCTTGTAGCCGTCGAACTTGGTGAGCGCGGTGAGCACCACGGTGTGGATGGGCACGTTGATGCCGACGCCGAGCGTATCGGTACCGCAGATGACGGGCAGCAGGCCCTGCTGCGCCAAGCGCTCGACCAGCAGGCGATAGCGCGGCAACATGCCAGCATGGTGCACGCCGACGCCGCATCCAAGCAGGCGTTTGAGAATCTTACCAAAGGCCGTCGAGAAGCTCGTTCCCTTTGCTGCTTCTTTGATGGCCTCGCGCTGCTCCTTGCTAGCGATGCCAAAGTTGGCAAGCGACTGTGCCGTGGCAAGCGCGGCGTCCTGACTAAAGTGAACGATGTAGAGTGGGGCCTCTCCGCGGCGCATGGCGAGCTCGACGGTGCCCTCGAGCGAGGTCGTCACGTAGTCATAGCTCAGGGGCACGGGGCGCGGGGCGTCGACAACCAGGTCGCAAGCAGCGCCGGTGTGCTCTTCGAGAGAGGCGGCGATTGCAGTGACATCGCCAAGCGTGGCGCTCATGAGCATAAACTGCGTGTGGGGCAGGGTGAGCAGCGGCACCTGCCAGGCCCAACCACGGTCGGGGTCGGCAAAGTAGTGGAACTCGTCCATGGCCACGCAGCCCACATCGGCGTCCTCGCCCTCGCGCAGCGCATCGTTGGCAAGGATTTCGGCCGTGCAGCAGATGACGGGCGCCTTGGTGTTGATGTGCGTATCGCCGGTGATCATGCCAACGTTATCGCGGCCGAGCACCTGTACCAGATCGAAGAACTTTTCGCTGACCAGAGCCTTGATAGGAGCCGTATAGTAGCAGCGCTTGCCCTGTGCCATGCCCATAAAGAGCATGCCTAGCGCGACGAGCGATTTACCCGATCCGGTCGGTGTTCCCAAAATGACATGGTCACCGGCGGCTAGATCCATGAGGGCCTCTTCCTGGTGGTCCCACAGCTCAATACCGCGATCGCTCGTCCATTCAAAGAAGCGCTCGAAGGCCTGATCGGGCGTGAGCCACGGTTCGGGCTCGCTGCCGTCCTCGGGCTCCCACCAGGTGGGGGAGAGCGCGCCGAGCGAGCCGAATTCGGCTTCGGTTCCCGTGCCGCCCGAGAATGAGCTGGCGGCACCGGCGCCGGAGACGGTGCTGGCGGCGGTATCTGTCGTGGTCTGTGCCATGTGTTTGCTTTCTCTCGCGATTGTCCGCCAACTATTATGGCGTAGCGGCGGCGCGGGGTGCCAGCGCGCGAGAAAATGCAGGAAATGGGCGTTCTGTCCGGCCGTTTGGTGCGGTTGCCAGCTAAGTGAGTAGACTTTTTGCGATGTCGCGAGCACATGGCTTTTGCGCAAGGGCTCTACCTGCGGTTTAGTTTTCGTTATTCGGGCTGTGCTTGGCTATTGCAAAAAAGTCTACTCACTTAGGTTTTGAGGGTTGCTTGCTGACGCCTATTTGCGCTTGTTTGCCGACACCGCGACCATCAGAGGTCCCTAGGACTCTTGCGGCAGGCGCTTCTTGCCTTTGCGGGCGCGGTTTCTAAAGTTCTCGACGGCCTCTTCCATGCCCAGAGGTACATAGGTGAGCTCATCGAGGTTGTCGGGCAGGTAACAGGCAAGGCTTTGCTCCTGCGCGCGGCCTGCTGCGAGCTGTTCATCGCTGGGCTGCGCACCGGGCGTGGCACAAATGCCATAGACGGCGGCACCCATCTCGCGCGTGCGGCATTCATATTCGGTCTCGGGATGCTCGGGATGGTCGCGACGAACGTCGTCGCTTACCCAAAGCGTGTCGTAGCCTGCCGCGGCAAACTGCCCCAGGGCGTAGTCGCGCAATGGCTTGCTGTCGGTTCGCAGTGTGACGGTGGCGCCGACTGCAAAGAGCGGGCGGTAGAGCATCAGATGGTCGACATGGACGAGTCGTTTTTTAGCGTACTTGGCCTTGGGCTGCGGCGTGGGAAAGTTAATGGTGATGGCATCGAGCTCGCCTGCGGCAAATAGCTGTGGCAGCGATGCCGCGCCTCGGGGCAGCACAAGCGCATTGGGCAGCTCCTGCTCGCAGATTTTCTGCGCGGCATAGGCGATGCAGATGGGCTCCTGGTCCATACCGATAAAGAGGGTGTTTGGCTCGTGGGCCGCGCGCTCTACAAGGTACGTTCCCTTGCCGCAGCCAAGATCCAGGTGAAGGTGTTCGAATGGCTTGCTGCCAACTGGCGCACAGGCTTCACGCCAATCTCCGGCATAGGCCTCGGGGTTCGTCTCAATCGCATCGGCGTAGCGCTCTAGGCGCTCCTCGAGCACAAAGTTCTTAGGCGTGCGAACGTGGACGGCTCCCATGAGGCTCCTTGGTCATAAATATGGAACGCATAGCTGCGCGTTCCGTCAATGGGTTGAAAAGGGGTGGGCATTATTTGCCCGAAAGATGCGGTACGGCTCGACGGCGAGTCGTCGGTGCCTACAGGCGCTTGAGGATCACATAACGGTTGAGCTCGCCGCTGCGACCGTCGGCATGGAAGCGCTCAAGCTCGCGCACGGGGACCTCGCCGCTCTTGTAGAACGTACGGACGCCGCGCACCAGGTCGGTGATCTGCTGATCGTCAAAGTGATGGCAGTAGCGGTAGGCGTGGCGGTCGTTTTGCCAGCCAATGAGGTGGTCGCCGGCTTCAAACTGCGCGGAATCGTAACCCTCAAACGGCGGGGTGAGCTCGGCGCGGGCTTCGGCTCGAACGGCCTTGCGCGCCATGCGCTCGTCGTTCATAAACTCCCAAAAGCTGATGGCGATGATGCCGCCCGGGCGCGTTTGCCGCACCAGGGCGTCGAGCACGCGTACGCGGTACTCGCACGACGGCACGTGGTGCATAAAGCCAAAGCAGACCGAGATATCGGCGAGCGGGACGTCGAAAAGCACGTCGGGCGTCTCGGCGGGGTTGAGCTTCATAAGGGCGTCAAGCACGTCGAGTTCCTGGAAGTGCAGGTTGGGAATGCGCAGGGCGTGACCGTGCGCATCGATAGCCAAATCCTGACACGAGTCAACACCATAGAACTCAAACGGGCAGCTGGCATCTGCCGAGGGGTTTGCGCCATCGACGCCCTTGGCGGCAAGTGCGCCGCCGGCGGCAAAGTTCTCGAATCGCATATTGCCACAGGCAAGATCGAAGACGCGGACGGGATGCTCGATCGTGGCGACGTCGAGCTGTTCGAGCGCGATATCCATGGTGCGTACCCAGCCGGGCCACGGGGCCTGGCGCGTATCGGAAAAGGAAGCGGAGTGCTCGCGATAGAACGTGTTGTTGAGCTGGATGAGCGATGAGGCGAAATCGCGGTTCACGGCGCGGAACTCCCTCCGTTAGCGGTGCGAAATAAACAGTACGACCATACTACCGTTAACGCCGCAACGGGGACAACCGAGCTGCGGCTCATTGCTTTGTTTGGACACATTTCCGCAGCTCATATGTGCCCGCAACCGCCAGTTGTCAAAAATCTCACTAGAATAGGTGGCATGCTTTTGGCGGTGGCGGATAGATTTTTAACTGTGCAAGGCGCCTTAAGAACAAAAAACGGTCCGGCGGCACGGCTGGCATCACATAGGAGGAACCATGAATGTAGAAACTGCGCAGCGGCTCGCCGACCTTCGCCGCAGCAAGGGCTTTAGCCAAGAAGGGCTGGCGCGAAAGCTGGGGCTGTCGCGCCAGGCGGTTAGTAAATGGGAGCGTGCGGAGAGCTCGCCCGATACCGAGAACCTGATCTCGCTCGCCAAGCTCTATGGTGTGAGTCTGGACGAGCTGCTCAATCCGAGCGATGAGATTGAGGACGATATCGAGTTTGAGAACGAGGACCGCGCTCGTCAGCGCGAGGCCGAGGCGGCAGAGCGCGCCCGCACCCATGAGGCGGCGGCGCGTGCCACCGAGGCGGCAACGCAGGCAAGTGACGCGGCAGCCAAGGCGGCGCAGGCGGCAAGCTGGAGTGCGCAGGCTGCCAATGCGGCGACGGCTCAGGTGACGGGTACCGGTGCGGCTGGTCCGACTCCGGTGAAGGGTCCGTTCCAGTCATTCCCGTATTGGGCCGTGTGCTGGCTGCTGTTCTTTTTACTGATGTTCCTGTTTGGTGCCGGCCCCTTTGCTGCGCTGATCTTCTTCACGATTCCCATCTATCACTGGGTGGCGCGTGCACTCGATGGCGATTGGGCGCGCGGGGATATTCAGGTTGGTCCGGCACCGGTGGCGGTCAGGGCCCAGGGGAAGGATACTTCTGCGGAACCTGATGCTGACGTGGCTACCGCGGCCACCGCTGAGCCATGTGCCAAAGAAGGTGACGAATGATGAAGTTTTCGCATGAATCCAAGCTGCGCCTGGGTGTCGGCATCGGAGCGTTTGTACTGATTATCGGGCTTGTTTTTGGCGTTTCGCGGACTTTGATTCATTTTGATGGCCCGTGGGATCTCGACGATGTTATACCCGGCTTGTCCGGTATGGACGATGTGGTTGATGACGACGATTTTATGAACGATGGCGGTAACTATTCCGCTCGGCCTCAGCAGCTTTCGTGTACGACCTTTGATGCCGATGAGTTTCGCTACCTCGATTTCGATATCGATGCGGCTACGGTGGACGTCAAGGTTGTTGATGGTAACAAGGCTCGCGTTATCGAGCGGGGACGCGTTGCCAATGGTATGGATGCCTCCAAGGCCGCGACGCAGAACATCGCATCCGTCGAGGACTCGACGCTCAAGGTTTCCCAGTTTGGAAGTGATGACGGTAAGGCAATCGATCGCTCAGTTACGGTCGAGCTGCCGCGCCGTGTTGCCGAACATCTGAAGGGAGTCAACGCGCACGTGGGCTCGGGTGATCTGCAGATTGCCGGTGTCACCTGTGATGGATTCGACCTTTTCCTGGGTGCGGGAGATGTAGAGTTTACGGGCAGCGTGACTGATGCGCTCAGTGCTGAGGTCGGTTCGGGCGATGTGACGTTCGAGCTCTACCAGGCCCCCGCGAAGTCGATGGACGTGAGTGTGGGCTCGGGCGATGTGGAGATGACGGTTCCGAACTCGACGGGCTTTAAGGCGAGCCTCACCTTGGGCAGCGGCGACTTTGAGAGCGATTTCCTTCCGCTTGGCTACGACGGCGAGACCATTTTGAATCTTGAATTCGATAACGGCGATAAGTCTGCTACGTATCGTTTTGAGGTCGGTTCGGGCGACATGTCGTTTGATCCGGAGTGACATGCGGTTTTCGGAGATCGGTACATATAGGCATGCTCTTTGATGGAGGCGCCGGAGCCGTGACGGGCTTCGGCGCCTTTGCCTTTACAATGGGGACATGGAACAGATTATCTTGAACATACTCGAGGCTCTGCGTCGCGGCGAGACCGTGGACGACAAAGCGCTCGTCAAACTGATACATGCCGAGGCGCGCCGTGAGGGTGCCGACAAACGCGATTTGGCCAAGCGCCGTCTGCTGCCGTTCTACCAGCGGGTTAAACGTGAGGAGCCGGTTCGGTGGGCTGCGTGGAATGTCGATTCCGATTTGGAGCGTCAACTGCTGCAGGTCCTGCGTATGAAGCCGCGCCGAACGGCCTCGGGCGTGGCGACCATTACCGTCATTACCAAGCCCTGGCCATGCTCGGGCGATTGCCTGTTTTGCCCCAACGATCTGCGCATGCCCAAAAGCTATCTGCACGCCGAGCCGGCGTGCGCCCGTGCGGAGCAAAATTGCTTTGACCCGTATCTGCAGGTGAGCGCTCGTCTGACCGCGCTTTCGCAGATGGGACATGCGACCGACAAGATAGAGCTCATTGTGCTCGGCGGTACCTGGAGCGACTATCCGCAAGGGTATCAGACGTGGTTTATGTCGGAGCTTTTCCGTGCGCTCAATGACGATGCCGTCGCCGGTGTGGCGGCAAACCCCATGTTGGCGCGTCCGGGCATCAGCCGTGCCGAGGCAGGGCGCCTGCTCGATGACGCTCCCGCCGATGCCCTGCCGCCGGTGGTAACAGAGCGCCGCGAGCGCTATCGGGCTGCCGGCATTGCGACTGACGAGGCCGAGCTTGCGAGCGGCGTTGCCGACGAGCAGGGGCGTGTGGATGCTGTCGTTGGTGGCTATAACCGCGCAGTGCGTCGTCTGTACGGCCCCGGTACGCCATGGGGCGAGGCTGCCGAGTGGCAGACGGCAACGATGGAGGAGCTTGAGCGTCAGCAGCGCATCAACGAGACGGCGAAGCATCGCGTGGTGGGGCTCGTTATCGAGACCCGCCCCGATGCCGTGACGCCACAGGCGCTCACGCTCATTCGTCGTCTGGGCTGCACCAAGATTCAGATGGGTATCCAGAGTCTCGACCAGCACCTGCTCGATATCAACGAGCGTCGCATTTCGGTGGCTCAGATCGAGCAGGCGTTTTCGCTTGCGCGCCTCTTTGGCTTTAAGATCCATGCGCATTTTATGCTCAACTTATTGGGCGCCACACCCGAGGGGGACAAGCGCGACTACGAGCGCTTTATGACCGAAGGGGCCTTTATGCCCGACGAGGTCAAGGTCTACCCGTGCGCGCTCATCGAGGGCTCGCGTCTGGTGGGCTGCTATGAGCGCGGCGAGTGGCGTCCCTATACCGAGGAAGAGCTGCTCGATGTGTTGGCCGACGACATCGTGGTGACGCCGGCGTTCTGCCGCATCAGTCGCATGATCCGCGACTTTAGCTCCGACGACATCATGGTGGGCAACAAGAAGCCCAACCTGCGTCAGCTCGTTGAAAACCGCTTGTCGGCTCGTGGGGAAGGCGCGACAGTGCGTGAGATTCGCTATCGCGAGATTAGCACGGCGGGCGTCGACTTGCATGAGCTGACCCTTGACGAGGAAGTGGCGTACGAGACGCCGGTGACGCACGAGCGCTTTTTGCAGTGGGTGACGCCGCAGGGCAAGATCGCGGGCTTTTTGCGTCTGTCTCTGCCCGATCGTGCTTTTGTTGCCGCGCATGCGGATGAGTTGCCGACGACACCGGACGAGGCGATGATTCGCGAGGTGCACGTGTATGGCATGGCGGCGCGCGTGGGAGATCAAGGCCAGGCAGCCCAGCACCATGGATTGGGGCGTTTGCTCGTAGAGCGTGCGTGCGAGATTGCCCGGGATGCGGGTTATACGCGTATCAACGTGATTAGCGCAATCGGTACGCGCGAGTACTATCGCCATTTGGGTTTTTGCGACCATGGACTCTATCTGCAAAAGGAGCTCTAGATGAACAAGCCGAGTGTTTCTGCTGGCGTCGTTGCCGGTGTTGCTCTGGGAGCCGCGGCGCTTGGTGCGGCCGCTGTCGCTGTTCGTGCTGCCTGTCTGCAGGTTGCGCGAACCCGCAATGGGTTGGCGCGTGTGAAACGCGTGCACGATGAGGGCGGCGACGAGATTCGCGTGTTGGTGCAAGGCAGCGTCTACCAAAGCGCAAGTTACGTTGGTGAGCGTTGGGCGGAGCCCGTCTTTGCGTACTATCGTGCGTTTGACGACGTGTTTGAGTCCGAGGATGCGATGCGTGATGCTTATGGTCACGGTATCGACCGTATGCTTATGCTGGGCGGCGGTGGGTTTGCCTATCCCAAGTTTGCGCTGATGTCGCACGAGAGCTTGCGCATGGACGTCATTGAGTACGATGCCGAGATTACGCGCCTGGCGCGCCGCTGGTTCTATCTGGATGGGCTGGAGCACGCGGTGGGCGATCGCCTGCGGGTGATTACCGCTGAGGCTCGCTCGTATCTGGGCGTGACGAGCGTGGGCCATCGTCGCTACGACGTGGTCGTGAGCGATTGCTTTGGCGGCGCCGAACCCGTACGCGAGCTGGCGACGGTTGAGGCGTTGCGTTTAGTGCGAGGCAGCCTAAATGCCGGTGGTGTCTACGTTGCCAATATCGTGAGCGCAAACGAGGGGAGCGATGTGACGTTCCTGCGCGACTGCGCCGCCACGGCACTCGAGGTGTTCGCCCACGCCTGGGTGGTCCCATGTGGCGATACGGAGTTCGGCGGCGAGGAAAACTACCTGCTCATCGCCAGCGACGTCGACTATGCCTTTGCCGAAGCCGTGCCCTTCGACACCGACTTTCTCGGCACCGTCCTTCACGACAAGTAAGTCTCCCCGTCCCAAAAAGATTGGTCTTAGGCGTGGTCGCGCCAGCCGAGAACGCGCTGCTTCATACCCTCGATTTCGAGCACGCCTTCGGCAAAGCCTTTGCGCACGAGCTCCTCGGGAACGTACTCGTCGTAGCGATCAAAATAAGGCACCTCGCCGGGATAGACGAGCTCGATGGGATCGAAGTCCTTCTCGGCCTCGGCGGCGAGCACCTCAAAGAATGTCTCCTCGTCGGCCTTCATCTTGAACTGCATAAAGTATGGACGCGACGGATCGAGCCCGCGAAGGCCCAACTCAGCGGCACATTTGATTTTAAGCATGCGCTCGAGTGCTAGGAAGGCGTAGCTGCCCAACCAGGGGAAGAGCACCCAGGTGTCGCCACCCAGGTTGATGAGCGGCTTAGTTCCCGCGCCCGAAATCTCGGCGGTATGACGAGCCTGCGCCAAGCGAGCCCGTGCGTTAGCCATGAGGTACGGATATGTCGCATGCTCGTTGAGCGCCTTGCGCATGCGTTCGAGTACGTGTGTATTGATGTCACCGGGGCAGTCGCCAAAGTAGGCCGGCACACGGCCCTTGACCTGCGTGGCAAAGACGGTGTGGCGCTTCCAGTCCACTTCCTCGACAATCCAGCAGTGTCCGGCGATGGCGATGCGCTCACCGGGCGGTGGCGGGTTGACGATCGTGCCCAATTCGGCCGACTCGCTGCGAACGGTGAACTCCTCGTTTTCCTGGAACACGGCGTAGAACTTAAAGTTGTTGATGATGCGCTCTCCCGCGAGACCCACGATGAGCCCACCGCCCTCGGTGACCTGGATGTGGTCGATCTTGATGAGGTGGCGCAGCAGTACGCGATAGTCATCGGCCGAGACGCGGTGGAAATAGCTGAGCGTGAGTACACGCTGAGCAAGCTCGGCCGGCGTGAGCTCGCCGGTGCTGGCGAGCGTCGACATGGTCTGGTGGTAGAGCAGGCTGTAGGGGAGTCGATCGAGCTCGGGCGGCTCGACCCACTTTTCCTCGCGATAGAGTTGTACGAGCGCGATGCCCTGCAGGAGCTTCCACGGGATGGTCTCGGGCATCATCGTGCGCGGCTCGGGCTCTTCCTCGCGCATAACAAACCACATCTCGGGCGGAAGATCGCGGCGTCCCGTGCGGCCCATTCGCTGCAAAAAGGAGCTGACGGTAAACGGCGCATCGATCTGGAACGCACGCTCCAGACGGCCGATATCGATACCGAGCTCCAGCGTAGAGGTGGTGACGGTTGTCTGTGCCTGCTCCTCATCGCGCATGAGTTCCTCGGCCGTCTCGCGCAACGATGCCGAAAGATTGCCGTGATGAATGAGGAAACGGTCGGGCTCGTGCCGGTTCTCGCAGTAGCTACGCAGCATGGAGCACACGGCCTCTGCCTCCTCGCGCGAGTTGGCAAAGACCAGGCACTTGCGGCCGCGCGTATGCTCAAAGATATAGCCCATACCGGGGTCGGCGTTGTCGGGCGCCGTGTCGGTGGGGTTGAGAAGCGCCTGCTCGGTCGCTCGTGGGATGTCGACTTCGCCCTCGGGGGCCGAGGAAGTGCGACGGTCTTTGGGAGCGGCTTTGCCCCGTGCCCGTTCGCGATGTTGACGGCGCTCCTCTTGTGTGAGCTGTCCGCTGTGACGCATGTCTTGGGCGCCGGCGGGCAGTGCCGCGGATGCCGCCGCCTCGATGCGCTCGCACGCAAGCACTTCGGCCTCTTGAGGACCTGTGCCCATGAATCCCCGTTGCTGTGCCTGGGGGCCCGAGTTGTAGAAGTGCTCCATGGAGATGCGCCACACGCGGCGCGGCTCTTCAAAGCGTGGGATAACGCAGTCGCGCCCCGTTCCCTGTGAGAGAAAGGCACCCGTGCGCTCGGGGTCGCCGATGGTGGCCGAAAGGCCAATGCGTCGAGGTTGCACGCCGGCCATGCGCGAGAGTCGCTCGGTAAGGCAGAGCGTCTGCCCGCCACGGTCGCCGCGCATGAGCGAGTGGACCTCATCGATGACCACATAGCGCAGGTCGCAAAACATGCGCGGGATCGCCATGTGCTTATGGATTAAGAGCGCCTCGAGTGACTCGGGCGTAATCTGCAAGATGCCGTTCGGTTTTTTGATGAGCTTAGCCTTGTGCGACTGCGAGACATCGCCATGCCAGTGCCAGACAGGGATATCGGCCTCTTCGCACAGGTCATTGAGACGGACGAACTGATCATTGATGAGTGCCTTGAGGGGGCCAATGTAGAGGGCACCAACGCTTGCGGGCGGGTTCTCCCAAAACTCGGTCAGGATGGGAAAGAAGGCCGCTTCGGTTTTGCCGGAAGCTGTGGATGCCGTTAGGAGCACATTGTCTTGTGTGTTAAAGATGGCGTCTGCCGCCGCAACCTGGATAGAGCGCAGGCTCTCCCAATCGTGGGAGTAGATGAAGTCTTGGATAAACGGGGCGTAGCGGTCAAAGGCGTTCACGGGGCCTCCTCTCAAAAACGAATCTCTCAACGCGGCTGGCAACGGCTTGCTGCATTACAGTCTCAACGTTCGCCCAGATAAAACCTGCCAAAATAAACCTGTCCCTTTTTGGCAGGTTAGATGGTGAATTCGGCGAAGTTACGGTCGCCGCCTGCGGTGCCGGTGTCGCCTGTTGCTGCTGCCGGCACCAGCGCGTCGCCGCCGACGCTTTGCAGCAGCTCGGCTACGTTGGCGTCGGGGTTTTGGCATAGGATGTCGAGCAGCTCGATAAAGTCGCGAATGACTTCACGCGGCGTCAGATGTGTGTCGGCTCCCACACGACCGAACTCGATCTTGAGGAAGTCCACCAAGTCGTTCTCGGTAAGCGTGGGCGTCCAGCCAAAGTAGCCGGCGTGAATTTGCATGAGTTTTTCGATCAGCACCAGCAGCTCCTCGTAGGTGAGTGGCTGCAGACGGATGATGGGCGCGAGCATGTCCTTAAGGTCCTCGCGTGCAAAGCGGCCTTGAGCGAGTCGGCTGCGCAGGGCCTCGTAGGAGAACACGCCGCGGCGGCGGTCTTCGATGGAGGTTGGCGTGCCGCCCATGATCATGCCCAGGTACTGCGCCTTGCCCTGGAGTGTGTCGTTGTACATGGTCAGGATCTTCTCGTAGTTGTACTGGCGCGTGATCGCGTTGGGAATCTTATACAGATTCACGAGCTCGTCGATGAGCACCAACATACCCTTGTAGCCGCTGCAGACCAAAAAACGCGCGATGAGCTTAACGTAGTCGTACCAGTCGTCGTCGCTGATGATGGTCGAGGAGCCCAGCTCGGCGCGAGCCTCGCTCTTGGTACGGTATTCGCCGCGGATCCATTTGGTCACGCGGCTCATGGCTTCTTCGTCGCCCTCGGATACGGCCGTGCGATAGCGGCGGAGCATGCGGGTGAAGTCGAAGCCGTGGACCATTTCCTCGAGCGGGGCCAGTTGGGCATTGACGACCGACTCGTCGACGTCGGCGCACGAGGCGACCCAGCGATCAAGAATAAGGTTGAGCGCACCGCCCTCGGGGCGCGTCTTGGTCGATATATTGCGTATGAGCTCGCGGTAGGTGGCAAGGCCCTGCCCCTGCCCGCCCTGCAGACGGCGCTCGGGGGACAAGTCTGCATCGGCGACGACGAATCCCTCGCCCATGGCATGCGTTCGGATGGTTTGGAGCAAAAAGCTCTTGCCGGCGCCGTAGCGACCGACCAGGAAGCGGAAACTCGCCCCACCGTCGGCGATGAGACTCAGATCGGTGAGCAGGGCGCGGATCTCGACCTCGCGCCCTACGGTAATGTAGGGAAGGCCGATGCGCGGGACCACGCCGCCCTTGAGCGAGTTGAGAATGACGGCAGCGACGCGCTTGGGCACGCGGGGTGCTGCGGATGCGGTATCACTCATGGTCTAGGTATCCTCTCACGTCTGCTTCGTAGTCCTCAATAATCTGCGGCCCTGCCGCGCTAAATTCAATTACGGTGTCGCCCACCAGGTCAAAGAGCGCCTCGTTGATGGTATCGACGAGCATGTCCTCGCTCTGCCTCGATTGCACTACCGCCGATTCCGCCTGTACTGCGTTGTGCTCGAGCAGTGCGCTGAGATAGGCGTTTGCGGCAGGCGCGAGTTCGTTTGTGGCGTCAGCGGGCGCAGCAGCCGCGAACGCGGGCGTCGGCGCGAGAAGCGGTGCCACGACACCAAACTGTTCGGTGGATATGGTCGGCTCGTCGGTCAAGTCCTGCCGAATGGGTGCCACGACCGGTTCGACAATCGCGTCGGCTACGGGCTCGGCTTCCGGTTGCCCTGAGTCCGCTGCCTCGGCTTCTGCGGATGCGTCGTCCTCGCGCTCTTCGTCGATCAAAAGCGCTTCGCGCGTTTGCGCAGCGGCGCTCCGAATGTGCCCCAGCTGACTCAGATCGATATCGATCTTGACGGGCTGGTGTGCGGCGTCCCACGAAAGCCATGCCACAATCTCGTCATCGATAATCTTGGCCAGATATTTGGGGACCTTTTCTTCCTTAAGGGGATGGGCGGGGTCCAGCGCCAGGCGCAGGCGTTGGTCGCAGGCGCGCATCATTTCACCGAGCTTGCTGCTCTTTTGCCTACTACCGTGGATACGCATGCATTCCCAAAAGCCGTTTTGGCAACGGTAGATATGGATAGGATCCAGGCGGTATTCGCAGTCCTCGTGGCGCTCGGGCGCAAAGAATACGGCCGAGGCAAACATGGTGTAGGGCATGGCCGTCTCCTCCCCAAATAAACTCGCCACGATGCCGGTCTTTCGGTGCGTGTCATAGTAGCGCGCCATACGGACATACACGGCGCATGCCACGTGGCGCAGATCGCGGTGGTGGCTGCGGTCGAGCCGCGAGTTACTTAGGTTGTACGTGGAGAGGGCGTTGATGGCGGCCATGAGTCGCTCCTCGCGCACCTCATCGGGCGGAAGGGGGAGCGTGGGCTCGGAGGTTTTGCGACGTTTGGGGGTCTGGCCGGACGGTGCCGGTGCCGGTACAAGGTCTCGTGCCGCGCGCCGCAGCTCGATAAGGGCGTTATCGAACATGACGGTTTTAGAGTCGCGAAGCAGCTTGGGGTCGAGCCCATGGAATACGGCGTAATCCTGCAACCACACGCGTGCAAACCGATCGATGCCGGGCTCGAAGGCGCGATAGGCATCCCAAAAAGCCTTGATCTTGTTAAAACCATCGAGCGGGTCATCTACGCCAATGCCGCAAATCAGCTCATAGAGATACAGAAAGGCAAAGGACGTAGACGTTTCCTCGACAGTTCCGCGGCGCACTTGGGCGCGCCAGGTAAAATAGCCGCGCAGCTGCCGATCGCTCATGGCGTTGTAGGTGGGAAAGTACGACTTAAAGGTGCCGTTGTAGGGGCAGTCGTCTTCAAAGTCGGCCATCAGCAGGCCTTGGCGGTAGAAAAGCTCGGCTTCCGAAAGCCAACGGCCCGCGCCGCCCTTGGGGTCATCCTGCCAGCGCGATATCTCGCGCATTTTACGGTACTGATCGGGGAGGAAATTCTGCATCTGTCGGCCGGTCTTGAGAATCGGCTCGTCTGCGTAGACCTCATGTGAGAAGCGAGCGGACTGATGGGTCCGGGCCTCGGCCATAATGCGCTCGATGAGCATCTTGATGTCCTGGTCGGCCACCGCTCCTCCTCTCGAACGCAGCTACGGTGACCTCATATCATAGCACAGCATCAAACAGATGTTCGAGATACCGCTGCGTTGATAGATTTAGAACAGGAGGGCGTAGATGACGGCGATGACGACGGAGGGAAGCATATTGGCCGTGCGGAAGGTCTGAGGACGGATGAGATTGACGCCGACGCAGAAGATGAGCATGGAGCCTACGAGCGAAAGGCTGTTGAGGGCTGCTGTGGTCATGATGGGGGAGAGCGCGCCGGCAAACAACGTGATCGTCCCCTGGAACACGGCTACGGGCAGGGCCGAGAAGATGCAGCCGCGTCCGAGCGACGCCGTCATGGTGCAGACGATGATGCAGTCCAGCGCTCCCTTGAGGGCGAGCGTGGACCAGTCGCCGAGCAGGCCGTCTTGGATTGATCCCACGATAGCCATGGCACCGATGCAGACGGTGAGTGAAGTCGAGACAAAAGCGTTGGTGAACTCGTTATCGCCCTCACTGCCAGTCTTGCGCTTGAGCCATTCACCAAGGTTCTCGATGACGGCTTCCAAGTTGACGGCCTCGCCGATGAGTGAACCGAGCGCAAATGAGACGATGAGCATGGTGGTACCGGTGGTCGCCAGCGCCTTTCCATCGATGATGAGCATCTTTTGCATGGTGCCGCCCAGGCCGATAAACAGGACGCACAGCCCCGATGCTTTCATGAGCGTGTCTTGGATGCGCGGTGTAATGAAGCGGCCGCCCGCTAATCCCAAAAGACCGCCCGCAACTAAAAGCACAACGTTGATGATTGTTCCCAAGCCCGGCATGAGCCCTCCTGTATTGATGCCAACGTGGCAATCGTAGCAGAACGAAATGCGAGGCACATCGCGACCCATCTAATACGTTATATAAGTGGTATTAGGAATGATGCGCAGCATTTAAGCCTCAGGTGGTTGTCGGGACATAGGGATAGTATTCAAAGCGCAGTGTCATAAGCCGCTGTGGGGATTCAATAGCCGCGGCGATGATATTGGCATCGCGGGCACGATCAAACCCTTCGAGTTCGATCTGATACGAGACGTCTTGCATAATGTCCAGACGTCGCCAAGCTAGGAGTGTGTCACCATCGAATTCTAAGGTCTTGCCTCCGTCTGGAGCAACGGCGTATAAACGCAGCTTGGCGGTGGTTGCAGGGTCGACAACTGTGACCTTTTTAATTTCGTTTCGAGTATTCTTGGCGCCCAACAAGGTGAGCAGTGTTGGGGCCACGACCTCGCCCGATGGCAAAAAGACGACTTCGATGGATTCAGGAAATGCGATGATAGCCGACTTGCGGACGGGCTGATTGGCGGCGGCAACTTCGATGTTCGCAGCGTCGATGACCTCTGTGTGGTCGAGCGCGGCAAGCACGCAGCAGTTACCTTCATCGATCTCTTGAGGATCAGCAAGCCCCAGACTGTCCGCGAGCTCGGGATCGTTTGGATCGGCAGCGGGCTCATTCGGCGCTTCGAGAGAAGCTGGGACGTTGTTTGTCGGCGACGGCGTGTCGCCCGCACCTGCTTCTTTGTCCGCGCTCTCTTCTTGTATGGTTGCGTTGATGGGTTCGTCGTTTGGGGGGAGCGTCTTGGCGTCAAACGCGGAGGGGAGAATTCCGATGGCTCCGGATCCGTTCCACTCCATTTCGAGAAGCGCCGGGTCGGCAAGAATGCGTTGCCTGCTTTGCGCGTGGGCATCGATTTCAATAGGGCCTGCCTCTATCCCTCGTGTAAGACTGAGTGATCCGGCTGGCTTCTCGAAATGAGCGTTTGTGTCTTTGGCGCTGACGGCGTAGAACAGCAGGGACGCTTCTCCCGCCGCGATGGCATCGGTGCCGGCTTTGGTCAGTCGCAACGATGCCGTGAATGAGAGGGTGGGCTGCGCATCGTCTGCATTCGCGGCGGCGCAGCCCAGACATATACCGCCTCCTTTCTCGAAAAACGTACCGTCGAAGGCGACCTTCGCTCCGTTCGCCGAGTCATCGACCGAAGCGATGTCGATGCGCAGCTCTAAATTGCATGGATCGCCATCCGCATCGAGCACAACCGAGCGCCACATGCAGACGGCGCACCCCGCCTGGGAGCCGTTTGCCTTGTTCGAACGATTGATATCCACGACTATCGAGCCGTCCGTATTACGACGAAGGCATCCCGAGGTTGAGATTGCGGCTTGTGCGATCGAAAAACGCTTACACGCAATGGCACTCGACGGATTTGGTGCGGAGCTTAGGGCTGCTGGTAAGGAGTCTGCCATGACGGGAGTCGCCCAAGCGGCGACGGGCGTTCCGGTTGCGAGCGCGCCGCAGAGTGCGACGACGGGCAAAAGGTTCTTTGATGCCATGGGGTCTCCTTAGCTAATTTAGTGCGGCCTGTCCGTGTTTTGTTTCTGGCTGCGTTTGATGTGCAGACCGAGGCCGGCGGTCCCCGCGCCTGCTGCTGCGGCGCCTGCTGCCAAGAGCCATCGTCTGTCGCCTGTCTGCGCCAACGGTTCCTCGCGGTCGCCGCGGTCGAGCTCCGAGAGGTCGACCGTCACTTGCGTGGCGGCCTGCGCCTGTTCTTGCTGGGCAAAGGCCATGGCTGGCCCAAACGCTAGGATGCTGACGGCGGCGGCCAGGGCGACAGCCTTATGCCGTGTGCGCACCGGGCTCGACCGTCCAGGTGATCGTTGCAACCTGATCGCCTTCGCCGGTTACGCGGAAGATGTCGCGCGTGACGCGGGCGACGTTTCCGCTTGTCTTGAGCTTAATTTTGTCCTTGCCGCCGGCAATGCCCTGGTAGCCCATGTCGAAGGCTGCATTCTTGGAAAGATCGAGGCCCGTTCCCTGCATTGCGGCGCTGGCGTTCTGGAGCGCGCCGTCGGGGCCGACCTTAAAGTCGATGGAGTTCTGCGCGGTTCCGGCCTTGGCGTCGGCGGCAATGGTCCAGGTGTTCATGGCGTCGATCTTCATGTTGGTGACATGGATGCCGTAGGCCGAATGATTGTCGATGGTGGTCGCGTCTTCTGAGGGGCCCTGAAGCGTGCCGTCGGCCTTGGCGACGAAGGGAATAACCGTCGGAACTTTGAACTCAACGTTGTCGATCTCGGTCCTGACCATTACCTTCGTGGTTCCAACGCGCCCGGCTGCCATAGCTGGCGTCGGGGCGGCGCCCATTGCGAGCGCGAGCGCGAGCCCTGCGCCCACGGCGAGCGCTCTGGCTCCGTTCATGTTCCTGGTGATGTCCATGGTCGTTCCTTTCTATTCGCCGCGGGCCGTCCCCGCGATGATTGGACGAATGCTGGTGAATTGCGTGCGGTGCCGCGTCGGCCGGAAAAGCTAGTTCTCGGCTTGCTCAACCCGCACCTTGACACGTGTCGGATTGCCGTGGCTGTCGAGGGTCTTGGCATCGAGTGCCTGGATCTCGATGTACGCCTCGCCTTCTTTGATGTCGCCGGCGGGGCACGTTTCGATTGTCTTGCCGGTCTCGACCACACCGGATTCGTACATGGTCTCGTCGTTTTGGATGACGCGGAATCGCTGGGGAAATTTATTGTCTTGGACGTTTTGCACGTTGACGCGCAGTTTGCCGTCCTCCTGCAGCTGAGCGACCGGTGCGACCGAAATCGTCATCATGTTGTCGCGGACGATGGCGTCGAGCTCATCTTGGATTTCCTGACGCGTTTTGCCCTCGGCCGTCGTAACCGAAGCGCCCGCCTCGGGTACGGGCTGCGACTGCCAAGCGTATAGTCCTACGGCGACAAGGGCACAGACGATGGCCAAGCAGGCAACGATGAGCTTCTTGCGACGACCCGGGCCTGCAAAGTGGGGTGGCTTCTTCGCGCTCATGCGGCATCCTTGGCGGTATAGATGCGCGCAAAGGTGGACGGGTTCGCTCCAAAGAGCATGTGAAGCATCAGGCGGCGTGAGTAGACAAGCTCGTCGAAGTCGGGAGGGAGCTCGATGGCGTGGATATGCGCGATGCGGTGGGCGAGCGCCGAGAACGACTCGGGGTCGCAGATCACATCGGTGGTAACGTGGTAGACCGTCGTATCGGGGAATGCCTCTTCGTCGAAAGGCAGGAGATGGGGATCGTCGTCGACTTCGATGGCGATGCCGTACTGGGGCCAGTAATATGCCATGGGAACCTCCCTGCTTCTGGGGCCAAAACTTCTGTCGGTTTTGGCTGTCGATGCCGACGGTATCAGCCACTACTTGACCAATTGCTGACCAAATGCTTGACGGATTGGTGTCTCCGCAGGTAAAAGGCGGCAAAAAATACTCCAACTTTTTTCAAGCGACAATCGCGCGGTCGGCGACGGCGGGGCCATATGTGTCAAAAGCATCGTCTGCCGAGGAAATCAAGCCGCTCGCCGAATTGCACGAACGTAAAAATCGCCAATTATGGAGACGGTCTCGAACACGTCGACGAAACGATGCGGTAACATCTCCCTGCAAACACTGTAGTTAGCTAAAGGGGGAGTTTGCGTGTCTGCAACCATCAAACCCTTCACCGACGAGTTCGAAGAGTATGGTCGCGATGAGTCTCGCGCATCGGGCGAGGCCTCGAGCATCTCGTTTCCGACAACGGAAGACGAGGTCCGTGCCATTTTGGAAAAGCTCCATGCCGAGCGTGTCCCGGTAACGGTTCAGGGCGCCCGAACCGGCCTTGCCGCCGGTGCCGTGCCCCACGGCGGGCATATCCTCAATACTTCCCGTATGAATCGCTACTTGGGCCTTCGCCGCGATGAACAAGGCCAATTTCTGCTGCGCGTGGAGCCGGGCGTTGTGCTCTCGGAGCTGCGCAAGCAGCTGAGCAAGAAGGTGCTGCCGACTGCTGGTTGGGACCAGGCATCGCTTGAGGCCTACGAGGAGTTCCAAGAGGCCCCCGAGCAGTTCTTTCCCACCGATCCCACCGAGGCATCTGCCTGTCTGGGCGGCATGGCGGCATGTAACGCCTCTGGTGCCCGCAGCTACGCCTACGGTCCCATGCGCCCACATATCACGGGACTCCACGTCGCGCTGGCTGATGGCGATTTGCTTGAGCTTCAGCGCGGCGAGGCTTTTGCCCAGGGCCGCCACCTGTCGCTCGTGACGGCAGTGGGCCGTACGCTCGAGCTCGATCTTCCCGGCTATACCATGCCCAAGACAAAAAATGCCTCAGGCTATTTCGTTGCGGACGAAATGGACGCCATCGACCTCTTTATCGGTGCTTGCGGCACGCTCGGCGTTATCACCGAGCTCGAGATTGCCCTGCAGGCGGCGCCTGCGGTCGTTTGGGGTGTGAGCTGCTTTTTCGATAGCGAAGACAAGGCCGTGTCCTTTACCGATTCCGTGCGTCCCGTCCTGTCCCATGCGGCTGCCATCGAGTACTTCGACGCTGGCGCCCTGGATATTCTACGTCGCCAGCGCGAGCAGTCGACGGCGTTTGCCTCGCTGCCGGCGCTCGACAAAGAGGCCAAGGTCTGTGTGTACGTGGAGCTCGACTGCGATGGCGAGGCCCAGGCGACCGAGGAACTGTACCACCTGGGATGGGTGCTCGAGTTTGCGGGCGGCCACGACGACGCGACCTGGGTTGCGCGCACCGAGGTCGATCGCGAGTGTCAGCGATTCTTCCGCCATGCGGTGCCCGAGAGCGTCAACATGCTCATCGACGAGCGTCGCCGCACGGATCCTACCATCACCAAACTGGGGTCGGACATGTCGGTGCCCAACGCACGCTTGGCCGATGTCATCGCCCTTTATCGCCGTACGTTGTCCGAAAGTGGGCTTGAATCTGCCGCCTGGGGGCACATCGGTAACAACCATCTGCATGTGAACATTCTGCCGCGCGATGCGCAGGATTACCGCCGCGGCGGAGAACTCTTTGCCCAGTGGGCTTCCGAGGTCACGGCCATGGGCGGTGCCGTTTCTGCCGAGCATGGCGTCGGTAAGATCAAGGCGGGCTTTTTGGAGACGATGTACGGTCACGAGGCTATGGTCGAGTCGGCGCGGCTCAAGCTCCAGCTCGATCCCGACGGGCAGCTGGGTCGCGGCAACCTGTTTTCGGAGAAGCTCTTGGATGAGCTCGTCCAGAAAGGGGGCGCGTGAAGATGAGCGATTTCCATATGGTGGTGTGCGTCAAGGCCGTGCCGGGCAGCACCGAGGTCAAGATGGACCCCAAGACCAATACCATCGTGCGCGATGGCAAGCAGGCGGTCATTAATCCCTTTGATGCGAGCGCTTTGGAATGCGCGCTGGCGCTGAAAGACGACTTTATCGGCTTTGGCATGGACGTGCGCGTAACGGTGGTGTCGATGGGCATCCACGCGACCGAGTCGCTGCTGCGCGACTGCATCGCTCGAGGTGCCGACGACGCGCTGCTGCTGACCGATCGCGCCTTTGCAGGTGCCGATACCCTAGCCACCACCTATGCCCTCAAATGCGGCATCGAGGCTCTCGACGAGGACTTCGACCTGCTCATCTGCGGCAAGATGGCAGTGGACGGCGATACGGCCCAGATCGGCCCCGAGCTGGCCGGTGCTTTTGAGATTCCCTGTGTGACCGACGTGAGCTGCGTGCAGAGCGCGGGCTTTACGACCTGTGGCTCGCTGGCGCTCGTTCACGGATGCGATGCCGGCGAGGAGACGGTGTACCTTGAGATGCCGTGCGCGATGACGACTGCCAAGGAGATTGGCCAGTTGCGTATGCCGAGTATTGCCGGTATTCGCGCGGCGGAGGAGGCGGACGTGCGCGTGGTCAGTGCCGCCGACGTGAACGCCGACCCCGCGCGTTGCGGTCTTGCCGGGTCGCCGACACAGGTCGTGCGCTCGTTTGTGCCCGACCGTGACCAAACGTGCGAGGCCGTTGAGGGGACGGCGTCCGAGCAGGCGGCAAAGCTAGCCAAGATTATCGAGGGGATGGCATAGATGAGCGGACTGATTATCGATAGCGAAGCCTGTATCGGCTGCGGTCGCTGCGTTCACGCCTGTGCCTCGGGCGGCATCGTAGTGGAAGGCGAGCGACCCAGCCGATGCGCCCGCGTAACCGACGGCTGCATCCTATGCGGTGGGTGCGTCGACGCCTGCCCTGTCAACGCTATCTCGATCGAGCGTGACGAGGCCGCTGGTGCGGTGGACCTTGATGCATATCGAGACATTTGGGTATTCGCGCAGACCGACGAGCACGATACGGTGACTCCCGTTGCCTATGAGCTTATGGGCAAGGGCCGCGAGCTTGCCGATGCTCGCGACTGCCGTCTGGTGGCGCTGATCGGTATGGGTCCCGAGGGCTCTCTCGGCGACCTGGAGCATCTGGTTTGCGCGGGCGCCGACGAAGTCCTGGCCTGTCGCGACGAGCGCCTGCGCCAAAACGATGCGGAGGTCTACGCCCGCTTGATCTGCGATTTGGTAGCCGAACGCAAACCCGAGGCCATCCTATACGGTGCGACCGCTTTTGGCCGCGAACTGGCACCCGGCGTTGCCGTGCGCTTGCAGACGGGCCTTACGGCTGACTGCACTGTACTTTCGATGGATACGGAGACGGGGCTGCTGCAACAGACGCGTCCGGCGTTTGGCGGCAACCTGATGGCCACCATCGTCTGCCCCAATCATCGTCCCCAGATGGCAACGGTTCGTCCCGGCATCTTTAAGGCGCCCGACTTTGACTACGACCGCTCCGGCACGATCACCCAGATATCGCTTGCGGATGATGCTAAGGCTCGTGTCGAGATCTCGATTCCCGCCGAGGAGTGGAGGCAGCAGGCCTCGATCGCCGATGCCGAGCGCCTGGTCGTGGTGGGCCGCGGCATTGGCTCCAAGAAGAATCTGCCCCTGATGCGAAGGCTCGCCGAGGCTCTGGGAGCCGAGCTTGGTTGCACGCGACCTGTCGTGGAGGCCGGCTGGTTGGAGTGTCGCCATCAGATTGGCCAGACCGGCGTATCGGTTTCGCCCAAGCTTCTCGTGAGTATCGGTGTTTCGGGCGCCATCCAGCATCTTGCCGGCATCGGTGGGGCAGAGTGCATTATCGCCATCAACGAGGACCCGGATGCCCCCATCTTTGGTGCTGCCCAGTACAAGGTTGTCGGCGATGCCGTCGAGGTCGTCGAGGAACTGCTGGCCCAGCTTGAGCGCTAGGCGCGCGCCAGCCAGTCGCGCATCTCGTCCTTAAGGCGGCTCCAAGTCGCCTGCGTGGCGGGGTCGGTAAAGGGCCGCGTAATGCCAAAGGGCGCGTCGAGCAGGCGGTAGATATCGCCCTGTTCGCGCGCCAGCGCGCGGCTTGCCGGATAGACGAGCTCAAACATAAAGCAGATAAGCCCCACCAAGAAGTCGGCGGGCTCATCGCGCTCATCGCGTGCGACGCAGCGGTGCTCGTCAAAGGCGGCAAGTGTCGGCGACGAGAAACGGCTGCCGAGAAACGTCTTCTCGTCCACCTTGAGGATAGTGTCGACGGTGCTGTCGGCGATGGTGCGCATAATGTCGATCTTGTCACCATCGCGCACGATATCGCAGAAGCTCCGCGTGTGCACGTCGAGCTGCGCGGGTAGACGGAAATCGCTGTGATAGGCAATGCTCGCTCGGATGAGCTCATCTTCTGCCGGGTCATCGATAAAGTCGCGGATGCTCGTTACGGCGGGTGCATCGGCGGGATTCTCGCCAAAGAGGACCTCGATGCCCAGCGCCGCATGGCTCATGCTCTCGGCGTCCTTAAAGGTGTCCCAGCGTCGCAGCTGCTCAAAGCGGCCCATATCGTGTAGCAGGCCGCAAAGCCATGCCAGGTCAATATCTTCTGACGACCAGCCCTGCTCGCGCGCTACGGCATCGCATGCCTCGGCCACGTGGTACGTATGCTCGATTTTGAGCGCGATGCGTGGGTTGGTGGCGTCGTAGGCATCGGTGTAGCTTTTGAAGGCCGCGCGCGCCCGGTCTCGATCGATAGCTGTCATAATGACTTCCTAAAAAGTTGTGTCTTTCGATCCGGTGGCAATTGTAGGTGAACTCGGTTGCTGTCGGATGATGATTCTGCCGTGTCGCTACATGCGGTTCGGAGACCTTGTCAGGATGAGAAGCGTATGGTGCTCAAAATCGTTAGAACCGTCTGGCCGGTGATGCTTACCTATGTTGCAATAGGCGCGCCGTGCGGAATGATCATGGGGCAGACGGGAATGGAACCCTGGATGGTCTTTGCCCTGAGCAGCACGTTTGTGACGGACAGCGGCCAGTTTATGATCTGCAATCTTTGGCTGGCGGGCGTACCGGCACCTTCGATTATCGCGAGCGTTGCCGCCATCTCCTCGCGTTTTGCACTTTACTCGGCATCGATCGCGCCGCATTTGAGGGGTGCTTCGAAGCGTCAGACGCTGGCTGTTGCCGCGACACTTACCGAGGAGGCATATGGCATCTCGCTTGCCAAGCTGATTGATGGGGAAGATTGGGGCCCGCGCGAGTCCTTTGTGCTCAACGTGATCCTCATCGCAACATGGGGCGTTTCGTGTACGATGGGCGCCATCGTCGGCGCCGTTGTCGATGTTCCTACCGCCATTGCAGCCTTTGTCTGCACCTCGCTCTTTATCTGCCTGCTCTTTTCGCAGCGGCTGTCGCGCGGCAACGTTGTCGCGGCGGTTTCGGGCGCGGTGTCCGTCGCCGTATGCAAGTTCTTGGGCCTCGCGAATATTGCCGTGCCGGCAAGCGTCGTGGCCGGCATTGCCATTGCGTTGGCGTGCGATGCTGTATTTGACGGAAGAGGTGCCCGCGATGCCCGTTAACGAGTTCTTGGTTCTGTGGCTGTCGTCGTGGGCTGCTATCGCGTTCTTTCGCATCGCGCCGGCGTTCGCCTTGCGCGGGCGGACCCTGTCGCCCCGCATTACCGAGGCCCTGGGCTATATCCCGCCCGCTGCCTTTGCCGCGCTGGTCGCCAACGACTTGGTGAGCCCCGGCGTGTTCGACGCGGGACTCTGGCCTGCCTTGGTTCCCTGGATTGCGGCCGCCGGCGTCGTGGCGGTGGCAATCAAGACAAAGTCGATGTTGTGGTGCTGCGTTTCGGGCATCGTGTTCTATATCGTTTTGAGCCTCGTATAGGAGCAGGACGCGTTATCGTCCCAGCTTAACGAATCGAATTTCTCACCGAGGCGGTCTGCTTCTTCTGGTACCATGGTCAAACTTTACTGTAGCAAAGCGTGACGTGGGCTTTTGTTCTGCGTCAGCGGAAATGGGGGTTTCATGGCACAGGAAGCGACTGCCAACGAGCAAAAGAAATTCAAGGTACCGCGTATCCCGGGTGACATCATGATCTATCCCATGATCGTCGGTCTTTTGCTCAATACTTTCTGCCCGCAGGTCTTTGAGATCGGCGGCTTCTTTACCGCCGCCTGCCGTGGCGGCTCCAATACCATCGTTGCCGCGATCCTGCTCTTCGTGGGTGCCGGCATCAGCTTTAAGTCCACGCCGGGCGCTATCAAGACCGGCATCGTCGTGCTGATCCCCAAGCTTGTGGTGGCAGCCGCGCTGGGCCTGGGCGTTGCGTATTTCTTTAACGATAACTTTTTGGGCCTGAGCTCGGTCTCAATCATCGGCGGCATCACGTTTTGCAACATGGCGCTCTATACGGGCATCATGGGCGAGTTCGGCGATGAGTCCGAGCAGGGCGCTGTCGGTATCCTGTTCTTTACGGCCGGCCCCGCCGTCACGATGATCATCCTCGGTGTCTCGGGTCTCGCCAACATCCCCGTCGGCACCATCATCGGATCCATCCTGCCGCTCGTTATCGGCATGGTCCTGGGCAACTTGTTCCCGTTTATCAAGAACCTGCTGGTCCCCGGCGCCAATCCCGCGATCGCCGTTATCGGCTTTCAGCTCGGTGCGTCCATGAGCCTTTCGAGCTTTATCACCGGCGGTATTTCGGGTATCCTGCTGGGCCTCATCACGCTCTTTATCGTCGGTCCCATTACCTTTGCCTTCGAGCGCTTGTGTGGCGGCAACGGTAAGGCGGCTGTGGCATGCTCCACCATTGCCGGCACGGCCATGACCACGCCGGTCGCCCTCGCCGAGGTCGCTCCGCGCTATGCCGAGCTTGCGCCCACCGCGTATGCGCAGATCGCCACCGCCGTCATCATCACGGCAATCATGGCCCCGATTCTGACCGGCTGGGTCGATAAGAAGTTCTGCCAGGGCAAGGAAGACCTGTCGCCTGCCGGTGTCGAGGCCATCGAGGAGGCTGTCGCGGCCGACATCGATGGCGAGTAGCAATCGATACCCATCAATGATTCCGGCGTGCAACTCGCACCGTTTGAGCGCCCGAACGAGAGCTGTCTTGCAGTGACGTTCGGGCGCTCTGCTATTATTCCCCTTACCCCTGCGGAGAAAGGGGCGTTTATTGCCCAGACACGAATCGGGCGATTCTGACCACTTGGATATTGAAGGGAGGGCGTCTAGTGGTTAAGGCACTCAAGATTGAGATATTCCTGCTATGCATGATTGTTCTTATCGGGCTTGCCGTACGAAGCCGTCGCTCCCTGTTCTCGAGCACCCAGCAGCTTTTGTTTAGCATGCTGGGCTACACGTCTGCTGCCTACATTTTCTTCGATATGATCTGGACGCTTTCGGATGGTGTGGACGGCACGTTGGGCATTGCAGCCAACTGGATTTCCAACGCGGTTTCGTTTTCGCTCTTCGCCATCGCGTGTCTCATTTGGTTTATCTATTCCGAGACGATGCAGGGCTCTCACCTTGTGACCTCGCGCTATAGGGTGGTGCTTGTAACGTTGCCTACGGCTCTGGTGGTCGTGCTGGCTTTTACCAGTTACTGGACGCACGCCCTGTTCTATATCGATTCGCAGGGCGTGTATCGTCGCGGCTTTGCCTATATGATCCAGCCCATTGTCAGCTACTGTTACGTTATACATACGTCCCTGCATGCGTTTGTGCAATCTCGCAGGGTCGAGAGCCTGCAGACGAAGGCTATCTATCGAACCTTAGCATTTTTCGCCATTCCGGCCCTGGTGGGCGGTACCTTTCAGATCGTATACTCGGTGCCTGGCCTTTGTGTCGGCATAATGATTAGCATGTTGCTGCTCTATATCATCTGCCAGGAGCAGCTCATCTCGACCGACCCGTTGACTGGCCTCAACAATCGCAACCGTTTTGAGACCTATATGCTGTCGCTCTTCTCAAATGTTGGTCATACGGACGATGTGTATCTTCTCATGATGGACGCTGACGGCTTTAAGCAGATTAACGATCGCTATGGACATGTGGAGGGTGATCATGCTCTTCAGGTCTTATCTGCTGCGCTCAAAAAGGCCTGCACGGCGTCTGGCAGCTTTATCGCACGTTATGGCGGCGATGAGTTCGTAGTCCTTCAAAAGGCGGCAGCGGAACAGGACATCATACGTCTGTGCGCGGCAATCAACGACGAGCTCGCGCGCGCCGAGGTGCCGTATCTGTTGCGGATGTCCATCGGCTACGCACGGGTCGGTGACGGCGTCGATACCTGGCAAGACTTGCTTCGCGCTGCCGACGCGGAGCTCTACCGCGTCAAGGCCGAGAAAAAGAAGGCCGGCGTCCAGATACGCTAGGAAAAGGGCGCACGCTGGCGTGCGTGGCGCCCCTCGGCTCACCGATGTACTCCATTAAGCTAAAGTATGTGAATCCCTTCTGCTAAATAAGGGCAGCTCGTTAGGCCTTTTTGGGCCTGTTGACGATGATGATGCCGCTGCAGACCAACAGCAGGGCAACAAGTACGGTAATGGGGCTCGTGCCAGCGCCCTCGCCGAGCAGCAGCGCGCTCAGCACCACACCAAAGACGGGATTCATAAACCCAAAGACCGAGACGCGGCTGACGGGGTTGACGGCAAGCAGGCGCGACCACAGCGAGTACGCGACGGCGGAAATGAGTGCCATATAAATGATGAGCGCGATGACGGGGGCGATTTCGGTGGGGGACAACGTGCCGCCCATCAAAAACCCGATGGCGGTAAGGACCACGCCACCGACTAAAAACTGCCACCCGGCAAGCAAGACGCCGTCGTGCTCGCGCGAGAAGATGCCGATCAGGCAGGTCGATAGGGCGCCTGCAACAGTGGAAGCCAAGATAAAGCCCTCGCCGTCGAGCGTAAAGCCAAAGGTGCCGTCCGCGCCCGAAAGGTTGACGAGCGCGACGCCGGCAAAGCCCAGCGCACAGCCAAGCACCTTGGCCGTATTGAGCTTCTCGGTGTGAAATGCCAGGGCGGCAAAGAGGATTGCGAGGAAGTTGGCGCTGGCCTCGATGATGGAGCTCGACATGGCGCTGGCGCGTGAGAGACCCAGATAGAAAAAGAAGTACTGCCCGATAGTCTGGAAGAGCGACAAGACAAAGATGGGCTTGATGTCGCGCGCTTGCGGTATGAGGGGGCGGCGTTGGGCCGCGCTCATCCCAACGATAACCAGGGCGCCGGCAAGCGTAAAGCGTAAACCTGCAAAGAGCAGCTGCGAAGCGCTATCGTGCGCTGGGATGCTAAAGAGTGCGTAGCCGATCTTGATGCAGGGAAAGGCCGATCCCCAGAGTGCACAGCAAACAAGACAGCCCAGGATGAGTCCGGGCAGGGTGGCGAGATACGGCTTGCGGCTTTGCATGATGTCCTTCCTACATGCGCGAAGTAAAAAAGAACCCGCCACCGGATGTGTCGGTGGCGGGTGTTGTTACCCGAAGGGATTGTACCTGATGGGAAAGGTTTAAGCGAAGTAGGCCACGCCGCTCTCAAAGATCGGCATGAACTTATCGCCGGGGACATGCTCGGGCACGTTACGGTACAGGTTGTCGCCGCGACGCTCGGCATGGCCCATCTTGCCCAGGACGCGGCCGTCGGGGCTCGTGATGCCCTCGATGGCGAGTGCGGAGCCGTTGGGGTTGACGGAGAGATCCATGCTGGGCTTGCCGTCTTCGCCCACGTACTGCGTGGCGACCTGGCCGTTGGCGATCAGCTGGGCGAGCACCTCGTCGTTGGCGACAAAGCGGCCCTCGCCGTGGCTGATGGCGACGGTGTAGGGGTCGTCGAGGCTGCACTGCGACAGCCAAGGGGACAGGTTGGACGAGATGCGGGTGCGCACCAGGCGGCTCTGATGGCGACCGATGGTGTTGAACGTCAGCGTGGGCGCATCGGGCGTGGCATCGACGATGTCACCGTAGGGCACCAGGCCGAGCTTGACCAGAGCCTGGAAGCCGTTGCAGATGCCCAGCATCAGGCCGTCGCGGGCCTTGAGCAGGTCGCGGACTGCCTCGGTGACCTCGGGAGCGCGGAAGAACGCCGTGATGAACTTGGCGGAGCCGTCGGGCTCGTCGCCGCCCGAGAAGCCGCCGGGAATCATGACGATCTGGCTTGCACGGATGCGGCGGGCAAGCTCGTGGGTGCTCTCGGCGACGGCCTCGGGCGTGAGGTTGTTGATCACGAAGGTGTCGGCTTCGGCACCGGCGGCGCGGAAGGCGCGGGCGCTGTCGTACTCGCAGTTGTTGCCGGGGAACACGGGGATGATCACGCGCGGGCGGGCGATCTTGGCGCCGGCGTACACGTGGATGTCCTTGGCGCGGAAGTCGATGGTCTCGACCTCGGGGGTCTCGCCGGCGCTGCGGTAGGCAAAGACGCCCTCGATGCCGCTCTCCCAGGCTTCCTGGAGTTCGGAGAGCTCGATGACCTCGGAGCCGGTGTCGATGACATAGCCCTCGACGGTGGTGCCCAGGGGCTCGACGACAACGCCGTTGGCGACCTCGGGCAGTTCGGCATCCTCGGCGAGCTCGACGATAAAGCTGCCATAGAGCGGGGTGAAGAGGCTCTCCACGTCCACATCCTCGGCAAGCTCGATACCGATCTGGTTGCCGACGCACATCTTAAAGAGGCTCTCTGCGCCGCAGCCGTAGCCGGGCGTGGAGACGGCCAGGGCGTCGCCGGTGGCGGTGAGCGCCTCGACGGCGTCAAATGCGGCGAGCAGCTGCTGGGCGTCGGGACGGTAGTCCTCGCCATAGGTAGCGGGGGCGATGCGGACGACGCGGTGCGTGAGGCCCTTGAACTCGGGCGAGACGGCACGGGCGGCCCTGCCCACGGCGACGGCGAAGCTGATCAGGGTCGGCGGAACGTTGAGCTCGCCGGCCTCGTCCTCAAACGAGCCGCTCATGGAGTCCTTGCCGCCGATGGCGCCGGCACCCAGGTCGACCTGGGCCATGAGGGCGCCCAGGACGGCAGCCATGGGCTTGCCCCAGCGCTCTGCCTCGGTGCGCAGACGCTCGAAGTACTCCTGGAAGGAGAGGTAGGCGCGCTTGTGCTCAAAGCCGGCGGCAACGAGCTTGGCGATGGACTCGACCACGGACAGGTAGGCGCCCGCAAACTGGTCGGCCTCCATCAGATAGGGGTTGAAGCCCCATGCCATGGCACTCGCCGTGGTGGTCTCGCCGTCCACGGGGAACTTGGCGACCATGGCCGAGCTGGGGGTGAGCTGCGTCTTGCCGCCAAAGGGCATGAGCACGGTCGCGGCGCCGATGGTGGAGTCGAAGCGCTCGGAAAGGCCCTTGTTGGAAGCGACGTTGAGGTCGGTGACGAGCGAGGTCATGCGCTCGGCGAGCGTGGTGCCGGCCCAGCTGGGCTGCCACACGCTACGGGCGCACACGTGGGCGACCTGGTGCTTGGGTGCGCCGTTGGAGTTGAGGAACTCGCGGGACAGGTCGACGATAGCGACGCCGTTCCAGGCCATGCGCATGCGCGGCTCAGCGGTAACCTCGGCGATAACGGTCGCCTCCAGGTTCTCCTCGGCGGCGTAGCCCATGAACTCCTCGACGTCACCGTCGGCGACGGCGCAGGCCATACGCTCCTGGGACTCGGAGATGGCGAGCTCGGTGCCGTCCAGGCCGTCGTACTTCTTGGTCACGGTGTCCAGGTCGACATACAGGCCGTCGGCAAGCTCACCCACGGCGACCGAGACGCCGCCGGCGCCAAAGTCGTTGCAGCGCTTGATCAGACGGCAGGCGTCGCCGCGGCGGAACAGACGCTGCAGCTTGCGCTCGACCGGGGCGTTGCCCTTCTGGACCTCGGCACCCGAGGTCTCGATGGACTCGGTGTTCTGGGTCTTGGAGGAGCCGGTGGCGCCACCGATGCCATCGCGGCCGGTGCGGCCGCCCAGCAGGATGATCTTGTCGGTGGGGGCGGGGCACTCGCGACGAACGTGGTTTGCCGGGGTGGCGCCCACGACGGCGCCAACTTCCATGCGCTTGGCCACGTAACCGGGGTGATAGAGCTCGTTGACCTGGCCGGTGGCAAGGCCGATCTGGTTGCCGTAGCTGGAGTAGCCGGCGGCGGCGGTGGTTACGAGCTTGCGCTGCGGCAGCTTGCCCTCGAGCGTCTCGGACACGGGGACGGTGGGGTCGCCGGCGCCGGTGACACGCATGGCCTGGTACACGTAGCTGCGGCCCGAGAGCGGGTCGCGGATGGCGCCGCCCACGCAGGTGGCGGCACCGCCGAAGGGCTCGATCTCGGTCGGGTGGTTGTGGGTCTCGTTCTTAAACAGGAACAGCCAGTCCTGGTCCTCGCCGTCGACATCGACCTTCACCTTGACGGTGCAGGCGTTGATCTCCTCGGACTCGTCGACATCGGTCATGACGCCGGTCTTCTTGAGGTACTTGGCGCCGATGGTGCCCATGTCCATGAGGCAGACGGGCTTGGCGTCGCGACCGAGCTCGTGGCGCATCTCCATGTAGCGGTCGAAGGCCTGCTGCACCACGGCGTCGTCGATCGTCACGTCGTCCAGGACGGTGCCGAAGGTGGTGTGGCGGCAGTGATCGGACCAATAGGTGTCGATCACGCGGATCTCGGTGATGGTGGGGTCGCGGTCCTCATCGCGGAAGTACTGCTGGCAGAAGGCGATATCCGCTTCGTCCATGGCAAGGCCGCGATCGGCGATAAAGGCGGCAAGGCCGGCCTCGTCGAGCTCGCGGAAGCCGTCGAGCACCTCGACGGGCTGGGGTTCGGGGGTCTCCATGTACAGCGTCTCGGGCAGGTCGAGCGAGGCGATGCGCGCCTCGACGGGGTTCACCACGTAGTGCTTGATGGCCTCGATGGCGGCTTCGTCCAGAGCGCCCGAGATCATATAGACCTTGGCGGAGCGCACGGCGGGGCGCTCGCCCTGGCTGATGAGCTGCACGCACTCGCTGGCGGAGTCGGCGCGCTGGTCAAACTGGCCAGGCAGGAATTCGACGGCAAAGACGGCGCCATCGCTTGCGGGGAGCTCGTCGTAGGTCACATCGACCTGGGGCTCGCTAAAGACGGTCGGCACGCAGGAGCGGAAAAGCTCCTCGTCGATGCCCTCGACGTCGTAGCGGTTGATGATCCTCAGGGCCTCGATGCCCTTGATGCCGAGAATTTCGGTCAGCTCACCCTTGAGCTGCTGAGCCTCGACGTCGAACCCGGGTTTCTTCTCCACGTAGATACGAGAGACCATTGGTTCCTGCCTTCCTGATCGGTTGGGCGTACGGTACGGTATGCGGCAGCGGTCGGTTTGCGGGGCCTGCCCCGCGGTCGCCTTGAGCCACATGTTTGTAAACCTCACTATGATACGACAGCTCGTGGCGCGTTGAGGACGGCGAGGGTGCTACAGTGAAGCGCAAACAAGAGAAAGGCATCACATGGCATTTGTTTCGCTCGCCATCATCGCACTCGTGGCCTTTGCAAGCCCCTTCATCGCTTCGGCGATTCCCGGAAAGCCCGTTCCCGAGACGGTCTTTTTGCTCGTGCTCGGCGCGGTGCTGGGCCCGCATATGCTCGGTCTTATCCATGTGGATGCCGAGGTCTCGCTGGTGTCCGAGCTGGGTCTGGCCTTTTTGTTCCTGCTTGCCGGCTTTGAGATCGACCCTAAGAACATTACGGGTGTGGAGGGGCGCTACGGCTTGGCGACGTGGGCCGTTACGTTTGGCATCGCCTGGCTTGCCGTGCGCTTTACCCCGTGGTTCTCGGTCAGCCATTTCGACGGTATTGCCGTGACGCTCGCCCTCACTTCGACGGCGCTCGGCACGCTTGTGCCCATCATGCGCGAGCGCTCGCTCACCGGCACGCGCGTTGGCGACTCGATTCTCGCGTATGGCACTTGGGGCGAGCTCGGTCCCGTGCTCGCCATGTCGGTGCTGCTGTCTGCCCGCACCGGCATCCAGACGCTCGTGATTCTTGGCCTGTTTGCTGTGGTCTGCGTGCTGCTGGCCGTGGTCCCAAGTCGTTCCAGGCGCGTCGGCAGCCGCTTCTTTTCGTTTGTCGAGGAACGCGCCGATACCACGTCGCAGACCTTCGTGCGTCTGACGGTGCTCATCCTGGTCACGCTCGTGGCGTTCTCGGCCATCTTTGACCTCGACATCGTGTTGGGTTCTTTTGCCGCCGGCTTTGTCCTGCGCTATATCATCCCCGAGGGCAACCATACGCTCGAGACCAAGCTCGACGGCCTGGCCTACGGCTTTTTGATTCCGGTGTTCTTTACCGTATCGGGCGCAAAGATCGACCTGACGGCCGTGGCGTCGCGCCCGGGCTTGCTCGCGGGCTTTATCGTGGCGTTGCTGATTATTCGTGCCGTGCCCATCCTCGTCTCTATGGGCATTTGTCCTGCGACGCGCGATGTGTCGGC
The DNA here is from genome assembly GCA_902491615.1 of uncultured Collinsella sp. Lineage (GTDB taxonomy): Bacteria > Actinomycetota > Coriobacteriia > Coriobacteriales > Coriobacteriaceae > Collinsella. The sequence continues at coordinate 23,294 of CABUIH010000009.1, read as the reverse complement.
GTATGGCCGCATTACCGTGGCCCTGTACTGCACCACGGCGCTTCCGATCATCGTTGCCGTGACGAGCGTTGCCGTCAACGCGGGCGCGCTGTCGCAAGTTATTGCGTCGGTCATGGTTGCCGCCGGTGCCATCACGGTGTTCTTGATGCCGCTGCTCGCGCAGCTCTTCTACCGCGTGGTCGACGCCGCACCGGTCGCTGCCGTGGCAGAGGTTGCCGAGCATCCATCCGATGCGCTCGACATCTTGCGCGCCCATCACGATTTGGCGAGCCTGCTCGCACGCGAGCACGAGCTGCTGACCTCGCATGGACATGGGCGTTCGCTCGACGGCATACCTACCCTTGATTCCATTGCCGACCGCCTCTCGACCGAGGCGGCAAGCGGGCACATCGATGCCCGTATCGTGGACGCCGCTCATTTGCTGGCCGAGAAGACCTATGGCGACGAGATCGACCCGTCCAAGCTGACTCCGCGTGAGCGCCGCCGCCTGGAGCGCGCCAAGCTCGCCGTGCACGAATACCGCCGCCGCATGCTGGAGCTCTACGCGCGCGATGAAGCCCAGGACGACGACGGTAAGTAGTCGATAGCAGCGCGCCTTCTTCGCGCCAATCTTCGTTGGGAAACTGCGTCCCAGGATGAACGCTCAGGGTGGGATGCATTTTCCGCATCGACGTTCTGCGGGAAAGCGCATCCCGGTCTGAAAGCGCGAAACGGGATGTGGTTTCCGAAACAGGGGCCGTTGGGAAACTGTGTCCCGGAATGGACACTCAGAGTGGGATGCGGTTTCCGCAAGGGGCTCTGGGGGAAACTGCATCCCAGAATCGGCATCTAAAACGGGACACAGTTTCCGCAAGGAGGTCCTGGGGGAAACCGCGTCCCGTTCTGAGCCAGAATACTGGGATACGATTTCCGGTAAAACAGAAGAAGGCGCGCTGCCTGCGGTTGATGCAGGCAGCGCGCCTTTTGCGTTGGGCCTCGTTGAGGTTCGAAGTCGTGGCTTGCGACCTTTAGGAGCGGGCGGCTCCGTCGACGGGGAGCACGGCGCCCGTGACATAGGATGACATGTCGCTCGCTAGGAAAACGAAGGCGTTGGCGACATCCTCGGGCTCGCCCATGCGGCCGAGCGGAATAGTGGCGATGATGGGCTTAATAACATCTTCGGGCAGGTTGGCGACCATATCGGTCTTGGTCACGCCAGGGGCAACGGCGTTGACGCGGATGCCCACGGGGGCGAGCTCGCGCGAGAGCGACTGGACCATGCCGTTGACGGCAAACTTGGACGTGGGGTAACCGACGCCGGAGGGCTGGCCGTACTTGGCGACCATCGAGCTCGTGGTGGTGATGGTGCCGCCGTGGCCGGCCTCGGTCATAATCTTGGCGGCCGCCTGGTGACCGTTAAAGACAGCGACAACGTTGAGGTCCATGACTTTGGCGAACTCCTCGGCCGTGTAGTCCAAAAGGGGCGAGCGCTGGGAGATTCCGGCATTGTTGACGACCGTATCGAGACCGCCCATGTCGGCTGCGGCCTGCGTAAAGGCCTCGGTCACGGCCTCGAGTGAGGTGAGGTCGCAGGAACGGCCCCAGACCTTGGCGTCGGGATAGGCGGCTGTCAGCTTCTCAACGGCCGCGTCGGCAGTCTCCTGGCGCGAGCCAAAGACGGTGACGGCAGCGCCTTCCTCGATAAAACGGCAGGCGATCGCATAGCCGATACCGCGCGTGCCTCCGGTGATGATCGCTTTCTTGCCCTCGAGCAACATGGTGCTTCCTCTCATCGCGGGCGGACATACACCGCACAGCATAGCGGCGGCAAAATACAGCTGCCGTCGCATATCGGCAAACGGTATCCACGGTTGTTGACGAACGGTCAAGTTGTTCAAACGTTAGTCGACCAGTTCGCTCAAAGGATGTAGCAAAAAGGGGCTCCCATCCAATCGGATAGGAGCCCCTCATGCGTTATTTGATTTGCCGAGAATCGGGCTAGTTCGCCATGACGCCTTCGGTCCAGGCCTCGACGTCCTCGATGCGCAGGACGTTGGCGACCTCGGCCACGCAGTCGACGCTGGCAAGCTCGGCGGCGGCAGCCTGGACGTCCTTCTCGAGCGCGCAGTGCGTCAGGAAGATGACCGAGCAGGTATCGCTGACGCCCGACTTGCCGTCCTCGACCTGGTTGATGAGCGAGATCGAGATGTTGTGCTTGGCAAAGATGTCGACCGTTTCGGACAGGGCGCCCACGCGGTCGGCGACCTTCAGGCGCACATAGTACTTAGTTTGGAGCTCGTCCATGGGCTTAAAGGCGAGGTTGTGACCATAGGGCTCAATCTCGGGCAGCGGAGCCACGCCGCGGCTGATCTGCTCGGAGAGCGACAAGATATCGCCAACGACGGCGCTCGCGGTGGGGAAGGAGCCTGCGCCGGCACCGTAGAACATGGTCTCGCCCACGGCGTCGCCTACCACGTAGACAGCGTTCATGGCGCCGTTGACCTTGGCAAGCATGTGGTCGGCGGGGATCAGCGTGGGGTGCACGCGAACGTCGACGCCGGCGTCGGTGTTGCGGGCGATGCCGAGCAGCTTAATGGTGTAGCCGAGCTCGCGGGCCTGGGCGATGTCCTCGGCGCCGATGGTACGGATACCCTGCTGGTACACATCATCGGTGGTCACGCGGGTGCCAAAGCCGATGGAGGCGAGGATGGCCGTCTTGCTGGCGGCATCGAAGCCGTCGACGTCGGCGGACGGGTCGGCCTCGGCATAGCCCTTGGCCTGTGCGTCGGCGAGCACGTCGGCGTAATCGGCGCCCTCGGCGTCCATGCGCGACAGGATGTAGTTGGTGGTACCGTTGAGAATACCGGCGATGGTCAGGATCTTGTTGCCCACCAGGTCGTGCTCAAGCGTGCTCACGATGGGGATGCCGCCGCCGCAGCTGGCCTCGCACTTAATCTGCACGCCGCACGCGCGTGCCTTCTCGGCAAGCGTCTCGACGTGACGGCCCAGTAGGGCCTTGTTGGCAGAGACGACGTGCTTGCCGTGCTCAAAGGCAGTGGTGAAGATCTCGGTTGCGGGATGCTCACCGCCGATCAGCTCGACGACGATGTCGACGGCGGGGTCGCTGACGACGTCGTGCCAGTCACTCGTAAAGGCCTCGCGCTCAATGCCTGCCGCCTCGGCCTGCTCCCAAGCAAGCGCGCAGGCGCGGGTCAGCTTAAGGTCGATGCCGTAGGCTGCCAGGTACTCATCGTGGTGGCTCTTGATCAGACGGGCCACGCCGCCGCCGACGGTTCCCAGACCGATCAGACCGACGTTCACGGTGCGCAGGGGTTCGCTCATAGATAGCTCCTTCGTGCATCTTATGGATGGATTAACCGCTTAAAGGTTGAGTGCATTCTAGCGTGAACCGAGGGCGCGTGCTCGCCAGGCAACAGGAGTCGCACAAACCGGCACCCCCGAAACGCTGCGGAAACATTGGAAACATGCTCGCCACAAACGAACTTCCGTAACAAACTGTCAACGTTTGCACCATAAGGTTTGCCCTGTGCGACTGGGGCATACAGGCGCTCGTCGGCGTGGAATGACGAGGGCCAGATCGAAAAGCCCGCTACGGCTTATGTGATCCAGGACGGCAAGTACATCGCCGCCTAGGTGCGCACAAAACGCGAGCGGTGAGGCCATTTTAATCAGGGCAAGGACGCCTGTAACAGAACAGAAACATTACTTTCACACAATAAAGTGGCTAAACTGCATAAACAGACAGGAATACGCAGAACTATGGATAAATGGGCAAAACAAAAGAAAAGTTGAAATAATCGCCACTTTTCTCAACTAAAGCGTCTACTATTTTGCGAACGCCGAACACGGCGAAGGATGGCCTGTCGGGTAACCGAAACCCGACGAGATTTGAGAGGAGAGCCGCATGTCGAGCCTCACCGGTAAGTCATTGAACCCTGTTATGAATCGCAGGAGCGTTATCGCGAGCGCAGCAGGTCTGGGGGCGATGTCCATTCTAGCTGGCTGCTCCTCCAACGGCGGCGACAGCGGTTCCGCTTCGAGCGACGCTTCGTTTAAGATCGGCACCATCGGCCCGCTGACCGGCGCCAACGCATCCTACGGCAAGTCCGTTACCCAGGGTGTCGAGCTCGGCTGCAAGGATTTCTCGACCAAGGAGCTGCCGCTTGCCAGCAAGGCCGAGGATGACCAGGCCGATGGCGAGAAGGCCGTCAACGCCTTCAACACCCTGCTCGACTGGGGCATGCAGGCCCTCGTCGGTCCGACCACCACGGGTGCGTCGGTTGCCGTTGCCGCAGAGTGCGGTAACGACCCCAAGACGTTCATGATCACCCCGTCCGCGTCCTCCGAGGACGTCACCGACGGCAAGGATTGCGTCTTCCAGGTTTGCTTCACCGACCCCAACCAGGGCGTCAACGCTGCCAAGTTCCTGGCGCAGAAGTATGCGGACGAGAAGTTCGTGCTGTTCTATAACTCCGGCGACGCTTATTCTTCGGGCATCGCAGATTCCTTTAAGGCCCAGGCCGCTGAATCCAAGCTCGAGATTGTTGACGAGGAGACCTTTAAGGACGACTCCGCCACGAGCTTTACCAACCAGCTGACCAAGGCCAAGCAGGCCGGCGCCACCATGATCTTTGCGCCGATCTACTACACGCCGGCGTCCGTCCTGCTCAAGAACGCCAAGGACATGGGCTACGACGTCAAGATGATGGGCTGCGACGGCATGGACGGCATCCTGGGCGTTGAGGGCTTCGATACCTCTCTTGCCGAGGGTCTGCTGCTCATGACCCCGTTCTCTGCCGACGACGAGAAGAACGCCGACTTCGTCAACGCTTACAAGGATAAGTACGGCGATACCCCCGACCAGTTTGCCGCCGACGCCTACGACGGCGTGCACGCGGTGGCCGAGGCCCTCAAGGAGGCCGGTCTTGGTGTCGACGCCGATCCGACCGAGGCCGCCGAGAAGCTGTCCAAGGCTATGCTCAAGATTACCGTTGACGGTCTGACCGGCAAGCTCACCTGGAACGATAAGGGCCAGGTCCAGAAGGACCCGACGGCGTACGTCATTACCGACGGCAAGTACGTACAGGCCTAATTGGCCGCCTTACATAGAGCGGTTTTGATCCCAAGCAGGGGAGGTTTTGGCCTTCCCTGCTTGCTTGGTATCTAGGGACGATGTAACGTCCCTGTTTCATACATCAACTGGAAACCTATTCGAAAGGGGGATGTGGAACATGACGGTCTTTATCCAATACCTGGTCAACGGCCTGTCCATGGGCAGCGTCTACGCCATCATCGCGTTGGGCTACACCATGGTCTACGGTATCGCCAAGATGCTCAACTTCGCTCACGGCGACGTCATCATGGTCGGTGCCTATGTCTCGTTCTGTGCCACGTCGTATCTCGGCCTCCCGGGCTGGGCATCTGTAGTTCTCTCTTGTATGGTCTGTACCGTTCTCGGTGTTCTCATCGAGGGCCTGGCCTATAAGCCGCTGCGCCAAGCAGGCCCGCTGGCCGTTCTGATCACGGCTATCGGCGTGTCTTACTTCCTGCAGAACGCCGCGCAACTTCTGTGGGGCGCCACGCCCAAGAACTTCACTTCGCTCGTCACCTTCCAGGTACCGGAGTTCTTGGCCAAGTTCAACGTGAGCGCCGTCTCGCTCGTCACCATCGTCGCCTGCCTGGTTATCATGGCCGGCCTGATGTTCTTTACGGGTAAGACCAAGATGGGCAAAGCCATGCGCGCCGTGTCCGAGGACAAGGCCGCCGCTCAGCTCATGGGCATCAACGTCAACCGCACCATCTCGATGACGTTCGCCATCGGCTCTGCCCTTGCCGCCATCGCCGGTGTGCTCCTGTGCTCCTACTCGCCGGTGCTGCAGCCCACCACGGGTGCCATGCCTGGCATCAAGGCCTTCGACGCCGCCGTCTTCGGTGGCATCGGCTCCATCCCCGGCGCCTTTGTCGGTGGCATTCTCATCGGCATCATCGAGGCGATGGCGCAGGCCTACATTTCCACGAGCCTTGCCAACTCCATCGTCTTTGGTGTTTTGATCATCGTCCTGCTCGTCAAGCCTGCCGGCCTCTTGGGCAAGTACGTCCCCGAGAAGGTGTAGGTGAGCGTTATGAAGTTTCTTAAAGACAAGCAGACGCGTCACGACTTTGTTACGTACGCCATGTGCCTTGTGGCGTTCGCCATCGTGTTCTTTATGCAGTCTAACCACATGATTCCGCGCATGATCGCCGGTCAGCTGGTTCCCATCACGGCCTATATCGTCATGGCCATTTCCCTCAACCTCGTCGTCGGCATCGCGGGCGACTTGTCGCTGGGCCACGCGGGCTTTATGAGCGTCGGTGCCTACACGGGCATCGTCACCGCGGTCGCCCTCGAGAGTGCCGTTCCCTCCGATCCGGTGCGCCTTATCATCAGCATCGTGGTCGGCGCCATCGCCGCTGCCATCTTGGGCTTCTTGATCGGTATCCCGGTCCTGCGCCTGAGCGGCGACTATCTGGCCATCGTGACCCTGGCTTTTGGCGAGATCATCAAAGAGATTGTCACCTGTCTCATTGTGGGCGTCGATTCCCGCGGCCTGCACGTGATCTTTAACATCACGGGCAACTCCACGATTAACGACCTGCACCTGCTCGAGGACGGCACCGCCATCATCAAGGGCGCGCAGGGCGCTTCGGGCGTGTCGACCTATTCGACCTTCCTCGCCGGTGCCATCCTGGTCATGGTCGCACTCGTGATCGTGCTCAACCTGGTGCGCAGCCGTACCGGTCGCGCCATCATGGCCGTGCGCGACAACAAGATCGCTGCCGAGTCCGTAGGCATCTCCGTCACCGAGTACCGCATGATCGCCTTCGTGGTCTCCGCTGCCCTCGCCGGTGCTGCCGGAGCCCTCTTCGGCGGTAACTTCTCGCAGCTCTCCGCCACCAAGTTCGACTTCAACACGTCGATCCTCATCCTCGTGTTCGTGGTCCTGGGCGGTCTGGGCAATATGCGCGGCTCTGTCATCGCGGCGGCGCTGCTCACGGTGCTGCCCGAGCTGCTCCGTCAGTTCTCGGACTACCGCATGCTTATCTACGCTATCGTGCTGATCCTGGTCATGATTTTTACCAACAACCCGCAGCTCAAGGCGTTCTTCGGTCGCGTCAAGGATCGCTTTGCTTCCAAGAAGGAGGTGGCAGCCGATGCCCAGTAAATTTGAGTTCAAAAAGGGCAAGATGGTCCCGTATCCTTCTGGCGCCATCGTTCCCGACCGCGATCTGGGCGAGCGCCCGGCACTCGAGTGCATCCACCTGGGCATTGAGTTCGGTGGCCTTAAGGCAGTCGACGACTTTAGCCTGACTATCGGCAAGACCGAGATCGCCGGCCTGATCGGCCCCAACGGCGCTGGTAAGACCACGGTCTTCAACCTGCTCACCAAGGTGTACCAGCCCACGCACGGCACCATCCTGCTCGACGGTGAGGACACCTCGGGCAAGTCCGTCTACCAGGTCAACCGCATGGGTATTGCCCGTACCTTCCAGAACATTCGCCTGTTCAACACCATGACGGTGGAGGATAACGTTAAGGTCGGCCTGCACAACCAGGAGCGTTACTCCGGCTTTGAGGGCGTGCTGCGCCTGCCGACGTATTGGAAGCACGAGAAGGCCGCCCACGAGCGTGCCATGGAGCTGCTGTCCATCTTTGATATGGAGCATCTGGCAAACGAGCAGGCTGGCTCGCTGCCTTACGGCGCCCAGCGTCGTCTGGAGATCGTCCGCGCGCTTGCCACCAACCCCAAATTGCTGCTGCTCGACGAGCCTGCCGCCGGCATGAACCCGTCCGAGACCGCTGAGCTTATGGAGAACATCGTCAAGATTCGCGACACCTTTGGCATTGCCATCATGCTTATCGAGCATGATATGTCGCTCGTTATGAACATCTGCGAGGGCATCTGCGTGCTTAACTTTGGTAAGGTCATCGCCAAGGGCACGGCCGAGGAAATTCAGAACAACGACGCCGTTATCGAGGCATATCTGGGCAAGCAAGATAAGGGGGAGAACTAAATGGCAGAGCCGATGCTTTCCGTCTACAACATCAACGTCTGGTACGGCGCCATCCACGCCATCAAGGACATCTCCTTTAACGTCAACGAGGGCGAGATCGTGGCTCTGATCGGTGCGAACGGTGCCGGCAAGTCCACAACGCTCAAGACCGTCTCGGGCCTGCTGCGCTCCAAGACCGGCTCCATCAAGTTTATGGGCGAGGACATTACCCATACGCCTGCCGACAAGCTGGTGGGTAAGGGCTTGGCTCAGGTCCCCGAGGGCCGTCGCGCCTTTTTGCAGATGACGGTCGAGGAGAACCTGGAGATGGGTGCCTACACACAGCCCAAGTCCACGGTGGCTCCGGGCCTTGAGCGTGTCTACGAGCAGTTCCCGCGCCTGAAGGAACGCCGTCGCCAGGTCGCCGGCACCCTTTCGGGCGGCGAACAGCAGATGCTCGTTATGGGGCGCGCCCTTATGAGTAACCCCAAACTGCTCATGCTCGACGAGCCTTCCATGGGTCTGGCACCGATTCTGATCGAACAGATCTTCCAGATTGTCGAGGACTTGCACAAGGCCGGTACCACGGTGCTTCTGGTCGAGCAAAACGCGCAGATGGCGCTTTCCATCGCCACACGCGGTTACGTGCTCGAGACCGGCAAGATCACCATGACCGGCACTGGTCAAGAGCTGCTGCACGACGACAACGTCCGCAAAGCTTACTTGGGCGGTTAGGCGGTTCCGCCGTTCTACCGAACGGCGGACCAGTCGACGCTGCGCGGGCACCAGAGCGACAGCTTGTCATTCAAAGAGGGCGGCATGACCAGAAGGTCTATGCCGCCCTCTTTTCATGCCAATCTGTTCGCTCTGGTGCCCGCTCGCTGTCCGTCCTCTGCCTGCGGCGTTGGAGGTAGTCGTTGGGGACGTTTTCCTTCGTCCCCACCAAATCATTTTGCTCTGTCATGCGGGTTGGTTTTTAAAGTGCGACAATGCCGTGTGGAAATAGAAATGTCATCTGGGGGTCTATCTATGGTGTACGAGTTTTGTGCCGAGAACTTTGAGCGGGTGCCGGCGGCTATCGATGCCGGTGCAAGGCGTATCGAGCTGTGCGACAACCTTGCCGTTGGTGGCACCACGCCTTCGGCCGGCGTTATCAACGCTACGACCAACTATGTCCACGAGCACGATGCACGGGTGATGTGCATGATTCGCCCGCGTGGCGGCGACTTTCACTACGACCAGGACGAGCTGCGTATGATGGAGATGGACCTGGGCCTTGCCGTAAGCGCCGGCGTTGACGGCTTGGTCTTTGGCTGCTGCAAGCCCTGCGCTGGCGGATGGGCGCTCGACGAACTTACGCTTGGCGCCCTCGTGATGGCTGCGGGCTGCGCGACCGAGGAATGTAAGCGTGAGCCCATCGACATCACCTTCCACATGGCATTTGACCAGCTCTCGCCCGAGGCTCAGCTCGATGCGATTGATACACTTGCCGACTGCGGCGTTACGCGCATCCTCACGCATGGCGGCGCTGCCGGTACGTCGATCGAGGATAATTTCGATCACCTGGCTCGTTTAATCGAGTATGCGGGTGATCGTTTGACCATCCTTCCCGGCGGCGGCATCACTACGGCAAATCGCGACGCGGTCGCGGCGGCGCTAGACGTCTCCGAGCTCCATGGCACCAAGATCGTGCCGCTGGAGGCGTAACCCGTGGCGCTGGTATTCGATGTTCAGCAGGCGAGCGGCAAGCCCGACGACAACCGTCGCCCCGGTACCGCGTGTCCCTTTTGCAACACGGAGGGGCTCACCAACATCATCCAGCGCGACGGTGACTGCATCTGGCTCGAGAATAAGTTCAAGACCCTGCGCGCCACCCGTCAAACCGTGCTGATCGAGTCGGCCGATCACGATGCCGACCTGGTGACCTATAAGCCGGATGAACTCCACCATGTGATGAGGTTTGCTCTGGATTGCTGGCAGCAGATGATCGATTCGCAGCAGTATCGAAGCGTGCTCATGTACAAGAACAAGGGTCCGCTTTCGGGCGGCAGCCTCGTCCATCCACACATGCAGATTGTGGGCTTGGAACAGGAGGACGGCTATGCGGCGCTGACCTCAGCCAACTTTGAAGGCATCGATGTTTGGCAGAGGGGAAGGGTTGCGGTCAACATCTCAACCGAACCGATTATGGGGTTCTTTGAGGTCAATGTTTCAGCCCCGCAGGGAATCGCCGCCAGCGATGGCGCGCGAGACCAAGCCGAGACGGACCTCTTCGCCGATGCGATTCAGGTAGCTCTGCGCTATATCCTGAACGAGCACCATGGTGGTCGCGCAGAGTCGTACAACTTGTTCTTCTACCACATGGACGGCCGGACCATTGCCAAGGCGCTTCCGCGCTGGGTGGTTTCACCCTACTTTGTCGGGTATCGGCTGGCTCAGGTCAATGCTGAGACCACGCTCGATGTCGATGCGGAGCGATTCCGCGCACATCTGGAGGCGCTCACATCGTAAAGTGAGCGCCCGCACACTGCGGACGGTTTAGCGCGCCATTGCATCGCGGCCGGCCTCGACCCGCTTGCGCTGGGCGGCGCGCTCCTCGCCGGTCAGACGCTCAAAGAAGTGTCCGATAAGCGAGGCGAGCACCTGCTGAAACAGCGTTCCACACATGACGGGAAACACAACTTCGCCCGGAAAGTATTGCGTGGCGATGACGGCGCCCGAAGAGATATTGCGCATGCCGCAGGTAAAGCACATGGTGGTCGTTTCGCTATATGGCAGATGCAGCGCGCGGGCGACCAGAATGCCGACGACAAAGCCGCTGATGGCGAAGACCAAAATAAAGAGGGCGACTTCCAAGCGCACCGCGTTCATGTGCAGCACGTACTCGCTCATGGCGGTGGAGTTGGAGGCGATAACGCCCATCATCATGAATTTGCAGGCGGGCGAGAGCACGGGGGAGAGTTTTTCGTGCCCCCATCCGCGCGTGAGCTCGTTGATCACGATGCCGAGCACGGCGGGGATGGCGATCATAAAGGCCATGTCTTGCATCATGCTCGGCACATCGATCGAGACGGTGGCGCCCAGCAGGAGCTTGAGCGTGAGCGGAATCGTCACAGGGGAGATAACCGAGGACGTCAGGATGATGGTGAGCGCGAGCGGGCCGTTGCCGCCGAACATGCTAATCCACATAAAGGCAGTGACCGCCACGGGTACGCTGTACTCGAGCACGATGCCGCAGACAAGGTTGGGATTGGAGCCAAAGAATAACGATCCCATGGCATAGGCCACGATGGGAATAAGCGCCGCCGAGACGAGCAGTGCCAAAATCAGGTGCAGGGGACGGCGGAACACCTCGGCTACCTGGTGGAAGGTGTTGCTGAGCGCACCCTGAAACGTCATAAAGGCGAAGAGGGCGGGAACAATGGGCTTGAGCACGCCAATCTGCTGGGGAAAGAGCACGCCGAGCGCCACGCAAATCGGAACGATGACCTGCATATGCCCCGCGAGGAACTTTCCCAGTCCAGTCCATTGCTTCATATGTCCCGTGACTCCCTTTATCCGCGAACTCGTTTGTATGGATATGCTAGACGCTCGTATGCGTCCGTGCGGCTGAAACGCTCGATTATTTCGAGGCTATTACCGGCATCGTTTACCGAAACCGCGGCGTGCTGCGGCGATTTGCGTCCGCGCCGCACGGTATAATAAATCCGTTCAACAGATCTGCCTGCCGAAGCGGGCATACACAGAGGACTCATCGCTATGAACCGTGAGAGGTATCGCGGCGACCTGCCCCTATCGGGGGTGGGCGCCTATGTCATCGCTTAAGACGACGCATCGCTGGGCGGTCGCTCAGCAAAACCCCGAGCTCGAAAAGGAGCTTTCGGCTGGTCTGGGCATTCCCGGGCTGGTGGCGCGCATTATGGTCGCGCACGGCATTGGCTCCATCAAAGAGGGCCAATTGTTTTTGACGCCTTCGCTCGATCGCGACTGGGCCGATCCACTCATTATCCCGGGCATGTCGGTCGTTGCCGACCGCGTCGAGCGTGCTATTCGCAACCACGAGCACATTGCAGTCTTTGGCGATTTTGACGTTGACGGTATTACGTCGACCTGCCTGTTGACCGAGGCGCTGCGCACGTTTGGCGCCGATGTCACGCCGTTTATTCCGCATCGCTTTGATGAGGGCTACGGTCTTTCGCGCGCGGCACTCGACCGCGTTAACGAGCTCGCTCGCCCCCAGCTGATCGTGACCGTCGATAACGGCATTGCCGCCAAGGAAGAGGTTTCCTATTTGGAGGACCTGGGGATCGATTTGGTGGTCACGGACCATCACGAGCCCTCCGACCAGGTGCCGCAGGGTGTGCCCCTGACCGACCCCAAGCTCGAGGACGAGGGCCCCTCGCGCGAGCTTGCCGGTGCTGGTGTGGCGCTCAAGCTGGTGCAAGTCCTGGGTGAGCGCCTGGGCAAGCCGTCGTATTGGCGTTCGCTAATCGAGGTCGCGGCGCTGGGCACCGTGTCCGACATGATGCCGCTCACGCCCGAGAACCGCGCGCTGGTTGCCGAGGGCATCCAGCAGATGCGCGTAACCGCTCGCCCCGGCTATATCGCGCTTGCCGCGCTTGCCAAGGCGGACCTTTCGAGCATTACGGCGGATGGCCTGTCATTCTCGCTCATTCCCCGCTTAAACGCTGCCGGCCGCATGGCCGATCCCAAGCTGGCGCTCGACCTGCTGCTTGCCCGCAATCCCATCGAAGCAAGCGCGCTGGCGGCTGAGCTCGAGGAAATCAACCGCCAGCGCCGTGAGATCGAGGCGGAGCTCACGCGCGATGCCATGGCAAAGGTCGAGGAGACCTATGACGGCGGGCGCGCGATCGTTGTGGGCGGCGAAGGCTGGCACGAGGGCGTCAAGGGCATCGTGGCAAGCCGTCTGACCAACCGCTATCACGTGCCGGCGCTGCTGTTCTCGATCGAGGACGGTATCGCGCGCGGCTCTGGTCGCTCGGTGGGCAAAGTTAACCTGTTTGACGCCGTCGAGCGCTGTTCCGACCTGCTGATTCGTCGCGGCGGACATGCCGGTGCGGTGGGTGTGACCATCGAGGCATCCAAGCTCGATGAATTCCGTCGTCGCCTTTCCGCCGTGCTATCGGAGATTCCCGCTGAGGACTTTGAAGACATCGACGAGGTTGCCGCCACGGTCGACCTTTCCGAGCTGAATATCGAGACTATAGAGCAGATTTCCCGCCTTGAGCCGTTTGGCCAGGGTAATAAGGTGCCGCTGCTGGCTGCCGAGGGCGTGACGATGTGCGATCGCGCCGTGGTGGGTAAGACCGGCGAGCACATGCGCTTTGTGGCGACCGATGGCGCCGCGAGCGTGCCGGCCATTATGTTCCGCGTGCCGCAAATCGATAAGCTCATCAACTGCGATAGCGCTGTCGACTTGGTGTTTGAGGCCGTTGCCGAGCATTGGCAGGGGCGTGTGAAGCCCAAGCTCATGATCAAGGATGTTCTGGTCCGCGATACCACGCTGCCCGGCGTCGACGATCCGGCATGCGAGCTTCGTCGTGGCGTGCAGCCGGCGGATTCTGGCCTGCGCCTGGAGTCGCGCAAGCGCGAGACGCTCGCCCAGCTTTCCTATACCGAGCTCACGCGCTCGCTTATTCATAGCTTTATCGGCTCGAACCAGCCGCACCGCGCGCAGGTCGAGGCGCTCGATGCCCTGGCCGATCACCAAAGTGTTCTGGCCGTTATGGGAACGGGGCGCGGCAAGTCGCTCATCTTCCATGTACATGCCGCGCGTGAGGCGGTGCTTCGCGGACGTGCGAGCATCTTTGTCTATCCGCTGCGTGCGCTTGTTGCCGACCAGGCCTATCACCTCTCGTCGACGATGGCATCGCTTGGCATTGGCGTTGGCGTGCTGACCGGCGAGACCGTGGAGGCGGCGCGCGATGACGTGTTTGCCGGCTTGGCTTCGGGCCGTACCGGCATCGTGCTCACGACGCCCGAGTTCCTGTCCATTCACCGCGACCGCTTTGCGCGTTCGGGGCGCATCGGTTTTGTCGTTATCGATGAGGCGCACCACGCTGGCCTTGCCAAGGGCGGCGACCGCAGCGCCTATCTCGACATGCCCGATATCCTCAAAGCCCTGGGCGACCCGGTCGTTATGGCCGCGACGGCCACCGCGACGGCTCCGGTCGTGGCCGAGCTTGCCCGCATGCTTCCGATCACTCACACGGTGGTCGACGAGACGGTGCGCGAGAACCTGCAGCTCGAGGACGACCGTGATCTTGCAAGTCGCGAGAACCGTTTGGTGTCGATCGTGGCGACGGGGGAGAAGACCGTCATTTACGTCAATTCGCGCGACCAGTCCGTGGCGCTCGCCAAGACACTACGCAAACGCGTTCCCGACTGTGCGACCCGTATCGCGTTCTATAACGCTGGCCTTACGCGCACCGACCGCCATCGCGTAGAGGAGGCGTTTCGAGACGGCAGCCTCAGCTGCATCGTCTCGACATCCGCCTTTGGCGAGGGCGTCAACCTTCCCGATATTCGCCATGTCGTGCTCTATCACATGCCGTTTGGCGGCATTGAGTTTAACCAGATGAGCGGCCGCGCCGGCCGCGATGGCCAACCCGCCGTGATCCATCTACTCTATTCGTCGCGTGACGCCCGTATTAACGAGCGCCTACTCGACTGCTATGCGCCCGAGCGCGACGAGCTCGTCACGCTCTATCGCGCGCTGCAGACCATGTGGCGCTCCAACCGCGGCAAGACCGGGGACGATTTCTTTAGCGCGAGCGATATCGACATCGCGCAGATGTGCCTTGCCATCGATGCTCGCACGCCGGTCGACGAGCGCTCGGTGGAAAGCGGCTTGGGAATCTTCGAAGAGCTTGGTTTTTGTCGCGTTTCGGGGTTTGACGACACCCGTCGCATCGCGATGGCCGAAAACCCCGGCCGCGTGCAATTGAGCAGGTCAATTCGCTATTTGGAGGGCTTGCGCTCGCGCATGGAATTCTCGGCTTTCCGGAGTTGGGCGCTCGATTCGTGCGCTTCTGATATGCTAGCCAAAGTTAACCGCCCGATCGTACCGCGGGCCTAGGGGAAGGGGACCTCGATGGATGCCGCAGCCCGTACCGCCCATGATTCCACCCTCCAGCCGTTTTCGGAGATGGAGCACTATAAGCATGCCGATGAGCTGCCGCCCGAGATTATGGCGGACAGCTACGACAAGCTGGAGCGCTTGTGCCTCAAATATATGAATGAGGACGACTTCTCCAAGGTGGAGCAAGCCTACTGCTTTGCCGCCGAGAAACACTGTAACCAAAAGCGCCGCTCGGGTGAGATGTACATTAACCATCCCGTCGAGGTTGCCATCATTTTGGCCGATCTCAAGATGGATTGTGACGTGGTGTGCGCCGCGCTGTTGCACGATACCGTCGAGGACACCGAGACCTCGCTCACCGATGTTTCCGGCCTGTTTGGCGATACGGTGGCCGAGCTCGTCGATGGCGTGACCAAGCTCACCAACATCGAAGTCGACAGCATGGACGAGAAGCAGGCGCTCACGCTGCGCAAGATGTTCCTCGCCATGTCCAAGGACATTCGCGTCATCATCGTTAAACTTGCCGACCGTCTGCACAACATGCGAACGCTGGCAGCCCTGCGCGAGGATCGTCGCCTGTTTAAGGCTCGCGAGACCATGGACGTGTACGCGCCCTTGGCTGACCGCCTGGGCATGAGCTCTATTAAGTGGGAGCTCGAGGACCTGTCCTTCTTCTACCTGGAGCCCGATGCCTACCAGCGCATCGCGCGCATGGTGGCTGAGTCGCGCGAGGTCCGCGAGCGCTACCTTGCCGAGACCATCAAGACACTCACCGACGAACTCAACCGCATTGGCCTGGAGGACTTCCAGATCAACGGCCGTTCCAAGCACTATTGGTCCATCTACCAAAAGATGAAGCGCAAGGGCAAGGAATTCTCCGAGATCTACGACCTGGTGGCACTGCGCGTCATCACGCATTCGGTGCGCGATTGCTACTCCACGCTCGGCGCGGTGCATACGCTGTGGCACCCCATGCCCGGTCGCTTTAAAGACTATATCGCCATGCCCAAGGTCAATAACTACCAGTCGCTCCACACGACGGTCATCGGCCCTACGGCTCGTCCGCTCGAGATTCAGATTCGAACCTACGAGATGCATGAGCAGGCCGAGTACGGCATTGCCGCCCACTGGCTATATAAGAAGTCGGGCGGATCGTCTGCTTCCAAGACCAATGACGCTCAACGTTTGGACGACCAGATCAACTGGCTCAAGCATTCGCTCGATTGGGCGGCTTCCGACGAGATCACCGATGCCAAGGAATACCTGCACTCGCTGAAGGTCGATCTGTTCGATCAGGAGATCTTTGTCTTCACGCCCAAAGGCGAGGTCATGGCGCTTCGTGCCGGCTCCACGCCGCTCGACTTTGCCTATGCCGTTCACACCGAGGTGGGAAACCACTGCGTCGGCGCCAAAATCAACGGTGCGGTGGCTCCGCTCACGCACGAGATTAAGACGGGTGACCGTGTCGAGATCCTGACTAACAAGAGTTCCAAGCCGTCGCGCGATTGGCTCAAGATCGTTAAGACACCTTCCGCCAAGTCAAAGATCCGCCGCTATTTTGCCGCTGCGACCAAGGACGACGACGCTGCCGCCGGTCGCGATATGCTGGCCAAGGACCTGCGTAAGCGTGGCTATGGCATTTCTACGCCGCGTTCGACGCGTGCACTCAACGCCGTGGCGGAGCAGTTTAACTTCAAGCAGCTCGAGGACCTGTTTGCCGCCGTCGGCGCCGGCAAGGTTGCCCCGCGCGCTGTGGGCAATAAGGTCGAGCAAATCTTGGACCCCAAGCCCGAGGAACAGCTCACCAAGGCCGAGGCTATCGCCGAGGTCGTGAAGCAGCCTGCTCGCGGCTCCAACCGCAAGCCGCAAAAGCGCGGCAAGAGCGCTAGTAACGGCATTATCGTCAAGGGCGAGAGCAACAGCGGCCTGCTGGTCCGTCTGGCTCATTGCTGCAACCCCGTGACGGGCGACGACATCGTCGGCTTCATCACGCGCGGTCGTGGCGTTTCGGTGCATCGCGCCAACTGCCCCAACGTCAAGGGTCTTATGGAACATCCCGAGCGCATGATCGATGTGGAGTGGGACGGCGCTGCCGACACCCTCTTCCAGGTCGAGATCGTGGTCGAGTGCCTGGACCGCATGGGCCTGCTCAAGGATGTCACCATTGCCATTGGCGATGCGGGCGGCAATATCCTTTCTGCCGCCACGTCGACCAACCGCGAGGGTATTGCAACCCTGCGCTTTATGGTCGAGATCTCGGACGCGAGCGGTCTGGATCCGCTGCTGGCTTCCATCAGCAGTGTCGATTCGGTCTACGACGCTCGCCGTCTTATGCCCGGCGAAGGCGGAGCTCAGCTCAAGCGCCGTGTGTAGGTGCGAGAGCCTCTCAGCATCATAGATATTGGTTACGTTCGAGGCATCGTTTGGTGCCTCGAACGTATTTTAGAAGGAGGGTATGCGCATGGGCGATATGACTTTGGACCTGACACCCCGAGGTGCAGCTTCGATTGAGGCACTCGTCAACGGCCCGATTCAGACCAACAGTTACGTCGTGATTTCGAATGACGAGTGCTTAATCGTCGATCCGGCGTGGGAGGGCGAGCGTCTTGTGGAGCATATCCGCACCGCGCATCCCGAGGTTCGCGTACTCGGCTCTGTCTGCACGCACGGTCATGCCGACCATGTTGGCGGGGTCGCCGGGGTTCGAGCTGTCGTTGGCGACAGCGCACTATATGAGTTGTGCGCTAAGGACGTGACGGTGCCTCGCGCAAATATCGAGGAGCAGCGCGCCATGTGGGGTATTGAGACGCCCGATCCGGGCGAGCCGACGCGGCTGCTTGCCGAGGGCGATACGATTGAATTGGGCGATATCTGCCTGCAGGTGATCGAGACGCCGGGGCATACGCCGGGCGGCATCGTCCTGTTCGCCGCGACCGAGCAGGGGAACATCGCCTTTGTGGGCGACACGCTTTTCCCGGGCAGCCACGGTCGTACCGATCTTTCCGGCGGTGACGAGGCGGCGATTATGCGCTCGCTCTCCAAACTTGCCAAGACGCTTCCGCCCGATACCGTTTGCTTGACGGGCCATGGCGATTCGACCACGATGGCGCGCGAACTTATGCAGAATCCGTTTATGCAGATGTAGGCTCGAAGCCGTCTTTCGAACCACGAAGACCGCTCAATCGTCAAGCTATTTTCCCCAGTGGGTCGATTCTGTGGGGCAAACGGTCAAAATTTGTCCAATCGGATGGTATTCGTGAACAAACGAACGTTTATGCTCGGGTATGTCGTGGTAAAATCTCAGGCGTTATCGGAGCAACCTTACAGGAGGTTTCTTTTATGCTCGTCAACGCAGCAGACATGCTCAAGAAGGCCGAGGCCGGCAAGTACGCTCTCGGTGCCTTCAACACCAACAACCTCGAGTGGACCCTGGCTATTCTCCAGGCCGCCGAGGAGGCCAAGTCTCCGCTGATCCTTCAGTGCACCGCTGGTGCCGCTAAGTGGATGGGCGGTTTCAAGGTCTGCGCCGACATGGTCAAGGCTGCCGTCGAGGCCACGGGCGTTACCGTTCCCGTCGCCCTTCACCTCGATCACGGTTCTTACGAGGACTGCTTCAAGTGCATCGAGGCCGGCTTCACGTCCATCATGTATGACGGCTCTCACGAGGAGACCTTCCAGCTTAACCTCGACCGCACCAAGGAGCTCGTTGAGCTTGCCCACTCCAAGGGTATGTCCATCGAGGCCGAGGTCGGCGGCATCGGCGGCACCGAGGACGGCGTGACCTCCAGCGGCGAGCTCGCTGATCCTGCTGAGTGCAAGCAGATTGCTGACCTGGGCGTCGACTTCCTCGCCTGCGGTATCGGCAACATCCACGGCGTGTACCCTGCCGACTGGGCTGGCCTTTCCTTCGAGCGCCTGGGCGAGATCAAGGCTCAGACCGGCGACCTGCCCCTCGTCCTGCACGGTGGCACCGGCATCCCCGAGGATCAGATCAAGAAGGCTATCTCCCTGGGTATCTCCAAGATCAACGTCAACACCGATCTGCAGCTCGTCTTTGCCAAGGGCGTTCGCGAGTACATCGAGGCTGGCAAGGATCAGCAGGGCAAGGGCTTTGACCCCCGCAAGCTCCTCAAGCCTGGTCGCGACAACATCGTTGCCCGCACCAAGGAGCTCATGGAGGAGTTTGGCTCCGTCAACAAGGCGTAAGCGTCGCTAAACTTCCCACCGGAAGCCCCGTCTCCCTACACTGTTTCCTTTGCGCTCACCTGGCTTCGCCAGAAGTCGCGCCAAGGAAACAGTTCCGGGAGACGGGGCTTCCTTCGTTTAACGCCGCAGGGTTACGAGTCTGAATTAAGGTGGCTACTGGCTTCGCCAGAAGTCGCGCGACGGAATCAGCTCCGGGTGAACGGGGCCTCCTTTGTTAACTCGCTACAGGGTTACTGGGCTGAATTCATTTTTTGACTACCGCTCGGCGGTGTTGATGGCTCCCTTGTTGGGGCTTTCTTTTTATCTCGCTACAATGGACTTCAAGAGTTCTAATGACTTGGAGTTTGGTATGGCTGTTATTAATGTGCTGCCTTCGGATGGGAAGGTTATTGACGA
Organism: uncultured Collinsella sp.; assembly: GCA_902491615.1. Classification (GTDB taxonomy): domain Bacteria; phylum Actinomycetota; class Coriobacteriia; order Coriobacteriales; family Coriobacteriaceae; genus Collinsella. The sequence continues at coordinate 3,559 of CABUIH010000009.1, read as the reverse complement.
GGGTCCTGTTGGTTGCTCTGTTGATGTTTGCTGCGATGACTTTCGCCATCTCGATATTGGACTACCACCTGAGATTCTTCGTCTTAAGGATGCCGGGTATTTGACGCAGGCTGTTGCCGCCTGCGATCGCCTTTTGGAGCAGAATCCTGAGCCTTCCCTGGCAGCCTGCGTTCGTGCCGAGCGGTATCGCATGCTTGAGACGCCGCTTCATTTTTCGGTGTCGCGCGCTCGGGCTATTGCGATGATTCGCGAGGAGTGGCCTGAGTTTACCGAGGAGCAGTTTGACGATTTGATTGACCGTAAGCGTATTGACTGGCGCTTTATCGATGGCGAGCTGTTCGTTCTCGACAACTTCCTCGATTCGCTTCGCGTATATCCCAAAGAGGTCCCCGGCATGCGTCCCGATTCTACGGACGGAATAGCACTGCGCAACGAGATGCTCAAGGAGATGGAGTCGCAAAACGGATTGACTCGCGTTATTACGCTTCAGGCGTCCTTGTCTGTCCCCGGCGCTCTAGAGGGGGAGACCGTTTGCGCTTGGCTTCCCGTCGCGGCTGCCTGCCGTCAGCAGTCTCGGGTCGAGATTCTCGACATGACGCCGGAGGGTACTGTTGCTCCCGCGAACGCTTCGGCGCGTACCGCCTCGTGGTCTTCTTCGAGTGAGCGCTCATTCTCGGTGACCTATCGCTATCACATCGATGCCGCCTATTGCGATATCTATGGTGGCGCGCTCCCATCGCATCCCTGTATGGACGCGCCGCTGTCCGAGGATATTTCCGAGGACCGTCCGCACATTGCATTCACGCCGTATCTGCAGCAGCTGACGGCCGGTGTTGCTGACGGACTCGAGGATCCGCTCGATCGCGCTCGTGCTATCTATGATTACCTGACACAGCATATCGACTATCGCTATCAGCCACCGTACCTGCTTTTGGGATCTATTGCCGACGACTGTGCGCATTCGCTCCGCGGCGATTGCGGCGTTATGGCGCTCACGTTTATCACCATGTGCCGCATCGCGGGGGTGCCTGCTCGTTGGCAGAGCGGCCTGTATGTTGCGCCCGATTCGGTGGGGCCGCACGATTGGGCTGAGTTCTATACGCCACAGACCGGTTGGCTCAACGCCGACGTGTCATTTGGATCTTCTGCTCGCAGGATGGGGGAGGAGTGGCGCCGCCGTCACTACTTTGGCAATCTCGACCCGTGGCGTATGGTGGCCAACAATCGATTCCAGGCAGAGTTTGACCCCTCTTTCGACGGCATGCGCGAGGACCCTTACGATAACCAGATGGGTGAGGCTTCGGTCGACGGTCGCGGATGCCGCCAGCGCGAGATGCTCCGTTCAGTCGAACTCATCGAAATGCTCGAAGTTCCATTTTCGGACTAATCGATAGCAAGCTGTGATAAACTAACTCACGCATTACGTGCCCGAGTGGCGGAATTGGCAGACGCAGTGGACTCAAAATCCACCGTTGGCAACAACGTGCGAGTTCGAGTCTCGCCTCGGGCACCATACATGCAAGTGAGCGTTCAAGGGGGTCTAGGCTCCCTTTTTCGTGCCGAACTCGCGTGAGCGCGCGGAGCGTTAAGCAAACAGGCCTGTGGCCTGTTTGTAGCGGAGCGTGGCGAGGGCGCCGTGCGCCCGAAGCCCGGGGCTTCGCGAAGCGAAGACCCTTCGAGTCTCGCCTCGGGCACCATGCATGCAAGTGAGCGTTCAAGGGGGTCAAGGCCCCCTTTTTCGTGTACGTAATGTGATAACGCGTCGAACGTGTTATTATCGCCAAGGCGTTGTTCCCGCAATGCCCTAAAGAGGAACCCGAGGGTTCCCACCTTTTGGCGCCAATGAGCAGCTGACTGGTCATACAACTTAGATTCCCTTCCTCATATCGAGAATGTCTATGTGTACGACCTGGTTGCTGAGAAGCGCCGGGTTATTTTTTTATGAATGGAGGTAGGGAAAATAGCTAAGTCTGATGACACCCGCATCAACGACGAGATCACTGCATCTTCGTGCCGTTTGATTGGCGTCGATGGCTCTCAGCTCGGCCTGTTCGCCATCCGCGATGCCCAGCGCGTCGCTGACGATCAGGGTCTCGACCTGGTCGAGATCGCTCCCAACGCGGAGCCGCCGGTCTGCAAGGTCATGGACTACGGTAAGTTCAAGTACCAGCAGGCCATGAAGGCCAAGGCTGCTCGTAAGAACCAGTCCAAGGTTGAGGTCAAGGAAATGAAGTTCCGACCCAAGATCGACGTTGGCGACTACGAGACCAAGAAGGGCCACGTTCTGCGTTTCCTCAAGAAGGGCGCACGCGTTAAGATCACCATCATGTTCCGCGGTCGTGAGATGGCTCACCCGGAGCAGGGTCTTAACGTTCTCGAGCGTCTCGCCGAGGATCTCAAGCCTTACGCTACGGTCGAATCCAAACCTAAGATGGAAGGCCGTAACATGCTTATGCTGCTCGCCCCGATTAAGGGCGCCTTCGATGAGGATAAAGCGGCAAGCGATACCAAGTAACTAGTGTTCTGTAACCGATTAAGGAGTATTTCATGCCTAAGATGAAGTCCCACAGCGGCACCAAGAAGCGTTTCCGCAAGACTGGTACCGGCAAGCTTATGCGCGCCAAGGCTTTCAAGAGCCACATCCTGAGCAAGAAGTCCACCAAGCGTAAGCGTGGCTTCCGTCAGGAGACCGAGATCGCCGCTGCCGACCGCAAGGTCATCAAGTCGCGTCTCGCCTAAGTTCGCGTTCCCGTTTTTCGTTTTACCGTCTAGGAGTTGATAGAACATGGCACGTATTAAGCGCGCTGTTGCCGCCAAGAAGAAGCGCCGTACCGTTATGCACCGTGCGAAGGGTTACTACGGTGCCGCTTCGCGTACTTACAAGCATGCTAAAGAGCAGGTCCAGCACTCCCTGCAGTATCAGTATCGTGATCGCCGCAACAAGAAGCGCGAGATCCGTTCTCTCTGGATCACTCGTATCAACGCTGCTGCTCGCCTGAACGACATCTCTTACTCTCAGTTCATGCACGGCCTGAAGGTTGCCGGCATCGAGCTCGACCGCAAGGTCTTGGCTCAGATGGCTTACGAGGACATCGAGTCCTTCAACGAGCTGGCTACCATCGCCAAGAAGGCTCTCGAGGCCTAATAGATTCTCTTGAATCGCTAGGGGAGTGTCGCGTTGTGCGCGGCGCTCCTTCTTTTTATCTGAAGCGCTGGTTTATATAGCAAAAGCGCGGGTAGATAGACACTTACAGGTGACCGATCTTTATATATCTCTTAACCGAAGGGTCATCATCTGATACGTGCAGTATTTCTGCACCAGCCTTTCTATGACTTATATAGGAAGCGATGTATTGTGTAGGACTTGTGAAGAGTGGAATTCCCGCCCACGGGGCCCCTCCGGTCTGGCAATATATCTCCTTGCCGCGCGGCCCGGTCGGACCGGATGAGCCGCGCAGGCGTGCACCTTGAGAACCGGATACTGCGAGGATGGACACACCAGATGTGTCGCATCCGGGCAGACATCGAACCATTTGAAATGGTCTAACTTGGATTTGTT
>CABUIH010000008.1:0-92887 GCA_902491615.1 uncultured Collinsella sp. | reverse complement strand
ATGAAGGAGACCGAGAAGATCGAGATCATGCACTTCGACCAGGAGGGCTACCTCGAGGACGGCAGGAACGTCTACGAGGCCGGCAAGAAGATGACCGCCCTGGCCGACCGCGTGCACGAGGAGGGCTACGACGCCGTCTTCCTGATGGGCGTCGGCGGCACCTGGGACGAGCTCATGCAGCTCGAGTACCTCATGAACAAGTTCGGCGACCGCGACCTCGAGGTCTACCTGATCCACGCCGCCGAGTGGAACGTCATGGGCCACAAGCGCATGACCGACAGGTCCGTCGTGCTGACCGCCTCCGAGTCCGGCACCACCCCCGAGGTGCTCGAGGCCGTCGGCAAGATGAGGGAGATGGGCGTGCGCGTCTTCGCCATGACCAACCCCGAGGGCAAGATCGGGCAGGCCGTGGGCGCCGAGAACTGCGTCATGATGGCCTCCGACCACGGCGCCGGCGGCTGCGAGAAGGGCTACTACCTCGCCGACTGCTTCGGCCTGCGCCTGCTCAACCGCCGCGGCTGCTTCCCCAAGTTCGACCTGTTCATCGAGCAGACGAAGGACGTCTGGAAGGACATGCTCGACATCCGCAAGCGCTTCGAGCCGCGCGCCGAGGAGCTCGCCAGGAAGTACGCGCTGGCCGACTACACCATGTTCATCGGCTCGGGCGCGCTGTGGGGCGAGACCATCCTGTACTCCATGTGCCTGCTCGAGGAGATGCAGTGGAAGCGCATCCGCCACATCACCTCGCACGACTTCTTCCACGGCACGCTCGAGCTGCTCGAGCCCGGCGTCCCGGTGTTCCTGTTCATGGGCGAGGACGAGTGCCGCGCCCTCGACGAGCGCGTCCGCGCCTTCCTCACCAGCGGCGTGACCGGCGACGAGGACTACGTCATCATCGACACCGCCGAGTACGCGATCCCGGGCCTGGACGACGACTTCCGCGTCATCGTGTCGCCGTGGATCCTGTCCGTGCTGACCACCGACCGCCTCGCGCGCAACTACGAGCTGGTCACCAAGCACAACCTCAAGTACCGCCGCTACTACCACCAGTTCGACTACTAATTTCATTTGGGGGAAACCGCAATGAGGCAATACATCTTCGCCAGCCACGCGCATTTTGCGACCGGCATCAAGGAGAGCACCGAGCTGCTCTCGGGCGCGCGCGATAACGTCCACGACCTGTCGATGTTTGTCGACGGCCGCACCGACGTCGCCGAGGAGGCCGCCAAGCTCCTGGCGACCTTCGACCCCGCCGACGACGTAATCGTGTGCACCGACCTGTTTGGCGGCAGCGTCAACAACGAGTTCACCAAGATCGTCCAGACGCGCCCCAACACCTACCTGGTTGCCAACATGAATCTGCCGCTGCTGATCCAGCTGCTCTTTTCGGACCAGGAGGCTCCCGCCGATCAGGTTATCCGCGAGATCCTCGCGGCTGACGACACGCGCGTCAAGTTTGTCAACGACCTGCTGACCGATGCGGATGACGAGGAAGAGTTCTAGTCACCGCCTGCTATTAATGGGGCCGGGTTTCCGGCATGAGACCTTTGGGGGTCAATCATGATTCAACTGCTTCGCGTCGACCATCGTCTGCTTCATGGCCAGGTGGCCGTCTCTTGGGTCCAGGGCTTGGGCTCTGACTGCATCTTCTGCGTTGGCGACAAGGTTGCCAACGATCCCGTCTGGAAGACTACGCTCAAGATGGGAAAGCCGGCCAACGTCAAGCTCGTCATCAAGGACATGGAGCACGCCATCGAGGCCATCAACTCCGGTGTTACCGATAAGTACAAGATGATCATCTGCGTCGCCAGCATCGCCGAGGCCAAGCAGCTTGTCGACGGTTGCCCGCAGATCACCTCCATCAACCTGGGCAACACCAAGTCCAAGGACGAGCAGCGTCCCGATGCCCGTAAGATCTCCCGCCAGATCTTTGTGACTGCTGCCGAGGAAGAGGACATTCGCGAGCTCGTCGGCCGCGGTGTCGAGGTCGAGATTCGCGCTCTGGCCGACGACCCCAAGGTCGATGCCCTAAGCGCCCTCTAATTGGGAACCACGGGCGGCGCGCACGGCGCCGCCCCTATTCGTGGGCGTACCGGATAAACGCTTTACCCGTTACCCCCATCTACCGTTCACCGGGAGTACACGCCCGTTGAGCGATTGGTATTAAATAGTTTTCTCATGACTATATAATTGGTATCAAATCATTTGCACCGGTTTAGGTGTTAACAGCACACCGGTACAAGCTGGATCTGTCTAGGCGATTGTCGGTATGGAAAAGGGCGCGCTGACAAGTCGGGAATCGCCGCGCGGATCCAAGAGGGATCAAAGGGAGGAACAATGCTTGTTCAAGCGATCCTCATCGGACTTATCGCTGCCTTCGGTAAGCTCGATTATCAGCTCGGTACGCTCTATGCGTTCCGCCCGATCGTTCTGTGCCCGCTCGTCGGCATAGTCCTCGGGGACCTGCAGTCCGGCCTCGCCATCGGTGCGAGCCTCGAGCTGCTCTTCATGGGTTCAATCTCCATCGGCGCTTACGTGCCGCCCGATGAGTGTATTGGCGGTGTGCTCGCCTGCGCCTTCGCTATTCAGCTGGGTCAGAGCACCGAGGCCGCTATCGCGCTCGCGATGCCCATCGCCACTCTGTGCCTGGCCATTAAGAACGTCGTCAACGCCGGTATGCCCCTTCTGGTCGACCGTGCCGACGTCTTTGCCAGCAAGGGTAACCTCAAGGGTATCTACGCTATGCACTGGATTATCGGTCTCGTGATTGTCGTCCTGGCCTTTATCCTGTGCTCGGTCTCCTTCTATCTGGGTGCCGACGCCGTTCAGGGCCTGCTCGACTTCATCCCGACGTTCGTCCTCGATGGCTTTGGCGTCGCAGCCAACATCCTGCCTGCCATGGGCTTCGCCATGCTCGGCCGTCTGGTGCTTACCAAGCAGCTCGTGCCGTTCTACTTCCTGGGCTTCCTGCTGTGCTCCTATGCCAACGTGCCCGTCCTCGGCGTCGCCCTGATCGCAATCATCATCGGCATCGACAAGTACGACCTGCTGGGCCTTGGTGGCGCCCAGTCCCAGCTTTCTGTGGAAGGGGATGAGGACGATGACTTCTAATTCCGAGAACCAGATTACTCGCTCCGACCTCATTAAGAGCGCCGTGAACACCGGCGCCCTGGGCATGGAATTCTCCTGGACCTACTACAAGCAGATGAACATTGCCTTCTGCCTGATGGTCGCCAACATGCTCAAGAAGATCTATGCCGGCCGTCCCGATGATTACGCCGAGGCCTTGCACCGTCACAGCGCATTCTTCAACATCACCCCGCAGCTCGCTCCCTTCGTGGGTGGCATCGCGATGGCCATGGAAGAAAAGGTCGCTCGTGGCGAGGTTGAGCCCGAGAGCGTCAACGACATCAAGGCCGCCCTCATGGGTCCGCTTTCCGGCCTGGGTGACTCCTTCTTCCTGTCCACCCTGCGCGTCGTCGCCGCTGCCGTGGGCATCAGCCTGTGCCAGGCCGGCAACGTCTTTGGCCCCATCGCCTTCCTGCTCGTCTACAACATCCCGGCGTTCCTGATTCGTATCTTTGGCGCTATCAAGGGTTATGAGCTAGGTATTGGCTTCCTCGACGAGGCTCAGAAGACCGGCCTGATGCAAAAGATCATGGCCTGCGTCGGCATTGTCGGCGTCATGGTCGTCGGCGCCATGAGCAAGGACATGTTCTGGGCTTCGTTGCCCATCGCCATTGGTCAGGGCGACTCCGCCCAGACTCTCCAGGACATCCTGGACGGTATCATGCCCGGTATGCTCGGCATGGCCGCCTTCTGGCTCTACTATTGGCTGCTCTCCAAGAAGATCAACCCGATGGTCCTGATCCTCTGCACCATGGTCGTGGGCATCATCGGCGCTTACTTTGGCGTGCTTGCCTAATATGTTCGAATCGCGCTTCCATCGCGTCTAACGGTTGCGTCGATCTTTGGGGGCTTGTCGCATCTGCGGCGGCCCCCTGTTTTTTAAAACTCCGTACGAAAGGGGAGGGCTATGGTCGTACCCGAGCTTTCGCTCATGAACATCAACCATCGTTACTACAGCATCGAGACGTTTTTTAAGGCTGCAGGTGAGGCCGGCTATCGCAATATCGAGCTGTGGACCGGCTCGATGCACCTGTATGTGGATTGCCATGAGCACGATTCGGTGGATAAGATTCGCGATCTTGCCGCCCAATACGGTATCAAGATCGTGTGCGTGTGCCCCGAGCAGAACAACCCCAAGCCGTGGAACGTCGCGGTGCGCGGTGAGGCGGGCCAAAAACGCATCCTCTCGTACTTTAAGAATGTGATCGACGTAGCCGTTGAGTTGGGCGCGCCGCAGATTCTGGTGACGAGTGGTTGGGCCTATCTGGACGAGCCGGCTGAGGACGCCTGGGCCCGCAGCGTTGCCATGCTGCGCTCGGTGTGCGACTACGCCGATACGCGCGGTATTCGCGTCGCGCTCGAGGCCCTGCAGCCGTCGGAGTCCGTGTTGGTCAACACCGCACAGGATGTCGTGCGCATCCTCGAGGCGGTCGATCGTCCCAACCTGAAGGCCTGTATCGACTTTGGCGCCATGGAAGTTGCCGGCGACACGATCGACGGCTACTTTGAGGTTTTGGGCGAAAAGATCGTTCACACCCACTTTGTAGATGTGGGCGGCGGCACGACGCATCTTGCCTGGGGCGACGGCGAGCGTGATATGCGTGCCGACCTCGAGGCACTCATGCGCCACGGCTATACGGGCTATGTCTCGGCCGAGACGTGTGATGGCCGCTACTATCAGGATCCGTCCAAGGCGACGACTCAGGTTATCGAGATGTATCGCCGTGTGACAGCGGAGATGGAAGCCGAATAACTCAACTGCGCGGTTGCGCCGGAAACGCTTGGGCGGGTCTGGCGCAACGCTTTTATAGCCGGCGAGTTGTGGAGCGCCCGTTGGCAGCAGCGCTCGAAATAGACAACTATTGGCGTTGTAATACCACTCGGGCGAGGAAACCGACCGTTCGCCGCAAATCTCCGTGAGTTTGGATTGGTATTAAATAACAAGCAATCGTATGGCTATAATTGGTATCAGCAAGAAGCGCGATGTATAGAATTGCGCACATGTGATGGGAGGACACACATGAAGGAGACCGAGAAGATCGAGATCATGCACTTCGACCAGGAGGGCTACCTCGAGGACGGCAGGAACGTCTACGAGGCCGGCAAGAAGATGACCGCCCTGGCCGACCGCGTGCACGAGGAGGGCTACGACGCCGTCTTCCTGATGGGCGTCGGCGGCACCTGGGACGAGCTCATGCAGCTCGAGTACCTCATGAACAAGTTCGGCGACCGCGACCTCGAGGTCTACCTGATCCACGCCGCCGAGTGGAACGTCATGGGCCACAAGCGCATGACCGACAGGTCCGTCGTGCTGACCGCCTCCGAGTCCGGCACCACCCCCGAGGTGCTCGAGGCCGTCGGCAAGATGAGGGAGATGGGCGTGCGCGTCTTCGCCATGACCAACCCCGAGGGCAAGATCGGGCAGGCCGTGGGCGCCGAGAACTGCGTCATGATGGCCTCCGACCACGGCGCCGGCGGCTGCGAGAAGGGCTACTACCTCGCCGACTGCTTCGGCCTGCGCCTGCTCAACCGCCGCGGCTGCTTCCCCAAGTTCGACCTGTTCATCGAGCAGACGAAGGACGTCTGGAAGGACATGCTCGACATCCGCAAGCGCTTCGAGCCGCGCGCCGAGGAGCTCGCCAGGAAGTACGCGCTGGCCGACTACACCATGTTCATCGGCTCGGGCGCGCTGTGGGGCGAGACCATCCTGTACTCCATGTGCCTGCTCGAGGAGATGCAGTGGAAGCGCATCCGCCACATCACCTCGCACGACTTCTTCCACGGCACGCTCGAGCTGCTCGAGCCCGGCGTCCCGGTGTTCCTGTTCATGGGCGAGGACGAGTGCCGCGCCCTCGACGAGCGCGTCCGCGCCTTCCTCACCAGCGGCGTGACCGGCGACGAGGACTACGTCATCATCGACACCGCCGAGTACGCGATCCCGGGCCTGGACGACGACTTCCGCGTCATCGTGTCGCCGTGGATCCTGTCCGTGCTGACCACCGACCGCCTCGCGCGCAACTACGAGCTGGTCACCAAGCACAACCTCAAGTACCGCCGCTACTACCACCAGTTCGACTACTAAGAGCTGGTCACGGGTCCGATATCTTGGCTGGTTGATATCTCGACCCTGCACAAGGGCGTCCGCATTTGCGCGGGCGCCCTTTTTGCGTTGTGACAAGAGACTGCTGCTAACCGCTTGCCCTATGTTTCCAAATGAATACGGTGTGAGCCGAGGAGGACGATTCTCCCCGCAAACACTCTAGTATGCTAAAGTACCCAGAAAACCGGCGGAGCTATGCCGGTCTTTCGTTCTATATGAAACACAGCATGAGGAGGCTCATCAGATGACGGCCACACCGTGGGGATTCCGGGACATATTGCCCGAGGAGGCTCAGACGCGCGAGGAGATTGCGCTGACGGTGAAGGGCTGCTTCAGGGAGCATCATTACCTTCCGGTCGAGACGCCTCTGCTCGAGGACAAGGGCTCACTCGAGGAAGGCGTCCGCATTGCGGACACGCCGTTTAAGCTCTTTGACGATGATGGCCGCCTGCTGGTGGTCCGTCCCGACAACACGTTGCCGATCGTGCGCCTGGTTTCGACCCGCATGCACGCTGCCGACCTGCCCCTGCGCCTTCGCTACGAGGCGCCGGTGGTTCGCGAGTGTCAGCGCAATGCCGGCGGCTCGCGTCAGTTTACGCAGCTGGGCTTTGAGCTTATCGGCGCGGGCGATACCGCGGGCGATGTCGAGATTGTCTCGCTCGTGGCCGAGGCCGTGCGCAAGTTGGCGCTGCCCGATGCGCGCATTATCGCAGGTAGCGTGCGTCCGTTTAAGGAGCTGCTTGCGGCGTGCGAGGATCGCGAGCTGGCCGCCGAGGCCCTGCGCTGCGTGCACGCCAACGACTTTGTGGGCCTCGATGCCCGCGTGGCGGCAAGCGTCGAGTCCGAGGCCGTCAAGGCCGCCATTAGCGAGTTGCCGCGTCTGCACGGTGGTGCCGAGGTGCTCGACCGCGTCGATACGCTGCTGGCAGCGGCGGGCATTGTCGCGCCGCTCACGCGCGAGCTGCGTGCCCTGGTCGAGGGCCTGGCCCCCGAGGAGGCCCAGGTGCTGTCGTTCGACTTCTCCATCATGAACTCTTTCGATTACTACACGGGCCTGGTCTTTAAGGCCTATGCCGGCGGACTGCCCGATCCGGTCGGTTCGGGCGGACGCTATGACTCCATCTTTACCGGCGCATTTGGCGACGGTATCGAGGTGCCGGCGGCGGGCTTCGCCTTTTCGCTCGAGCGCCTGGAGGCCGCGCGCACCTCGGCCGAGGACGCCGCTTCCGATGGCGACCACGCCGCGGGCCGTGGCGCCGAGGGCCCGCTGCGCATCGCTGTGCCCAAGGGCTCGCTTAAGGCCGACACGCTCGACGTGCTCGAGACCGCGGTCGGCGATATCGAGTTTGTCATCGTGCGTCCCAGCGACGCGCCCGCCTTTGTGGGCTGCGGCGGCGCCGATTGCGGCATCTGTGGTTGGGATTCGCTCATCGAGGCAGACCTCAACCTGCTGCAGCTGGTCGACCTGGGCTATGGCCTGTGCACGTTTATCGAGGCGGAGCCCGCGTGGCGCGCCGGTCAGGCCGAGCGCAACTATGCCCGCCGCGGTTCGCTTCGTGTGGCAACCAAGTACCCGCGCATCGCGAGTGCCTGGTATGCCGAGCGCGGCGTGAACGCCGACATCGTTTCGCTTCACGGTAACATCGAGCTGGGTCCCATTGTCGGCATGACCGACCGCATCGTGGATATTACCGCCACGGGCGCCACGCTGCGCGACAACGACCTGGTCATCACCGGCCGCATCATGGACTGCACGGCCCGCTTCTTTGTCAATCCGGGTGCCGCGCGCCTGGATCCGCGTGTGCGCAACCTGGCCGATCGCCTGGCGGCTGCCGTGAAGGACAAGCATTTTGAGCCCGTCGCGGGCTCGGCACAGTAGCGCGAGCGTGCACGGGCGCCCCCATATCCGGGCTGCGGACCGATTGGTGCCGCTGCCCGGCATCTCGTTTTTCAAACGCAACCTCAACCGATAGGGGATACCGATATGAAGACCATCAAACTCGCTCCCGGCGAGCGCCTCGTTACCAACCAGCTCAACCGCAAGGGCGTGCTGCCGCAAAACATCGTCGACGCCGCCCGCGATATCGTGGCCAACGTGCGTGCCAACGGCGATGCCGCGGTGCGCGATTACTGCCAGCGTTTTGACGGTGTTGAGCTGCAGAGCTTCCGCTTGCCGCAGGAGCAGATCGATGCCGCGCTCGAAGGTCTCGACCCTGCCTTTGTCGCTGCACTCGAGAAGGCCGCGCGTCAGATTCGCGAATTCCACCAGCGCGAGGTCGAGCAGAGCTGGTTTACCACGCGCCCGGACGGCACGATGCTCGGCGTTAAGGTGACCCCGCTCGCGGCGGCCGGCATCTACGTGCCAGGCGGTCGCGCGCAGTATCCCTCCACGGTGCTCATGAATGCCATTCCCGCCAAGGTTGCCGGCGTCAAGCGCGTGGTTATGGTGACCCCGCCGCAAAAAGACGGCCTGATCAGTCCCTACACGCTCGCCGCGGCAAAGCTCGGCGGCGTGGACGAGATCTATATGGTGGGCGGCGCTCAGGCCGTGGCCGCACTTGCGTATGGTACCGAGACCATTCCGCGCGTCGACAAAATCACCGGACCGGGTAACGCCTTTGTTGCCGCGGCCAAGCAGATCGTCTCGGGTGACGTGGGAATCGACATGGTCGCCGGTCCCTCCGAGGTCTGCGTGCTGGCCGACGCCACGGCCAAGCCTATGGTGGTCGCGGCAGACCTGATGGCCCAGGCCGAGCACGATCCGCTGGCAGCCTGCTATCTGGTGACTTGCGACGAGCAGTTTGCGCGCGAGGTCGAGGCTGGCATCGACATCCTGGTGGCGCAGTCGCCGCGTGCCGAGATCACGCGCGCTTCGCTCGACAACGAAGGCACCATCGTGGTGGCCGCCGACATGGCTGCCGCCGTCGAGGCCGTGAACACCGTGGCGCCCGAACACCTGGAGCTGCACTGCAAGGATGCAATGGGCCTGCTTGGCGGCATTCGCAACGCCGGCGCCATCTTTGTGGGCGCTTGGAGCTCCGAGCCGCTTGGCGATTATGTTGCTGGCCCCAACCACACGCTGCCGACCGGCGGCACGGCCATGTTCTCCAACCCGCTTTCGGTCGAAGAGTTCGTTAAGCGCTCGAGCGTCATTTGCTATACGCCCGAGGGTCTGCTCTCCGACGCTCCCGCTACGCAGCGCCTGGCCGAGGCCGAGGGCCTGTGGGCGCACGCGCTCTCTGCCGCCCTGCGTCGTCGCGTGCTGGAGCAGGGCGAGGATGCCGTGAGTGCCGAGTCGCTGGCTGCAGCCGACCTGACCAAGGTCGCCTGGCCGGGCGATACGACCGTGACGGTCGCCGAGGGCGTGGACCTGGCGGCTGCAGGCTCGGATAGCGCTGGCGCGACCGGCGAGGAGGCCTAATATGGCCGAGCTGACGCCCCGCATGAAGGAGCTCGTCCAGCCCTACTTGGCCGGCATTGAGCCCTATGATCCCAACTTTACGCCCACGCGCATCAACCTTTCGGCCAACGAGAACACCTATCCCGTGCCGGCCGGCGTGCGCGAGGCGATTGACGCGGCGCTCGCCGCTACGCCGCTCAACCGCTATCCCGATCCCATGTCCAACGACCTGCGCGACGAGCTGGCCGCTTGGCATGGCGTGACGCGCGAGAGCATCTGCGTGGGCAATGGCGGCGACGAGCTGCTCTATAACTATCTGCTGGCGTTTGGCGGCGCGGGGCGGACCCTGCTCAACTGCCCGCCGTGCTTTAGCGAGTACGCGTTCTTTGCGTCGCTCTGTCAGACCGAGGTGCGCGACGTGTGGCGTGATCCGGCGACCTTTGAGCTCGACCAGGCAGCCGTGCTCGCCGCGGCGCCGGAGTGCAACCTGGCCATCGTGACCTCGCCCAACAATCCCACGGGCGATGTGGCGCCGCTCGACTTTGTCGCGGCCCTGTGCGATGCGTGCCCCGGCATGGTAATGGTCGACGAGGCCTACGTTGAGTTTGCCGACGATTCGTTTGGCGCGGCCACCACGGCGCAAGGCCTTATCGCCGAGCATCCCAACCTGGTGATTCTGCACACGCTGTCCAAGGCGTTTGGCGCCGCCGGCACGCGCCTGGGCTATGTGATCGCGGCGCCCGAGGTTATTGACGTGTTCGCGGCGATTCGCCAGATTTATTCGGTTAACGTTCTGAGCCAGGCCGCCGCGCTTGCCTGCGTGCGTGCCCGCGATGCGTACGCGCCCGTGGTGGCACAGGTTGCATCCGAGCGCGAGCGCGAGCTGTGCGCCCTGCGCGCAATGGCTGCCGAGGGTCTGACCGTGGAGGCGTGGGCGAGTGTGGCGAACTTTGTGCTCGTGCGCACGCCGCATGCCACGCACGTGCGCGAGCGTCTGCGCGACGAGTATTCGATTTTGGTGCGCGACTTTAGCTATGCGCCGGGGCTCGCGGACTGCCTACGTATTACCGTGGGTACCCCGCAGGAAAACGACGAGGTGCTGGCCGCGTTTGCCACGCTGGTGAAGGAGGAGATGTAGATGGACCGCTATGCTGAGGTAACCCGCAAGACGGGCGAGACCGACATTGTCGTAAAGCTCGACTTGGACGGATCTGGCGTGTGCGATATCTCGACCGGCGTGCCGTTTTTCGACCACATGCTCAACGCTTTTGGCCGCCATGGTCTGTTCGATCTGACGGTGCACGCGCTGGGCGACGTGGAGGTCGATGCGCACCACACCGTCGAGGACACGGGTATTGTGCTGGGCGAGGCGTTTTGCCAGGCGCTGGGCGACAAGGCGGGCATTACGCGCTTTGCCGACGCGGCGATCGCCATGGACGAGACGCTCGTGATGGCTGCTGTTGATATTTCGGGCCGCGGGCAGGCCTACTGCGAGCTGCCCGTGCCGACCGAGCGCGTGGGCAGCTTCGATACCGAGCTGGCCGTCGAGTTCTTCTACGCCTTTGCGCGTGACGCCAAGCTCACGCTGCACGTGCGCGAGCTGGCGGGCAGCAACTCGCATCACATTATCGAGGCTGCCTTTAAGGCCGTGGGCCGCACGATGCGCCACGCCTGCGAGCTCGATCCCCGCGTGCAGGGCATCCCCAGCACCAAGGGATCGCTGTAACCTGCCAAAAAAGGGACAGGTTTTGAATGGGGAAAAGGAGGGTCGCGTGGGCGAACCGAAGATCGTGGTAGTTGACTACCACAAGGGCAACTTGTCGAGCGTCGTGCGCGGGCTTGCGCGCGCCGGTGCCGCCGCCTGCACATCGGACGATCCGGAGCAGATCCGCCGCGTCGACGGCCTGGTCATTCCGGGCGTGGGCGCGTTCTATGACGCGATCGCCTTTATGCGCCAGAGTGGCGAGGCGGACGCGGTGCTCGATGCTGTCGCCACCGGAACTCCGCTGCTCGGCATTTGCCTGGGCCTTCAGCTATTTTTTGAGCGCGGCAACGAGGGCGTGCCTGCGGACGAGGGCGCGGTCGCCGACGGCAACGCCTCCGAGCAGGCTGGCGGTCCTTGGGTCGATGGCCTGGGTATTATGCGCGGTTCGTGCACGCGCCTGGAGTCGAGCCGCCTGAAGGTGCCGCACGTGGGCTGGGACCAGGTGCACATGACGCCCGCCGGTGCGGCCGACCCGCTGCTCGCCGGTTTTGCCGAGGGTGCCAACATGTATTTCACCCACAGCTACGCGGTGGCCGACGACGCCGATACCGCCGATGTGCTGGCACGCACGCACTATACGCGGAGCTTCCCGTGCATCGTGCGTCACGGCAACGTGTGGGGCTGCCAGTTCCATCCCGAGAAATCCTCCGCGCTGGGTCAGCGCATCCTTAAGAACTTCGTCAACATCGTCGAGGAGGCCGGCCGATGATCCTGTTTCCCGCAATCGATCTGATCGGCGGCAAGGTCGTGCGCCTGGAGCGCGGCGACCGCAGCCGCTGCAAGGTATATTCCGACGACCCTGTGGCCGTCGCCCGCTCGTTTGCCGAACAGGGCGCAGGCTGGGTGCATGTCGTCGACCTGTCCGCTGCCTTTGGCAAGGACGAGGACACATGCGCTGCTAATTCGGTGGCGATTAAGGCCATCTGCGGCGTCGATGGTCTGTCTGTGGACGTGGGCGGCGGCGTCCGCTCGCTCGCGCGCATCGACGAGTTGGCAGGCTACGGCGCACGCCGCATCGCACTGGGCACCGTGCTGGTGACCGAGCCGGGTTTCGCCGAGGTGGCGGCCGAAGGCTTTGGCGAGTTGCTGGTGGCCGACATTGCCGCCCGCGACGGCCAGGTCAAGGTGAACGGCTGGCGTGACGGCGCGGGCGTGGCGCTCGACGATGCCGTGGCGCAGCTTACCGAGCTGGGCTTTAAGCATCTGGTGTATACCGACATCGCGCGCGATGGCATGCAGACGGGCATCGATGTGGCGGCGTATCGCCATGTTGCCAAGGTCGCGGGCTTTCCCGTCGTGGCTTCGGGCGGTATCTCGACGCTCGACGACATCCGCGCGCTGGCCGCGGTGGGCGAGGTCGCGATTGAAGGCGCCATTACCGGCCGTGCGCTCTACGAAGGCAACTTTACGCTGGCCCAGGCGCTGGCCGCCGCCCGAGGGGAGGAGTAGCCCATGCTTACCAAACGCGTAATTCCCTGCCTAGACGTCAAGGACGGCCGCGTGGTCAAGGGCGTCAACTTTGTGAGCCTGCGCGATGCGGGCGACCCGGTGGAGCTGGCCCGCGCCTACGACCGCGAGGGTGCGGACGAGGTCGTCTTCCTGGACATTACCGCCACGAGCGACAACCGCGCGACGACCATCGAGATGGCGGCGCATGCGGCCGAGGAGCTCGCTATTCCCTATACCGTGGGTGGCGGTTTCCGCGACTTGGCGGGCATGCGGACCATGGTTGCCGCCGGTGCCGATAAGGTGTCGCTCAACTCTGCCGCCGTGCGTGACCCGTCGCTGATCAGCCAGGCTGCCGCGGCGTTTGGCAGCCAGGCCGTGGTCGTGGCGATCGATGCCAAGCGCGTCGGTTTGCCCGGCGCATCTGGTGCCGACAAGTGGGAGGTCTTTACCGCAGGAGGCCGCAACGCCACGGGCATCGACGCGGTGGCGTGGGCCGAGGAAGCGGCTCGTCGCGGCGCCGGCGAGATCTTGCTGACCAGTATGGACCGCGACGGCACCAAGGCCGGATTTGACCTGGCGCTCACCCGCGCCGTGGCGCGCGCGGTGCCGATTCCGGTGATCGCAAGCGGCGGCGTGGGCACGCTCGAGCATTTTGCCGAGGGCGTGATTGAGGGCGAAGCCGATGCCGTGCTGGCGGCGAGCGTCTTTCACTTTGGGACGTTCAGCATTCGCCAGGTGAAGGAGTATATGGCCAGTCAAGGTATTCCTGTGAGGCTGGACTTCTAATGCTGCGGCTTGCCCAGGCACCCGACCTTCCGGCTCCAACCCTCCTCGCGTACTTAAGTACGCGTCGTCGGGCTTGTCGCTCGGAATCTCGGGCACCTGGACAACCCTCGCCGACCTGCGAAGTTTGAATTTGGGGAGAGAAATGGAAGAGATAACCGATCCTTCAAAGCTTACATACGACGCCAAGGGGCTGATTCCTTGTGTTGTTCAGCAGTATGACACCGGCGAGGTGCTTATGGTTGCTTGGATGAACGAGGAGTCGGTGGGGCTGACGCTCAAGACCGGCACCACGTGGTTTTGGAGCCGCAGTCGCCAGGAGCTCTGGAACAAGGGCGCGACGAGCGGCAATATGCAAGCGGTCAAGGAGCTCTGGGCCGACTGCGATAGCGATACGCTGCTGGTCAAGGTCGACTCGCCGGGCCCGGCCTGCCATACCGGCAACCGTACCTGCTTCTTTAAGAAACTCGCGTAGGACGGGCGCTCGACTAGGCGCTTGGCCAACCAGAAAGGATTGAACTATGGGTGTGCGCACCGCAAACGTTCAGGATGGAAATATCGGTGAGACGCTGACGGGACTGGCCGAGGTGATTCACGGTCGTCACGATGCGTCGCCGGAGGAGAGCTATACCGCCCGTCTGCTGACCGACGTCGAGGACGAACTGCTCAAGAAGCTTGCCGAGGAGGCGAGCGAGGTGATCATGGCCTGCAAGGACAACGACCACGACCACATCCGCTACGAAGCTGGCGACCTGGTCTACCATCTGCTCGTAACGCTCGAACGCTACGGTATCACCCTCGACGAGCTGGCCGGCGAACTCAACGCCCGCCGCCACTAGTCATTGGGGACGTTCTTAAACGACTAGTCGTTTGGGACAGTCTTTGTTGGTGTAACGGGGTCATGGAAGTTGCGGCGAAATAGGGACTGTTTAAGCGCTTCATCAGGCAAAACAATCCCTATTCCACCGCAACTTATGAAGGGATGGCTAGTCGAGGGGTGTGGGTTCCCATTCGCCGTTGGGGTGGGGGATGTCGAAGGTTCGGTAGCCGCAGTCGTAAGCGTGGGCCTGGGCCTCGCGGATGTTCCAGCAGATGTCGCAGGCGCGGTGTGCGTCCGAGCCAAAGGTGATGGGTACCTCGGCGTGGGCGAAGCAACGCAATAGCCCGGTCGCGGGATAGTAATCGTCGAGCCCCTTGCGCGGCGCGGCGGTCGAGACCTCAACGCGGCGGCCTGTGTCGTGAGCGCACTCGGCCATCTGCCCCCAGAACGGCGTCGGGTCAAAGTCGGGCGCAAAGCCTTCCTTCGAAAAGCGCATGACCAGGTCGGGATGGGCCATTACGTCAAAGTTGAGTGAGCTTTCGCAGGCGCGGCACCAGTCGTCGACGTAGCGCTCCCACACGCCGTGTACCCCCAGGTTTTCCCAAACATGCAGGTTGGTGTCATCATCGATCCAGCCGCAGCGCGAATCGGGTGTATCGGGGCGAGCGACGTCTTCCGTTCCCGCCGCACCCGCGGCACCGGCCATGATATCGCCCGGATAGCCAATCCAGTGCACACTGCCCAAGCGCACTATGGCACTCGCGGACCAGCGCTCAACCAGAGGCTCGCAACCTTCGTACCAATCGCATTCAAAGCCATAGATAAGCTCGAGCTCCGGCGTGATCTGCGCGGCGAGCTTACGGGCGTCCTCAAAGGCCAGACGATGTGCCGTCAGGTCACCCTCGACAACCTGTACTTCGCAGTTGGCGTCCATGCTGGCGGGCAGGGCGAGATGATCGGTTGAGACCATGACGCGGCAGCTGGCCGCAGCAGCGGCGCGAACGTTGTCCTCAAACGAGGCATGACCGTCCGAGAACGAGGTGTGGGTATGGCAATCGATCAGCGGGCAAGCAGACATGGCGGCTCCTTTGCGTCAAGCGAATCCGCTCCATTGTAATGGCGCAGCTCTCAACACGCCGGGCACGCCGGGGGTCGAAATCGATTGGAAAGGCTGCGCGGCGCGCGGTGCGGCCTCGCTTGCGCTCTCAAAACATGTGCATCAGCCTCCAAAAGCTGCAAAAAATGACATGTTTGGAGGCTGACGTACACGTTTGAATGGAGCGGGCCGGCGTTGGAGCGCGCCAGCACTTGCGCCCAGCAAAAGTCGCACCTATCCCATGACGCCGCCCCTGCGCCGCCTGCGATGTGCTAGCGTTTGAGTGAACAAAACGAGCCCGCGCGGAAAGGAGCCGGACCGTATGCCATGCGATAGTACATCCCCGCTGTCCCGCGAGACCGATGCACCCGAAACCATCGTCAAGCTGGAATGCGACATCGACGATGCGTCGCCCGAGGTGCTCGCCTACGCCGCCGACCGTCTGCGCGGGGCAGGCGCCCGCGAGGTGCACTGGCTGCCCCTCTATTGCAAGAAAGGCCGCCCCGGCTGGCAGCTGCAGGTAATCTGCACCTACGAGGATATCGAGCGCCTGCAGACGATTATCTTTTTGGAAACCACGACCAACGGCATTCGTCGCCAGGTCATGGAGCGCGTTTGCCTGCCACGCCGCTTTGAGCGCGTAACGACGCCATGGGGCGAGGTGTCCGTTAAAGTGGCCACCCTGCCCGACGGCAGCGAGCGTGCAGCGCCCGAGTACGAGGACTGCGCCCGTCTCGCTCGCGAGCATAATGTGCCGCTCCAGCGCGTGATGCGGGCGGCCCAGAGCGCGGCACTGCGATTTGAATAACGCGGCTGGTGGCGACATCCTGCGCCTAGCCATATCAACCCCATTCGAAAGGATCTCCCCATGAAATACCTCATCGCCTCCGACATCCACGGCTCGGCATACTGGGCCGAGCGCCTCTGCGCCGCCATCGAGTCCGAGCAGCCCGATCGCATTGTGCTGCTGGGCGACCTGCTCTACCACGGCCCGCGTAACGACCTGCCGCGCGACTACGCTCCCAAGCGCGTGATTCCGCTGCTCAACGCCCTGGCCGACCGCATCATCGCGGTGCGCGGCAACTGCGACGCCGAGGTCGACCAGATGGTGCTCGACTTCCCCGTCATGGCCGACTACGCCACGCTGTTCGACGAGACCGGCCGCGAGCTGTTCCTGACGCACGGCCATGTCTTTGGCGCCGGCATGCACAACAGCGTCGACCACGCGCCCGCGCTGCCCGAGGGGTCCGCGCTCGTCTACGGTCATACGCACATCAAGGTTAACGAGGCAAGCGAGGCGCACCCGGGCCTGTGGCTTTTCAACCCCGGCAGCGTGAGCATCCCCAAGGACGGCACGCACAGCTACGGCATCTACGAGGGCGGTGCGTTCCGCCACGTGATCCTGGAGGAGGAATAACCATGGCGCAGCACATGGCTCAGCAAAATGCCGAGGGCTCGCGCGATCTGTCCGCGCTGGTAGACGCGTCGGCCGAGCTGCAGCATCTGGTGCAGACCATCTGGCGCCTGCGTCAGCCCGATGGCTGCCCGTGGGACCGTGAGCAGACGCACCGCAGCATCGGCAAGAACATGATCGAGGAGGCCTACGAGGCACTCGACTGCATCGAGGCGGACGACGCGGTTCACCTACGCGAGGAGCTGGGCGACGTGCTCATGCAGGTTGTGCTGCATGCGCAGATTGCTACCGACGCCGGCGAGTTTACGCTGGCCGATGTGGCACGCGATATCGACGCCAAGCTCATCCGCCGTCATCCGCACGTGTTTGGCGATGTAGATGCCGACAGCTCCGACGAGGTACTCAAGATTTGGGACGAGGTCAAGCTTGCCGAGAGGGCTGCCAAGGACAAGGCCGTGGCGGCGGGCGAGGCCGCGCCTGAGGGTCTGCTCGACGGCGTGCCCACGCATCTGCCGGCGCTGATGCAGGCGCAGAAGGTGTCGCGCAAGGCGGCTGCCGTGGGCTTTGAGTGGGAGACGGTCCAGGACGTGTGGGACGAGGTCGCCGAGGAGCGTGCCGAGTTTGAGGCCGAGGCCCCTGGCTCGCCCGAGCGCGAGATGGAGTTTGGCGACCTGCTCTTTGCCCTGGTCAACGTCGCGCGCAAGGAGGGGATTGACGCCGAGAGTGCCCTTCGTGCCAGCACGGCAAAGTTCCGCCGCCGCTGGGCCGCGATGGAGAAGATGGCGGCCGATGCTCACGTGGATCTTGCCGAGCTTTCGACCCACGGCCTCAACGACCTGTGGGATGCCGCAAAGGCGGAGGAGTAAGACTGCGGGAACGACGGGCTGACACGCCTCATCGTTCCCGCTAAATTTTTCGAAAATCAAGTGTATCCCTCAGCTAACTTAGGGCATAATGCAAAAAGTGCGACAAGGTTAACTTATGAACCTGCGCGCCTCTACAGCGTGCAAGCCGCGTCGCCAAGCATTCAACCCGTTTCCAAGTGAGAGGGAGACAACATGAGCGATATTTTGGACGTCTACGGTCGCGAGGTGCTCGACAGCCGCGGCAATCCCACCGTCGAGGTCGAGGTCGTGCTCGAGGACGGCAGCTTTGGCCGCGCAATGGTGCCTTCGGGTGCTTCGACCGGCGCCTTTGAGGCCTGCGAGCTGCGCGATGGCGACAAGGGCCGCTACCTGGGCAAGGGTGTTTCGCAGGCCGTCGAGCACGTCAACAACGAGTGCGCTAACGCCGTCGTGGGCCTCGACGCCTTCGACCAGCGCGCCGTCGATGCCGCGCTGATTGTCGCGGACGGTACCCCCAACAAGACCAAGCTCGGTGCCAACGCCATCCTGGGCGTGTCGCTGGCCACCGCGCGCGCCGCTGCCGAGTCGGCGGGCCTGTCGCTGTACCAGTACCTGGGTGGCGTCAACGCCCATCTGCTGCCCACACCTATGATGAATATCCTCAACGGCGGCGTGCATGCCGACAATAACGTTGACTTCCAGGAGTTCATGATCATGCCGGTGGGCGCCCCGAGCTTTGCCGAGGGCCTGCGTTGGTGCGCCGAGGTCTACCACACCCTCAAGGGCGTGCTGCACGAGGCCGGCCTGGGCGGCGGCGTGGGCGACGAGGGCGGCTTTGCGCCCAACCTCAAGACCAATGCCGAGCCGTTCGAGTACATCACCAAAGCCGTCGAGAAGGCGGGCTTTAAGCCCGGCGTCGACTTTATGTACGCCATGGATCCGGCCTCGACCGAGTTCTACAACGCCGAGACGGGCATGTACGAGCTCAAGGGCGAGGGCGTGGAGTACACGAGCGCCCAGATGGTCGATTACTGGGAAAAGCTCGTCGACACCTATCCCATCATCTCCATCGAGGACGGCATGGCCGAGGAGGACTGGGACGGCTGGGTCGAGCTCACCCGTCGCATTGGCAACAAGGTGCAGCTGGTGGGCGACGACCTGTTCGTCACCAACACCGAGCGCCTCAAGAAGGGCATCGAGCTGGGCGCCGCCAACGCGATTCTGGTCAAGGTCAACCAGATCGGTACGCTCACCGAGTCGCTCGAGGCCATCGAGACCGCCAAGGAGGCCGGTTACGCCTGCATCGTGAGCCACCGCTCCGGCGAGACCGAGGACTCCACGATCGCCGACCTGGTCGTGGGCGTCAACGCCGGCCAGATCAAGTCGGGCGCCCCGTGCCGCAGCGACCGTATCGCCAAGTACAACCAGCTCATCCGCATCGAGGACGAGCTCGAGGGCAGCGTGCGCTACGCCGGCAAGGCCGCGTTCTACAACATTCGCTAAACAGGCGAATTTGGCGAGGGGGAGGCTGACTCGGTTCCGCCCCCGCCTTGGCTGGACGCCGCAAAGCGCTGTGGGCGCTAGGCCATATGGCTCAGCGCCTTTTTTATGTCGAGCAAAGGCTGTCGAAGGCGGTGTGCGCGCTCGTGCTATAACTAAAGGACTTAGCGCAAACAAACCTCAACCGCACAAGGCGCACATGGATCAGATTTACGACAACAGGTACTATTCCGCCGGTTCGCGTGAGCCGTCGCCTCGCCGTGCGCGCACGGTGCAGCTCGGTGGGTCCGCCTACGCCGGCGCCGACCGCTCCATGCAACGCCCGACAAGTACCTCGCGCCCCAATGCTCAAGTGAATACTTCGACAGATGGACCAGTGCGCCCGGCACGTTCGTCGCATGCTCAGCGCTCGTCGGCTCAAACGCACGATAGGTCGAGCAGGCCCTCGAACCGTTTTTCGGGCTCGGACTTTATGCACTACGCCAACGACAACGCGGTGGTCAAGGCAATCTACGACTTTACCCACGGTCCTCAGCGAGGGCTGTTTGTTGGCATTGTCGTTGCCCTGGCGCTCGTGAGCCTGTATTTCCCCGTGCGCGACCTGTATGTGGCAAAACGCTCGAGCGACATCTTGGCCAAGCAGGTTGAGATTCGCGAGCAATATAACGACGACCTGCAAAAAAGCGTCGACAAGCTGCTCTCGGAGGAGGGTATCAAGGATGCGGCATCCGAGGATTTGGGCCTGGTGATGCCAGGCGAGAAGAGGATTGAAGTGCAGGGCCTGGACGACGATTCGGATCCTTCGTCGAGCCAGAAGTCTTCAAACGCCAAGAAGGCCAGCGAAGTTGCCAAGGAAATCGAAGAAGTCGGTAAGGACGCGCCGTGGTACATCCAGGCGCTCGACATGCTGTTTGGGTTTAACGGTGTCGAGGGTCAGACGGTCGCTTCCAGCGGCGAGTAGGCGAGTAGCGCCCGGAGGGGAGCCCGCAATGGCAGATTGCAAACGATATAAGGTGGCCGCGATTGACCTGGGAACGGTGTCGTCGCGACTGGTGTTGGCGCAGGTCGAGGCCGGGGCTATCGTGGGATCGTCCAAGCATACCGAGATCACCGACTTGGGCGAGGGCGTGGACGCGACGGGGCGCTTTTGCGAGGCGGCCGTTGAGCGCGTGCTCGTTGCGTGCCGCATGTTTGTGGACGAAGCCCGTACCTTTGGGGCCGCGTGCGTCTGCACCACCTGCACGAGTGCCGCGCGCGATGCGTCCAATGCCGCGCTGCTGCTGGACGGTCTGCGCGATCTGGGGCTCGAACCGCAGGTGATTCCGGGCGAGGTTGAGGCGCGCCTGACGTTTTTTGGCGTGGCACACGACTTTGCTGGCGAGCGCATCATCGTCGCCGATTCGGGCGGTGGCTCCACGGAGCTCGCGACGGGCGTCTATGCGCCTGAGCGCGGGGTCTTTGCGCTGGAGGGAACGCGCTCACTGGACATCGGTTGCCGTCGCGTGACGGAGCGGTTTTTCTCTGCGCTGCCGCCGTCGACGAATGAGCTTGCGGTTGCCGCCGCGTGGGCGGGCGAGCAGTTCTCCGCCTATTTTGAGGGCCTGCCTGTCGACTTTGAGCGCGCCGAGCGCCTCGTCGCGGTGGGCGGTACCGTCACCACGCTCGTGGCGCTGGTCCACGAACTGGAGCCGTACGACTCGAGCTTTGTGCACCTGCGCGAGCTTTCGATGGAGCAGATCTCGGCCGTCATCGATCGTATATCTACGCTGGATGTGGAGGGTATCGCCGCGCTACCGGGTGTACAGCCCAAACGCGCGGGCGTGATTCTGGCCGGCGCCGTGGTGATTCACGAGCTCATGCGAGCCGGCGGCTACAAGACGCTCACCGTAAGCGAGAACAGCCTACTTGCTGGCATGGCCGCCACCATCAACGAGGTTCTCGACGGCGCGACTCCCACCATCGCCTGGACCCCCACTCTCAGCACCCTCTAAATAAGTTGCGGTGAAATACGGACTAAAATCGCCCTTTCGGGCACCAAACAGTCCCTATTCCACCGCAACTCAACAGCCGGCACTTGGGGACGTTCCTTTTCTGCCGGCACCTGGGGACAGTCCTTGCGGGGCGTCCCCACAGCGCCTATGCCAGCTTGTCGATCTGCCCAATCTCCCAAAGCGGAATATTGATGAGCATGCCCTCGTCTCTATATGCCGCCAGGGAGCTCCTCACGCAACGCTCGAGTTTGAATTTTTCGCAGGCTATTTTCAGACTCTTCGCTTTAAGGTTCTCTGCCGCCTTGACCTCAAGCGGAAGCACGGTTCCCGCATGGTCGATGGCAAAGTCGGTTTCGGCATTGCCAGAGGTAGAGGACCAATATGCGGGAGTTTTGTCCTGGAGCAAAAGCTCCTGCGCGACGTATTGTTCGGTCAGCGAACCTTTAAACTCGGTAAAAACAGCGGATCCGTTAAGAACGATGGCCGGAGAGAGACCGGAGAGCGCTCCGAGGATGCCGGTGTCGATGCAGAACAGTTTGAAGCCCGAGAGGTCTTCGTAGCTCGAGAGCGGCGCCTTTAGAGCGGAAACACGTGGCACCTTATGAACGATTCCGTAGTCCGTGAGCCACTGGAGGCTTTCCTCGAAATCGCGTGCGCGCGCTCCGGGGCGAAGGGCGCCATAGACAAACTTCTTGTTCTCCTTTGCAAGCTGGCCGGGAAGGGATTTCCAAACCAACCTCATGCGCTCGACGATGCGGGCGGGTGCATGTTTGCCAAAATCGGATTCGTAAGCCTCGATGATTTGCTGTTGAAGCCTTCGGGCTTCGATGAAGTCGCGTGTCTCGGCGAAAGTGGAGACAACTTCGGGCATACCGCCGACAACAAGGTATTCCTTGAGCAAGTGCTCGAGCTTTTCGGTAACGTTTGCTAGAAGGTTCATGTCTGCGGCAAGGATGGCGTCGGCGAGCGGGTTGCCGTCGACGGCACGAACGAACTCGGCAAACCCCATGGGACGCATGGTGAGCTGGTCGATTTTGCCGACGGGAAATGACTCGTTTTCGCGTCGGAGCGCGAGGCCCATATAGGAACCGGCTGCCACGATGTGGTATTCGGCTGCAAGCTCGTTGAAGTACTTGAGCGAGGTGATCCCGCGTGGCGCCTCTTGGATCTCGTCGAAGATGATGAGGGTGTCTTCCGGCGTTACGGTTTGGCCACGTAGGAGTTCTATCTGGGAGATGATGCGCTTGGGGTCGAGGTCCCCATCGAACAACGAGCGTGTGCTCGGCTCGAGCATAAAGTCAAAACGAATGACGTTTCGATACTGCTGGCTTGCGAATTCGTTAAGAAGCCAAGTCTTTCCTGTCTGGCGGGCTCCCTTAAGCAAGAGAGGTTTGCGATTCGCCCTTGATTTCCAAGCGATAAGTTCACTCATAAGCTGTCGCTGCATATTGCCTCCCAACCCTCTCGGCTAGTATAAGGCCATTTGGGAGTTTCCATCGGAAAATGTGGGAGACAACCACGTTTTTCCATCGGAAAATGTGCGAGACAACCACGTTTTTCCATCGGAAAATGTGGTAGGAAACTCATTGGGTGGGCGGAAAAAGTAGTCAAAAAAGCCCCGTCCCAAATGAGCTGCTCTGCAGTTGACGGCGTCCAAAAGAAACGAGCCCGCATCCCTGGGGAACACGGGCTCGCAAGCAATCATATGGTAGGGGCGGTGGGACTCGAACCCACAATCCTTGCGGCGAGAGATTTTAAGTCTCCTGCGTATGCCAATTCCGCCACGCCCCCGTGAGACTAGAAGTCTAGCACAAGCCGTCCGTTACGCGTTGACGGCCATCGAGTGTTGCCCCGACTTCTCCAGGAACTCCTGGAACTTGGCTTCGTCGCCCTTGTTCTTGTACTGCAGGGCCAGCAGGTATTCCAGGCGGCAGCTCTTGACCTTATCGTCGCCGGCCTCCTCGAGCATGCGCTCCAGCTCGGGAATATCGTTGTGGCGCTTCAAGATCATCGTGTCGTACATCAGCTGACACTCGTGTGCAACCGCTTCGGCTTGACCGCCCTCAAAGCCCTTGATCTCGTGCAACAGCTCCTTGGACTTTTTGCGGTCCTCCTGGCCAACGTAGTAGTTAAAGGCCTTAATTACCAGGTCGACACGCTGCATCTTGGGGAGGTTGAGTCCCAGCAGCAGGTCGAACATCTCGCTGGCGCGCTCGTGGTCCTCGCGCAGCAGATAGGAGTTCAGGCGCAGGTAGTCGCGGTTATAGCGCGGGTACAGCATGCTGGTGAGTTTGGCGTCGAGCAAACGATCGAACTCGTCCCACTGCTTGGCGGCCATCAACTGCTGCAGACGCTTGAACGTGGTGCGTTTTTTGACGCTAAAGAACACCGACACGGCGATGCAGATGATAACGACGGCGGTCCAGAGGGTGCGGGAATCGGGCATTTCAGAGTCCTTAGTCGCTCATAAAGCGAGCGGTATGACAACACGTACTAGATGTATTATACGCAGCGCGCAAGCAAACTGGCATAAAAGTGCATCGAGGCCGAGCGCCATCGCTCGCTGCGGTACACTTACCTAAAGTAAACCATGAAGGGAGACATTACCTATGAAGAAGATCGTTTTGGCTTGCGGTGCTGGCGCTGCTACTTCCACGCTCGTTGCCCAGAAGGTCGCCACCTTGCTCGACGCCAACGGTTACGCCGACAAGTACGAGATCGTGCAGTGCGCCATCTCCGAGGCCAAGGACTACTGCGACGAGGGCGCCGACCTGCTGATCGCCACTACCGTTGCCCCCGAAGGCCTCACCTGCCCGTACGTGAGCGGCGTGCCCTTCATGACCGGCATGAACCGCGTCGCTGCCGAGAAGGCCGTTCTCGACGTCATGGCTCAGTAGGCACTGCCTGTATGAGTGAGCAGAACGCCAACCCGGTCGAGCTCTTTGGCATGCGCGTTGCCCATGTGGGCATTAACGCCGCCGACCCGGCAGACGCCCTGGAGATCGCGGAGCTGTTCTCGACGATGATGGGCCTGCCCGTCATCGAGACCCCGGTTTCGTACTTTAACGATTCGCTGGTCGAGATCATGAAGCAGAACGGTCGTGGCACCAAGGGCCACATCGGCTTTGCCGTCAACGACATCGATGCGGCTGAGAAGTGGTTTGCCGAGCGCGGGCTCGAGGTCAACGAGGAGTCGCGCGCGCTGCTACCCGACGGTGGTACCAAGCTCGTGTACTTTAAGCGCGAGTTCGCCGGCTTCGCCGTGCACCTGTGCCGCGAGTAGCGCACAAGCTGTCATAGCTAGCAAAAAGGGATAGGGCTGCGTGGCCCTATCCCTTTATTTATGTCGAGGGGCTTCCTACCGCGGCAGGCGAATCGTAAAGCGGCTGCCGACGCCCTCGACCGAGGTCACGCCGATGACGCCGCCGTGGCTGTCGACGATCCACTTGGCGATAGCGAGCCCCAGGCCCGAACCCTGCGCGCCGGCATCGCGCGCGTTGTCGGCACGGTAGAACCGCTCGAACGCGTGAGCTGCGGATTCCTGGTTCATGCCGATGCCCTCGTCCTCAACGCTTATGTCGATCGTGCCCGCGCCCGCATCCGACGCTACGCCAAACGAGATGGGCGTGCCCGCGTCCGAATACTTGGCGGCGTTTTGCACGATCACGCGAAGAGCCTGCTTCACGAGCGCCACGTCAACGGGCGCGTCGCAGCGTGGGTCGCTGACAAGCGCAGCGTCAAAGGCCAGCCGATACGTGTGCTCGGTATCGATCATCTGCGATTCCTCGCATACCTCGCCGACCAGTGCGGCCAGGTTGGTATTCGCGCGCCGCAGGACCGTGCGCCCGGCATCGCCGCGCGCCAAAAACAGCAGCTGCTCCACGAGCTCTTGCATGTGCTCGCTTTCGGCCTTGAGCGAGGCGATAGACTCCGCCAGCACGTCCGGGTCGTCTTTGCCCCAGCGGTCGAGCATGTTTACGTAGCCCTGAATCACCGCGATGGGCGTGCGCAGCTCGTGGCTCGCATCGTTGACAAAGCGCATCTGCTGCAGCTTGGCCTCTTGCATCTGGCGCAGTAGGCGGTTGAGTGCGACCTCGATGCTCGCCAGGTCGGCGTCGCCGGTGGTGACGCTCGGCGAGTCGACGCTTGCGCGCGCGATGGCCTGCTCCAGTGTTTCCATTTTGCCGCCGGAGAGCTGCATGCGACCGAGTTCGTCCACGCGCAGGGCCAGATCGTTGAGCGGCGCCATGGTGCGGCGCACGCGGCGGGCGCCGCCGAGCATGTTGAGCACGCTGATGACCTGCCAACCTGCAACGACTAGGTAGAGAGGCCACAGTGCGACGAGGTCCTGCGCGAGGGGAAAGCTCTTGGTGGTGCGCGCAAGCTCGATGGTATAGGTAAGCGTGCTCAGGTCCCGGCCGCGTGTGGGTGTCAGCGACATGCCGTGAACGGCGGCGCCGGGGATCCATCCTGCGGTAAACGCGCCGTCGGGCAGCGTCTGGTTGTATCCATAGACGAGTACCGCCGCCGCGACAACCACCAGTAACAGATCGAGCCAGACGTAGCTCATCAGGCGGCGCCACATGTAGCTCCAGTTGATGGCACGGGCGATGGAGGTGACGCGCTTGGCCTCGGCGCTACGCACGGCAGACATAGCCCACCCCGCGCACGGTCTGGATGATGCGGGCGCTGCCGGCGTCCTCGATCTTGGCACGCAGGTGCGCGATGTGTACGTCGACGTTGTTGGTGTCGCCCACGTATTCGTAGCCCAGCGCTTCGTGCGCGATGCGCTCGCGCGTGAGCACGGTCTCGGCATGCGCCATAAGCAGGGCGAGGACATCGAACTCGCGGGCCGTGAGCGCGATGGGCGAGCCGCCGACCGTGACTTCGCGGCGGTCGGGATCGAGCGCAACCGAGCCCACGGCGAGCGTAGCGGGGGAGGGCGAGGCGGAAGCCTGGGCCGAGTCGCTGACCGGGGGTATCGCACCGGCGCTCCCGCCCGCGTCGCTCGCCGCGCCCGTCCCGATGCCGCCAACGCCCGAAGCCGTCCGCACGGCCTCCGAGCGCTTCAGCGCAACGCGGATCCGTGCGAACAGCTCCTCAATGGCAAACGGCTTGGTTAGGTAATCGTCAGCGCCGGCGTCGAGCCCGGCCACCTTATCCATCACGGCATCGCGCGCGGTGACCATGATCACCGGCACATCCTTGTGCTTGCGCACGCGCCGCAGCACCTCCATGCCGTTGAGCTGCGGCAGCAGCACGTCGAGCAGAATCAGATCGTAGTCGCGCTCCAGCGCCAGGTCTACGGCGGTGCGGCCGTCGGCGGCGTGCTCCACCTGGTAGCCCTCGTGCTCCAGCTCGAGCGTCACAAAGCGGGCGATTTTCTCCTCGTCCTCTACGATCAGGATTCGTGCCATACGTGCCCCCCGTCTGCGATTACTTGTCGTCGTTGAGATTTTGCTTGATGTCGTCCGCGGCGTTGGCAGCGCTATCCATAAGGTTGTTGATGCTGCCGGGCACGTCGCCGTCGCTGTCGATGCGGTAGCGCATGCCAAAGAACAGGCCAATCAGCATCAGCCAAATCGTAGCGCCCCAGGCAAACAGGGCGATGATGGGGATCAGGATGGGGATGTTGAGGATGATCGCATCGCGGCGCGTGGCGATAAACTTGGTGTCCAGACTCAGGCGGAAGAGCTTTTTGAGGTACTCCCACACGCTGTCCATCTTCTTGGAGAAGTCGGTCTTTTCGCTCGACTTTTCGTAGGCGGCCTGCGCGGCGACCATCTCGGCCGAGGGCTCATTGACTGGCGCGGACTCGGTGGCGGCGTGCGCCGACGTGGTCTGGGTCTTGCCCTGCGACTCGAGCCAAATGATGGCATCCAGGACGTTGCCGTCGGCGGCGTCGAGCGCGGCCTTGGCATCGGTGTAGCTCACGTTGCACTTGGTGCGGATGGTTTCAACTTTTTCGAGGTCGTCCATGACCTGTCCTTTCGTTCGATGGGCGCGACGCCGGGCGATCTGCCCGGGCGCGAGCGTTGCGTTCGGCGGCCTGCGTTGCGCGGCGCCGCCTCGCCCTTGGTCGAACTCTATAGTGCAGGTTATAGATTAAGCGATTCTTGAGCCAAGATTAATGTTGGATGAGTTTTTGGGTGGTGTGGGCACGGTCTTTTGGATAGCTAGCAGCGGGGTCTAATACTTTTCCGGAGAGGTGGACGAGTGAAATCGGGCCTCCGAAGCATCGGCACTTCGAGTATGTCGTTTCCTGCGGTTTCGGTGCTGGAATCCTGCGATTTTGCCGCCGAAAGATGCGGATGATTCAGGGGTCTAAAACAGCCGTTCACTTCTCGTGAAAAGATTAGACCTCGATAGCGGGGGATGGGATGCCGGTGCAAAACGGCGTCAAGGGTTGGTCGAGCAGGTGGTTTCTCCATTGATGTCCGCACGGCATGGGACACTTACCCTGCCGCCCTGCTCTGCCGCGGCGGCATGTACCCAAACAACGACCCTCTAAGGAGTTCGATACCAATGAGCGATAACACCAAGCATCTCGCAAAGAAGTGCGTCAAGGACGCGGGGCCGTGCCTCGCGTTGTGCCTTGCCGGCGCAGCGGTCGCGCTGCTGGCTGTTCTGGGGCCATTCGACGTGCTCCGAAGTGCCAGTTCTCTGCACGTTTGCATGGCCCTTGCCGGCGCCATGATGACCGGCGGCGTGCTCGATCTGGTTTTTTGGGTGCTTGACCCGTTTGGATGGAAGAACGAAGGGTAAGCCCTAAGGGATGGAAGGGCTGGAACGGTTGGCTTAGTGATCGTGCAGAATGTGGGCTAGCGACTTACAGGGAAGTGGTAATCCGATGACGGTCTATGTAACAGGCGATATTCATGGCGGCGCTGACATGCAAAAGCTCCGCGATTGGGAGCTTGGGGATAGCCTGGCGAGCGACGACTATCTCATCATCGCGGGCGACTTTGGCTTTCCCTGGGACTTTTCTACCGAGGAATGTGCCGATATTGCTTGGCTTGAGTCGCGCCCCTACACCGTGCTGTTTGTCGACGGCAACCACGAGCGTTTCGATCACTGGGCGGAACGCCCCATGGAGTTGTGGCACGGTGGGCTGACGCAGCGCCTGTCGGATACCTCGCCCATACGGCGCCTGACGCGCGGCGAGGTTTTTGAGCTCGACGGCTCAACGGTCTTTACCATGGGCGGCGCCACGAGCGTGGACAAGGAATACCGCATTCCGTATTCCAGCTGGTGGCCGCAGGAGCTGCCGGACGAGCGCAACTTTGAGGAGGCGCGGGCAAAGCTCGACAGCGTGGGCTGGACGGTCGACTACGTGATCACTCACACCTGCTCTACGCGCATGCTTTCGTCCACGCTTTATCCAACGTCCGGCTGGAATTGCCCCTCCGTTGATCGGCTTACGGCATTTTTCGATGAGCTGGAAGATCGCTTGGACTACAAGCGCTGGTACTACGGGCATTTTCATCGTGATGCCAACCCGGCCGAGCGCCATACCGTGCTCTACGACTGCATCGTTCGCCTGGGCGACGAACTCCAGTCCTGGGATGTTGCGTAGAGGCGGGATGGCTGGCTACTCGACCGTTACAGTGATGTTCTCCCGATGCGCGCGGATAACATCCCAGCTAAAGTGCTCGACCAGCTGCTCGGCAGAGCGCGGCGTGGTGCCCGGCGCGATGCCCGTTTGCCCGGCGAGCCATCCTAGCAATGCCTCGGGCGTGCCAAAGCGGGCGCGGAGCTCGCCCAGGTCCAGATCGCGGTCTCGTTTGGAAAGGCGGCGGCCGTCCGGCGACATGAGCAGCGGAATGTGCGCGTAGCGCGGCGTGGCCAGTCCCAGTAGATGCTGCAGGTAGATCTGCCGCGGCGTGGACCCCAGCAGGTCGCATCCGCGCACGACCTCGGTGACGCCCATGGCGGCGTCGTCGACCACCACGGCTAGCTGATAGGCAAACACGCCGTCGCTGCGGCGGACCAAAAAGTCGCCGCACTCGGTGGCGAGTGCCTCGCATTGGGCTCCGTACGTGCGGTCCACGAATTCGATCACGTCGCCGGCGAGGTCGTCGACGGCGGGCACGCGCAGGCGCGTGGCCGGAGCGCGCAGGGCGCTGCGGCGGGCAACCTCCTCGGCAGAAAGGCCTCGGCAGGCGCCGCGGTAGATGGGCGTGCCGTCGCTGGCGTGCGGCGCGCTCGCGGCGTGGAGTTCGGCACGCGTGCAAAAACAGGGATAGGTGAGGCCGGCGTCTTGTAGCTGGCGCAGGGCGTCCTCGTACAGATCCAGGCGATCGTGCTGGTAGTAGGGGCCTTCGTCCCACTCAAGCCCTAGCCAGGCCAGGTCGTCAATCAGTTGAGCGGCAAGTTCCGGGCGCTTGCAGCGATCGTCCAGATCCTCGATGCGCAGCACGATGCTGCCGCCTTGGCTGCGGGCTGAAAGCCATGCGCACAGGCAGCTGAACACGTTGCCCAGGTGCATGCGGCCCGAGGGCGACGGGGCGAAGCGGCCCACGACGGGCGCGAGGGCGGGGGCGAGCTTGCTGTTGGGCGCCGTCGATGTGGCCACAGCGGGCGTTGTTATGTTGCGTGCGTTGATATCCATGCGGACGAGTATAGCGCGGGGCGCGGTGGGGGAGACGCTGCCGTGGCCTGCAAGTTGCCGAGGCCGCGCGTTGCGCGTGCCGGACCACCGGCTCGACAGCTCGATCGCCACCCGCCAGCCCAACCCCTCAAACGACAGAAACCCCGGCAGCTCTTCGCAACTACCGGGGTCTCCGCGGAAAAGGGGGACATGATCCTCAAGCGAACGGCAAAGGGGCAAACCGTTTTCGCTCAACTGCTTTATGCCCCTCGGTTGGCGGCTCAATCAACGCGTGCCGCGCCCACACAAAGCCGCTACACCTGTGATGGAGCTATGAAGTGGTATCTATTGCTGGCGCTGGCCATGCCAAGGGTGTCCCTAATGACTAGTCATTTAAGAACGTCCCCAATGACTAGCTGCCGGGCGCGGGCGTGACTTTTGTCCCAATTGACGCCCCGCTTACCTAGACGGTCGTGTCGTACGCTCGCAAACGTGGGACAATAACGCTGTTGATATCACAGATAAAGGATGTGCCTATGAACACCCTCGCCGCCAAAGTCAGCCGGCAGCGCCGCCCGTTTGCGCGATTTGCTTCCGTCTGCGCACTCGTCGCGTTTGCATTGCTGCTACTGCCCGCCGCCGCACACGCCGACGGTTATTCCATGACCCAAACCTACATTAGCGCCACGGTCGAAGCCGACGGATCGCTGACCGTTGTCGAGGGACGCCAGTTTGATTTCGACGACGACATCAACGGCGTGTTTTGGGAGATCAATACGGGCACCAACCAGCAGGGCGGCACGGCGGGCGTCGACGTGCTGAGTGTCGAGGAAGAGGACACCGCGTTTAACAAAGTCGATAGCGCGAACAAGGGCGACTCTGGCGTCTACACGGTCGAGCAGACCGGTGACGGCGTAAGGATTAAGGTGTTCAGCCCTCACGAGAGCGGCGACAGCGCGATCTATTACGTGAGCTACACCATGACCGGTGCGGTTATGAACTGGGCCGATACCGCCGAGCTCTACTGGAAGTTCGTGGGCGACGGCTGGTCTGCGGATTCCGATGACGTCGAGATGGAAGTGCGCTTCGCAAATGCCGCTGCCGGGACGGCGGCCGTCAAGGGCGATAGCTTCCGCGCATGGGGCCACGGACCGCTGACGGGCGACGTGTCACTCGATGAGGACGAGCCCATGGTCACCTATACCATTCCCTGCGTGCATCAGGGCGAATTCGCCGAGGCGCGCATCGCCTTCCCCAGCGACTGGGTGCCGCAGCTTGCCGCCTCGGGCGAAGAGCGCATGTCAACGATTCTGAGCGAAGAGAAGGAATGGGCCGACGAAGCTAACGCCCGCCGTGAGCACGCGCGTGCGGTTGCCGGCGCGATTGCCGTGATGTGTGTTGTTGTGGCGGTTGCCTATACCGGTGTAATCGTGATGCTCAAGCTGCGCAGGCCCAAGCCCAAGCCGCTCTTCCAGGACGAGTACTTCCGCGATGTGCCCTCCGCCGATCATCCCGCGGTGCTTGCAACTCTTATGAGCTGGAACGACGTGCCCGATCAGGCATATATCGCCACGCTGATGAAGCTGACCGACGACCGCGTGATCAAGCTGGAAGAAGCGACCGAGACCAAGAAGAAGGGTCTGCTCCGTCGCGAAAAAGAGGAGCAGACGTATCGCATCACAGTGACCGACGAGGCCTGGAAGGCTGCCAAGAAGGACGGCATCGACCGCGACGTACTCAAGGTCTTCTTCGCTGGCGTTAAGCCCGATAAGGACGGAGTCCGTTCGCGCACGTTTAGCGAGCTGGAGGAATACGCTAGCGAGCGCACCACATCTGTTGGCGACAAGCTCGAGGACTATCAGAGCACGGTTAAGGGCAAGCTGGAGGCGCGCGAGCTTATCGCCTCGGACGGCACCGTCGCCCTGGTTGCCGGCTTGGTTCTCGGCATCATCATTGTCTTTGGCATTTTGGGCTTTCTGTTCTATACCGACTTTGCGGACGCCAACGTCGGTGCCGCTATGATCTCGATCCCCGTCACGATTGTGGGCTTTGTCCTGAGCTGCACCTTCCGCCGTTACACGTCGGAGGGCGCCGAGGTGGCGGCTCGCTGCAAGGCGCTCAAGCATTGGCTCGAGGATTTTACGCGCCTGAAGGAGGCCGTCCCCAGCGATCTGATCTTGTGGAACAAGCTGCTGGTGATGGGCGTTGCCCTGGGCGTTTCGAAAGAAGTGCTGCGACAGCTGGCCGAGGCCGTGCCTGCGGACCTGCGCAACAGCGACGATTTCTACGACAACTACCCCTGCTACTGGTGGTATTACCATCACTACGGCAACGAGTCTCCGCTCGATTCGTTCAACGATGTGTATCACGAGACCATCCGCGAGCTGGCTTCGAGCTCCGATAGCTCGAGCGGCGGCAGCGGCGGCGGCTTCTCTGGCGGCGGTGGTGGCGGCGTCGGCGGAGGCGGCGGCGGAACGTTCTAACGGTCGTAAATTATGGGATGGGCTTTTCTCGACAGCCGTCGGGGAAAGCCCATCCCCTTTTTACGCGCTACCTACGAAGACTGTCCCCAGCGACTAATCATTTAAGAACGTCCCCAACGACTAGGTGCGGTTGCTGCCAAGGAGTGTCCCGGGGTGCCGGCACAGACGATATGAGCAGGACATAAAAACATTGAGAGCCCCTGCTGCATGAAAGACCGCGGATTAGGCCGACAATGGTGAGTGTCTAATCCAACCGTGGCGGCCACGCCGCATTCATGGAAGGGGCTCCCATGCTCGATACTACCACCTTCATCGGCCTCGACGTCCACGCCCGCTCGATAAAGGCCGTCTCCCTCGACGTCATGACCGGGGAGGTACGTGCCGCGACCTTCGGCTACGACGCCGGCGCCGTCGCGGAGTGGGTCCGTTCCGTGGACCCCAGGGCCAGGTGCGTGTACGAGTCCGGGGTCACGGGCTTCGACCTGCAGAAGAGGCTTTCCGGCCTGGGGGTCGACTGCGTGGTCGGCGCCGTCTCGAAGATGATCAAGCCCAGCGCGGACAGGCGCAGGAAGAACGACCGCAACGACGCCGAGTTCCTCGCCCGCATGCTGTCGGTCGGCAACGTGGTCGAGGTGTGGGTCCCCGACGACGAGTGCGAGGCCGCCCGCGACCTGACCAGGGCGCTCGAGGACGCGAGGGACGACCTCTCGCGCTCGAAGCAGCGGCTCTCCAAGTTCCTGCTCAGGCACGGGCTCGTCTTCGACGAGAGGACGCCCACCGGCCGCAGGAAGGGCAACTGGACCCGGGCGCACTGGTCCTGGATCGAGTCGATAGGGTTCGCGGAGAGGGCCGACAGCGACGTGCTCGCCTACTACGTCGACGCGGTCAGGCGGGCGGCGGAGGAGAAGGCGAGGCTCGAGGGGCTCGTCGAGGCCGAGGCCCGCAAGCCCAGGTGGAGGAGGAGGGTCGACTCCCTCCGCTGCCTCAAGGGCGTAGACACCGCGTCCGCCGCCGACCTCGTGTTCGA
Organism: uncultured Collinsella sp.; assembly: GCA_902491615.1. Lineage (GTDB taxonomy): Bacteria > Actinomycetota > Coriobacteriia > Coriobacteriales > Coriobacteriaceae > Collinsella. Next base: position 59,495 of record CABUIH010000008.1, on the reverse strand, counting down.
GGCCGGCGAGTTCTCGAGGTTCGGGAATGCCCGCTCGTTCGCGGCGTGGGTCGGCCTGACGCCCTCCGAGCACTCCAGCGGGGAGAGCGACCGCAGGGGCGCGATCACCAAGGCTGGCAACAAGCACCTGAGGAAGGCGCTGGTCGAGGCCGCGTGGCACTACCTGACGTGCTCGGGGCGGCCGAAGGACCTCGCCAAGGGCCAGGCCCCGGACCGGGGCGCCCGGAGGCATGCCGCCAAGGGCGTGCGGAGGCTGGTCGAGAGGCGGGAGGCGCTGCTCGCGCGCGGGGTCCACGGCAACAAGGCGAACGTGGCCACGGCGCGCGAGCTCGCCTGCTGGGTATGGGCGGTCGGCCTCATGGCCGAGGAGGCGTAGGGGGGGGCGGTCCCCCGCACATAAGCCAGTCACCCCGGAAGCGGTTCGATCCGAAGCCGTTGAGGCGAACCTCAGGTCCCTTTTCTGCGAGCGCCCAGGGCGCCACACGCGTGCACAGACTGTCGGTTCGACGTAGAAGCCTCAGCCGCAGCAACGGATTGCCCAGCGAGAGATCGCCGCGGGCGGATATTAAACTGCAAAGACGAGCGTCGGTAAGACACGCCGAGGTCGCCGCGGACGGGCTGATATAGGGAGAGGGCCTGACCCCATATCGTTGGGGCCAGGCCCGATTTTGCCTCTTGACAATGTCCTGCTCATATTAAAAGGAACGTCCCTAACTGCCGGGTTTAGGCTGTTAGATCGAGTTCGTAGAGGAAGCTTTCGCGCGGCATGTCGTGACGGCGCTCTTCGCGGTTGGCGCGGTGCGTGGCCGTGCGCTTAAAGCCGTGCAGCTCGTAGAACTTCCACGAGCAGTTGGAGTCGGTGTACAGGTGCGCCCTCGTCGCTCCAAGCGAGGACAGGTGCGAGACGGCGGCATCGAGCAGAACCGTGCCAACGCCCAGGCCATGGACATCGCGATCCACGGCAAGCAGCGTGACCTCGTTGTCGTGCGGCAACGGGCTGCTCTCGAGCAGGCGGTTGTTGGTTCGGATGGTTGCGCGCACAAACGAGAGATACTCGGCGCACGCATCGGGCTCTAGCTCACGCATCTGCGATAGCAGCGCGCGTTCGGTATCCATCCAATGCTCGTTGATAGTGGCGCCGGAGCTCTGTCCCGCACGCGCGAGCGAAATGCCACGCGCCTGACCGTCGATTACGGCAACCTGTGAAAACGTCGACGACGAAAGGCAATAGGCGAGGTCGCACGCGGCCTCAAGGCGGTTGTACTCATCGTTATCCGAATTGTTATGCCAAAGCTGCTGCAGAATCAGCGCGATGGCGTCGAAGTCTTCGGTATCAAACGGTCGGTAGAGAACCCGCGAGACCATGGTGCCTCTTTCTTTTGCGGATGCATATCGAGCACAGTTCTACCACGCCATTGGCATCTAATTATGGTGCCCCTGTGTTCCATGAACTCACCGTGCCCGGTGCCATGCCCATCCCCTCCGCTCGCAAACTTTTTCTGCACATGCGCCCGTTGCGGGGTGCATCGATGCGCTCGATGCGCTACATTAAATCAGTATTTTCAATGCCGCTGCGCGAGCGCTGCAGATCGACGTATCACCGACTCACAGAGCACGGCGGCGTACCAGACAGGAGGACTGCATGGGATCTGATGTGAAGATCGCACGCGCGTTGATCTCGGTTACCGATAAGACGGGCGTCGTCGATTTCGCACGGACGCTGGTTGACGACTTTGGCGTCGAGATCATCTCTACGGGCGGCACGGCTCGTGCCATCGAGGACGCGGGCGTTCCCGTAACCCCCATCGAGGAGTTCACGGGCTATCCCGAGATGATGGACGGCCGCGTTAAGACCCTGCACCCCAAGGTTCATGGCGCGCTGCTGGCCCGCCGCGATTCCGAGCAGCACATGCAGGAGGCGGCTCAGCACGGCATTAAGCTGATCGACCTGGTCGTCGTCAACCTGTACGAGTTCGAGAAGACCGTCGCCAACCCCGAGGTCACCTTCGCGGACGCCATCGAACACATCGACATCGGTGGCCCCTCCATGCTGCGCTCTGCCGCCAAGAACGCCACGAGCGTTACCGTCATTTCCGATCCGGCCGACTATGATGCCGTCCTGGCCGAGATGCACGAGACCGGTGGCTGCACCACGCTTTCCACCCGTCGTCGCCTGCAGGTGAAGGTCTACCAGACCACCGCTGCCTACGACACGGCCATCTCCCGCTGGCTCGCCGCCCAGGCAAGCGACGTGGCGGACACCTCTGCCAAGCTCGAGATTTCGCTGGAGAAGGTCGACGACCTGCGCTATGGCGAGAACCCGCAGCAGAAAGCCACAGTCTATCGCTTTGCCGAGGGCTGCGAGAACACCGCGAGCTCGCAGTTCCCGCTCGTGGGCTCCAAGCAGATCCAGGGCAAGCCGCTCAGCTACAACAACTATCTGGATGCCGACGCCGCCTGGAACCTGGTCCGCGAGTTCGACGAGCCGGCCTGCGTAATCCTCAAGCACCAGAACCCCTGCGGTTCCGCCGTTGCCGAGGACATCACGGCTGCCTACGACCGCGCTTTTGCCTGCGATCCCAAGAGCGCCTTCGGCGGCATCATCGCCTGCAACCGCGAGGTTCCCTTTGATCTGGTTGAGCACTTTGCCGATCAGAACAAGCAGTTCGTCGAGGTCATCATCGCCCCGAGCTACACCGCCGAGGCGCTCGAGCGCATGGCCAAGCGCCCCAACCTGCGCGTGTTGGCGACCGGCGGCGTGGACCACGGCGCTCAGGTGGAGCTGCGCTCCGTCGACGGCGGCATGCTGGTGCAGGAGGTCGACCACGTGACCGAGGATCCCGCGACCTTTACGTTCCCCACCGACCGCAAGCCCACCGACGCCGAGATGGCCGAGCTCGAGTTTGCCTGGAAGGTCTGCAAGGGCGTTAAGTCCAACGCCATCCTGGTCTCCAAGGGTAAGGCCGGCATTGGCATGGGCCCGGGTCAGCCTAACCGCGTTGACTCTGCGCTACTTGCCTGCGAGCGCGCCGAGGACTTCTGCGAGCGCGAGGGCGTGGAGAAGGGCGGCTTTGCCTGTGCAAGCGACGCGTTCTTCCCGTTCCGCGACAACGTCGACGTGCTTGCCGCGCACGGCGTGACCTGCATCATCCAGCCCGGCGGCTCCAAGCGCGATGACGAGAGCATTCAGGCCTGCAACGAGCACAATATTGCTATGGTCTTCACGGGCGCCAGGCATTTTAGGCACTAATATCGTTACGCGGTTTTACCAAACCGCGTAACTGCTCGACGCTGCGCCGGCCCCAAGCACCTCATCTCGCCGCTCAAACCGTCGCTCGCGTACAGAAGTACGCGTCGCTCCTCTTTCGCGGCGACCTGAGGCACTTGGTGCTGGCTCGCTGGCTTGTGCTCCACCAGCGGTATTGACTCGCCCCGAACTAAAGCTATCTATTGCCGTCCGTGCCGGTTGGTACGGGCGGCTTTTTTGGGTATAACGGTGCGGTGTATGTTTTTGAGAAAGGTTGGATATGGCCGTTGTGGATGATGCCGAGCTGTTTGGCAATGCCGAGGATCAGCGTGCGTACGAGGACTTTTGCGCTAATCAGGAAGCGGTCGAGAAGTTTACGCTCGACAAGCCCGCGCTTATCTGCCGCTGGCGCATGTCTAACAAGAAGGTGCCCATGCTCAACCGCCACATTCGCGCGCTGTCCGAGCGCCTGGTGCAGGGCGAGCCGCTTACCCATAACATGCTCAGCTGGGCCAAGCAGCACGTTGAGTGGTCGCTTGCCGAGGGCGATTACACCGCACGCGACGGCGTGCTCATGCTGGTGATCGACATCAACGGCAATGCCGCCATGACGGTGGGCGAGTACGAGCCGCTGGCCGACACGTCGGCCAAGGCGCTGCGTGCCCGTTCTGCCGAGGCTCGCTCCGAAGCCGACGAGACCGGCGTGGCGCCCGAGCTGCTCGCCGCCGTCAACAACGGCGAGCTTGCCTTTGTGGCGCCGGCGGACGAGTGCCTGTGCGGCACGGCGACGCTCATTGAGCAACTGGCCCAGACCAAGGGCATCCCGGTCACGCGCGTAGACATTCCCGCGCAGCTCAAGGGCGCGCTGTTCCTGGTGAGCGACGAGCACGGCGTGGTTCCCGCAACCGAGACGGACGCTGCGGAGGCCGACGCCGCCACGGTCGCCTTCTTTGCCGACGGCTACGAAAAGCTCCGCGCCCGCCGCTAAATGATTTTTCTGGGACGGGGATTTAATAATCATTTGATTCCCGCGCCCGTTGCGAGCGAGGGACGAGCCAAGCGTTTTCGTTCGCGAACAGTTCTGTCACCTTGGTGACACGCGAGGCGCGTACCTGCGGCTCCGCGGTCATAATGGGGCAAGACAACCAAGAGGGGAGCGGAATCCATGGCGCTAATCTATATCGTTGAGGACGATGAACCCATTCGTCGTGAGCTTATCGACATCCTTGCCCGCGCCGGGTTTGAGATCGAGGCCTGCGAATCGTTTGAGCACGTCTCGCGCGATATTCTCGCCGCCGCACCCGACCTGGTGCTGCTCGACCTGACGCTTCCCGTCAAGGACGGCCAGCATATCTGCCACGAGGTTCGCCGCGAATCCGAGGTTCCCATCATCGTCCTCACGTCGCGCACGACCGAGATCGACGAGGTCATGGCCATGACGCTCGGCGCGGACGACTTTGTTCCCAAGCCCTATAGCGCGCGCGTGCTCGTGGCGCGCATCAATGCCTTGCTGCGTCGCACCGCGGCGGCGGGCGAGCGCAGCACGCTCGTCCACAAGGGACTGGAGCTCGACCTCGCACGCTCCATGGTCACCAACACGCAAACGGGCGCCAGCACCGAGCTCACCAAAAACGAGCTGCGTATCCTCTCGCTGCTTCTGAGCCGCGCGGGCAAGATCGTTTCGCGCTCGGCCATCATGCAGGACCTGTGGGACTCCGACGCCTTTGTGGACGACAATACGCTTACCGTCAACATCAACCGCCTGCGCACCACGCTCGAAAAAATCGGCATCAAGGGGTATTTGACAACGCACCGCGGCCAAGGCTATTCGGTCTAGGGGCCGGCTATGTCGTTTGGCAAGTTCTTCAAAGATGCGCTGCTTCCCGTCGCCGTGTGGACGTGCGGTGTGCTGCTGAGCTGCTTTGTGCTGACGGTCGCCGGCGCACCCGTTTCTATCGTGGTCGTGGCGGTTGGCGTGTCCTTTATCTTCGGTATGCTCGGCATCGTGGTCGAGTACGCGCGCCGTCGCCGTTTTCTGCGTCAGTTGGAGCGCGCGGCCGAAGAGCTCGAGAGTCCCGCATGGGTGCAGGAGATGGTGCAATGCCCGACCTATGCCGAGGGCGAGCTCGAGTACGAGGTCTTGCGCCGGGTGGGCAAAGCCGCTTGTGACGAGGTTGCCGAAGGCAGGCGCCAGACCGATGACTATCGCGACTATATCGAGAGCTGGGTCCACGAGGCCAAGCTGCCTCTGGCGGCAGCCCATCTGATTTTGGAAAACCTGGACGGCAGCGAAGATGATCTGTCGCGCGTAGATGACCTCGGTCGCGAGCTTGCCCGCGTGGAGCGCTATATCGACCAGGCGCTCTACTATGCGCGCTCGGAGGTTGTGGAGCGCGATTATCTGATTCGACGTTGGAACCTCAAGGCTCTGGTGACGGGTGCAATCAAGGCCAATGCGCGCGAGCTCATCGCGGCACACGTGGCGCCGGTGTGCGAGAACCTCGACTTTGAGGTCTTTACCGACGAGAAGTGGCTCGAGTTTATTCTGGGCCAGCTCATTCAGAACAGCATTAAATATGCGCGTGAGGACGGCGCAAAGATTGAGTTTTCGGGTGCGTTGCTGGACGAGGGTCTGGCAAGCGAGCGCATCGAGCTTACCGTCGCGGACAACGGCTGTGGCGTGTGTGCGGCAGACCTGCCGCGCGTGTTCGAGAAGGGCTTTACCGGCGACAACGGCCGCACCACCAAGCGCGCAACGGGCATCGGCCTCTACCTGGTGGCGCGCCTGTGCTCCAAGATGGGCATCGACGTCACCGCGGCATCCGACTCCGGCAAAGGCTTCGTCGTAACATTCGCCTTCTCAACCAACAAGTTCCAGTATTTCGAGTAACGCACGCGGCAGACGTCCGCCCAAACAAAACGTGCCGCCCCAAACGGGGCGGCACGCCATCTTTTATCAGCCAACTCGCTGAAGTACGGTGACGAAGGCGCAAGGCCGGGAGGGGTTATCTAAGCCGACATCCCGCAGCCGCGAAGCGGCGAGGACGTCGGCGTGATAACCCCGCAGGCCTTGCGCCGACGGGAAGGAACCTACTTCACGACCAAGATGTCGCAGTCGGTGTTGCGCAGCAGGAACGTCGAAATCGAACCCAGCAGCGCATACTTGATCGAGGACAGGCCGCGGGCGCCGCAGAGCACCAGGTCGGGCTTGACCACGTCGAGCATCTCGTCCTTGAGCGTCTCACGAATACGGCCGGCGCGAATCATAACCTCGACCTCGGGAATATCGGGATTGGCCTTGGCCTCTTCGAGCTGCTTGGTGATGGAGTTCTTGAATGCTTCCTCTAGGCCGTTGACCAGATCGACCGGATAGGAACCGGCGCTCTCGAGCGCCGTGGAATCGATGACGTGGCCGATGATCAGCTTGGCGCCGTTGTTCGCGGCGACCTTGATGGCGCGTGCGAGCACAAAATCCTGCTGCTCAGTACCGTCGAGTGAAACAAATACCTTGGTGTAGCCCTCGTTCATGGTTTCCTCCTTGGTCTATCGCACGGGCGCGGGGCTCGTGCATCGGGCGGGCGCGAGCGCGTTGGCCGCCGGACACTTTATCTTGTTGCAGTTATACCCAAGGATTTGGGTTTGACCGCTCGCAATTCTGTGAACGGGCGAGTTTTTTGGTAAGGGTAGGCGCAGGCGCGTCGCCAACGGTTGATAATGGGACATCGCCCGCACCGTCCGCAGAACAATATCGGCGGGTGTCTAACGAGGGGGTCCCTTTGGATATTATCGAGCTTCTAAAATCTGCCTTCATGGGCCTGGTCGAGGGCATCACCGAATGGCTGCCTGTTTCGTCGACCGGTCACATGATCTTGGTGGACGAGTTCGTCAAGATGAACGTGAGCGAGACGTTCTGGAATATGTTCCTGGTCGTGATTCAGCTCGGCGCCATTCTGGCCGTCTGTGTGCTGTTCTTCCATGAGCTCAATCCGTTCTCGCCCAGCAAGGGCAAGGAGGGCCGTCGCGACACCTGGGTGCTGTGGGGCAAGATTGTGCTCGGTTGCATTCCTGCGGCGGCGATCGGCCTGCCGCTCAACGACTGGATGGAGGAGCATTTCTACAATGCTCCCGTCGTGGCGCTGGCGCTCATTGTGTACGGCGTGCTGTTTATCGTGATCGAGAACTGGCGCGCGAGCAAGCGCGAGGAAATGGCCGTTGCCGGTTCGTTTGGTTCGCGTGCTGTGGTGTCGGGTGGACGTCCCGCCGGTGCGCACTTTGCGGCGCCCGCCGCGGCTACCGCTGAGGATGAGGACGATGACGAGAATCTGGACTTTGGCTCCATCGCCACGCTCGAGGACCTGAGCTGGAAGACTGCGCTGGGTATCGGCTGCTTCCAGGTGCTTTCGCTGGTGCCTGGTACGTCTCGCTCCGGTTCTACCATCATCGGCGGCCTGCTTTTGGGCTGCACGCGTTCGGTGGCGTCCAAGTTTACGTTCTTCCTGGCCATTCCTGTCATGTTTGGCGCGAGTGCGCTCAAGCTGGTCAAGTATTTCATCAAGGGCGGTACGTTCGGCGCCAACGAGGTCGCTATCCTGGGCGTGGGCTGCGTTGTGGCCTTTGTGGTTTCGCTCATCGCTATCAAGTGGCTTATGGGCTTCGTCCGCCGTCACGACTTCAAGTGCTTCGGCGTCTACCGCATCATTCTGGGCATCGTGGTGCTTGCGTACTTCTTTGTTCTGGAGCCTATGCTCGGCCTGTAACTTGGTTGACGCTGCGCGGCGGCCAGAGCGACAACTTGTCATTCAAAGAGGGCGGCATGACCAAAAGGTCTATGCCGCCCTCTTTTCATGCCAATTTGTTCGCTCTGGCCGTCGCTCGCTGCTGCTACCGTGACATCGGTGGCTCTGTGATTGGCGCAATGGGGTCAGGTTACTTTGCACCAGCTTGGTGCAGACAAATCTGACCCCATTGCGCCAAATCCGCTGGGGCGGGCCCGATGGTGGCGGACGGAGTCGTGGTGTGATTTGCGTCGGTGTCCGCGCGGCTCGGTATACTGGTACGGCTCAAACTATGGCGCTGCCCGCAGGCGCGCCGTCCGTCAGATGAGGAGTCGCCCATGACCCAGCCCCTGCCCTGGGAAAAGAACACTGCGGTACCCGTGTCGCCCGCGCCGGAACCCGTGCCGCTCGATGCGTACACCGCCCCCGCCGCGCCGGAACCCGAGCTCGTTCCGCTCGACATCTACGACGCCCCCGCGCCGGCACCCAAACCTGCCAAGCCGCTCGTCGATATCGATAGCCTGAACCCCGCCCAGCGCGAGGCGGTCCTGACCACCGAGGGCCCGCTGCTGGTCCTTGCCGGCGCCGGCTCGGGCAAGACCCGCGTCCTGACCTTCCGCATCGCGCATATGCTTGGCGACCTGGGCGTTAAGCCCTGGCAGGTCCTGGCCATCACGTTTACCAACAAGGCCGCGGCCGAGATGCGCGAGCGTCTGGCAGCGCTCATCCCCAGCGACACCCGCGGCATGTGGGTGTGCACCTTCCATGCCATGTGCGTGCGCATGCTGCGCGAGGACGCCGACCTGCTGGGCTACACCGGGCAGTTCACCATCTACGACGATGACGACTCAAAGCGCATGGTGCGCGACATTATGCAGGCGCTCGACATCGAGCAAAAGCAGTTCCCCATCAACATGATCCGCAGCAAGATCAGCTCGGCTAAAAACGCCATGATCGGGCCCGAGGACATGCTCAAATCCGCCGACAGCCCTAATGACAAAAAGGCCGCGCAAGTCTACCTGGAGCTGGAGCGCCGCCTGCGCGCCGCCAACGCGATGGACTTCGACGACCTGCTCGTGCGCACGCTCGAGCTGCTGCGCACCCGCCCCGAGGTGCTCGACAAGTATCAGGAGCGCTTCCGCTACATTAGCGTCGACGAGTACCAGGACACCAACCACGTCCAGTACGAGATCGCCAACCTGCTGGCCGCCAAGTACCAAAACCTCATGGTTGTGGGCGACGACGACCAGTCCATTTATAGCTGGCGTGGTGCTGACATCACCAATATCCTGGACTTTGAGAAGGACTTTAAAAACTGCAAGACCGTCAAGCTGGAGCAGAACTACCGCTCCACGGGTCATATCCTGAGCGCTGCCAACGCCGTGGTGCGTCACAACTCGCAGCGCAAGGACAAGCGCCTGTTTACGGCCGAGGGCGACGGCGAGAAGATCCAGGCCTTCCAGGCAAGCGATGAGCGCGACGAGGGCCGCTGGATTGCCGGCGAGATCGAAAAGCTGCACTCCAAGGGCACGAGCTACGACGATATTGCTGTGTTCTACCGCACCAACGCCCAGTCGCGTATCCTCGAAGATATGTTCCTGCGCGCAGGCGTGCCCTACAAGATTGTGGGCGGCACGCGATTCTTCGATCGTGCCGAGATCCGCGACGTCATGGCCTACCTCAAGATGATCGTGAACCCGGCAGACGAGATGAGCGTCAAGCGCGTCATCAACACGCCGCGCCGCGGCATCGGCTCCACCTCGATCCAAAAGATTGAGCAGCTGGCGCGCGACAACCGTTGCTCGTTCTTCCAGGCTTGCGAGATCGCGTGCGCCGAAACCGGCATGTTTAGCGCCAAGGTGCGCAATGGCCTGTCGAGCTTTGTGTCGCTGGTGCGCGAGGGTCGCCGCATGGACGGCGAGCTCAAGGACGTTGTCGAGATGATCGTCGATAAGACGGGCCTGCTGCAGGCTTTCCGCGCCGAGGGCACCATGGAGTCCGAGAGCCGCGCCGAGAACATTCAGGAATTCCTGGGTGTCGCTGCCGAATTTGAGGAGACGCATGAGGATATCGAAGGTACGCTCGAGAGCTTGGAAGAGCTGCGCGCTGCCGGTGTTGCCGATGTGCCTGTCAGCGCCGAGCCCGAGCCCGTCGTGGTGAGCGCGCCTGCGCCCGAACCGGGGCCGTCTGCCCCGGTATCCTCGTTTGAGGCGCTCGTTGGTGCGCGTGACGCCGCGGGCTCCAATCCGCTCGATAGCTTGGCCGCTCCGGCGCTGTCTCCGCAGGATGCCCTGGCCGCCGCCATCGCGGGCAACGCGTATGCCGTGCCAACAGAGTTGCCGGCGGGTGCCGTGCATGCCGACGAGATCGAGCGCACCTACGGTCCGCTCACCTGTAAGGCGCTGCCGGCGCTCATGGAGTGGCTGGCCTTGCGCTCCGACTTGGATTCCCTGGCCGGCGAGACGCATGCCATCACCATGATGACCATCCACTCCGCCAAGGGCCTGGAGTTCCCGGCGGTGTTCGTGGCCGGCATGGAGGAGGGTATCTTCCCGCACGTGCACGACTTTGGCGGCGGCGATGACCCGGGCAAGCTCGAGGAGGAGCGTCGCCTGGCCTACGTCGCCATCACGCGCGCCCGTAAGCGCCTGTTCTTGACCTATGCGGCCACGCGTCGCACCTACGGCTCGACCTCTGCCAACCCGCGCTCGCGCTTCCTCAACGAGATTCCGTTTGAGGATATCGAGTTTAGCGGCATCGGTTCTGCCGGTTTTGAGGGCACGGGCTGGGAGAAACGCGGCGACCGTCACGGCACCTTTGGCTCGGGCATGGGCTCGGATATGTACGGCGGCAAGGTGTTTGGTTCGCATACGCGCTCGACCGGCGGTTCCGGTTCGCGCGGTGGATCGAGTTTTGACGATTTCTTTGGCGGCAGTAGCTACGGGACCGAGCGCCATCGTGGGGTCTCGCCCGACGCCGGCCGTGTTGCCTCGACCTTTGGTTCGGGTGCGCCGCGAGCCAAAAAGCCGTCATCTAAGGTGTCGCCGACAGTGGAGCGCAAGGTCGATCGCGCTAGCGCGTCGCAGGACTTTGCCGCAGGCGATACCGTGAGCCACAAGACCTTTGGCACGGGTACCGTGATCTCGGTCGTCGGAGACATGATCGAGGTTCAATTCGAAAAGACCGGCCAGACCAAAAAGCTAATGAAAGGTTTTGCACCGATCGTCAAACTGTCGTGATCCCGGCGGACCTGGGCGGGCGTATGGGGCAACATCGCCTGCTCGGGCAGTCCTGCGCAAGACGGAGAGCACATTAAGTGCTCTCCTTTGCGTGCGGAACTCGCGATCGATGCTGTCCCATACGCCCGCCCAGGTCCTTGGGTAACGTTGCTAGACGAGCGTTGCTTTGCTCGTTCGCTTTTTGGTCTGGAGAGCCGGGTGGGCTGATATATATGGACAAGGGGCTCCCCCGTTGGTGAACGGGGGAGCCCCTTGTTGCGTTTTGGTTGTTGTTGCGAACTAGAGGTGGCTGATGATCAGTTCCATCTTGCCTTCGAGGTCGATGGAGCTGACGGTGCTCGGGGCCAGCAGGTGGCTTCCCTTGTGGACGGGGTCGCCGCAGACGGTGCCTTCGCCGTCGATGACCGACAGGCACATGAAGGGCCAGCGCTGGTCGAGGGTCTTGCTGCCGTTGGCGCGCACGCGATCGACGGTGTAGCAGGGGTTGGACTCGAGCTCGGTCACGCCGTCCACCTCGGGCGCGGTCACCGTGCCGTCGGTCGGAGCCTGAGCATCAAAGTCGATGCAGTCGAGGCTCTGCTCAATGTGCAGCGGGCGCAGCTTTCCGTCGGTGCCGGGGCGGTCGTAGTCGTACAGGCGATATGTCACGTCGCTCGACTGCTGCGTCTCCAGAATCAGCGTGCCGGTCTTGATGGCGTGAACGGTGCCGGAGTCGATCTGGAAAAAGTCTCCCTTGTGAATCGGCAGCACGTTGAGCATCTCGTCCCAACGGCCCTCCTCGATCATCTGTGCAGCCTCGGCGCGGTCGTGCGCGCGCTGGCCGACAATGATCGTGGCACCGGGTTCGCAGTCCAGCACATACCAGCACTCGGTTTTGCCCAGGCTGCCGTTCTCGTGCTTGGCGGCGTACTCGTCGTTGGGATGAATCTGGATTGAAAGGTCGTCCTTGGCATCCAGAATCTTAATGAGCAGCGGGAACTCCTTGCCCTCGCAATTGCCAAAGAGCTCGCGGTGCTCGGCCCACAGCCATGAAAGCGTGTGGCCTGCATACGGGCCCTCCGCAATCTGGCAGTCACCGTTGGGATGGGCCGAGATGGCCCAGCACTCACCGATGGGACCCTCGGGAATGTCGTAACCAAATACGGTTTCGAGCTGGCGGCCACCCCAGATCTTCTCGTGGAAGACCGGCGTCAGTTTAATCAAATCGGACATATTCATACCCCCATTATGTTGCGCGGGCGTTGCACAAAACAGCTCAAAACGAGCGCCCGCGTGACTACAAAAACTTATGCCAACGTTACGTTGTGCAACTCAAAGCGGTCGCCAACGTTGCGCGAGACCGAATACTCAAAGGCGGCGCCGCTGTCCAAAAAGCCAATCTGGGTGAGCTCGAGCAGGGGAGAGCCAAGTTTGGTGTCCAGACGCTCGGCTTCTTCCTCGGTTGCTGCCACGGCGCGAATAGTACGGTGGAAGCTCGAAATCTTCAGCCCACATTGCTCGCGGATGAAGCGGTAGACTGATCCGTACAGGTCCTTCTTTTTAAGGCCTGGAATCAGCTCGAGGGGCATGTAGGTGTACTCGATAACGATGGGCTTCTCATCGGCCTGACGCACGCGCACGACGTGATAGGCAAAGTCATCCTCGGCAATTCCCAGCTGGGCTGCGATGTCCGCTGGTGGATTAACGATCGAGAAATCGTAGACCACCGAGGTCACCTTCTCCCCGCGGTGCTCATATGAAAAGCCCTGGGCACGGTCGTTTTTGCCCTGGAAAAACGCCTGGCCGGGAAGTCCCGCCGTGTCCTTAACGTAGGTACCCGATCCGCGTCGGCTGGTAATAAGACCTTCCTCGGTGATTTGTTCAATAGCTCGTTTGACGGTGATTTTTGAAACGCTATAGAGCTCGCAGAACTCAACGACGGTGGGAAGCTTGTCGCCCGGTTTAAGAGCGCCATCCTCAATACTTCGACGAATATCTGCAGCTATCGCCTCGTATTTGGGAATCAAGGAACCTCCTTTCCAACTTGATTGAGAATAAAAGAAAGTATAGTCAACACCTAAGTATCTCTATTGAGTTATTGAAAAGTTCGAGGAAGATAAAATTAAAAGTCGCCCCGCTTGAAAAATTAGAGCGTTTTAAATGATAAACATCTGAGTAGTGTCGTGTTGAGAAATGATCGGTCCGAGGACGGGGCCGAACCGATATAACACCCAGCGAACCGAATCTCGTACTCTGCGCTTCCCCAGATAAAACCTGCCAAAACAAACCTGTCCTTTTTGGTAGGTTTTTGCCTTGGGAGCGGTACCATACAGGCAATGTTTAAACGAGAAAGGCGGGCTCCCATGGAACCTAAGCAGTATTACATCGGCATCGACGTCGGCGGCACCTCGGTCAAGGAGGGTCTGTTCGATGAGGACGGAAACCTGCTTGCCAAGGCTAGCGTGCCCACGCCTCCCATCGTTGACGCTGCGGGCTTTGCCGCGGTGACCGAGGCTATCGACCAGGTGGTCGCCAAGGCCCAGATTCCGCGTGCCTTTGTGTCGGGCATTGGCCTGGCCGTTCCGTGCCCCATCCCGGCATCGGGCGATGCCAAGGTCAAGGCGAACATCGCCATCAACCTGCCCGAGCTCAAGATCGCCATCCAGGAGCACTGCCCCGACGCGGTCGTTAAGTACGAGAACGACGCCAACGCTGCTGCTATGGGCGAGGCCTGGCTCGGCTCTGCCAAGGGCGTACAGAACGTGGTGATGGTCACCATTGGTACCGGCGTGGGCGGCGGCGTTATCGTTAACGGCGACGTGGTATCGGGCGTTGTGGGTGCTGGCGGCGAGATTGGCCACATGTGCCTGAACCCGGCCGAGGAGCGCACCTGCGGCTGCGGCGGCCATGGCCACCTGGAGCAGTATTCCAGCGCCACCGGCGTGGTGAGCAACTACCTTGCCGAGTGCAAGAAGGCGGGCGTCGAGCCCATCGAGCTGACCGGCCCCTCCGATTCCAAGGACGTGTTCCAGGCCTGCCGCGAGGGCGACAAGCTCGCGCTGGCCGCGGCCGATACCATGGCCGACTATCTCGGCCGCGCACTGGCGCTTATTGCCAACGTGGTCGACCCCGAGATGTTCCTCATCGGCGGCGGCGCCTCCGCCTCGGCCGATGTCTACCTCGACAAGGTTCGCGAGCACTTTAAGCAGTACGCGCTTTCCGCCTCGCGCGAGACGCCCATTAAGGTCGCTTCGCTCGGAAACGACGCCGGCATCATCGGTGCTGCCTACGTAGCCCTGCGCGCTGCCGGTAAATAGCTGGTGCAAGGGGGACAGGTTACATTGCACCAACATGGTGCAAAAGGGACAGCCTTGGCCCCCGTGCCTGCGCCCCAAAATATGCCGTGGCCCTTCCGTCTGCGAAGGCTCGGCATCGGCGTGCTACCATAGCTACGTCCAAGTACACATATCAAGTGGAGGATATCCATGGCAAACGTTCTTGTCTTTGGTCACCAGAACCCCGATAACGACGCCATCATGAGCGCCGTCGTCCTGTCCCAGTTGCTCAACCAGGTTGAGTATGCCGGCAACACCTACGAGGCCTGCGCCCTTGGTCAGCTTCCGGCAGAGTCCGCCAAGCTGCTCGCCGACGCCGGCATCGCCGAGCCTCGCGTGATCGAGTCCGTCGAGGCCGGCCAGCTCGTCGTCCTCACCGACCACAACGAGTCTGCCCAGTCTGTCGCCGGCCTTAAGGACGCCACGGTCTTTGGTGTTGTCGATCATCACCGCATCGGCGACTTCGAGACCGCCGGCCCGCTGCACTACATCTGCCTGCCCTGGGGCTCCAGCTGCACCATCGTCACCAAGCTCGCCGGCGTGCTCGGCGTTGAGCTTTCCGACATCCAGGCCAAGCTGCTGCTCTCGGCCATGATGACCGATACGCTCATGCTCAAGAGCCCCACCACCACCGATGTCGACCGCGCCGTCGCCGCCAAGCTCGGCGAGCAGGTGGGCGTCGACCCGGTCAAGTTTGGCATGGAGGTCTTCCTCACCCGTCCGTCCGGCTCCTTCACCGCAGCCGAGATGGTCGGCAACGACATCAAGATGTTCGAGCCCGCCGGCAAGAAGCTGCTCATCGGCCAGTACGAGACTGTCGACAAGAGCCGCGCGCTCGGCATGATCGACGAGATTCGCGAGGCCATGCGCGCCTACGCCGCCGAGAAGGGTGCTGACGGCATTGTCCTGTGCATCACCGACATCATGGAGGAGGGCTCGCAGGTCCTGCTCGAGGGCGAGACCGAGGCTGCTCAGAAGGGCCTGGGCATTGCCGACGAGCACGACGGCGTCTGGATGCCGGGCGTCCTCTCCCGTAAGAAGCAGGTCGCTGCCCCCATCATGGCTGCCTGCTAGGTTTAGTTGACCAAACGCCACGACCGGATCGCGGACGCCCCGCGCTCCGGTCGTTTTTTTGTGCACGGCGCCGCGCCGTCTCTTGGACAGGTGTGCCCGTGCCGTTGAGCAAATAATGTTCAACCTGTGGTTCCGCTTTTCGGCCACGCCTGCGTGCTTGTCGTGCAGGGTAGGCTAGATGCAAGCGTAATACGTTAGAGCGCGGCGCCGCCACTTGGGCGGGCCGTGCTTTTTTAAGACGGGAGCTTTCCCGTGAAAGGAGCCGCCCATGGCAGCAACTGAGCAGCTGTTCAACGTTCGTGAGCGCAAGCGCTTTGAACGTCACGACATTTGGGAACGCATCACCGAGAACGGCACGATTTCCGCCGCCGTCATGGTCTTCGCCGCTATCGCCGCCGTCATTTGCGCCAATACCGATGCCTACGAGGCCATCCATCACTTTTTGGAGACCCCGCTGTATGTGGGTCTGGGCAACCTTACGGCCGGTCTCACCGTTGAGCTTTTCGTCAACGACTTCCTCATGGCGATTTTCTTTTTGTTGGTGGGCATTGAGCTTAAGTACGAGATGACGGTCGGCGAGCTCAAGAATCCGCGTCAGGCCATGCTTCCCATGCTGGCGGCCGTGGGCGGCGTCGTCGTTCCCGCCTGTATCTACCTGATCTTCAACCATGCCGGCGCCCGCAACGGTTGGGCCATCCCCATGGCAACCGATATTGCCTTTGCGCTGGGCGTGCTATCGCTTTTGGGCAATCGCGTTCCCAACGGCGTGCGCGTGTTCTTCTCGACGCTCGCCATCGCCGACGACCTCATCTCCATCGCCGCCATCGCCATCTTCTACGGTCAGAGCCCCAATCCGTTTTGGTTGGGCGCCGCCGCGCTTGTGACCTGCGCGCTCGTGTGGCTCAACAAGACGCAGCATTACCGCCTTGCCCCGTACTCGGTGCTGGGCCTGCTGCTGTGGTTCTGCATGTTCAAGAGCGGCGTGCACGCTACGCTTGCGGGCGTCATCCTGGCCTTCACCATCCCGGCCAAGTGCGGCGTCAAGCTCGATAGCCTCACCGATTGGTTGGGCGAGTGCCTGCCGCTGCTCGACGACCGCTACGACGACGAGGCGCACATCTTGGGCCAGCACGACTTTACCGTCTCGACCACCAAGGTCGAGCGCGTCATGCACCGCGTGACCCCGCCGCTCATTCGCATGGAGCGTCTGATTTCCACGCCGGTCAACTTTGTGATCCTGCCGATCTTTGCGTTCGTCAACGCACAGGTTCGCCTAGTGGGCGTGGACATGAGCACGCTGCTCACCGACCCGGTGACGCTCGGCGTGTACTTTGGCATGCTGCTGGGTAAGCCGATCGGTATCTTTGGCATGACGTTTGCCCTGGTTAAGCTTAGGGCCTGCGAGCTGCCGCGCAATGTCAACTGGCACATGATTGCCGGTGTGGGCATTCTGGGCGGCATCGGCTTTACCATGTCGATTCTCATCAGCGGCCTCGCCTTCCCGACGGCCGAGTTTGAGGTTCTTGCCGCCAAGGCTGCCATTCTTGCCGGTTCGGTCACCGCGGCCGTACTTGGCATGATCTACATGAGTGTGATCTGCAAGCACCCCGCGCCCAAGAACGAGTAGGCGCGTAGAAACAGACGCCAGAGCCTGCTCGAGCGCGTGTAAAACGCGGTTTTGAGTGGTACTTGCCACCTGCCGGACACCCCAGTGGCCAAAAAACGCCGTTTGTGAGTACTGTCACAAACGGCGTTTCATTTTAGGTGTGGAAAATAATGAACAAAGTTATAAGAACTGTACGTTAATGAGTGAGCATCGACTTCCAATTCGGCGCTGGTTGACGGTGACTAGGGAGTTTCAAGTCCAGTTTTGCCGATTTCGACCAAAAATCGCTGCTACTAAAAAAGTAACAGTACTCATATTTGCCCTTTTTTGGCCACAAGCCCTAAAACAAGCTACGCCAGGGTCGGGAAACGGGCCAAATCGTCGGCCTCGAGGCTTATTCCACGGTGCCGTAGATGGCGCCCCAGCCGTGGGCGGCCAAGGCGGAGTTGAGCTGGTCGCAAAGTGACTGGCGGTCGTAATAGCCGGGCGGTAGCAGGTTGACGATTTCCATGAGGTCGGGCGCCAGGTCCAAGATTTCTGCCTGTACGATTAGATCCAGGCGGTCGATGGCGTGGCGGTCGTAAAACAGCCCGTCGACCAGGCGCTGCAGGTCGCCGAATTCCTCGGCCTGGAACGATCCGTACTCCATAGTGCCTCCTTGGGCGCTTCACGCCGGCATGCGCGGCGATTCGTAATTCATTGCGATGGACTTAATCTATCACGGCTTCATAACGTTGCGACGGTGGCGGTCTATACTTAGAAGAATTGCAACGTACCGCTTCGTGAAAGGTCGCACCCATGCAGACGATCTACCAGAAGATGGAAACCACCGAACTCGATGCTGCCATCGAGGCGCTCAAGGCCGAGGTCGCCGAGGTCAAGGCCAAGGGCCTGGCGCTCGACATGGCCCGCGGCAAGCCGTCGCCCTCCCAGGTGGACATCTCTCGACCCATGCTCGATATCCTCAATGCCGATGCCGATCTGCACGACGGCAACGTCGACTGCTCCAACTACGGCTGCTTTGAGGGCATTCCCTCGGCACGCAAGCTGGCGGGGGAGTTCTTGGGTTGCCCCGCCGAGCAGACGCTCGTGCTGGGTTCGTCGAGTTTGCTGATCGAGCACGATATCGCCGGTATGTTCTGGCGTTGCGGCTCGTGTGGTAGCGACCCTTGGGAGGCTTACGAGGCAGCGCACGACGGCAAGAAGGTCAAGTTCTTGTGTCCTGTTCCCGGTTACGATCGCCACTTTGGAATTACCGCTGACCTGGGTATCGAGAACGTTCCCGTCGCGATGACCGACAACGGCCCCGATATGGACGAGATCGAGCGCCTCGTTGCCGCCGACGATTCCATCAAGGGCATCTGGTGCGTGCCCAAGTATTCCAACCCCACGGGTATCACCTTTAGCGAGGACACCGTGCGCCGCCTGGTCGAGATGCCCACGGCCGCGCCCGATTTCCGCATCTTCTGGGACAACGCCTACTGCGTGCACGACCTGTACGACGAGACCGACAAGCTCGCCAACATCTTCGATCTTGCCCGCGCGGCGGGCACCGAGGATCGCGTGGTGGCCTTTGCCTCGACGTCCAAGATCACCTTCCCGGGCGCCGGCATCGGCTTTATCGGTGCGAGCCCCGCGGTTATCGCCGAGTTCTCCAAGCGCCTGAAGGCAGGTCTTATCAGCGCCGACAAGCTCAACCAGCTGCGTCACGTGCGTTTCCTTCCCACCATCGAGGCGGTCAAGGAGCATATGAAAAAGCATGCCGAGTTCTTGCGCCCGCGCTTTGAGGCCGTTGAGCGCAAGCTCACCGAGGGCCTGGGCGATACGGGTTGCGCTACTTGGACGCATCCCCGCGGCGGCTACTTTGTAAGCTTCGATGGTCCCGAGGGCTCGGCCCAGAAGGTTGCTGCGCTTTGCGCCGACCTGGGCGTCAAGCTCACGCCGGCCGGTGCTACCTGGCCCTATGGCAAGGACCCGCGCGATACCAACATCCGCATCGCGCCGAGCTATCCCACGGTCGAGGACCTGGAGGCCGCGCTCGATGTACTGGTGCTGGCCGTTAAGCTTGTCGCTGCCGAGCTTGCGCGTGCCGAGCGCGCCTAACGCGCGGCTTCCCGTACTATCCGCACCTTCGATACGTAAAGGAGCATATACATGGATTTGGGTATTTCCACCAACCCCACGCCAGAGCTCTACACCATTAAGGTAACCGGCGAGATCGATATCTCTAACGCCGATAGCCTGCGCAATGCCATCGACCTGGCGCTCGAGCAGCCCACTGAGGCCGTTGAGCTCGATTTTGCCCAGGTGAGCTACATCGATTCGACGGGCATTGGTGTGCTCGTGGGCGCCGCGCACCACGCGGCCGACCACAGCAAGCGCTTTAGCTGCACCAATGTGCAGCCCCCGGTGATGCGCGTGGTCCAGCTGTTGGGTGTCGACCAGGAGATTTCGATCACCGGTGCATAATCTTTGCCCCCAAAAGGGCGTGCCGTTTGGCATATGTTTGTGATGCGCTCGGACGTTTTGGCGTCCGGGCGCTATACTTGACCGAATGAATAGACGAGTTCCGGCCGAATGGCGCGGTGCGGGCTCGACTCACATCGAGCCTTGGAGGTATGTGTGTTTGGTATTGGAGAGGGTGAGCTCGCGATCATCGTGGTCTTCGGCTTTTTGCTGTTTGGCCCGGATAAGCTCCCGCAGATGGGCCGCACGATCGGCCGTGCCATCCGTCAGTTCCGCGAGACGCAGGAAAAGATGACGGCCGTTGTTCAGTCCGAGATTATCGATCCGGTGAGTGAGGCCGCTTCGGCTCCGGTCAAGCCCAAGAAGGCTGCTGCGACCGACGACGATTCCGATGCGGACGAGGATGCCGCCGAGACGGCAGCTCCCGCCAAGAAGGAGACCTTTGCCGAGCGTCGCGCCCGTCTTGCTGCCGAGAAGGCCGCGAGCGAGGCTGCCGCCGAGGGCGAGGGTGCTGCTGAGGAGTCCGAGGCCGAGGGTGCCGAGCCTGCCGCTGCCGCCGAGCCTGTCGTCGAGCCCGGGCCTGCTGCAGAGCCGGAGTCCGAGCCCGAGCCGGCAGAGCCCACGACGGCCGACCTCTACGCCCGTCGTCCCCGCAAGCGCAAGGCCGTCGTCGACCAGCTCGCTCGCGAGCTCGAGGCCGAGGGCGACGCCGCTGCCGCCGATGCCCCGAAGGGAGGCGATGAGTAATGCCTATCGGACCTGCGCGCATGCCGCTCTTCGATCACTTGGGAGAGCTCCGTCGCCGCCTGACCATCGTGGTCGTGTCGGTGTTTGCCGCCGCCATCGTGCTGTATTTCGCTACGCCCGTGGTGCTCGACATCTTGGAAGACCCTATCCGCTCCTTTGTGCCGGACGGTAAGTTTTACATCACCACCACGCTCGGCGGCTTTGGTCTGCGCTTTTCGCTGGCCATCAAGATGGCCGTTGTCATGTGCACGCCCATGATCATCTGGCAGATCTTGGCGTTTTTCCTGCCGGCGCTTCGCCCCAACGAGCGCAAGTGGGTCGTGCCCACGGTGCTCGCCTCGACGGTGCTGTTCTTCCTGGGCGCCATCTTCTGCTATTTCATCATCATTCCCGCGGGCTTTGAGTGGCTCATCGGCGAGACCTCGGCCGTCGCTACGGCGCTGCCCGATCTGGAGAACTACGTCAACATGGAGCTGCTCTTTATGATCGGCTTTGGCGTGGCGTTTGAGCTGCCGCTCATCATCTTCTACCTGTCCGTCTTCCACATCGTGTCCTACGCGGCCTTCCGCGGCGCCTGGCGCTACGTGTACGTGGGCCTGCTTGTGGGCTCGGCTGTGATTACGCCCGACGGCTCGCCCGTTACGCTGGGCCTCATGTATGGTGCCCTGCTCTCGCTCTACGAGATTTCGCTCGCCATTGCCCGCGTGGTCATTACCGCGCGCGAGGGCAAGGAGGGCTTGTTTGTGAGCCGTCTGGACCTGTTCTCGGACGATGAGGACGACGAGGAGTAAATCGGTATGCACGAGGTTGGCATTGTCAACGGCATACTCGATACAGTGATTCGCGCGGCGCGTGGGGCGGGGGCCTCGCGCGCCGTTTTGGTAACGCTGCGTATCGGGGATATGACCGAGGTCGTGCGCGAGGCGCTCGACTTTGCGTGGGAGACGTTTCGCGACGAGGACCCGCTTACGCGGGGCTGCGAGCTCGCGGTTGAGGAGATTCACCCACAAAGTGAATGCCTGGACTGCGGCGAGGTCTTCGACCACGATCGCTTCCACTGTCGCTGTCCCCAGTGTGGTGGTGCCAACGTGCGCCTACTGCACGGCCGCGAGCTCGATATCGCGAGTATCGAAATCGAAACCCCCGACGATTAGCCCGCTAGCCATCTGGTGATGGGGTATAAAGGGGCCAAAGTAAGGAGCGCTAAGTATGGCTGAGAAAACGATTGATATCGCGTCGCCGATTCTGTCGCGCAACGAGCGCCTGGCAGATCAGCTGCGTCAGCGATTTAATGAGACAAACACCTATGTGATCAACGTCTTGTCGAGCCCCGGTTCGGGCAAGACCACCACGATCCTGGGCACCAACGAGCGCCTGCGTGACAAGGCCGGCCTGCGCTGTGCCGTCATCGAGGGCGATATCGCCTCGGATGTCGACGCCATCACCATGAAGGAAGCCGGCATGCCCGCCATCCAGATCAACACGGGCGGCCTGTGCCACCTCGAGGGCAACATGATCATGGAGGCCGTTGACGCGTTTGACCAGGCCGTCGGTCTGGAGAACATCGACGTCATCTTTATCGAAAATGTGGGCAACCTAGTCTGCCCGGTCGACTTTGACCTGGGCGAGAACCTGTCCATCATGATTCTCTCGGTGCCCGAGGGCGACGACAAGCCCATCAAGTACCCGGGCATCTTCCAGCACGCCGGCGCACAGCTGCTCAACAAGGTAGACGTGGCCCCGGCTTTCGATTTTGACATGGATAGGTATACTAAGACACTCGATGACCTCAATCCGCAGGCGCCGCGGTTTGCCGTGAGCGCGCGCAAGGGCGAGGGCATGGATGCCTGGTGCGATTGGCTCATCGGGCAGATTGAGCAAGCAAGGGCGTAAATCGGCCGCCATACGGGCGGGCGTAGCCGCAGAGACACGAGATAGGAGCCTCTTTTGAAGCTCATCATCGCCGAGAAAAACGACGCCGCGCGGCAGATTGCCGAGCGTCTGTCCACGGGTAAACCCAAAAAGGACAAGGTGTACAACACCGCCATCTACCGTTTTGAGTGGAAGGGCGAGGAGTGCGTGACGATCGGTCTTGCCGGTCACATCCTTGCGCCCGATTTTTGCGACAGCGTGCTGTTCGATAAAAAGCTGGGCTGGTATTCGGTTACTGAGGACGGCGAGATGCTGCCGGCCGACATGCCCGATGGCCTGGCTCGTCCGCCTTACGACACCAAGCGCAAGCCGTTTCTTGCCGACGGTATCTCCATCAAGGGCTGGAAGCTCGAGAGCCTGCCGTATCTCACCTGGGCGCCCGTCATTAAGCTGCCGGCCGAGAAGGAGCTCATTCGCTCGCTCAAGAACCTTGCCAAGAAGTCCGACAGCGTCATCATCGCTACGGACTTCGATCGCGAGGGCGAACTGATCGGTTCGGACGCCCTCAACAAGGTGCGCGAGGTTGCGCCGGACTTGCCGGTTGCCCGCGCCCAGTATTCTTCGTTTACCAAGGCCGAGATCACGCAGGCCTTCGATAATCTCGTCTCGCTCGACCAGAATCTGGCCGACGCCGGCGAGAGCCGCCAGCACATCGACCTTATCTGGGGCGCGGTGCTCACGCGCTATCTGACGCTCGCCAAGTTTGGCGGCTTTGGCAACGTGCGCTCCGCCGGCCGCGTGCAGACGCCGACGCTTGCCCTGGTGGTCGAGCGCGAGCGCGAGCGCATGGCGTTTGTGCCCGAGGACTATTGGCAGATCCGCGGTATGGGTGCCGCGCAGGGTGCTGCCGAGGACGACCGCTTTAAGATTGCGCACAAGACGGCACGCTTTACCGACAAGGATGCTGCCGAGACGGCATACGGCCATGTCGACGGCGTTACGACGGCAACCGTCGCCGCGGTGACCAAGCGCTCGCGCAAGCAGCAGCCGCCCACGCCGTTTGCGACCACCTCGCTGCAGGCTGCCGCCGCAGCCGAGGGTATCTCGCCTGCGCGTACCATGCGCATCGCCGAGTCCCTCTACATGGCGGGCCTCATCAGCTACCCGCGTGTCGACAATACCGTATACCCCGCGACGCTTGATCTGGGCGCTGTGGTGAGTGACCTTGCAAAGATCAACCCGGCGCTGGCGCCCGTGTGCAAAAAGGTACTCGCTGGTCCCATGAAGCCCACGCGCGGTAAAGTCGAGACCACCGACCACCCGCCTATCTACCCCACGGGCGAGGGCGATCCGTCCACGCTCGACGGCGGCCAGCGCAAGCTCTACGACCTCATCGCCCGTCGCTTCCTGGCGACGCTTATGGGTCCCGCGACCATCGAGAACACCAAGCTCGAGCTCGACGTGAACGGTGAGCCGTTCGTGGCTTCGGGCGATGTGCTCGTGACCCCTGGCTTCCGCGAGGCGTACCCGTACGGACTTAAGCGCGACGAGCAGATGCCGCCGCTGGAGCAGGGCGATACGGTCGACGTGTTCGACATCAAGCTCGAGGCCAAGCAGACCGAGCCGCCCGCGCGCTACAGCCAGGGCAAGCTCGTGCAGGAGATGGAGAAGCGCGGCCTGGGCACCAAGTCTACGCGCGCGAGCATCATCGAGCGCCTGTACGCCGTGCGCTACCTCAAAAACGATCCCGTGGAGCCGAGTCAGCTGGGTATCGCCATCATTGACGCGCTGTCGCAGTTCGCCCCGCGCATCACGAGCCCCGATATGACCAGCGAGCTCGACGGCGACATGACCCGTGTGGAGCGCGGCGAGGACACCGAAGAGCATGTCGTGACGCACTCGCGCGCGCTGCTGGCCGGCGTGCTCGACGAGCTGCTCAAGCATACGCAGGAGCTGGGCGACGCCATCAGCGACGCCGTCACGGCCGATGCGCGCGTGGGCGCCTGCCCCAAGTGCGGCAAGGATTTGGTTATGAAGACGAGCGCCAAGACCCGCGGCAGCTTTATCGGCTGCATGGGATGGCCCGACTGCGACGTGACCTATCCGGTGCCGAGCGGCGTCAAGGTGAGCCCGCTCGAGGGCGAGGCGGCCGTGTGTCCCGAGTGCGGCGCGCCGCGCATAAAATGCCAGCCGTTCCGCCAGAAGGCCTTCGAGATTTGCGTGAACCCCACGTGTCCCACCAACTACGAGCCCGACCTTAAGGTGGGCGAGTGCAAGGTGTGTGCCGAGGCCGGACGCCATGGCGACCTGATTGCGCACAAGAGTGAGAAAAGCGGCAAGCGTTTTATCCGCTGCACCAACTACGATGACTGCGGCGTGAGCTATCCGCTGCCGGCGCGCGGTAAGCTCGAGGCGACGGGCGAGACCTGCCCCGAGTGCGGTGCCCCCATCGTGGTGGTTAACACGGCGCGCGGTCCGTGGCGTATCTGCGTCAACATGGACTGCCCGACCAAGGAGAAGAAGCCCGCCCGCGGCCGCAAGACCACGACCAAGGCGAGCACGGCCAAGAAGACGACGGCGGCCAAGAAGACAACGGCGGCAAAGAAGACTGTTGCCAAGAAGACGACCGCCAAAAAGACGACGGCCAAGAAGTCGACTACCAAAAAGACCGCTGCCGATAAGTAGCCGCACGGTCGAAACATCACCTAAAACAAAAACGAGCGAGGACCTCAAAATCCTCGCTCGTTTTTTATCTGGCAGTTAGGGACGTTCCTTTTCTGTCGGCAGTTTAGGAACGTCCCTAACTGCCGGCTCGGGAACGACAAAGCGCTAGTTCACCTCGACAGGTTTGGCGCTGGGATAGCGCTCCTCAAAATCTAGGCGGTACTTATTGTCATTGGTGCCCGCCACGTTGTCGCGCGACAGCGGCGCCACGATCTCATTCTTGTGATCCTCAGGCTTGGCGTATTTCAGGCTGATCTCCCAGGCATCACAGATTGCGTCAATGCGGTGATCCAGGTCGTCGTACAGGGCGATGATGTCCTTCCAGGAGCTGTAGTTCTTGGAGCTCGTCGGGACGTCTAGGTCCTCGACGATGTCGTAATACTGCTCGATGGTGTCCTCCGTGCGCTCGGCGACGTCGGCGAGATTTTGACGGGTGGTTCGATCCTCTTCCAGATAGCTGCCGTTGAAGTTCTGCGCGCAGCCACGGACGTAGTTGTCGAGGTCTTCGAGCAAGTCGTAGTATTCGCTCAGTCGGCGGTAGAGATTCTGCTCGGAGAGCGTTGCTTCGCCGCCATCCTCGTCGTCATCGTCATCATCGTCGTACAGGCTGTTGGGATCGCCGAGAGGCTTTAGGTCATCGTCGTCGACGTCATGGTGCAGCTTAGCTACCTCGGCAGTCGTCTGCGTGGCGGCGTTGTCGAAAGGCTTGATCACAAAGAAAACGACCAGGGCGATGATGATCGCCACCAGCACAACAATAACGGCGATAAGCGGCCCGGTGCCGCTCTTTTTGGGAGCGGGGGTCTGTGGCGAAGCGGGCGTGTATGCGGGAGCCGGCTCCTGTTGGGGCGAGCCGCTCGCGACGGGTATGCGCTGCGTGGTCTCGACGGCCGCAGGGCTTGCGGCGGGGTCGGGGCGATAGGCGAGGGGGTCGTCCGCCTTGGCTTGCGGCGTATCAAGGGAGCCGGTCTGCTCAAAAGCGGGCTGGCTATCGCTCGCGGTTGTTTGCTCAACGGGTGCACCGCACGAGGTGCAGAACTTGGCATTATCTGCAAGAAGCTTGCCGCACGAGGCGCAATACCGAGACATTGCCACTCCTTTCGCCACATTTCAATGCAATACGACGATTATACCCAGCGTCCAAAATTCCCCTTCATAAGTTGCGGTGAAATAGGGACTGTTTGGCGGTCTCAGAGCTTCAATCAGTCCCTATTTCACCGCAACTTCGGGGATGCCTCGATGGCTAGGTTGGATTTGGGACGCGCCGAGCACTGGGGTATCATGGCTTGGTTGATATATCTGCATTTACGCGCCTTGTAGGAAGGGGCTGCGCCCATGGCTTTTGAGCCCGCTCAACATAGCTTCATTACGCTCGAGGGTGTCGATGGCGCCGGTAAATCTACGCAGGCGCGCCTGCTTGCCCGTGCGCTCGACCTTGCCGGCTACCAGGTTGTGACCCTGCGCGAGCCGGGCGGTACCGCCATCAGCGAAAAGATCCGTGCTCTGCTGCTCGACCCCGCCAATACAGCGATGGGCGACACCTGCGAGTTGTTGCTCTACGAAGCGGCGCGCGCTCAGTTGGTGCACGAGGTCATCGTGCCCGCCCTTGCTGTCGGCAAGGTGGTCCTGTGCGATCGCTTCTACGATTCCACGACCTGCTACCAGGCGTTTGCCGACGGCCTCGATCGCCAGATAGTGCGCGACGCCAACAACCTGGCCGTCGCGGGTACGCACCCGGCGCTCACACTCGTTTATCACATCACGCCCGAGCAGGCGGCGCTGCGCATGGCAGCCCGTGGCGCGGCAGATCGCATGGAGGCTAAGGGTATGGCCTTCCAAGAGCGTGTCTACCAGGGTTTTTGCGCAATTGCCGCCGAGGAGCCAAACCGCGTAAAGCTCATCGACGCCACTGCGACCGTCGAGGAAGTCTTCGAGAAGACGGTTGAGCAGGTTCGCGTCTACGGCCTCGACATTTCCCAGGACGCCGTCACCGCCGCGCTTGCCAAGGGGGCCGAGTAACATGGCCCCCGCTCAGGCAAGTCTGCTGGCCAAGCTCAACACCCAAGAGCGCGTGCGCGACTTTTTGACCAATGCCGTCGCCAGCGGTCGTGCATCGCACGCCTACCTGTTTTTGGGCGCGCCCGGCGCGGGCAAGCTCGACGCCGCGTGGGCGCTCGCTCAGGCCTTCCTGTGCGAGCAGGATGGCTGCGGCTCATGCGATAGCTGTGTGCGCGTCGCCCGCCATACGCACCCCGACGTGCACTATTACACGCCCGAGAGCGCCACGGGCTACCTCATCGCCCAGACCCGCGAGCTGCTCGACGACGTGCCTCTGGCGCCCATCCGTGCCAAGGCCAAGGTCTACATCATCGACCGTGCCGAGCAGCTGCGCGCCAACACCGCCAACGCACTGCTCAAAACACTCGAGGAGCCGCCCGAGGGCGTTATGTTTATCTTGCTGGGCACCTCGGCAGACGTGATGTTGCCCACCATCGTGAGCCGCTGCCAGTGCGTGCCGTTTCGGCTGGTGTCGCCCGCCGTCGCCGCGCAGGCCGTGAGCCGCGCCACCGGTCAGGACCCTGTGCGTTGCCGCATGGCCGTCGCCGTAGCGGGAAGCCCCACGCGCGGCATCGAGTTCCTTAAGAGTGCCGAGCGCCAGGATGCCCGCCGTCAGATGGTCCGCGCCGTCGACTCGCTCATCGCTGCCGATGAGGCCGATGTACTTAGTCGTGCCAAGTCGCTCATTGTCGCCGTCAAGGCACCGCTCGCCGAGGTCAAGTCCACACAGGAAAAGGTGCTCGAGCAAAACGCCGACTACCTGTCGCGTGGAGCATTGAAGCAGCTTGAGGACCGCAACAAGCGCGAACTCAACGCGCGCGAGCGTTCGGGTATCATGGAAGCGCTGGCGAGCGCGCGGACGCTCATGCGCGACGTGCTGCTGACGCTTCAGGACGAGGCGGCCGACGTGGTGAACGAAGACGTGCGCGACACGATCGGTCGGCTTGCTGCCGCGACCAATGTTGCGGGTGCCACGCGGGCGCTCGAGGCAGTCGCGACCGCCGAGCGCAACATCGCCAGAAACGTTACTCCCCAGCTGGCCATCGAGGTCATGCTGTTCGATATCAGGAAGGCACTGAAATGCCGTTAGTCGTACCCGTTAAGTTTACCTACGCCTCGCGCGACCTGTGGTTCGATCCGCAGGATCTGGATATCCTCGAGGCCGATTATGCCATTTGCTCCACCGAGCGCGGAACCGAGATCGGCCTGGTCACGGCCGATCCCTTTGAGGTGCCGCAAGACGAGATCGGTCAGCCGCTCAAGCCCGTGCTGCGCGTGGCGAGCGACATCGACCTGCAGCTTGCCGACGACCTGGCCATCCAGGGCGACGAGGCCATGG
Source organism: uncultured Collinsella sp. (assembly GCA_902491615.1). Lineage (GTDB taxonomy): Bacteria > Actinomycetota > Coriobacteriia > Coriobacteriales > Coriobacteriaceae > Collinsella. The sequence continues at coordinate 31,034 of CABUIH010000008.1, read as the reverse complement.
TCGACTTCCGCCGCCTGGTCAAGGAGCTCGACCTCGAGATGAAGCCGGTCGGCGTCGAGTACCTGTTTGGCGGCGAGAAGGCCGTGTTCTACTTTGCGGCCGAGGAGCGCGTCGATTTTCGCCAGCTCGTCAAGGATCTGTCCTCGACGCTGCACATTCGCGTCGACATGCGCCAGATCGGCGTGCGCGACGAGACCCGCCTGGTGGGCGGCTATGCCCAGTGCGGACAGGAGCTCTGCTGCACGCGCTTTGGCGGACAGTTTGAGCCCGTCTCGATCCGCATGGCAAAAGAGCAGGACCTGCCGCTCAACTCGTCCAAGATCAGCGGCGTGTGCGGCCGCCTGATGTGCTGCCTGCGTTATGAGTTCGAGGCGTACAAGGACTTTAAGAGCCGTGCGCCCAAAAAGAAGACGCTCATCGATACGCCGCTCGGTAAGGCGCGTATCCAGGAGTATGACACGCCGCGTGAGCAGCTGGTGCTGCGCCTGGAGAACGGCAAAGTCTTTAAGGTCAACCTGGCCGATATGACGTGCTCGGAGGGTTGCAAAAAGAAGGCCGCCGAGCAGGGCTGCAACTGCCGCCCCGACTGCGTGACGCGCGACGTGCTCGAGCGCATTGAGTCGCCCGAGATGCGCCTGGCGCTCATGGAGCTCGATCGCGAGAACGGCGTCGACGTGGGCGATGGCCTGTCGAGTGCCGACCGTCTGGCCGGCACGTCGATGCCCAAGCGCCGTCGTCGCGATGCTGAATCCGATGCTCGCGCCGGTCAGGGTCAGGGCGAGGGCCGTGGCCGCGGAAAGGGCCGCGGCAAGGCCGAGGCACCCGAGGCCGAGGAGGCCGCCGGTGCCCGTCGCCGCCGCAAGCGCGCGGGCTCGGGCGATGCTACCGAGGCTGCAGCCGCGGGCAAGAACGCCTCTCGCGAGCGCGAGGTCCAGCAGCCCCAGCAGCAGAACCGCGGCGGTGGCATGAACCCCACACGTCGCCGCCGCCGTCATCTGTCGAGCGAGGAGCGCGAGGACGCCTTCCGCGCCGCAGCTGCTCGCGAGGCTGGTGCCGCTTCCAAGGGCCCCTCGGCCTCCGATGCGTCTGCCGACAAGGGCGGCAAGTCGCGTGGCGAGGAGGAACGCGCGCCGCGTCCGCGCCGTCGCCATTCCTCGGGCGCGCAACAGAAGCCCTCAGTGCCCTCCGTGGCCGATCAGGTCTCGGATGGCGAGGTCAAGGTCACGCGCCGTCGTCCCGGAGATGGCGGGGGAGCGGCTGCCAAGGCTTCGCGTGGCGCCGCTCGTGACGAGCGCGAGCCGCGCGAGGATCGCGGTGGCGAGGGCTCGGCCGACCAAGGTCAAAAGCGCCGTCGCCGTCGCCGTTCCCGCAAGCCGCGCCAGGATGGTGGCGAGGGCTCGACCCCGTCTTCGTCCGCACCACAACCGCCCGCCGGCGAATAACACCCGCGAGCGGATTTAGCCCGCCTTGCCCCGAGCGCATCGGGGTATCATAGCGCCGAATCAACAACCCTCCCTGCGACCGAACGTAGGGAGGGTTGTGTCTTGAAGAGCCATCTGAACATATTGAGCTGTCTGCAGGGTGCCGGTGCCCTACCGTTTGCGGACGAATTGCTACCGTTTGCCGAGCGGGTGGCACGCGAGGCGCTCGAGGCATTGTCGCCAACACGATGTGCCGGCTGCGAGCGCGCCGGTGCGCTTATTTGCCAAGACTGCCTGGCTGCGCTCACGCTCATCGACCCACGTCATAGCTGCACCCGATGCGGCGCCCCGTTTGGGGATTTGCTGTGCACTGAGTGTTCGGTCGAGGGCACGTCCTCGGCAATGGCGGAGGCGCTCGACCGCTGCCTGGCGTGCGCCGTCTATGCGCATCCGCTGCCGCGCATCATTAAAGCGTACAAGGATGCGGGCGAGCGACGTCTAGCTCCGTATCTGGCGGAGCTGCTCTACGACACCGCCCTGCATGCCCAGGTCGTAGCGCCCGATCGCTACGGAGGTGTGCTGTCCGGTGCGGATGCGGTGGTGTTTGTGCCTGCGACGGCGGCAGCGTTTCGGCGGCGTGGTTTTGATCATATGGAGGCTATTGCGCGCCCATTTTGCGAGCTGTCGGGTGTTCCCCTGCTCGATGCGCTCGTCAAGTACGGGCATGGCGACCAGCGCGAACTCGGTCGTGAGGAGCGCCGCGAGCGTGCCCAAGGCATGTACGAGACGGTTGAGGACGTGCACGGCCGCCGCTTGCTGCTTATCGATGACGTTATCACCACGGGCGCGACGATGGCAGCGGCTTCGGCGGAACTCAAGCGCGCCGGCGCCGTAGCGGTCGATGGCCTCGCTATCGCACGCGTTTGGTAGGGGTGGTTTTGTGGCAGTGAAGATTGAGCGGCGCAACGAGCCGACAGACGAACAGCTAGCGGCTTCCGTAATCCTAACGGGCGCCTCGGCGCTACGCATGATGCGCGCCGAACGCCGGCAGATGGGCTACATAAGCTGGAAGGACCTCGATTCCGATGAAGAGCGCCGTGTGCTGCGCACGTCGTCGCCCTCGACCGAGGACATCTATCTTCCCGACTTGGTGCGGATTGGGGCCGCAAGCGGCGAGGTGCAAGAAGATCTTTGCTTGCTGGTGGGATCTGCGGCGCAGCGCCGCCGCATGCCTGGCGTGGGCTGGTCCGTATGCTCCGGGTTGCCCGCCGGCTCGATTCTAGAGGTGGAACCGGGGGTGTGCAGTCTATCTCCCGAGGCCCTTTGTGTTGTCGTCGCCCGCGAGGTCGGCTGTATCCAGGCATTTGCCCTGGCCCAGGAGCTGTGCTCTAAGATTTCGCTGAGTGATCGCGGGAAGTATCTGCCTCCCTACACCTCGCCCGTTACGAATAAGCTTGCAAAGGACAAGGACCAGCCAGCAGACGTGGGCTACTTTGAGGTTGAGCCGGTGCTGACGCCCGATCGTCTGGCAGATTACCTCGCGGTATGCAAGGGGAATGCGGCCAAACAACTGCAGCGTCTGTGTCCCTACTTGTCAGAAAACCTGCGCTCGCCCATGGAGTGCATCATGCTCGCTCTGTTTTCGCTTCCGTTTTCCTATGGCGGATTTGCCTGCGGTCCCTTTAAGACCGACTACAAGATTGAGTTCGATGACCGCGCGCAGGCAATCTCGGGGATGCCGCATGCAGTTTGCGATGCGTATCAGGAGGCAGCCCGGTTTGACCTGGAATACAACGGTGAGCTGGGTCATTCCTCCCGGAGGGGACGTATCCATGATGAAAAACGCAACACGGGCTTGATTACTATGGGAATCGAGGTCGCGACGGTCAACAACGAAATGCTCCGCGACATGGAAGCGATGGAAGCGCTCGCATGGCGCATCCACCAGCGTATGGGTAAGCGATATCAGAATCGCGTAGAGGCTCGTCGAAAGAGGCAAGATGCTCTGCTGAATACGCTCCGAGCGTGCTTTGGGCTCAAGCCAGCGTAAAACTATGGCTTTATAGGGGGTCTGTCATATGCTCTGTGCAAAAAACGGCAAATATGAGTACTGTTACTAGATTAGTGACAGCAAAAACAAAGAAACTTGGGCCGAAAATCTGGATTCAGCGAAGAGATAATAAACGAATGTGGAATATCTTGGCGCCAAGCAGGCTGTGCGGAACTCAAAAAGGGCTCGTGAGGCGGTAATACGCTGCTACTAAATTGGTGACAGTACTCATATTTGCCGTTTTTTGCACACGGCACCCTGAGACGGGTGCCCCGGAGCTCCCCGTGGGGGAGCTCCGGGCTTCATGGGGGCACGAATAGCCCGCTCCGACCTGCGAAATCTGTACTCGCGATGCGAATGACGCCCCTAACCTTAAACTTTAGCTTGAACTTAGCTATAATGCGCTTCGTTCCTACCAGGCTGTGGTTGCGGACGGACGAAATGCCCGTCCTAGTCCAAGACAGACGCGGTCAAAGGGATCCACGTAAGCGACCGCGTGCGCGCGGCGCGATCATGGCGCGTCCTAGATGTAAGCCGCACCGTCCGTTCTACTTTCTTTGGGGCAATACCGCCTCGCGGGCGAGCGGGTCAGTCGTGAAGGTGGCTGCGGCCTCCCGAGCAAACACCCCGGTGCGCAAGTGTGGGGTCAAATACCAGGTCAGCTGGTGGGAACAATCTGATATTCCGCGCAACGCACGGATCGTATACGACACAGAAGGCAGGGTAGTGGACATGGTGAGGGGCAGCTTGATGCACGCGGCTCGGTTAGGTGCTGGGACCGCAGCGGTCATTGCCGTTTTGGGCCTGAGCGGATGCGCGTTCAACCCGCTGTCTACGTTCACGACTCCCACGATCGACCAGATCGAGTACGAGACCGTCACGCCGGCGGTGTCGGACGATGCCCTGGTCACTCCCGGAACCCTGACGGTCGCCCTCGATACTTCCGATGCGCCGCAGGCCATGCAAGGCGCCGACGGCGAGCTCACGGGATATGCGGTTGACGCCGCCCGCGCCCTCGCAATCCGCATGGGCCTTAAGGTCGCCTTTGTCGATGCGTCCTCGGCAGGTTCCGCGCTCGGCGACAAAAAGGCTGATATCTTTATCGGCGAGATCAGCTCCACAGACGGGGACGTTAGCTCGCTCGGCACCTGCCTGTACGATGCCGCTTCTGTGTTCGGTAAAACCAGCGATGGTGGGTCGCTAAGCGTTTCCACCGATACCCTTAACACGTCTACCCTGGGTGTCCAGATGTCCTCGGCCTCGCAGGAGGCGCTTGCCAAGCAGAGCATTACCGCCAACCAAAAGACCTACTCCAACATCAACGAGTGCTTTGAGGCGCTCGAGTCCGGCGAGGTCGACTATGTGATCTGCGACTCCACGGCCGGCGGCTACCTTGCACGCCTGATGAGCGAGGTCTCCTATGTCGGTGCGCTCGAGGCGCCCTCGACGCTTGGTGTTGCGGGCCTCTCGTCCAATGACGAACTGTGCCGTGCCGTGAGCGATGCCCTCGACGGTATTACGGCCGACGGCACGCTCGAGGCGGTCCACTCTGTCTGGTATGGCACAATGCCCTACGACCTCGCCACTAAGACGGTTTCGGGCGTTAACGTGCAGTCGGGCGACTCTGAGTCCGGTGAGACCATGTCCTCCGGCGATGAATCCTCCGATTCCAACAATGAGACCGCATCCTCCGAGAGCAAATCGTCCAGTCAGGAAGGCACCATCACCGACGACGACATTAACAAGCTCAATAGCTAGTTATTGCTAGGGGTGGTGTCTCCTATGCGCTAAGAGAGACGCCTCTTCACGGTTTCAACACGCATTGCCGGGCTTTCCCAACAGGGGAGCCCGGCTTTTTCGTTTCCGTAAAACCAGCAGGTCAAAGACATTTTTTAGATGCAAAACCAAAGTCGCCGTTGCCCTCCTATAGCGCACTTTGCCATGGAAAAGTACGAGACTTCGGTATGCGGTATCAAGCAATCGTTATTCGGGTCTTTAGGAATCCGCGTGATTAAATGCACGGCAATGGGTACATAGCCAGTACAGTAAGTCCCCGAGGCAGATTGGAGCCACGTATGGATATCAAGGTTTCTGGACGCAAGACGACGGTAACCGATGCTCTGCGTGCGCATGTGGATGAGAAGATCGGCGAGGCGCTCAAGGTTTTCGATATCGAGCCCATGACGGTCGACGTTGTACTTCGCTATGAGAAGAACCCCTCGAACCCCAACCCGGCAATCGTCGAGGTCACGGTTCGTGCCCGCGGTTCGGTGATTCGCGTTGCCGAGCACGGTGCAGATATGTACGCCGCCATCGACCTCTCCGCCGATAAGGTCACCCGCCAGCTGCGCAAGTTCAAGACCAAGGTCGTGGACAACCGCCAGGGCGGTGCCAGCGCCGCGGATGTCGTGCCGGTCGAGCGCGTCGAGGATCTGGCCGACCTGCTGTTGCCCGAGGAGGAGGACGACCTGCTCGTCCGCGAGAAGGTCATCGACGTCACCCCGATGACTGAGGAGCAGGCGCTGGTGCAGACCGATCTGCTGGGCCACGACTTCTACGTGTTCGAGAACGCGACGACCGGTCTCATCAATGTGGTGTATCACCGTAAGAATGGTGGATATGGCATCATCAAGCCCCGTATCGAAACACTTGACGAGTAAAATACGTTAACTTGCATGAGTTAACGGTTGGCGGCCATCCCATGCGGGTGGCCGCCTTTTTACGTAAGGAGTCGCTTTGATGGACAAGGCCGCATCTACCGGTCATTCGGACCGTTGCCGCATCGTCGTCGATACCTGCTGCGACTTTAGCCCCGAGGTCGCCGCGAACCTCGATGTCGATATCCTGGGTTTCCCCTTCATTATCGATGGCGAAGAGCGCACGGATGACATCTGGTCGAGCATCACACCCAAGGAGTTCTACGACCGGATGCGCGCCGGTGCCCGCGTGTCCACCTCGGCTGTGTCGCTCGGTCGCTATATCGAGTTCTTTACCGAGTGCGCCAAAGAGGGCACGCCCACGGTCTACCTGTGCTTTACCTCGGCGCTGTCGTCGAGCTACAACTCCGCGTGCCAGGCGGCAGATGCCGTGCGCGCCGAGTATCCCGATTTTGAGCTGTACGTGGTCGACAACGCTCTGCCCTGTGCGACCGGCGCGCTCTTGGCGCTCGAGGCCGTGCGCCAGCGTTCGGCGGGACTGACCGCCAAGCAGCTGGTCGATTGGGCAAACGAGGCAAAGACCTACGTCCACGGCTACTTTACGCTCGAGAGCTTCGACGCACTGGCTGCCGGCGGCCGCATTCCGCCCGCGGCGGCGCAGCTCACGGCAAAGCTCGATGTCAAGCCCGAACTTTCCTACGACCTTGCCGGCTCGCTGTCGCTGATCGGCGTCAACCGCGGCCGCAAGAAGGCGCTCAAGTCCATCCTCAAGTCGTTCCGCGAGAACTACGTGCCCGATCGCACCATGCCCATCGCCATCATGACGGCCGATGCCGAAAAGGATGGTGACTGGCTCGAAGCCGCCATCCGCAAGGAGGAGGGTTGCGCCGACGTCACGATCATTCGCGGCTCCGTGGGTCCCACCATCGGCTCGCACGTGGGCCCCGGCATGGTGGGCTGCGCGTTTTGGGGTAAGAACCGCGCCGACAAGGCGTCGCTTTCCGACCGTATCGCCCGCCGCGTGCGCGGTCAGTAGGCAAGCGCTGCGTCCGTAATCGCCCTCGACTCACAGCCCAAACGCTGGCACCGAGTATTCAACCTGGTAACAACACCCAACCCAAAAGGAAAGGTTTCATGGCAAACAAGCTCTCCGTCGCATTTATCGGCACCGGAATCATGGGTGCCCCCATCGCCGGCCACATTCTGGACGCCGGCTATCCCGTCACGGTCAACAACCGCACCAAGTCCAAGGCGGCGGCGCTTATCGAGCGCGGCGCCGTCTGGGCAGATACGCCGGCCGATGCCGCGGCGAACGCCGATGTCGTCTTTACCATGGTGGGCTATCCCTCCGAGGTCGAGGAACTCTACCTGGCGGGCGACGGCCTGCTCGCGTGCACTAAGCCCGGCGCGGTCTTGATCGACCTCACCACGAGCTCGCCCGAGCTTGCCCGTGACATTGCCGAGGCCGCCCAGGTTTCTGGTCGCATGGCGTTTGACTGCCCCGTCACCGGCGGCGAGTCGGGCGCTATCGCCGGTACGCTCACGGCTATCGTGGGCGCTACCGAGAACGACATCGCGCCGGTCCGCGACATCCTTGCCACCTTCGCGGCCAACATCTGCTGCTTCGACGGCGCCGGCAAGGGCCAGGCTGCCAAGCTCGCCAACCAGGTGTCGCTGGGCGCCTGCATGGTCGGCATGGCAGACGCCATGGCATTTGCCGAGCTGAGCGGCCTTGATCTGGAAAAGACCCGTCAGATGATCCTGGGCGGCACCGGCAAGTCCGGCGCTATGGAGAGCCTGGCGCCCAAGGCGCTCGACGGCGATTACAAGCCCGGCTTTATGGTCGAGCACTTCATCAAGGACCTGCGCTTGGCGCTCGCCTATGCCGACGATCGCGAGCTTGCGCTGCCCGGCGCCGACGTGGCCTTTACGCTCTACGACATGCTCGACGCCATCGGCGGCGCCAAGCTGGGTACCCAGGCCGTCACGGTCCTCTATAAGGAGGAGGCCGACGCCATCGCCGCCGGTCTGGACTGGTCGCAGTATCGTCCCGAGGAGCATGGTGCTCACGAGGAAGGCTGCGGTTGCGGCGAGCACAGCGACGACCACGAGTGCGGTTGCGGCCACCACCATGGCGAGGACCACGAGTGCTGCGGCGGCCACGGCCATGACGACGGCCACGAGTGCTGCTGCGGCCACCATCACGGGGAGTAGCGCCCATGAGCTGGACGTTCGTGGTGCTTGCGCTGGTGCTCTTTCTCTTTGCGATCTACATTGGCTTTTTGTGCGGCCAGTGGGCGTGCGAAAAGCGCGTCATCACCAAGCGCGACTACTGGATTGCCAACTTTGCAGGAGCGGCGGCAGTCGTCCTGCTGACCTGGGTGTTCTCGCTGTTCCCGCTGGTGCAGTTTGCGCCGATCGGCTGGCTCGGCGGCTTTATCGCCGGCCTTAAGATGAGCTTTGGCGAGTCCGTCGGTCCGTGGCGCAAGCACGACGAGGTCTTTAACGTCAACAAAGCACACCGCGCCGCCGCCGACGCGGGCGATGCCGAGGAACGCCGCCGTGCGCGTCGCAATGGCGCTGCCGACCGACAGCTCATCTCGGTCACCGATGACAGCAAGGGTGCTGGCAAGCACGCTAAGAAATAGTAAGAAGAGGTAACTATGGCAGAAAACAAAGACGAACAGCTCACCGACGAGGAGCTGGCACAGCTTCAGCTGGCAGAGGAGAACGAGAACGCCGTCGATCGCCTGGTCAAGGAGCTCGGCTGCCCCACGCGCCGTATCCGCCAGTTTGCCGCCCGCGTGCTGCACTTGCTTGCCGAGCGCGATCCGCAGCGCGTCGTGCCCTGCGTGCCCGCGCTGATCGAGGCACTCGACCGCCCCGAGGCTCAGACCCGCTGGGAGGCCCTCGATGCCCTGACGGCGCTTGCCACCACCTGCCCCGAGCAGCTGGGCGATGCCTTTGAGGGCGCCGAGACCGCACTGTTCGATGAGATTTCCTCCACGCTGCGCTATGCCGCCTTCCGCCTGCTGTGCGTATGGGGCGCCACGAGTGTCGAGCGTTCGCGCGAGGCTTGGTCCATCCTGGACGAGGCCATCCAGTGCTACCACGGTGACCTCGAGTATCGCGACATGCTCGGTTGCCTGTACGAGTTTGGTCAGGGCGAGATTGACGCCGAGGTCGCCGAGAAGCTCGCGCTGCGCCTTAAGTTCGATGCCGAGAACGGCAAGGGCAGCTATCTCAAGGCCCGTTCGAGCGAGATTTGCGAAATGCTTGTTAAACGTTTTGGCCTGGATCTCTCAAAAAAGAAGAAGCGTGCTAGCGTTAAAAAATCTGACGACGCCGAAAACGAGGAGTAACAGATTATGGCGCACGATGTAGTCCTGATTCCCGGTGACGGTATCGGTCCCGAGATTACGCAGGCCATGCGCCGCGTGGTCGAGGCCGCCGGTGTCCAGATCAATTGGAATGTCCAGGAGGCCGGTGCCGGCGTCATGGACGAGTTTGGCACGCCGCTGCCCCAACATGTGCTCGATGCGGTCGCCGAGACCAAGGTTGCCATCAAGGGTCCCATCACCACGCCGGTCGGCACGGGTTTCCGCAGCGTCAACGTGGCCCTGCGCAAGCACTTTGACCTGTACGCCTGCGTGCGCCCCTGCCTGTCGCAGCCGGGCGACGGATCGCGCTTTCGCGACGTCGACCTGGTCATCGTGCGCGAGAACACCGAGGACCTCTATGCCGGCATCGAGTTCGATGAGGGCGCAGCCGAGGTCGAGGAGCTCTCGCAGCTTGTCGAGCGCTCGGGTCAGAAGGTCTTCGCCGCCGATTCCGCCATCTCAATCAAGCCCATCTCCATCGCCAAGAGCCGCCGTATTGTGGAGTATGCCTTTGAGTATGCCCGCCGCTGCGGCCGCAAAAAGGTGACGGCCGTACACAAGGCAAACATCATGAAGGCGACCGACGGCCTGTTCCTACGCGTTGCGCGCGAGGTGGCCGCCAACTATCCCGATATCGAGTTCAACGACAAGATTGTCGACGCCACCTGCATGGGCCTGGTCCAAAACCCCAACGACTTCGATGTTCTGGTACTGCCCAACCTGTACGGTGACATTGTGAGCGACCTGTGCGCCGGTCTGGTAGGTGGACTGGGTATGGCTCCGGGTTCCAACATCGGTGCCGACTGCGCCATCTTCGAGGCGACGCACGGCTCCGCGCCCGATATCGCTGGCCAGGATATCGCTAACCCCACGGCCGAGATTCTGTCCGCGGCTATGATGCTCGATCACCTGGGCGAGAACGACGCGGCCAATCGCATTCGCGCCGCCGTTTCTGCCACGCTCGACGAGGGTGAGCAGGTTACCGGCGACGTTCGTCGTGCCCAGACCGGCTCCGTTGAGGGCGCTGTGGGCACGCAGGCCTTTGCCGATGCCGTTATCGCGCACCTGGCCTAAGGCATGCAGACTGCAAACGCCTAAATAGTACTTAAGTGTTTGCGTATAACCTGAGAATCAATACGCCCGGCGCTTTGTCGGGCGTATTCTATTGCGGACTATGTTTCCTAACAAGGAGTAACTGATATGGGTCTGATTCAAAAGAAGGACGAGAAGGACGAGATCGACGGCATCCAGATCATCGAGCGCGGCGAAGGCCCCGATGGTGATGAGGAGGAGAAGATCGATCTGGTCGCCGGTACGTCTGCCGAACATATTGCCGCCGGTACGACGGCCGAGGAGGAGGACGCTCGCCTGGAGGCAAAGATCGCCGCGGACGCCGCCGACGAGAACCTCATGCCCGAGGAGCAGGACGAGGACGACGATATCCTGGGTTCCGACGAAGACGACCGCGCATCCAAGCACAAGAAGACGATGATTGCCGCCTTCGTGGTTGCAGTCGTGATCGCTGCTGTGGTCGGCTTCTTTATCGGCAACGGTGGTTTTGGCGGCAAGGGCGTCGGCTCGGCGACCCTCACCGAGGACCAGCTCGATTCGACCGTGGCAAGCTACAGCTACAACGGCAAGAAGAGCGACATCACCGCGCGCGAGGCCATTGAGAGCCAGTACAGCCTCGACACCGTCAAGGATGGCGATGGCAACTACACCGCTCCCTCTGCCGACGTCATCCTGTCCTACGTGCGCAACAAGATCCTGCTCGACGCTGCCGAGGACGAGGGCATCACCGTCTCTTCTAAGGAGATGAAGAAGTACGCCGAGGATTCCATCGGCACTTCGGACTACAAGACCATGGCCACGCAGTATGGCGTGTCCAAGGACCAGGCCAAGCAGATCGTCCGTCAGTCCGCGACGCTGCAGAAGCTCTACAAGAAGAAGGTGGGCGATAGCTCCGCAAGCATGCCGACCGCCCCGACCGAGCCTGCTGACGGCAACGAGGAGACCGCGAGCAAGGACTACGCCGATTACATCATCAAACTTGCCGGCGACGAGTGGGATAGCGAAAAGGGCACCTGGAAGGACGCCGATAGCACCTACGCTAAGGCCTTCGCTGACGATGCCTTTACGGCTGATAGCGCTACCTACAAGCAGGCCATGACCGCCTATTACACCGCCTACCAGCAGTACTCTTCGCAGGCTTCGAGCGCCAGCTCCAAGTGGACCGAGTATGCTAACGGCCTGTATGCCAAGGCCAACATCAGCATCTATGGTCTGTTTGCATAAAGATCTGTCTGAGCCGCCGAGCGCGTAACCGAAATATCTGAATAAGCCCGCTAGAACGGATGTTGTTCTAGCGGGCTATTTGCGTTTAGGCGCTGGTGGCTCAATTATGCCTATCAATCTTTAAGTCCAAAAAGGTTATCGGCTTCATCGTCAGGCATATATTCCAGTACATCGCCCGGTTGGCAGTCGAGTGCCCGGCATATCGCGTCAAGAGTTGAAAAACGTATGGCAGAAACCTTGCCCGTCTTAATGCGTGACATATTGACCTGGGAGATGCCCACGCGTCCCGCAAGCTCTTTGGATGAGATCTTGCGTTCGGCGAGCATGCGGTCAAGCCGCAGAATAATCATGGATTCCCCCTAGAGCAACTCGTCATCTTGTTTTTGCAGGATATACCCGTAGCGGAAGATGCTGGCAATCAGGCAAATAATCAGGCCCGCAAAGAGCATGGAGGGCTCGAATAACTGGCCGGCGAACGCATCCGTAAAGCTGCCGCCAAATCCTGAGAGTATCATTCCCGTGATTACGGCACCAAGAAGCCTCACGGCAACGCCGCCGATAAGGAATAAATGTCCTACTCGACGAAGTGTCTGGTTACATTCAAGGTCAAAGGGCCTGCCTTCCTTTTCAATGTTTAAGAAAAGCCTGCGCACGCTTAGCGCGATAGTAAGCGCGAGGCATGTCATCAAGAGGCTCCCTATGGCAGTGTGACCATCGTGTGCGACGAGCATAAGTGGGGTCTGCGCATCGGTACCGACGATAGCCAGGCACGGCCCTTCGCCGCCTTGAAGTTCTACGGATTGGAGACACGATCCTTGGGAGAGGCTAGGCAATACGAGTAGAAGGTCAATCGCAATGACTGCGAGAAGTCCCAGGGCGAGCGCCACGGTGGTGCAGATTGTGGCCCATTTGCAGATGCGAGTGAGCTTCCTCAGATCGGCTATTGCCTGTTCACGGTCGATGGCTTCATTCGATTTGGATACGTTCCAGCGGATCATAGCTCCTCCAACCAATGTCTTGGATGATACTTGTATCTTATATCATATTTAATGATAAACGATAAACAATTACAGATTAGAGTAAGTAATGTTTGTGAGACGAATAGCGAGAGCTATGGCTCATTTTGGGTGTCGGAGTTTGGCGTGCGGGGGATGAGGACAAATGTCAAAACTTCCCTTGATCGCGCAAGCGCTCCATTGTGTTTCCCTAATTCATCTGGGAAAACGACTGCAAACGATTGCAAGTAACCGGTGAACGGTCGAAAACTACCGTTCACCGATAATCTCAAAACTGGTTCTAACTGGTATTAAGTCAAAAAGACCAATTCACATATCTTCACAATGACCTGCAATTTTTCTACACGCTATTTTTAGCCGCCCTGCGTTGTTTAGACACAGGAAAAGATCCGATCTTTTGCCAAAGCATTTCGGAACGGTTTCAAAACCGCAGGTAGAAGTGTTAACGACCGGTAAACGGTCGATTTATCACCGTGAGCGGTGCAAAAACGTTTTACCGTATGAATCAACGAAAGCGACCTCTTCTGGGGTGATATAGTGACAACAACACGTCACGTGGTTACTACCAGTTTAGAAACCACTGGTCTTCAAAGTACGCTTTCTAAGAAGCTTTAAGGGCGAGCGCCCGCTGGCTTCCGAAAATCATCGGACTCAGATCGTACACACCTTCGGAAGGGAAATTTGAATGGTTGGCTTTATTCTTACCGGTCATGGACAGTTCGCACCCGGCCTCGCAAGCGCTATCGCTATGGTTGCTGGCGACCAGCCCGCTTTTACCGTCGTTCCTTTTGAGGGCGACCAGGCTGCTTCCTACGGTGAGGATCTCCGCGCCGCTATTACCGCCATGCGCGAGGAGTGCGATGGCGTGCTCGTCTTTACCGACCTGCTTGGTGGCACCCCGTTCAACCAGGCGATGATGATTGCCCAGGATGTCGACAACGTCGAGGTTCTGACCGGCACCAACCTTCCCATGGTTATTGAGCTTCTGTTCCTCCGCGGCAACGCCACGCTCGCCGAGCTTGGCGAGCAGGCCGTGACCGTTGGCCAGACGGGCATCACCGCCCAGACGGTCGCATCCGTTGCCGGCTCCGACGAAGAGGATATCTTCGGCGACGAGGACGGCATCTAATGGCCGATTTCGGAGCCAACGTCCTGAGCTCCTCGGTCGCCCTTTTAGGCCTGCTTGTCATCATGGGCTTGATTTACACCATCTGGTCGCAAATCAACATGAAGAAGAAGCAGAAGTACTTCAAGGAGCTGCACACCGAGCTCAAGCCGGGTCAAGAGGTTCTTTTCGCCGGCGGTATCTACGGAACCGTCAAAGGCATCGAAGGCGAGAAGGTCCAGATCAAAGTCCGATCCGGAGCCGTCGTAGATGTTTCGCGTTACGCGATTCAGGAGATCAAGTAACTGTCGTCAGCAAATAACGAAAGGAAGCTGATCAACATGGCAGAACCCAACATTCTTCTTACCCGCATCGATAACCGACTGGTTCATGGTCAGGTTGCCACCCAGTGGAACTCCACCCTGGGCTCCAACCTCATCCTCGTCGCCAACGACGACGTGGCGTCCAACACCATGCGCCAGAACCTCATGAAGATGGCCGCTCCCGCCGGCGTCGCTACGCGTTTCTTCTCTCTGCAGAAGACCATCGACGTCATTGGCAAGGCGAGCCCGCGCCAGAAGATCTTCATCGTGGCCGAAACACCGGAAGACGTGCTTACGCTCGTCAAGGGCGGTGTGCCTATAAAGAAGGTAAACATCGGCAACATGCACATGTCGGAAGGAAAGCGCCAAGTCGCCACCTCCGTCGCAGTTAACGACGAGGATGTCGCTGCGTTTAAAGAGCTGCAGGAATTGGGGGTGGAGTTGGAGATCAGGCGCGTTCCGAGCACGCCTGTTGAGGACACGAGCAAGCTCTTCTCGTAATCCTCGTGATCCACGTTGTCAGGAGTGAAACCCTGACGTTCTGTACGTGAAATCCAAAGTGCGTACATACATTTTGAAAGGAGGAGCAAGATGGAATACTCGATCATCCAGATCGCTCTGGTCTTCGTCGTCACGTTCATCGCGGCAATCGACCAGTTTGACTTCCTCGAGTCTCTCTATCAGCCCATCGTCACCGGCGCCGTCATCGGTCTTATCCTTGGCGACCTCAACACCGGTCTTCTCGTGGGTGGTACCTATCAGCTCATGACGATCGGCAACATGCCGATCGGAGGCGCTCAGCCGCCTAACGCCGTCATCGGCGGCATCATGGCAGCCATTCTCGCTATCGCCACGGGCCTCGAGCCCAACGCGGCAGTCGGTCTCGCCATTCCGTTCGCTCTGCTTGGCCAGCTCGGCGTTACCCTGGTCTTCACGCTTATGTCCCCGCTTATGTCCACGGCCGATAACATGGCTCACAACGCGGACACCAAGGGCATCGAGCGCCTGAACTACTTCGCCATGGCTCTGCTCGGCCTGATCTTCGCTGTCGTCGTCACCCTGTTCTTCATCGCTGGCGCTACCATTGGTCAGACCATCGCTTCCGCCATCCCGACTTGGCTGCAGACCGGTCTGTCCGCTGCAGGCGGCATGATGCGCTTCGTCGGCTTCGCCGTCCTGCTCAAGGTTATGATGAACCGCGATATGTGGGGCTTCTTCCTCATGGGCTTTGGCCTCGCGCTCATCACCGTTGCCAACGATTCGCTGGCAACCCCTGCTCTGCTCATCCTCGCTCTCATCGGCTTCGGCATCGCTTTCTGGGACTTCCAGCAGCAGACCGAGCTGAAGGGTGCAGCTGTTTCTGACGGAGGTGACTTCGAAGATGGCATCTAATGAGTATGTGATCCCGGAGCACTACGAGGATCTCACTCCTGCTCCGCAGCTCGACCAGAAGACCCTCAACAAGATGGCTTGGCGCTCCTGCTTCCTGCAGGCATCGTTCAACTACGAGCGCATGCAGGCCGCTGGCTGGCTCTACTCCATCATCCCCGGTCTGGAGAAGATCCACACCAACAAGAACGACCTCGCGGCTTCCATGAGCCACAACCTGGAGTTCTTCAACACCCACCCGTTCCTTGTCACCTTTGTTATGGGCATCGTGCTTTCGCTCGAGCAGAACAAGGTTGACATCCCCACGATCCGCGCCGTCCGCGTCGCCGCAATGGGCCCGCTCGGTGGTATCGGTGACGCCCTGTTCTGGCTGACGCTCGTGCCTATCACGGCCGGCATCACCTCCAACATGGCCATCAACGGCAACGCCGCTGCACCGATCATCTTCCTGGTGATCTTCAACGTCGTCCAGTTCGCTCTGCGCTTCTGGCTCATGAACTGGTCCTACAAGCTTGGCACCAGCGCTATTGACGCTCTGACCGCCAACATGCAGGCCTTCACGCGTGCCGCTTCCATCATGGGCGTCTTCGTCGTCGGTTGCCTGGTCGTCACCATGGGTGGCACCCAGATCAACCTCCAGATCCCCAACGGCACCACCCGTGGTCTCTCCGCTACTACCGTGATCGTCTCCGAGAAGGAGGCCGAGAACTTCACCGGTATGGAGGGCATCGATACCGAGACCGCTGAGGCCGGTACCATCGCCATGACCGATAAGGACGGCAACGCCCTTACCGCTTCCGATGCCGACGGCAACGCTGTCGAGTGCGGCGTCACCGATCTGGGTAACGGCATGGAGTCCGTGACCTACGGCACCGTTACCGAGGATCCGGTCAACTTCTCTGTTGCCGACACCCTCAACACCATCGTCCCGAAGCTCGTCCCGCTTATGCTTACGCTGCTGCTTTACTACATGTTCGCTAAGCACAGCTGGACCCCGACCAAGGGCATTCTCCTGCTCTTCGTCCTTGGCATCCTGGGCGCTGGCCCGCTTGGTCTCTGGCCGAGCATCTGGTAAGGCTCTAGCTTGAGGGGTGTGTCCCTACGCGGCTCACACCCCGACCCCTTAAGCCATGTGTATGTTAAAAGCCGCGTGCTCGAAAGAGCGCGCGGCTTTTGTTTTCTTAATGATTCGGGTGTGGCAGACAGATAATGCATAACACCCTAGGTAGTTAGCCGAATTCGAGCAAAAGGGAGGATAGGATGGCGATCGGAGCGCGTAAGCAACCGCTGTACGATCAGCTGGTCGATATTCTGACCGAAAAGATTGACCATGAATATCGCGCCGGTGACATGATTCCTTCCGAGCGCGAACTTTCGGAGCGCTATGGTCTCTCGCGCACTACGGTACGCCTGGCTCTGCAGGAACTGGAGCGTTTAGGACTGGTGGTTCGGCAGCACGGTCGCGGTACCTTTGTGACCGACCGTTCGGCAAAAGCAACCAATCTTATGCAGTCCTACAGCTTTACCGAGCAGATGCGCGCGATGGGTCGAGAACCCGAGACCACGATTCTCGAGTTTTGCGAGATGGAGGCCGATAAGAATCTGGCCGAGCATATGGGATTGCGCATCGGTGATCGCATTTTTAAGCTCAAGCGCCTTCGCTCTGCCGACCACATGCCCATGATGGTCGAACGCAGCTATCTACCGGTTCGTCAATTTCTGTCCCTAAAGCGACCGCTGCTGGAGCGTAAGCCGCTTTACGATGTGATTGAGCAGGACTTTCAGCAAAAGATTCGCGTGGCCGAAGAGGAGTTCTATGCGAGCATAGCCCGTCCCACCGATGCCCACCTTTTGGGAATTGTCGAGGGCTCGCCTGTGCTCGATTTGGTCAGGACTACGTATAACGAGTCAAACGAGGTAGTGGAGTACACACTCTCGGTTGCTCGTGCCGATCAGTTTAAATACAAGGTTTACCACCAGCGCAGTAACTAGTGCTCGCATCGTTTCCATATGGTGATTCTTTGCATTTAACTGGTTACTACCAGATAACCAACCGAAGTGTATAATTGCACGTCAGAGGATTACTTCTAGAGAGAGGTATTAGAAATGTTCGAGAAGAGTGTCGAGGAGCTCACCGAGCTCGGCGCCCAGATCACCACGGCCGAGATTGCTCAGCAGCCCGAGCTTTGGCGTGATACGCTCAACATCTATCGCGAGAACAAGGAGGCCATCGAGGCCTTCCTGGCCGAGGCTCGCGCTATGGGCGAGGGTCGTCTGTCCGTTGTCTTCACCGGTGCCGGTACGTCCGACTACGTTGGCGATACCTGCGCCCCGTACCTGCGTCACGCTGGCAACACTGATCTCTACGACTTTAAGCCCATCGCCACGACCGACATCGTGAGCGCCCCGCGCGACTTCCTGCGCGCCGAGGATCCCACGCTCGTGGTTTCCTTTGCCCGCTCTGGCAACAGCCCCGAGAGCCTTGCCGCCGTTGCCGTTGCCAAGGAGCTCGTCCACAACGTCAAGTTCCTCAACATCACCTGCGCTCCCGAGGGCAAGCTTGCCGTCGAGTCTGCCGATGATCCCAATGCGCTGACGCTGCTCATTCCGCGCGCCAACGACAAGGGCTTCGCCATGACCGGTTCTTATTCCTGCATGACCCTGCTCTCCACCCTTATTTTCGACACTGCCTCTGACGAGCAGAAGGCCGAGTGGGTCGAGACGATTGCCAAGATGGGCGAGGAGGTCATCTCCCGTGAGCCCGAGATCGCCGATTACCTGGCTGGCGATTTCAACCGCGTGACCTACTTGGGTTCTGGCTCCTTCGGTGGCCTTGCTCAGGAGAGCCAGCTCAAGATCCTCGAGCTCGCTCACGGTCTGGTCGCTACTTCCTACGACACCTCCATGGGCTATCGTCACGGACCTAAGTCCTTCGTCGACGATAAGACGCTCGTCTTCGTGTTCGTCAACAACGACGCCTACACCCGTCAGTACGACATCGACATCCTCAACGAGATCGGTGGCGACGAGATCGCTCAGCACACCATCGCCGTTCAGCAGGAAGGTGCCACCGTCTATGAGGGTGAGTCCTTCACCTTTAAGGGCTACGAGGCACTTCCCGAGGGTTACCTTGCTCTGCCGTTCGTGATGTTTGCCCAGGCTATCAGCCTGCTCAACTCCGTCCGCGTGGGCAACACGCCCGATACGCCGAGCCCCACCGGCACGGTCAACCGCGTGGTTAAGGGCGTGACGATTCACCCCTTCACCGCTTAATCGCGTCCCCCTGTAAGGGCGCCCGTCCGCTCATAACGGCGGGCGGGCGCTTTTTGTTTTACGTGAGCTGGGTATAAGCATTACCACAGTCAACTGCTTTAGAAGCGAGGAGTGCATATGAGCACGTACGCAATTAAGGCTGACAAGTTCTTCTTGCCGGCAGGCCCGCAACTGGGCGGCTATCTTATGGTCGAGGATGGCGTTTTTGGCGCCTGGCAGGCCGACGAGCCCTCTTGCGAGATTAAGGACTACACGGGATCGTGGATCGCACCGGGTATGGTCGATACTCACATCCATGGCTTCTACAACCACTCAACTACCGATAACGATCCCGAGGGCATCGATATCAGCTCAACCGAGCTCGCCCGTCGCGGTACCACCAGCTGGCTGCCCACGACGTTCACCGATGGCGTCGAACAGATCAAGGACGCCTGCGCTGCTATCGCCAAGGCGGACGAGGGCCGCGGCCCCGACTTCTGCGGTGCCCGCATTCAGGGCATCTACCTGGAGGGCCCCTTCTTTACCATGAAGCACGTGGGCGCGCAGAACCCCGCTTACCTGATTGACCCCTCCGAGGAGGTTTTCGACCAGTGGCAGGAGGCTGCGGGCGGTCGCATCGTTAAGAGCGCCATGGCCGCCGAGCGCGACGGTGCCGCTGCTTATGCGGCTGCTCTGAACGCCAAGGGCGTGGTGACCAGCATCGGTCACTCCGACGCCACCTACGATGAGTGCATCGCCGCTATCAATGCCGGTGCCAGCTGCTTTACGCATACCTATAACGGCCAGCGCGGTCTGCATCACCGTGAGCCCGGTGTCGTGGGTGCTGCCATGTCCACGCCCGAGACCTACGCCGAGATCATCTGTGACGGCAAGCACGTAAACCCTGCCGCCATCAAGGCACTGCTGCAGGCAAAGGGCTGGCAGCACACGGTGCTCATCACCGACTGCCTGGGCTGCGGCGGCATGCCCGAGGGCAGCTACACCAGTGGTGGCATGGACGTCATCATGAAGGACAACCTGTGCTGGCTCGCCGACGGCAAAAGCATTGCCGGCTCGGTGCTCACGCTTGCCCAGGGCGTCAAGAACATTGTCGATTGGGGCATCGCCAGCGCTGATATCGCCATTCGCATGGCAACCGAGGTGCCGGCTCGCTCTGCGCACATCGAGGATAAGTGCGGCAGCATCATGCCGGGTCGCGACGCCGACTTTGTCGTGTTCGACCATGAGCTCACCCTCGTCGAGACGTATGTTGGCGGCCAGAGCGTCGGCAACGCCTTTACCGATTAACGATAGAAAAAGACGGCGGGCCCGAATCTGCTCGGACCCGCCGTATGGGTTAAACGCTCAAAAGCACCTTAACAGTTACAGCTTGTTAACGATCTTCTTTGCCGTGCGCTTGACGCCGGCCACAAGACCCCCCGCGGGATGCTCCTTTTCGTATGCTAGACGCTTCTCGCGCTTGGCGTACTCTTCGACGATGATGTCGCCATACTCGTCTTCGATCTTGTCGAAGAAGTCGACGGCGCCCTTAATTTCCTCAGCGGTCGGGTGTCCCTTCTGGACGCCGCCGGTGAGTTTGAACGGCCCCCACGTATCAAAGCCGGGACAGCCGTAGACGCCCATAAAGATGGCCTGCCTCATGCGGCAGATGCCATCGATATCCTTGCCGTACCACTTGTTTTTGCCACCGTAGGTCATAAGGCCAAACACCTTGTCCTGCGGCTGCAGTACGTTCGTGAGCACGCGCGCCATATCTTTGTCGATCTCGGAGTAATAGATGCCCGTGGCGACGCCGATCAGATGATATTCGTGCAGGTCGGGGTACTCGTTTTTACCGAGTGACCTCACGTCGAGGGTATCGATTTCGGGGTGCGCCTGGACGATGGCGTCCACGAGCTTTTTCGTATTGCCGTGGTGGCGTGAGGCATAAAGGATGATGGTTCGCATAAGAAGGCCTTTCAGCTGTAATTGCATCAATGTCTGTATGGTACCCCGTTGCATGGCTGGGAAACCGGACGCATCGATGAACGTGCGGGTTTGTCCTTTGGTCAGGGCCGAGACGGGTTCTTGCGAGCAAAAAGCAGTTGTTCGAAAGGATGGACAATGGAATACGCTCTCTCCAACGATTCGATTTCTATCAAGGTCTCCACGGCCGGTGGTTCGTTTACCTCGATTGAGGCTGGAGGTCGCGAGTACTTGTGGCAGGGCGATCCCGCCGTGTGGTCCGGCCAGGCACCGATTTGCTTCCCGATTTGCGGAGGTTTGCGCGATAACAGCGCCATGACGTTTGCCGGACATCATGTGAAGCTCGCCCGCCATGGGTTTGCGCGCAAACAGGAGTGGAAGCTGCTGAGCCAGAGCGAGAACGAGCTGGCGATGTGCCTGGCTTCGGAGGATAACGCCGCGCTGCTGAGCGATTATCCGTATCCGTTTAAGCTTGTCGCCCGCTATACGCTCGAGGACGCCGCCGTGCGCGTCTCCTATGAGGTTACCAACGAGGGCACCGAGGACATGCCTTTCTTTATCGGTGGACACCCCGGCTTTAGGTGCCCGCTCGATGAGGGCGAGGCCTATACGGACTACGAGTTGCGTTTTGAGAAAGACGAGGCTGCTGAGCTTTGCACTGCCGTCCCCTCGACTGGCTTGATTGACGTGACCAACCGCTCCAAGAACCCCATGGTGGGAAAGACGCTGCCTCTGTCACATGAGCTCTTCGATTTTGCGGAGACCATCTTTGACGTGCTCGAGAGCCGTCAGGTCACGCTTTCCAAAAAGGGCGAGGACAAGGGTGTTCGCCTGAGCTTTGAGGGCTTCCCGTACCTCATTGTGTGGAGCAAGCCCGAGGGTGATTTTGTGGCAGTTGAGCCCTGGGGCGGTCTTTCGACCTGTTCCGATGAGGATGACGTGCTTGAGCACAAGCGCGGCTGCCTTATCGCCAAGCCCAAGGAGACCGTCGTTCGCTCGTTCACGATTGAGATTCTGTAA
Organism: uncultured Collinsella sp.; assembly: GCA_902491615.1. GTDB lineage: Bacteria > Actinomycetota > Coriobacteriia > Coriobacteriales > Coriobacteriaceae > Collinsella. Next base: position 9,140 of record CABUIH010000008.1, on the reverse strand, counting down.
TTCCGTTTTGTCGACTCGTATCGCGAGGCACAAGGAGCCTGCGAGATAAGGAGCTAAAAATGATCCTCACCGTTACGATGAACCCGTCTGTCGATACGCGCTATCAGCTCGATGAGCTCATTATCGACGACGTCAACCGTGTGACGCCCGAAAAGACCGCCGGCGGCAAGGGCCTCAACGTGGCCCGCGTGCTGGGTCAGCTGGGCGACGACGTTGTGGCAACCGGTCTGCTCGGCGGCCACATGGGCGCCTACATGGCTGAGCTCATGGACGCCAACGGTATTAACAACGACTTTGTGCCCATCAAGGGCGAGACTCGAATTTGCCTCAACATTCTCCACGCCGGCAACCAGACCGAGCTGCTCGAGAGCGGCCCGACAATTGCCCCCGAGGAGCTCGATGCCTTTACCGCCAAGTTTACCGAGCTTGCAGGTAAGGCCGACGTCGTCACCATCTCGGGTTCGCTGCCCCGCGGCGTCGAGGCGGACTACTACGCCAAGATCACGGGCATTGCCGAGAACGCCGGAGCCAAGGTGCTGCTCGATACCTCGGGTGCCTCGCTCGAGGCTGCGCTCAAGTCCGAGGTTAAGCCCGAGCTGGTCAAGCCTAACCTGACCGAGATCAACGGCCTTCTGGGCACGAGCTTTACCACCGACGATGTGGACGAGCTCCGCGCCGCGCTCGCTTCTGACGCCCGCTTCTCCGATATCCCCTGGGTCGTCGTGTCCATGGGCGCTGCCGGCTCCGTTGGCTTCCACAATGGCCGTGCGTTCCGCGCAAAGACGCCCGATATCCCTGCCGTTAACGCAACGGGCTCTGGTGACTCCACTATCGCAGGCTTCGCGCATGCCATCGCTGCTGGCGCAGACGACGAGACGGTGCTGCGAACCGCCAACACTTGCGGCAAGCTCAACGCCATGGATCCTATGACCGGCCATCTGGTCATGGACCGTTGGGACGAGGTCTACAACGGCGTTGTCGTGACCGAGCTGTAAGGGCTTGGGCGTCGGTCCCGGCATCGCTTGCTAGCTCATGTCGACGACAAGTGCGATAGCATTATGTCGGGGCGCGACGCCGACGTTGTCGTGTTCAATCCCGACCTTACCCTGGTCGAGACGTATGTGGGCGGCAACAGCGTCGGTAACGCGTTTATCGAGTAGCCGCCAAAGAAACGATCCGAGAGGGGATTTAGATGATTTACGGTGCATTGGGCGATATCGAGGAATACCGCGGAATGCTCAAGGGCCTCGATGTGCTGATTGACTGGCTCGAGGAGAACGATCCGGCGCAGCTCGAGGTCGGCAGCCATCCGATTCTGGGCGACAAGGTCTATGCGAACGTCATGGCTCCCACGACGCGTCCCGAGGCCGAGGCTCACTATGAGACGCATCAGCGCTATCACGACCTGCAGATCGATGTCGAGGGTCGCGAGGCCTTTAAGGTCGCTACGGGCAGCTTGACGCTGGTCCAGGAGTTTGACGAGAAGGACGACTACGATCTGGTCGATTCCGACGCCTCGATCGCCGGCGATCTTGCCGACGACAAGTTCGCGCTGTTCGTTGCCGGCGAGCCTCACATGCCCACGCTCGAGTTCCCGGGCGATGGCGCGCAGCCGGTCAAGAAGATCTGCTTTAAGCTGCTTGCAGATGCTTACTGGGAGGAGTAACGCGCTGCTCGGCTGAGTTGTTCGCCTGATGGCGTGATTCCCCTAGGGAAATCACGCAAGGACCCCGCCAAACGTGTTTCCCTAGGGGAATCACGTTTGGCGGGGTTTTCTGTTTTTGAATAGGGAAGCTGTTTATTTGCGAAGAACATCGGCTAGCCGCAGGATTGAAATCATCGACCGATAAGTGAGTTCCACCTTTTCGCCCGCAAGCAGTCGTTTCGATTTAATCTCATCCAGCCCCACAAGCCGAGAGAACAACGAACTGCTCATCGTGCCCTCGTCAATTGACTCCTTATGGTCTTCAAAACGTCCGTATCATGAAGCGATGCCGAGCTGTAGGGGGCAACACGAGCGGAACTCTCAATTAACGACGAGACAAAAGGATGGAGATGCTTTGGACATAGTCCATCAAACACCACATCCCCATTGTCATCCGAGCCGACCAGGCGCCAACTATAATGATCGACCCAGTCGTCTCCGTCATATATGGTGTCCATGAGCAACTTCCCGTCTAGAGGGAGAAATCTATTTGGACATCGGGGCGCAAGACCGCAATCCATATCGGGCCTGCAGCAGCTCCAACCCAACGCACCACATAGGTTCCCTTTCGTACATGTGTATCAATCTGCCCCGAAATGCCGGTGAACGCAATTCCAGACCCGTTTGTCGGATAGCAATCGACGTATTTTTGTTTTCCGCTCACAACCTTGTATAGATATATCGTTCCAGCAAAAGAGAAGGTATCGTGGCTATTTTAAATCTATATGGCCAATTCGAGCCCTCACCATGGCAATTGTTGCAGCAGGGTTTCTTTTCATTATAATTTCACTTTGGTAAATCCCCGCCCCCTAAGCATTAAATCCGAAGTCCACCGAGTGGGCGAATCGGCAACAAAAAAGCCGCCCGAAGGCGGCTATCTTGTGCAATGGAGCCAGCGACCGGGCTCGAACCGGTGACCCCCGCTTTACGAGAGCGGTGCTCTACCAACTGAGCTACGCTGGCGGCCATGTGGTGACGCAACTGAGGCGTCAACGGCTGTCTATGATACGGGACATCGCACATCCGCGCAAGTGTTCTGACGGCTTTTCTCACTTTAAATGCACTAATATTGGAGACGTGATGTCTGCGGCGTTCATTTGGCGCTTGACCTGCTGTTGAGTTGGTGGCCGACGTCCCGCTCGTATGGGTCTCAAGCAGAATGGGGCAGTGATGGCTCAACCCAAGATTCTTCTCACACGCATCGATGATCGGTTTATTTACGGGCAAGACATTGAGCTGTGGAACGAGGCGACTGGTTCCAACCTTGTCCTAATCGTCAACGATGAGATCGCGGCGGATTCGCGCCAATGGGCACCCATGAGGCTGGCGGCGCCAGAAGGCGTTTGGACACGGTTTTTCTCGGTGCAAAGGACTATCGACATCATTCATACCGCAACGCCGCGTCAATGGATTCTGGTCATGGTGGCCTCACCCGCAGATGCGCTCGCGCTGGTTAAGGGTGGTGTGCCGATCACCAAGATCAGCATTGGCCATATGCAGGCAGGGGAGGGCAAGCACCCCATAACGCCCGCAGTCGCCGTGAGCGATGCAGACGTCGCTGTTCTCAGAGAGCTGCAAAAGCTCGGCATAGAACTAGAAATCCGCTACCTCCCCAGATCCAACCCCGATCCTATCGGCAATCTGTTCAACTGATCCTTTGGGGACGGAGGAAAAGGGATCATTTTTCCCTTGCGAGGGACGCGTGCGATGCCGCCTGTCAAAAACTATATCCATTTACTACGTTTGATCGGCTATCGCCGAGCATGTCGAATTTGAGAAAAACAAAACCGCAGGTAGACGGCTCGCGAATTTAACAAAAAACGGTGCATGGTCGAGCATCCCGGGCTAAACGTAGTAAATGGGCATAGTTTTGATATGTCACTCATACAGTCACAGCGAAATTGAGCCCGAAAAATGAAAAAACGCCCGTCGGCGGTGGTGCCGGCGGGCGTTGCTGTGCAATATGTCGCGTTGTGGGCCTAGTGCCTCATAAAGTGGTATTCGATCACATTGCTGTATGGGTGACCCGGGCCCACAATGCCCTGCGGGAACAGCGGCTGGTGCGGCGTGTCGGGGTACATCTCTGCCTCGAGGGCAAAGCCGGCGCCCCAGCTATAGTTGGCATCGTCCTTGGCGTGCTCGTCGCCCAGCCAATTGCCAGTGTAGAGCTGCACGCCCGGGGCGGTGGTGTAGTAGTCCAGCTCGCGGCCGGTCCACATCTCCTCGACATGCAGGGCGCGGCGCAGGTTGCGACCGTATTGATAGTCATCGATGCACAGGCAGTGGTCGTAGCCGCGTGCCTGCTTAATCTGCGGGTCGTCGGCCTCCATGCCAGGCGCGACGGGGCGCAGCTCACGGAAGTCAAACGGCGTGCCCTCGACCGGAGCAATCTCGCCGGTGGGGATGTTCTGCTCGTTGATGGGCAGGTAGTGGGCAGCGTTAGCAACAAAGAAGTGCTCACAGTCCATGCCGGCGTTGTGACCGGCAAGGTTAAAGTACGTGTGGTTGGTCATGGACACGTACGTGGCGCGGTCGCTCTCACAGCCATATTCGATACGGAAGCAGCCGGTGCGCGTCACGGTAAACACGGCCGTAAAGGTGCGGTTGCCGGGAAGGCCCAGCTCACCGTCCTCAAGCGAGGTGGTCATGCGTACGGCATTGTGGACCTCGTCGAGCTCAACGTCCCATACGCGCTTGTGCAGACCATGTTCAAGATCGCTGTGCAGGTTGTTGGTGCCCTCGTTGGCGGGCATATGCCAGTCCGTGCCGGCGATGGTGATCGTGGCACCTGCAGTGCGGTTGGCCACAGGTCCGATGGTCGCGCCAAAGCAGGCGGGGTTGTCAAAGTAATCCTCGAGCTTATCGAAGCCCAGCACCACATCGCGCACGTTGCCGGGGATGTCGGGCACGTCGATGCCCAACACGGTGGCACCATAGTCCATAATGCGAACGCAGATCTCGGGCCCGTTGAGGGTGTAACGATGAACGGGGGTACCGCACGGCGCGGTGCCGAAAAGCTCGGAAGTGATCATTTGGTTCCTAACATCGAGGTATTTCCGACAAACTGTAGCGCGAACAGGCGAGATTATCACTACACCCCACTAAAGCAGGGGGTATTTTTCTCAAAAAAGTGATGATTGGAGCTGTGCGGGCGTTCATTTCTGACGCGCGCGAGTCTGATACAATTTGTTCGTTATTGTTTGAATTGACGTGAGCGTGGAACAGCGAGGACTCATCGTGATTAAAGCGGAGCGACAGGATAAGGTTCGGCAGCTGCTCGAGGAACAGGGAACGGTCTCGGTCAAGGAGATTTCGGATGCGTTAGGTGTCTCGGATATGACGATCCGCCGTGACCTTGAGGAGCTTGCGAGCCTGGGCGAGATCGAGCGCGTGCACGGCGGAGCCCGCAGTGCGCAGGGCCGTCCACACGCTATGCTGCGCCATGAGTATTCGCACAGCGAAAAGCGCACGAAGCATGCCGAGGAAAAGTTGCAGATTGCGCGCCGTTCTGTGGAGCTTATCGAGGAAGGCTCGACCATCTTTTTGGGCACGGGCACCACGGTTGAGCAGATGGCCTCGATGCTGCCGGCGTTTCGCCTGCGCATTGTGACCAATTCGCTTTCGGTGTTTAACCTGCTCGAGGCGCGCGAAGACTGCGACCTGTGCCTGGTGGGCGGTATGTACCGTCGCCGCACCGCCGCTTTTGTGGGACCAACGGCCGAGGATACCCTGCGTGCGCTGGGCATCGACGCGGCGTTTATCGGTGCCAACGGCATTCTGGACGGCGACGTGTCTACATCCAACATGGACGAGGGCCGCATCCAGCAGCTCGCCTTTAGCAAGGCCGACTCGCGCTATCTGATCGCCGACTCCAGCAAGATCGGCAAGCGCGACTTCTACACCTTCTGCCGCCTGGACAATTTGGACGCCGTGGTGTGCGAGCCGGGCATCGCCGCCGAGGATCGTGCCGCCATCGAGGAACACACGCAGGTTATTTGCTAGTTATCGCTACGGGATTGCCAACGGGTGATGCGGGAGGACTTTTACCTCCTGTCATTGTGGAAACCAGCGCGTCAGCGCTACGCGATATGACGCGCAAATAAGGACTCCACTATCAAATCGTCTCAACCTGTAACAGGTAGGGGTGAAACCACCAACCAGATGTTACAGATTGAGACGATTCGGCGGGGTCTACCTTGTTTGTCTCGATCTGTAACGGTTAGGACTTAAAAACTCGGCTACGTGTTACAGATCGAGACAAAAGAAAAAGAACATTAGGACTTGAAAATAAAGTTTTGATAAGGGATTCGCCCAGTTAAGACGGTGCGGCAGACAATTGAGATTAGTTTGCCTCCGGAGTCGTAAGCATAATGAGTCAGTTCGATGACCGGAAGTTTTGCAACACCATAATTACTGGCTTCGGAATCGCTAAGCTGACGTGCTCTATAGCTTTCCCTAACAGATTGGATAGACTTGGACAAGTCGTCCATGATTCTGCTAAATGCCTGAAAATCTAACTGGTTATTCGGAACGCGCGACTTTGAAATGAAGAACGTATCAGCGCCTATGAAGCTGCCTTCAAGTTCGTAGGTCAATTCAAGACGCTGAATTTCATCGCGACTTTGACATCCAAATTGTTGGAGCATCATTACGGAAATTGGACGACCTGATGTGAGGCCGCCGAAATGTTTGGTGATGGCATCCGGATCAACGCCATCGCAATGGCTTGCAAAGTCAAAGTCTAAAAGTGAATTGAGCTCGCTAACGCGTTTCGGTGCAACAAACGATCCCTTACCTTGGATTCGATAGATACTTCCACGACGCTCCAGCTCACTCATGGCAAGTCGGACGGTTGTTCTGCTTACGGCGTATTCGTCGCAGAGTTCCATTTCTGTTGGAAGTTTATCGTCTGCTTGATATTCATCGACGATCTGCTTGAGCAGCGCGTCGGTGAGCTGTAAATAGAGTGGCCGTTTTTCGTGTGTATCGAGCATTAGAGCCTCAGTTTGCATGTTGGTTATACCTGATGGTTGCCTCAGTCGGGATGTAACGTGGGCAAGGTAACCTTAACGTATCACAGAGCGGCTCAGCATGACGATCTGATGCCTGTATCCACGAAGGGTTTGTCCGAGCGTGAAGATATTCTGGGGCAGGCAAATACCGTTCATGGAGTCCCCGATATGTTGGAGGTCAGCGCCGGCTGCTTTTGCTGCAAGGCCTATTTTCTTAATGGTCTCGCTGTCGCAGGAGTCTTGACTCGTCCCGTTCGCCGCCATGACGAGAACCTTCTCTTCAATTGACTTGCCTACGTTGTGGGATCGTACAAAGTCTACGATGGCGCGCAGGTCTGCTTCTTGGAAGCAAGGGACGGTGTAGGGGGCTGGCACGAGAAGGATATCGACGCCGAGGTCAACAAACTTGCGCGCAATTTCGAGCGTCATGACAGGTTCCGCAACGCCCGCTCCATGCATTTTTCCGGCTATGACCAGGCCATTGAAATGCTCTTTGGAGAGTTTAATCGAATGGGCGATTGCATCGTTGGAGACGCCGGTTCCAGGGTTGCCCGTCAGGCAGATAAAATCAAATCCGAGTTCGTTAGCCTTTTCTAAGGTCTTGGGAGAGACGCGACGACCCATGGGGATTTCCGTTCGGGATTCAGACATCTCTGCCTCGTTATCAACTGGCTCCAGATTGACGCCAATGGGCCTTCCGCATGCTCGCTTCACCCAAGTGACCGGGTTTTCATTGAGATCATCTGGAATACCGGCAATAACTGGATCGAACACATCGAGCGCGTTAAACAGAAGCAGGTCGGCACCTGCGGCACGTTCGATTTCTGCATTAGTAACGCCGCCGAGAAATTGGGAAGAGGGTACGTTTTCCGCCATGATGGTACGTCCCTCGGAAGCCAGAATTGCCTGTTTTAGATCCATGGGTGACGTGGCGGCAAAATCGGATGCGGACATGTTCAGTAATCGTTTGGGCATTGTTACTTCCTTTGACTAGAACGACAGGCTTGTGACATTGTCTCTAATATTGTTACAACAATATATTCAATATGTTATATCCAATCGGTGAACGGTTGCAAGCTTATTGTATTGCTCGGAAAAAATAGCCTTTAGCTGGGAAAACATTATATTAATCAACTACCGTTCACCGAATAAGTATTTGAATTCTTGACATATCGACAAAGCGGAAAAAGAATTGGTTATGACAAATCGCGCAAATGATATTACATTTCGCACAAGAACGTATTCACTTACATAAGTGGATACAAACGGGGACGACGACGGTTGAGTCCGGATAAATCGTTGTGTGCCCGGGAATCATGAAAGGATGTGTTATGGACGCTATCGTCAAATTCCTTGAAAAACACCAGCCCCTCTTCGACAAAATCTCGAGGAACATTTATCTGGTGGCGATTAAGGATGGCTTTCTCTCGAATATGCCAATTGTGCTGTTCTCGAGCCTGTTCCTTCTTCTTTCGACGCTCCCTGCCTATGTAGGCATCACGCTTCCGTCTGAGGTGCTGGATTTCTTCAATAAAATCTATGCATATACCATGGGACTTCTTGGCATTATGGTGGCCGGCACCACGGCGAGCTCACTTGCCATGTCGATGAACCGTCGCATGCCTTCGGGTAAATCTCTCAACCCCACCTCGTGCATGGTTTGTGCCATGTGCGGCATGCTCTTGCTATCGGTGACGAACGATGTTGTCTCGATTGGTGGAGCAGATACATCTGTTTTTGAAACCGGCTATATGGGAACCAAGGGTTTTCTCGCTGCGTTCGTAGCCGCATTCTTGACCGTTAATATCTATAAGGTGTGCATTAGCCATAATGTGACGATCAAGCTTCCCAAAGAGGTCCCTGGCTCTATTGCGCAGAGTTTTCGCGATATCTTTGCATTTGGGTTTTCGATCCTTGCGTGCGCTTTTATCGATCTTGCGAGCCGCAAGCTGCTTGCTGTGCCGTTCGCCAATTTGGTATCCGCTCTCATCTCGCCGCTGTTCTCCGCGGTCGACACCTATCCTGGCATGGCGCTTATCGAAGGCGCGGTCGCACTTTTCCAATTTATGGGTATCCACGGTGCTTCGGTTGTCATGAGTCCGATCAATGCTGCGCTCTACGGCAATACCGTTACCAATCTTGAGGTTTTCCAAGCAGGTGGACACCCGTCAATTGCTCTCACGCAGGACTTTACAAGCTTCATCGGCGGTCTGGGCGGTTCTGGCTGCACGTTCATCGTTCCTATTATCCTGATCATGTTTATGCGCTCCAAGCAGCTTAAAGCCATGGGCAAGGCATCGATTATCCCGGTGATTTTTGGAGTTAACGAGCCCGTTATCTTCGGTATGCCGATTGTTCTCAATCCCTATGTTAGCGCCGGAATAATTTAGCCAAATATAGTCGGCCGAGATTGACCAATCCCG
>CABUIH010000007.1:0-96516 GCA_902491615.1 uncultured Collinsella sp. | reverse complement strand
CGTAGCGGGTGGTTCAAAGCTGGCCGCTGCGCGGCCAGCAGACTAAAGTCTTGAAATGGAGCGGGCTCCGTATTGACCGGCGCCCCTAACGGCGCCGGGCAATACGGGGCCCGCCCATGCGAAAACCAAGTTGTTAGGATAAGCCAGCTGGCTAGAGCTCGACCGGCACCCATTCGTCGTGATTGCAGATAAAAGCCTCGGGATCTTCGACGCTAAAGAAGACGAGCGTGGGGTCGTTAGGCCCCTCATAGTGCTCGCCCAGGCGCTCTAGATGCTTCCACCCGGCTTCGCGCATTTCGTCTAAAGCCCGGTCATCCAAGCCGGCACGCCCGCGCAAGATGAGCCAGCCATGGCCCGGCCACCAACTCGTGGCCTCAAAGCGTTGATTTTGCAGCAGCTCTTGCCACACGTCTTTGGTGCGCGCCGTTACAAACCACAGCTTGCCGTCCTGGATCTGCGCAAACGAAAACGGACGCACATGCGGCTGTCCGTCAACGCTCGTCGCCAAATACCATGCCGGCACCGACGTCAGATACTCCAACACCGTATTCAATCCGTCCATGTGTCCTCCTGGCACTAGTCTTTTTGGGTCGGGGCTGTTTTAGCTACCCTAGGGCTAAAGCTCCAGGCGCTCCTCGCTGCCGTCGATATCACAGAAACGGGCGGCGATATTTCGCACCGAGAAAAACGCAAGGCGACCGTCGTTGGCACTATCGTGTTGCTCGCCGATGCCCACCATGTGCTTAAAGCCGGCTTGGCGCACCCGGTCGCTCACGACCGCGTCGTCCTCGAGCGCGGCCTCGCCAGTTAACACGATCCAGCACTCCCCCGGCTTCCAGCCCGAGAGCTCAAACTTGGGATTCGCGCTCAACTCCGCCCACACGTCCTTATCGCGCGAGGTGCAAAACCACAGCTTGCCATCATCGACCATGGCAAACGAGAACGGCCTCACGCGCGGCTGATGTCCGTCCGTCACGTCGATCGTGGCAAGATACCACGCCGGAATACGCCTAAGATACGAACAGGCGCGCTCGAGCTGCGCCGTGCGATCGTTGTCGGTCATAGGGACCCCTTTCTTGCGCTCGAATCGCGCCTAAACAAGTTGAAGATTGATGACGATGACGCAGATGAGCAGCAACGCCGTCACCACCGCCGCCAACGCATCGCTGCGGCCAAATGCAAGCGCATGCAAACGTGCGCGGCCCTGCTCGCCATGATAGCAACGGGCATCCATGGCGGCCGAAAGCGTCTCGGCATGACGGAACACGCCGGTGAACAGCGGAATCGCCACACTGCCGAGCATGCGCACGCCGCCGAGCGGGCCTCCCGTCACGCGCGCACCGCGGCTCGCCTGCGCATCGGCCGTCTGCTTCATCTCGGTGGCAAACTGCGGCATAAAGCGCAGCGCGATACCCATAATCATGCCGAGCTCGTGCGCAGGAAGTCCCACACGCGCAAACGGCGCGAGCAGGCGCTCAAAGCCCGCGGTGAGGTCGAGCGTGGGCGTGGTGAGCGTAATGGCGCTCATGCCGGCCATCATCAAGCTCAGGCGGCACGCCATAAACGCCGCAGAACGCAGCGAGCCCTCGCTTATCTGCAAAAAGCCAAGCTGCCACAGAATGCGCCCGCTCTGGTCGGAAAACAGGTTGAGTACCGCGACCACGATGACGATTGCCAGCAGCGGCGCCATCGACGACAGAGCGCGACGAGCCGGCACCCGGGACACGGTATAGATCAGCGCGACGAAAACTGCGACCGGGGCCAGTCCGCGGAAGCCACTGACCGTGAGCGTCGTGATCAGAAACACAAAGCCCAAGAGCAACTTAGTTCGCGGGTCCAGGCGGTGGATCGCGCTATCGCCGGGATAGTAGCTGCCAAACGAAAACGCCTCCATTAGCAGCCCTCCTCTCGCGCGACCGTCTTGGATTTAGCAATGTCAGCGACGTTAGAAGGACCGCCCGAGCGACCGATTAGCAGGTCCACCAACTCGTCTGCCAGCGACTCAACCGTATAGAGGCCGTCAAAGCGCAGCGGCACGCCTGCCTTCGCAAGCGCCAGCGCCATGCGCTGGGCAGCGGGAACACCCAAGCCGATTGAATTAAGCTCATCCGCATGCGCAAAAACCTGAGCGGGCGTGCCCTCGGCAAACACCGCGCCCTCGTTCATCACGACAATACGGTCGCAGCAATTGGCCAGGTCATCCATGCTGTGCGAAACCATAACAACGGTCAGGCCATCGCGGTGAAGTCGATCGATAAGCTCAAGGAAATCCCTGCGCGCAGCCGGATCGAGCCCCGCCATGGGCTCATCGAGCACCAGGACCTCGGGCTCCATGGCAAGCACGCCAGCAAACGCCACGCGCCGCTGCTGCCCGCCCGAGAGCTCAAAGGGGCTCTTGTCGCCCACCGTGGCCAGGTCGAGGCCCACGCGCGCGAGCGATGTCTCAACGCGGCGGGCAACCTCGGCCTGCGACAAGCCAAGGTTATGCGGACCAAATGCCACGTCCTGTGCCACGGTCTCGGCAAACAGCTGACGCTCTGGATACTGAAACACCACGCCGACCTTTGCCTTAACCGCGGCGGCGTCTTTCTTGCTTGACAGGTCGAGCCCCAGCGCGCGAACGGATCCCTCCTGGGGGCGAATCAAACCGTTGAGATGCTGGACCAGCGTCGACTTACCCGAACCGGTATGACCTGCCAAGCCCAGGAACTCGCCGCGACGCACCGCCAGCGATACATCGTGCAGCGCCCACGGGCTGCTGGGGTCGTTTCCCCAGAGGGCCTGTTTGTTCGATTTGCCCGCAGTGGCCGAGCGCTTATGCCAGCGGCGGCGCTCGCGCGGGCTGAGCGAATAACTGTACGAAACATGGGATAGTTCGACGACGGGCTCCGACGCGTTGCCCTCGTTGTCTACCGGAACAGTGCCGCCAGCGATTCCCAACTGGGATACGGAAGACTGCCCCGCGATGCCTGCTCCACTTCGCTCGGCATAAGCCTGCACAATCTCAGCGACCATATCCGCCTCACGCACCTGTGCGCAAACGGGTACGCCCTTCTCACGAAGTGCCCTACCTAGACAGCACGACGCCGGCATATCCAAGTTGAGCTGCGCAAGTTCGTCCGCCCGCGTCAAGATTTCCTCGGGCGTACCGAGCATGGCAACGCGCCCCGCCCGAAACACGGCGACACGATCGGCCTCGGCAGCCTCCTCCATAAAGTGCGTAATCATCACGATGGTCATGCCGCGAGCGTGCAACGCGCGGCAAGCCTTCATGAGGCCCTTGCGTCCACGCGGATCGAGCATCGAGGAAGCCTCGTCCAATATGAGCACGCGCGGTTCCATGGCGAGCACGCCGGCAAGCGCCACGCGCTGCTTTTGGCCGCCCGAAAGCGCATGGGTCTCGTGGCGCTCAAAGCCCACCAGGCCCACACCCTTCAGCGCCTCGCGTACGCGCTGCGCAATTTGCGCCGATGGCACGCCAAGGTTTTCGGGACCAAACGCAACGTCATCTTCGACAAGCGTTGCCACCAGCTGGTCGTCGGGATTCTGGAATACCATGCCCGCGGTCGAACGAATGTCGTAGACCAGCTCGGGGTCGGACGCATCCATGCCGTTGATGCGTACCGTGCCCGCATCGGGCTGCAACAGCGCATTCAGATGCTTGGCAAACGTCGACTTGCCCGACCCATTGCCACCGAGGATGCAGAAAAACTCGCCGTCCTCGATATTCAGATCGACGCCGTCGAGCGCCGGTACGGCACCGTCATAGCTAAAGGAAACGCCCCGACACTCAATCATGCGCGGCCTTTGACCTGGTCCTTTTTAGGCGTGATGAGGTTGGAGACCGCTTTATACACCGCCAGTGTCAACACCGAGTTAAGCACGGTCTTGATAAGGTTGAACGGCAGCACGGCAGGAATCATGAGCGGGGCGATCACATCGACCGAGCCATACCAGAACCATACGCCAATGGTAAGGTTTGCGACCATAGACAACGCCGTAGCGGCAATAACGCCGAGCACCAGGCCAATCACGGCACCCTTATAGGTATGCATCTTCTGATAGACGATAGCCGCAGGCAGAATGTAGCCCAGCGTGGCAACCAGGTTCATAAGCGCGCCGACCCAGTCACCCGTGGTGAGCGCATGGATAACGATAGCCATAGCGGCAACAGCAGTGCCGGCGCCAGGACCATACGCAAACCCGCACACCATCGCCGGTACCAGCGACGGGTCATACGTCAAAAACGGCGCCGAAGGAAGGATAGGCAGCTGCACGTACATAAACAGGGCGCCCAAGGCGCACATCAACGCCATGGTAACGAGCTGTTTGGTGCTCCACCTATTCGTGTTCTCAAAATGGATATGCTGCGACTGTTCAGACATAAGATCACCTGCCTCTTTCATCCGGACTCTAACCGTTGGTACTGGGATCTCACCAGTTCAGCCGGCATGCGAACCAACACACGCACGGGTCGCGGACTCATCGGCTCGGTCGCAGACACCTCGCCTGCGCCACGGCGTCCCTTTGACACCGCCCGATTTACCGCCAGTGGGGAATTCCACCCCGCCCTGAAACAGCAATTGCAAGTGTAGCACGAGCAGGTTCTCGCGCAAGTATGCCAAGGGTAATTTGTGGCGGAGATCAGTTGCCAAAGCAACCACGTCCCCCACCCATCCCAAAGCAACGCGCCTTTCGCGCAAAGCGCGAAACAGCGAAGGGGACACGTATCCCTATCGACCACATCCTTCTCCGCCCGCCGGCCTCAAGGCCGTAAACGCAGGGGATCCGGGGGCGGGACGGGGACTTCTCTCCGGAATATTCCGCAGGACGCAAAGAGGCTCCGCAGCGCGAAGCGCGATGCGGAGCCTCTTTGCATGTCCGAGGACGTTCCGGAGAGAAGTCCCCGTCCCGCCCCCGGATTCCCGGTGGGAGTTCTAGACCTTGTCGGCCTTAGTACATACCGCCGCCCTGCTGACCAGCGGTAGCAGCAGCGATTGCGTCCTCAAGCTGAGTGTTCTTGGGCACATCGGAGACGGTGGCCTCGGTGATGAGGATCAGGCTGGCGACAGAAGCAGCGTTCTGCAGGGTGACGCGGCTGACCTTGACGGGGTCGAGGACGCCCATCTCGATCATGTCGCCCCACTCGCCGTTGGCAGAGTTGAGACCCTGGCCGGCGGGCAGCTCGGCGACCTTGTCGACCACGACAGCGCCCTCAAAGCCAGCGTTCTTGGCGATGGTGGCGACCGGAGCGGTCAGAGCCTTCTTGACGATGTCGACGCCGATCTTCTCCTCGGGGTCATCGATCTCGACGGCATCGAGCGCAGGAGCAGCGTCCATGAAGGCGACGCCGCCGCCAGCGACAATGCCCTCCTCGACAGCAGCGCGGGTGGCCTGCAGGGCGTCCTCGACGCGATGTTTGATCTCCTTGAGCTCGGACTCGGTAGCAGCGCCGACCTTGATGACGGCAACGCCACCGGAGAGCTTGGCCAGGCGCTCCTGGAGCTTCTCACGGTCGAAGTCAGAGGTGGTATTCTCCATCTCGCCCTTGATCTGAGCGATACGGGCGTCGATGGCCTCCTTGGAGCCAGCGCCGCCGACGACGACGGTGTTGTCCTTGGAGATGGTGACGGACTTAGCGGTACCGAGCATATCAGCGGTGATGTCAGCAACCTTCACGCCCAGCTCGTCCAGGGCAGCCTGGCCACCGGTGAGGACGGCGATGTCCTCGAGGATGCGCTTGCGGCGATCGCCGTAGCCCGGGGCCTTGACGGCGCAAACGTTGAGGGCGCCACGGATCTTGTTGAGGACCAGGGTCGGCAGAGCCTCGCCGTCGATGTCCTCAGCGATGATGAGCAGGCCACGGCCAGCGCGCTGGACAGCCTCGAGAACGGGCATGATGTCCTGAACGCTGGAGATCTTCTGGTCGGTGATGAGGATGTACGGATCCTTCATCACGGCCTCCATGCGGTCGTTGTCCGTGACGAAGTAAGCGGAGACATAGCCCTTATCAAACTGCATGCCCTCGACGGTGTCGATGGTGATGTCGAACGTCTGGGAATCCTCGACGGTGATGACGCCGTCCTTGCCCACGACCTCCATGGCCTCGGCGATCTTCTCGCCGACCTCGGGGTCACCGGCGGAGATGGTACCGACGGAAGCGATCTGCTCCTTGGTCTCGACCGGCTTGGCCTGCTTCTTCATCTCGGCGACGGCGGCGTTGACGGCCTTATCGATGCCGCGACGGATGGCCAGCGGGTTGGCGCCAGCGGCGACGTTACGCAGGCCGTCGTTGACGATGGCCTGGGCGAGCAGGGTTGCGGTGGTGGTGCCGTCACCCACGGTGTCGTTGGTCTTGGTGGCGACCTCCTTCACCAGCTGAGCGCCCATGTTCTCGATGTTGTCCTCGAGCTCGATCTCCTTGGCGACAGAAACGCCGTCGTTGGTGATGGTCGGGGCACCGAACGTGCGCTGCAGCGCAACGTAGCGACCCTTGGGGCCCATGGTGACGGTAACGGCGTCGGCCAGAGTGTTGACGCCCTTGGCAAGCTTAGCGCGGGCATCGGTGTTGAACGTAATGTTCTTTGCCATGGTAGGTAATCCTCCAAAAGAAATGTGACTCGCGTCGCCGCTTCCGAGTCCTGTGCGGCGGGCGCGTTCAAAGACGAATCAGAGATTCTGACGAGACTAGGCCTCGACGACAGCGTAGATGTCGTCGGCGCGCATCAGCAGATACTTCTCGCCGTCGACCTTGACCTCGTTGCCACCGAACTTACCGTAGATGACAACGTCGCCAACCTTGACGTCCATGGGGATGCGCTCACCCTTGTCGTTGACCTTGCCGGCGCCCACGGCAACGATGGTGCCGCGCTGCGGCTTCTCCTGAGCGTTGCTGGCGATGTACAGACCAGAAGCGGTCTTCTGCTCGGCCTCGTCGGGCTTGACCAGAACACGATCTGCAAGCGGCTTCAAAGACGACATGCTTGTCTCCTCCTTTTTGGGCCGCGCGGTTATACCACGCGAATTAACCCTTTTTGTTTGCGTACGCGTTGAATGGTACCCACGAATGGCGGGTTATACAACACGGAGTCAAAAAATCTTATTTTTTGGCACTTAGATTTTCTGAATGCCGGGGGATAACTTAGCGATGCCTCCCGTGTGGCTCCGGAGGGGCGGGGCGTAAGGTTTCCTGCTCGGGCAGTCCTGCTCGCACGAAGGCCACATTAAGTGGCCTTCGGCTCGTGCGGAACTCGCGATAAACCTTATGCCCCGCCCCTCCGGAGCCACACGGGAGGCAGGCTAACTAATTCGGGCCCGACATTCAGAAAAGTCAGTGCAGCAAAATGGCGATGCGGATAGGAACGTGGGTATGGTTTTCGCTGCGCGCACGGGTCCCCTGGGAAGCACCGTGCATTTTTGGGAGTATTCAGCAAGCCAGGACGGCTGCATACGCGCCGGACATACCTTATTGGTCCCAAGAACGCCTTCAGCGGGCGGTTTTGGTCGGTGGGCAGACCCCGTTGGGACAAATGGACGTACTTCGCGCCGTACCGGAGCCCAAAATGACGTCAATCTCCGCAACGTTACTCAGCCGCAGCGGCACCGGCAGAGCTCGTGGTGCTGAATACTCCGTTTTTTGCACGGCACGGGCGGGGGTACATCAGGATCAGGAAGAACATCCCAGCCTTTTTATGCAATCTGTAATGGGAAGTATGCAAAACACTAAGAGTCAGCATTGCTGATGTCCAAATTGAGCGCACGAGACAGCAGCACCTCAACCCCGCGCCCAAATCCAACAGAGCGGGGACGCTCCTAACGAACCCCCATCGGCAAACAAATGCGGCTCGAGCGCCATCCCAAAATAGACTGCCCGAGCCGCGTTTAACGGTGCGGTATGAACGTCAGCGCTCGTAAATCAAGTTGCCTGCCAGGTAGGTGGCCTGAACCTTAGTGGTCTGGAGCTCTTGGGGATCGATGATGAGCGGGTTTTGGTCCAGGACTACCAGGTCGGCATACTTGCCGGGCTCCAAGCTGCCGAGGTTTTGCTCGTCGCCTGCCGCGTAGGCGCTGCCCAGGGTGTAGTTGCGCAGAGCTGTTGCCGCATCGATACGCTCGCTCGGTAACCAGCCGCCCTCGGGCCAGTGGCTTTTGGGGTCTTGGCGCGTGATGGCCGTGTAGAGCACGTTCATGCTGGTAACGGCTGTGATGGGACTATCGGTGCCGAAGGCTTGGCGGATGCCGCGCTGCTTATAGGTCGCAAACGGCCACATGATGCGGCTGCGCTCCAGGCCCAGGTCGCGCTCCGGTCCACCCGGGTCGAGTGTAATGTGGCAGGGCTGGCTCGAAGCAACCACGTTGAGCTTGCGCAGGCGATCGATGTCCTCGGGCAAGAGGTTCTCCAGATGCTCGAGCGTGTTATGACTGTGCTGGGGCAGGCCATACAGTTCGGCGGCCTCCTCAAAGATATCGAGCGCGGCATGGATGGCACCGTCGCCGATGACGTGGATGCGCACGGTGTGACCACGCTCCGCGGCAGCGAGGACCAGCTTGCGCATACGCTCGGCAGGAACCGTCAGACGGCCCTGGTCGCCCGGGAAGCGCGGATTGGTATAGGGCTCGGTGAGATACGCCGTATGCTCGCTCGACACGCCGTCGAAGAACTGTTTAAAGCCTGGCGCCGAGAGCAGCGCGTTGTTCGCGTAGCGGGTCTGCAGCTCTTCCAAGCGCGACTGGTCATCCAACAGCGTGGGGAACAGATGGGCTCGGATGCCCAGCTTGCCGGCTGCCTGCAGTTTGTCGTAGACGTCGTCGCGGATAAAATCGCAGCCCGGCATGGGCATGAGCGACATATCGCAGATCGAGGTGATGCCCTGCTCGGCCATACGCCTCATTTGATCGGCGTAAGCGCTTGCAATGCGATCCTCGCCCAGCCATTCAAGGCAGCGCGGTAGCAGCTGCATGGCAGCCGCCTCGTGAGCAATGCCCGTGAGCTCGCCGTTTGCATCCTTGTCGTAACTGCCGCCTGCTGGTGGCTCGCTGTCGCGCGTGACGCCGAGTGCCTCGAGTGCGCGGCTGTTGAGCCAAAGCGTGTGCCCGTCGCCCGAATACATAACGCAGGGACGATCGGGGAATGCCGCATCGAGCGACGCCTTGGTAGGATGCTCGGGCGGGTCCCAACGGTAGTCGCGCCAGCCCTGCGTCACAACCCAAGCGTCGTCGGGCAGGTCCTGGGAAAACTCGAGCGCATGTTGCACCAACGCCGCCTCGGACGTGCCCATATCCATGAGCATGTACGGCGAGGAACCGACCGAGGTATGGAAGAAGTGCAGATGAGCGTCATGGAAACCGGGGCAGACAAACTGCTCGCCGTAGTCGATAACCGACGTGGCGGCGGGAGCGGCGGCAATCACGTCATCGGGCGCATAGACTGCGACGATACGGTCGCCTGCGATGGCAATCGCCAGCTCGCGGGCGGTATCGATGCCGTCTTGCGCGGTAAAGACGTTCTTGGAGCGGATAATCCGATCGATATGTTGCATGGGCATCCCCATCTCTGGCAGGAAATTCAACACCCCCGAGTGTACTCCCCCACTCTTGTTACAAAACCCCAAGCGGCAAACGGCAACTTTACCAGCCCTAGCGGCAGGTGGCATACTGGAGAGAGCCTGTACGATTTTGCGATCAACCCAGCAAGGAGCAAATCGACCATGACGAAGACCAAGGCACAGCAGATTATGGCGGCGACCGAGGCTCGCGCGGCTGACGACGTCACCGCAGCCATCAAAGATATCGCTACCGAATTTGAACCATATATCATCAAGCAGCGCCGGCACTTCCATAAGCACCCGGAGCTGAGCCTTGCCGAGGAGCGCACGACCTCCGACATCGCCAACCAGCTCGACGCCATGAATATCCCCTACGAGCGTCCCCTTAAGACGGGCCTTGTGGCGACCCTTCGCGGCACCGCGCCGGATGCCTACCGCGAGGACGGCACGCCACGCCGCCGCATCCTGCTGCGCGCCGACATCGATGCCCTGCCCGTCACCGAGCAGACCGGCGAGGAGTTCGCCAGCGTCAACGAGGGCTGCATGCACGCCTGCGGCCACGACTGCCATATCGCCATGATGCTCGGAACGCTGCAAATCCTGCGCCATATGACCGACGACATCCACGGCGAGGTCCGCATCGTCTTCCAGCCCAGCGAGGAAAACGGCCAGGGCGCCAAACTCATGATCGGCACGGGCGTGCTCGACGGCGTCGATGGCGCCTACTCCGCGCACATCTGGAGTGAGGTCGACGCCGGCACCGTGAGCTGCGAGCCCGGTCCGCGCATGGCCAATACCGACTGGTTCCGCATCGACGTCCGCGGCACCTCGTGCCATGGCGCCATGCCCCAGCGAGGTCACGACGCCGTCATGGTTGCCGCCGAGATTGTCAACGCCTTGCAGACCATCGTCTCGCGCGAAATCAGCCCCTACGAGCCGGCCGTCATCACCGTCGGCGAGCTGCACGGCGGCACCGCGCGCAACGTTATCGCCGGCACGGCCTACCTCGCCGGCACGGTGCGCACCTACGGAGATTCGACCCACGAGGAAATGCCGGAGCTTATGCGCCGCATCGTGGAGCATACCGCGGCCGCCTTGGGCGCCGAGGCAGAGCTCACCGACTACACCATCGCCAACTACAAGGTCGAAAACGACGCGGCCTCGAGCGAGCGCTGCCGTCAGGCCGTAATTAAGTGTCTGGGTCCCGCCGGCCAAGGCCATTACCGCGGCACGCTTTCGGGTGAGGATTTTTCGGAGTACCTGCGCCGTGTGCCGGGCGTGCTCGCCTTTGTAGGTACGCGCAACCCCAAGATTGGCGCCACGTACGCCCAACATTCTTGCTTCTACAAGATCGACGAGACCGTGCTGGCAAAGGGCTCCATGGTGGCCGCCCAGTATGCTATCGACTTTTTGGCCGAGCCCACGCAAGAGGAGCTCGACGGCCCCGCGATCACCGCGGTCGCCGAAACCAACCCCGATCTGGCCGCCAAGTTACGCTCTGCCAAGGCGACGACCGCCGAGGCTCGCGACGCCATCCATGATGCCCGCACGGCTCGCCATGCCGCAATCAAGGGCATCCACGAAGCCCGCGCCGCCGCTCGTCACGAGGATAAGCACGACGAGTAGTCGTCACACCCATCCATAACAACCTGGCTAAAGCAAAGCGGGGGCGGACGTGTCGAAACGTCCGCCCCCGCTCATTTGTCAAGCGCTATTTCTACCCCGTCCCCAAATGGCAGGCGGCATGGCTACTCGTCCTGAGGGTCCTCGTCGGAACTTGGCTCAGGCTCAGGCTCAGGCTCGGGCGCGGGCGCCGGCTCAGGTGCAGGTGTCGGCTCCGGCTCAGGCACAGGCGCCGGCTCAGGCTCGGGCTCGGGCTCGGGCTCGGGCGCAGACGCGGTCTCGGGTGCAGGTGCCGACTCAGGCTTGGGCTCGGGCTCAGGCGCGACATCCGGAGCGCTGTAACCCGAGGGAGCGGACTTCTTCTCGAAGGGCAATACAAAAGTCAGGACGTCGTCCTTGTCCTCGTCGGCCCACTCGCTTGCATAACGTGCAACCCAATAGCCAACGGCACGGTGCTTGAGCATCTTGCCAAAGACCGTAAGAAATACGGTGACGAACGCGATCAGCACCAGGAACAGTACAAGCGTGATGCCACCGCCGGTAACAATCGCCTCAATACCCGTAGGACGATAGTAGTAGCTATACATACCGACAGAGGCAATGGCGCCAAAGACAACCGTCAAGATCCATGTGACAACGTTGGCGACCAAGCCCGTCAAAAACTCGGGGAGGAACGAAGCGCAGAACAGCTTGGTCTTGTTGTTCTTAAAGGCCGCCCAAACCTTATCGAGCGAAAACGCGCTCTCGACGCGACCGGTCACCGCAAAGTGCATCACGGCAATGTCGGCGAACATCTTAAAGAAGACCCCCAGGACCGCCGTGGCAATCATAGCCAGAACGAGCAAGCCAAGCGAGCCAAACAGCGCAGCCTCGAGCGCATAAGAGCCGTAATACGAATACGAGCCCGCCGCGCCAATTACCACGCCCTCCACCAGCGAAAGCACTACACCGATCACGGGAATGGCAGCGATAACCTCGAGCACGACCGAGATAACGCTCGAAAAGACTCCGAGGCCAAACGACGTGGAACGCATCAACGGACGATCCATGCCGTCATCGATCTTAAGCGACAGATCGCGACCCCACTCGATGCCAAAGCCCGAACCGCATACGCTCGCCACGTAGGCAGCCAAAAAGCCGATGGCAACCGCAATACCGCCGATAACGGGGATGAACAGCACGAGCACCGACACGACACAGATAAGCGCCGGCAAAAAAGCGATCTGGCACACGCGCTGCAGCACGCCCGGAGTCTTGGTCATATCCTCAAACGCCTGAGCCACACAGCCCTTGGACGCGCTCATGGGAGGCTGAGGGACATATTGCTGAGGCTGACCCTGAGGGGTGGAAGCTACAGCACCAGCATTAGGAGCACCGCACACGCCGCAGAACTTGTCGTTATCGCCCATAGGAGCGCCACACTGCGAACAGAACATCGAAATCATCCCTTCGTATCTAGAGCGAATCACCTGGATCGCAAACGATGTCATTGGCATCATTATCGCCCAATGTGGGGACAAATACTCTTAGATGACGTATTTGCAACGCGCGAGGCGCTTTTCGATTGTTTGATGAGTGCGTCCGCGTTAGTTCGTTCCGCGGAAACCCTTGCCGACGATCTCGGAGCTGTCGACGATCGTGATAAAGGCACCCGGATCGACCTCGCGCGCATAACGGCGCAGCTGCACGGCCTCGCGACGGCTCAGCACGCTCATGATCACCGTCACGCACTTGCCCGAGAAGGCACCGTAGCCGCGACTGATGGTCGCCGTACGGTTGAGATGCTTGACGATAAACTCCTCGACCTTAAGGGGCTCGGAACAAATGATCGTGCAGACCTTACGAAGATGAATGCTCTCGATGGCCTTGTCGACCACAAGCGTCTTGGCAAACAGGCCGAGCACGCAATACAGACCGATACGCGGACCATACAAAAAGGCCGCGATGGTCACGATGCCGATATCGACCAGCAACAGCGCGCGACCAATCTCGAGTGTGGTACGGCGTTTGAGGATCATAGCGAGGATGTCCGTGCCGCCCGTCGAGGCGCCGATATCAAAGACGATGGCGCTGCCGAGCGCCGGCAGAATCACGGCAAAGCACAGGTCGAGCCACATATCGCCCGTCATCGAGACACTGGTCGGGATAAAGAGCTCGAAAAGCGAAACATAGGCGGACAGCGCAAACGAGGCGAAGACGCTCCACAGGATTGCCTTGCGTTCCAAAAAGATAAAGCCCAAGACGACGAGAACCGCGTTGATAATCCACATAAAGACACCGACGGGCAGGGTCGGGAACAGCGTGGACAGAATGACCGACATGCCCGAGGTGCCGCCAAAAGCAAAGTGATTAGGGGTTTTAAACGCAACGATGGCAAAGGCCGTAAGAATCAGACCCAGATTGAGCTCGGCAAAAAAGCGCGGGAAGCCTGGCTCCTGGCTGCGCTTTTGGCCGGCACGCTCGCCGCGCTCGATATCGGTGCGATCGACCACGCGCTCCATCGGCACTACGGGAGGACGATGCATCTCCTCGGCAGCACGCGATGCCGCCTCTGCCGCGGCGGCCTCAATTGCCCATGCCTTGCTTTCTGTTTCGTGCTCGTCGGCCATTACGGCAACCCCTCGTTAACAATTTGGAAACAATGCGCCCATTAGGGTAACGCGGAACGCGACGATTGCAACCCCTAGTTAGACGAGCGGTATGCCTACATCGGGGGGCATACAAATAACGGCCGGCCACGCTTTTGCTTGCGCGGTCGGCCGTTTAACGTTTTCGCAGATAAAACCTGCCAAAACAAACCTGTCCCTTTTTGGAAGGTTACTCGTGCTGGCTGGTGCGGTGCTCGTACTCCTCGGGGGTGATGACGTCCTCGATGCGCAGGTTGACGCCCGCCACCTCAAGGCCGGTCATCGCGGCAAGGCGCTCGGTGACACGCGCCTTGACATCGTCGAAGATCGCGGGCGCATAGGCGCCGTACTCGATAATGACGGAGATGTTGACGACCACGCGATTGTCATCGGTGACCTCGACCGTCACGCCCTTGGTCAGATTCTCGGCACCAAACTGCTCCTGCACAAAATGCATGAGGTTACCCTTCATGCCCAGAACGTGCGGAACCTCGCGGGTGGCCATGGCAACGATCTTCTCGATCACGCCGTTGGAATAGGTCAGCGAGTCCTCGGACTCGTCCGCCTCTTCGTCATCCTCATCCACATCGGACTCGGCCTCGACGAGCGCCTCATCCTCGAGCGTCACATCCTCGACTTCGGCGACGACCGCCTCGTTCTCCTCGAGCTCGGTATCGGCCACATCGACCTTCGTATTAAAAGCCATGGTTCCTCCTTATGCCTGCCGCGGATGCGACAGTCGAATACATATTAGCGGCCGCTAAACAGACGGCCGAAGAAGTTGACGATCCCGTTCTCGCCGTCGCGAATTTGGCCGATCACGGCGCCGATCAGCACGAAGAATGCAATGACGAGCGTGTCCCACAGGCCGAGCGTGAGCACCAACACAGCGAGGATAAAGCCCGCGACGGCGCCGAGCGTGGTGTTGGGATGACGCACAGCATAGCTCCAGATGGCAGCGCCCGTACCCTTGATGAGACCCATAGCCTCGTCAAAATCCGCGGCTGCCGCGTCTTGTAACTCGGTTGCCTCTGCTTTGGAATCAACAGGTTCGCTCGCCGGTGTGGCGCTCTGGTCAATCGTCAGGCGCGGCGTACGAGCGGTCTTATCTTGATTGGTATCACTCACCGGAAACCTCCACGGTCTGGACGGTAGTCTTGGACGGCAAAAAACGGACGCGCGTGGTCGTACCCGGCGTGCCGAGCATGGTGTCGCAAGCTTCCTCGATGCGCTGCTGCATCGCGGTAGCCAGAGATGCCACGTCCTTATCGTCAAGCGCGATAGCCTCGACCTTAAATCGGACGTGCGAATCATCGGAGCCTTGGACGCGGGCCTCGACATGCTCGACCATCACGCGGTCGTCGCGCTCGGCAGCAGCCCTGGCACACGAAGAAAGCGCCGCGAGCGTGACCTCGATATTGCGCTCCCCCGCCGGATGCACGCAGGACGGCTCGCGACGAGCAAACATCAGGCGGAAGAAGCTTACCAGCACGCCAATCGCCACAACTCCGCCGCATGCCGTCACGACAATGCGCGGCATGGGGTCGCGCATCAGCAGCATAAAGCGATACGTATACGGCCCCCAAAACTGGCAGACAAGCGTACCCAGCGCCACGATGGCGGCGGCAAGATACACGATCGCTAGGGCTCGTTTGAGTACGCGCACGTGGCGCTCCCTTCAAATCTCGGCTCTCGAAATGCAAAACGGTTCGCATCATTATAAAAGAGCCGGGTCCGGTGCTCTACGCACGCGGATCCGGCTCATCTATTCCACGAGGCTTGCATGCTCGCTTCATTATGCCCAGATATGCACTGCTCAATCCGTGCAGGCGCTACTCCTCCTCGAGGGCAGCGATGACCTCGTCGGTCATGTCCATGGTGCTGTAAACATCCTGGACGTCGTCGAGCTCCTCAAGACGGTCGATGAGGCGCTGAACCTTCTTGGCGTCGGCGCCGGAGACCTCGGTCGGGGTGGTCGGGACCATGGTGGTCTCGGAGCCCTTGACCTGGACGCCCTGCTCCTCGAGCGCCTTGGAGACAGCCATGACCTCGTTGGCAGTAGTCCAGACGATCCACTCCTCGCCGGCGTCCTCGTAGTCCTCGCCACCGGCCTCGGCGATGGCCATCATGAACTCATCCTCGTCACCGGCAGCACCGTTGGCGATCATGGTCTCCTTCTTGGCGTTCTCGTCCAGGATCTCCTTGGCGACGACGATCTGGCCCTTGCGCTCAAACTGGAAGGCGACGGAGCCGGAGGTGCCCAGGTTGCCACCAGCGTGGGAGAAGGCGGAACGGACATCAGCGGCGGTACGGTTGCGGTTGTCGGTCAGGCAGTCGACGTAGACGGCGACACCGGCGGGACCGTAGCCCTCGTACACGATGTTCTCGTAGACGGCAGCGTCGGCACCCGAACCAAAAGCCTTGTCGATAGCGGACTTGATCTTGTCCTTAGGCATGGACTGAGCCTTGGCCTTGGCAACGGCAGCGGCGAGGCTGGCGTTGTTCTCGGGCAGCGGGTCACCGCCGAGACGGGCAGCAACGGTGATGTTGCGGCTGAGCTTGGAGAAGAGGGCGGAACGCTTGGCGTCCTGCGCGCCCTTACGATGCTTGGTTGTGGCCCACTTAGAGTGTCCGGACATACGTGTCTCCTATCGGTTTCGACCTAAAGCCCAGCGCAGATGCTCGGGCAATATAAACAAACGTCGTTATGATATACCTACTGGCCTGCGAGATAAACCCCAAAATGAAGGCGTCGTGATGATGTCCCCTTTGGTGCAAAGAAACCTGGCCCTCAATGCACCAAATTAGAACCAGAAGAAGTCGCTGCGGGTGACGGTGGCGCCGATGGCGAAGGGCATGCAGGCGATGACCGGATACAGGTAGCGCATGTAAGTCGAGCCGTTGCACGGGCCAATCAGGCACACAGCGAGCACGCCCAACAGCGGCACCCAGATCGCCAGCGCACGCCATGAATGACGACGCAGCAAGTAGACCACCACGGCGATCATGATCCACACATAGGTGGCCGAGCTCATGGTGAGCGAGATAAAGGGAACACGCTGCACCGCCACACGGTACAAATTGATCAGGTGGTCGCACCAGCGCACCACGTTGCTGTCAACCGGATGGAAGTCGAAGTATTTGAGATTGTCGGGGCGCGCCATGATCTCGGCACTACGCGCCGTGCTGTAGACCCAGGCATCGCGCGCGCTCGGATAAAAATAACCATAGTAGTTATTGATAAGCGCCGAAATATAGCACTCGGGATCCTTCTTAAACATCTGAGCCCATACCTCAAAATAGGCATCGATGTCCTCCTGCGAGGCGTACTCGTTAAAGCAGTTCTTGACGGCATCGGACTTGTCGGGGTTGTAGCGGCGGCCCAGGTTCTCGTACTTGAGTACGCGATCGATCACGGCACGCTCTTCGTCGGTCACCGAACCGTCGCAAGGAGCCTCCACGATGGTGCCGTCCTCCTTAACCGTGGGGTTGACGCCCGAGTTGAGGCCGTCGTGCTTTTGGACGAAACGAGCCGTCTGTTGGAACGGAATCGAGAGGATTTCGCGCTTGGAACCAGGCGTGATATCGTGCGCCGGCATAAAGACCTTGGTGAAGTACATATTAGAGGCAAGGCAGAGCGCGAGCACCGCGAGAACGCCAACCCAGCGGAAACGCGGGATGGCGCCCGAAGGCGCAGCACCAGCCTGCTTGGCTGCACGACGAGCCACATGCGCGTCCCATGCGCAAAACGCCGCCGCGATTACGCATGCCGCCAGGGGAAACACCAGGCCGCCGTTGCGCAGAAACGTGGAACCCATGGCGCCCAGAGCGAGCAGCAGCCAGTCGTGGCGCGCAAAGAGCACGGAGGCTTTCTCGCCCGCTCGCTCGACATTGGCATCACGACGGGGTAAGCCACATGCCACGAGCTTGACGGTCTGTACCAGCAGCACTAAGAACGCGTCGGCAAAGAGCACGTCTTTGGTGAGCAACGCCGCGTAGTTAGAGAACATCGGCATAAACGCAAAGAACAGAAGGATCGCACCGCGAACCGGCAGGCTCACGCCCAGTTTGCGCAGCGACGAAATGGAATAGGCCATGCAGGCGGCCGTGATGACAAATTGAGCACAGGTGTAGATGATGAGGCCCGCGTTAGCGCTGTTGAACAGCGAAAGCCCCAGCTGAACGCACGAGCCGATAATGGCCGTGTGCACTACGGGATGATGCCCGTTGAGCAGCACGTTGGGGTTGAGTAGGCGCAGGTAGTCGCTCGTGCCGTTGGGATAGTTGAACCACTGGCGAATCTGCGCGCCCGTATCTCCCATAAAAAGGCCAGGCAGCGAAGCGATGAGCGTGGGCGCCCAGGCGATCATAAGCACCAGGAAGGGCCCGGCAAAAGGATGGACCGAGAGCACGGCGTGAGTCACACGCCATACGCGGCCAAAGTGCGCCTCGGAAAACGGAATGCGCCGAGAGCTCAGCCAATCTAGACACTCAAAGGCAAGGTAGAAGGCAACGACCGCCAAGAGCATCCAGCCCGCGCCGCCAATCCAGGCGCAGATGATGCGGGCTTTGTCGCCAAGGACAATCTCGGCCGAGTCGGTGAGATCGTAGCTGCGGCCGAACACCATGCAGATGGCGAAGAACAGCGACGGCAGAATGATCGAGGGACGCCAGGTGTCGCCACGGCCAAAGAACACGTAGCGAAACGGCAAGGTGAGCAGGCAGGCAAGTGCAAGTAGCATGACCGCGTCGGTATGGCCGGCAAACGAGAGGAGCACCTCGTAGCACACGTACAGCATGCCCGAGGCTTTGGGGTCAATCGCCAAGACTGCGTTGCTCGACACCGGGGCAGGATCGATGGAAAACGCCGTGGTCGCCAACAGCGCGAGCAAAAATGCGATGAGCGTCTGCTTGGCGGGGTAGCGCTTAAACCAGACGATGCGGGCAGCGTCGCGCGCAGCCGTTGTGGAGAGATCGAAATCCTTCACAGTCCAAAGAGCCTTTCTAGAAACCTGCCAAAAAGGGACAGGTTTATTTTGGCAGGTTTTATCTGGGGAAACGTTACGGTTCTGTCATCGTTGCCCAGCGAACCACCACAAAGGTGCCTGTCCCCTTTGTGGTGGTTTTGGTGGTTAGGCGTCGAGGTAGATGCGCTGGGGACGGTTGTGGCGGAGGGCAAAGATGACGAGCGCCAGACCCGCGATTACGAGCGGCAGGCTCAGCAGCTGACCCATGGTGATGACGCCACCCAGCAGATAGCCCAGCTGCGCATCGGGCACGCGCACAAACTCAATCAAAAAGCGAACGATGCCGTAGCCCATCACAAAGACGCCCATAAACGTGCCTTGGGGCAGTAGCGGCTTTTTGCGGCTGAGCACCTGCAGAATGCAAAAGAGCACGATGCCCTCAAGAAATGCCTCGTAGAGCTGGGAGGGGTGACGCGGCATATCGCCCGCAGTCCCGCCAAAGACCACGCCCCATGGCAGATCGGTCGGCTTGCCCCACAGCTCACCGTTGACAAAGTTGGCACAACGGCCCAGGCACAAGGCCAGCGGCGCGCCTATGACGGCAAGATCTGCCAAAGTCCAGGCATCGAGCTTATACATGCGGCACACGATGATGCCGCCGATAATGCCGCCCACCAAGCCGCCATGGAAGCTCATGCCGCCCTCGTTGGTGGCAAAGATCTCGAGCGGGTGCGCCCAGTAGTAGCCATCACCATAAAAGACGACGTAGAACAGGCGCGCACCGATAATTAGGCCAAAGACCACGCCGACCACGACGCTCGTCAGGTCATCAATCGTAATGTCGAAGCCCCAACGGCGCTGCGTGCGGTACATGACGACCGCCGTGAACAGAGCTCCGACCACATAGGCCAAGCCGTACCAGTAGATGGTGATGGGCCCCGCCGAAATGGCGACGGGATCAAGCATATGGTAGAAGTCGTTGAGCATGTCGACCCTCCTACTCCCTACATACAAATGCGGCCGCGGGCCTTTCGCTCGCAGCCGCATATTTGGGCGTAACGTCTATGCGGAGTACGCCGCCCGCAGCTTTCGCATATTAGAACGGCGCGTACTCGTCGTACAGGTCCTCGGTCTCGCCGGAGGCATTGACCTGCTCGACACGGGTAACGCCGGGTACGTGCTCCTTCAGGATGCGCTCGATGCCCATGGAAAGGGTTAGCGAGCTCATGGGGCAGCCGGCACAGGCGCCCTGCAGCTCCAGCTTGACGACGCCCTCGTCGTCGACGCCCACATACTCCATATCGCCACCGTCGGCCTGCAGGTTGGGGCGAATCTCTTCAAGAACCTTCTTAAGCAGCTCTTCGTTAACAGCCACAGGGGCTCCTTTCTCACAATAACGCGGGCACGCCCGCGGACAGAAGCTATGTTACTACAGCCATGTACCCGCTCACGAGCCGTCCATGCGCGCGGACGCGACTTTCACGAGTAGTCAATTTGGGACGGGGCTCTTTTGGCTGTTTTGCCGCCAGCTGGCGTTGGCACGCGCTACTGCTGAGCCTGTCCCCCGGTACCAATCTGGACATCGACGATGACCTGGCGGTAACTGATGCCGCAGGAGTCGAGAATGCGGCGGCTGATACGGCCGTCGTCGGTATCGGCATACTTGTTGTCCAGGTAGACGACCTCGCCTACACCTACCTGCGCCAGGATCTTGGCGCAGTCGTGGCACGGGAACAGCGTGACGTAGACCGTGGAACCCTCAAGGTCTTTGAGCGAGCCGCGGTAGTTGAGCACGGCGTTTGCCTCGGCATGGACTACGTAGTTGTGCTTGTCCTGCAACGGGTCATCGCTCGTGCCCCACGGGAAAAAGTCATCGTTGAGTGCCGAGGGCGTACCGTTGTAGCCCACCGAAAGGATGCGGTGGTTGGTGTTGGCGATGCACGCGCCCACCTGCGTGTTGGGGTCCTTACTGCGGCGCTGCGCGGCGATGGCCACGCTCATAAAGAACTCATCCCAGCTAATAACGTCGCGGCGCTTGCCCGACGCAGTTTGATGAAGATCGTCCGACATGCCAGACACCTCCGAAATCGCAATAGTTTGACCCATTGTAGCAGGTGAAAGGTAGGGGCGCTTATCCCACCGCCCCATCGCTACGCGCGGCGGGGCTTTTGGTTGATGTGGTAGAGCTCGGCGAGGCCCCGCAGCGTCAGCGCGTCGTCGACCGTCAGACTGTGACCGACCAGCGCCGCAAGCGCCTTGGCATCGTCGCCGGTAATGACGATGGGCACATCGCCCTCCCCCGCGGCCTTGGTCGCGCGCATCTCGGCAAGCACCATGTCGAGCATGCCGTCGATGCGGGCCACCTCGCCCAGAACCACGCCCGAGCGCATGGCCTCACGCGTGTTGCGGCCGATGACGTGTGTCGGCGCCGAGGGCTCAACCTGCGGCAGGCGCGCTGCTGCCGCCGAAAGCGAACGGGCGCCGAGGGCCAGGCCTGGCGCGATAACGCCGCCGACAAAGGTACCGTGCGCGTCGATGACCTCGATATTGGTCGTCGTGCCCAGGTCGATCACGATGCACGGCGAGCCGTAGACGGCGCGGGCCGCCACGGCGTCGGCGATGCGGTCGGGACCGATCTCGGCCGGGTCATCGTAGTGCACGGGTATGCCGGTCTTGAGGCCCGGCCCCACCGTGAGCACGCGCCCCGTGCAGGTACGGGAAAGTGCCGCCTTCCACGGGCGCTCGAGCGCCGGGACCACGCAGCTCAGCACAGCAGCCGCGGGCACAAGCGCACCCGGCATGCCCGCATCGGCCGCCAGTGCGGCCATGACCTGCACGAGACGCATGCGTGCCTCGTCTGCTGTGATGCTCGACGGCGTGGTGATCTCGCACGTCGCAAGCGGACATTCCTGCGCCGCGGCCGAATCCTCTGCAAACAGGCCAAAGCGAATGAACGTGTTGCCCACGTCGACCGTCAATATATATGCGCACCCATTAAGCATCGTCGGCGCTCCTTTCGTCTGCCCAGCAGTATATCGCCTACCTAAACCAGTCATCCCAAAATGACTAGCTTACGGCTATACTGGTGCGCGGTCGCGCGCGAGCTCACGCGGCGGCCCTTGGTAACCCGACTTCCCGCGCCGTATCCGTAACGGCGCTCCCGGGGGAAGCGGATATACGCAAAGGAGTTCTATATGAGCAATCCCTCGAACCGCGCTTCGATGCGCGGGCAACTCACGCTGCGCGGTGTCGTCATCGGCGTCCTTGGCTGCGTGATCATCACGGCAAGCTCGGCCTACACCGCCCTCAAGATGGGCGCACTCCCCTGGCCGATCGTCTTCGCTGCCGTCATCTCGCTGTTCTTCCTTAAGCTCATGGGCAATGCCAGCCTCAACGAGGCCAACGTCACCCACACCATCATGTCCGCGGGCGCCATGGTCGCCGGCGGCCTGGCGTTTACCATCCCGGGCGCCTGGATGCTGGGCTATGCCGACCAGATCAGCTGGCTCGACATGTTTATCGTGGCACTCGCCGGCACTATCCTGGGCCTGCTGGCCACGGCACTCATCCACCGTCACTTTATCGTGGACGCCGCGCTTGAGTTCCCCACCGGCAACGCCGCAGCTCAGACCCTGCGCGCGACCGAGGCCGGCGGCAAGACCGGCAAGCAGCTCTTTGGCTCCATGGCCATCGCCGGCATCTACAGCGTGCTTCGCGACGCTCTGGGCGTGGTGCCCAGCATGCTGTGCGCGCTCAATATCCCCGGCGTGACCTTTGCCATCTATAACTCGCCCATGCTGCTCTCCGTCGGCTTCCTCGTGGGCTTCGCCCCCGTCGCGTTCTGGTTTGCCGGCGCGCTGCTGGGCAATTTTGGCATCATCGTGGGCGGCACCGCTGCCGGTCTATTCGACGTTGTGACTGCGCAGGGCATTGTTAAGTCCCTGGGTATGGGCCTTATGATGGGCTTTGGCGTCGCCGTCGTCCTCAAGGACATCCTGCCGCAGGTCGCCGGCATCGTCCGCGGTCTTGCCGCCGACAGCTCCACCGACACCGACGAGCAGTCGCTCATCTCGGGCTCCCTTAAGCTCGACGCCGGTATCATCGGCCTGGGCGCTGCCGCCATCGCCGTGATCATCGCCATCGTGCTCGACCTTGGCCCCGTTCCGGCCGTCATCGTCACGCTGTTCACCTTTGTCACCACCATCATGAGCGCACAGAGCTGCGGCCAGACGGGCATCGACCCCATGGAGATCTTTGGCCTCATCGTCATGCTCATCGTGGCTGCCTTCGCTCAGATCGCTCAGGTCAAGCTGTTCTTTATCGCTGGCATCGTAGCCGTGGCGTGCGGCCTTGCGGGCGACGTCATGAACGACTTTAAGGCCGGCGCCGTGCTGGGCACCAACCCGCGTGCGCAGTGGATCGGCCAAGCCATCGGCGGCATCGTAGGCGCCCTGGTCGCCGCCGCCGTCATGGTCGCGCTCGTCACCGCCTATGGCCCGGACGCCTTTGGCCCCGACAAGAGCTTCGTTGCCGCGCAGGCAAGCGTCGTCGCCACCATGGTCTCGGGCATCCCGAGCGTGCCGTGGTTCGTTGGCGGCTTTATCGCCGGCATCGTCATGTACTGGCTCGGCATTCCGGCCATGATGATCGGCCTGGGCGTGTACCTGCCGTTCTACATGTCACTCACGGCATTCCTGGGCTCCTGCGTCAAGCTCGCCTACGACAAGTGGTCCGCCCACCGCGACGCCACCGCTGGTCTTTCTGACGAGGAGAGGGCTGCCAAGGACGCCGCCTTCCAGGAACAGGGCCTGGTTGTCGCCAGCGGCCTGCTCGGCGGCGAGTCCATCGTCGGCGTTATCCTGGCGTTTGTCTCTGTTGGCCTGAGCCTGCTGGGCTAAGTCGAGCAGTTGCTCGACAGCGACCATATTGCCTACGATTTGCTCGGTCGGTAGCTTTCGCGGCTACCGACCGGGCTTTTTGATATCGAAACAAAGAAAGGCCGGCGCGCTGCGTTTAACAGCGCGCCGGCCTTATCGGTTAAGCTATCGAAGCGTTCCTGCTATGAAACGAAGTTCGTTGCAGAATCTACGCCCGGATCGCTACATGTGCTTGCGACGACGATCGCCCAGCGTCACGCCCGCAGCCACGAGCGTAATACCGCCGATGACGAAGACCTCACCCGCAAGCGCGGAGTCATCACCGGTCTGGGCGAGCGCGGCAGGCGCGGCCTGTTTCTTGGCAACGGGGGCCTTTGCAGCAGCCTGCGCAACCTGAGGCTTGGCCTGCGGCTCAGCCTTGGGATGATACTTGTCGTACTCGGCCTGTGCGGCAGCCAGGGCATCCTTAGCATCGTCAAGCTCGGCAAGCTCGGCAAGCGCGGCGGCATAGGCGTCGTTGGCATCGGACAGCTTGGCATCGGCATCGCTCAGAGCAGCCTTGAGACCAGCGGCGGCATCGACGGCAGCCTTATAGCGAGCGTAGGCAGCGTTCAGCTTGACCAGCTTCTCGTTGTCCGTCGTGCCCGCGGCAAGGGATGCCTTGTGGTCGACGGCCTCAAGATCGGCCTTGAGTGCCTCGTCGTTGGCAAGCTCTGCCTTGGCCTTGACGATATCGAGGTTCGCATCGACGACGGCTTCGTTGGCGGCCTCGAGCTGCTTCTGGGCATCGGCGACACTGGCCACGGCAGCGTCGCGGGCGGTCTTGGCGTCGTCGACCGCTTTTTGGGCTCCAGCGAAGCGCTCGAAGGCCTTGTTTGCGCCGGCCAGCTCGCCCTCGGCGGCCTTGGCCTTCGCCTGTGCGTCGGACAGGGCCTGCGTCTTGGCGGCAACTGCCTGCTTGGCGCCCGAAAGAGCGGTCGCGGCGTGCG
Organism: uncultured Collinsella sp.; assembly: GCA_902491615.1. Taxonomy (GTDB): domain Bacteria; phylum Actinomycetota; class Coriobacteriia; order Coriobacteriales; family Coriobacteriaceae; genus Collinsella. Next base: position 71,888 of record CABUIH010000007.1, on the reverse strand, counting down.
TATCTGCGGCCTGAGCCTTGTCTACACCAGACCGGGCGGCAACGTCGGCCTTCTTGGCATCGTCAAGCGCGCCCTGCTTGTTCGCAAGATCCGTCTTGGCGGCATCGAGCTTGGCGGTAAGGTCCTTGACCGAAGCCGTAGCGTTGCCATACGCCTCGCTGGCCTGGTCGGACTTTACCTTGGCGGCGTTGTAGGCGCTCTGAGCATTCAGTTTACGAGTCGACGCCTTAGAGGCGTTCGTCTGGCAATCGGCGAGCGTCGCGTTGGCCTTGTCGAGAGCAGTCTGCGCAGTGGCAGCCTCGGCCTTAGCAGTATTGAGGTTCTGCTGAAGAGCGTCAATGTCAATACCAGAAGCATCGAGCTCGCTCTTGGCAGCATCATAGGCACCCTTGGCGGTTGCAGTGGCAGCCTGAGCGCTCTCGTACTCGCCCTTGGCGGTGTTCATGCTCGTATCGGCAGCTTTAAAGGTCTCTTGAGCGTCAAACTGCTTGTTGAGTGCAGCGTTATAGGCAGCGCTAGCAGTTCCAAACTTTTTCTGTGCTTCAGTGAGCTTGCTCTGAAGCTCCTTGAGCTGTTGCTTTTGCGCCTGGGTGCCGCCGGCGCTATAAGCAGAGTCGATATAATTGTTCACGAGCTTCTTGAACTCGGAGACAGTGAAGTCTTTTTGGCTCGCGCTTCCGCTATAGTCGAAAATAGTTACCTCGGAATCGGTGTTCTTACCGCTACCGGTTGCGATGCCGATGGCCTCGTTACCCGCATCGATAATGTTGAGATAGTGGCCACATTTCGAATACACGTTGTTATAGTTCCAATAGATGTAGTCAGAATCGTAGCGATGGGCTGCGAGGTCGCTATTAGTAGCAGCCTCTTGGTCAAACAGCTCCTTCTCCTCCGTATAGAGACCGGTGTAGGGCCAGCCGAGTGTGTCGACAGTCTCGCCTCCCATGTAGACGCCGCCACCACCGGCGAGATTCTCACTAGAATCGAAGTACAAATTCGAGTGTCCCCAAATATTCGATGAATAGGATGCGTTGAGCGCTGCTGCAGCCGTCATACGGAGGCTAACGCTAAGCTCCGACTGACCGTTGGCCTTGCGGATGTTGTTCTGAGTATCGAGATACGTCAGCGCATTGCGCAGCTGCTCGAGAGAGAGCGGATTGGTCTTGCGAGACATATCCTGATCGACATAGCTGTCATACCAGCTAGCCTTGTCATATCGCTCGTCCTTGTTGGGCGCGCCAGTGAGCATAGACGATGCAGCGCTGGCATTGGCCTTCTGCTGGGCAGTAAAATCGCTGCTGTTGCTAATGTAGGCCATAAAACCGAGCATGCCATTATTGATGATGTCTTGATCGACAGTCATGTTGGACTTGAGCTCGGCAATCTGCTGCTCAAGCTTGTCCACCTCTGCGCTAGCGGCATCGCTGGCAGCCTCCGCAGCGTCTGCGGCATCGCATGCCGCCTTGTACTCGGCTCGTTTGTCGTCCCTATCCTTTACGGCCTGATCGTAGGCAGCCTTCTTGTCTGCCTCGGTCTGCTGGGCTTGATCGTACGCGGCCTTAGCGGTGTTGTACTTGTTCGTCAGGTCGCCGAGTTTGCCGCTGACTTCGTCGTATGCGGTCTGCGCGGACGAAACGGCAGCGTTGGCGGCGTTGGCTTTCTCTTGCGCGGCAGTGACAGCAGCCTGGGCGGTCTGCAGATTCGCCTGTGCGGTGGCGTCGGCAGCCGTCGCGGCATTGAGCTCCGCCTGCGCGTCCTTGAACTCACCGGCAGCAACGTTCTTGGCGGCCTCGAGCGCTTTCAGGTCGACGCCCGTGCCAGAAGTAGCGGCATCGAGCGCAGCCTGTGCCTGGTCCAGCTTCTTCTGGGCGTTGGCTTGTGCGGTGGTTGCGGTGGCGAGGGCAGCGGCAGTCTCCTGCTTCTTGGCCTGGGCGGACGTCAGAGCAGACTCGGCATCGCTCTTTGCCTGCTCGGCATTGGAGACAGCCGTCTTAGCGGCATCGAGCTCACCCTTGGCCGTCTTCACATCGGCATTCGCCGCATCAAGCTTTGCCTGCGCGTCCTCGACGTCCTTCTTGGCGGCCTCGTACTTGTCCATACCCATGGCATCGAGCTTAGCCTGGGCATCCTTGAGTGCTTTCTCGGCCTCGCCCTGCTTGGCCTTGGCATCCTTGAGTGCCTGGGTCTTATTCTCGGCACTCTTGTTGGCCTGATCGAGCTGATCGTTCAGGTCGCCCAGCTTCTTCTGCTGCTGCTCGGTCTTTTCGACGGCTGCCTTAAGCTCGTCGATCTTCTCCTGAAGCGCGGCTACCTCGGCCTCGTTCTGCTCGGCGGCGTTATCGGTCACGGCCTGCGAGGCCTGATTCTTTTGCTGCTGCGCCTGCTTTTGAGACTGGCCCGCCGCGTCGGCCTTCTTCTGGGCGGCATCGTAGGCGGCCTGAGCGTCCTTGAGCTGCTTTGCCGACTCCTCGGCCAGCTGGGCAGCCGTCTTTACGACCGCTTGGTTACCGGCGGCAACGGTATTCTCTACAGAACTACCCCCCCCCTGAACAGAATCGCCGTTATCGGTTGACGGTGCGGCGATTGCCGCCAGCGGCGACATGAGCGGCTGAGCGATGAGGCCCGCCGTCAAAACGGTTGCGACGGCGCGGTTGGCAACGCCCTTGACGTTGACGGCCTTGGCCCGAGGCTCAAAGTGTTGTGGACTGTAGTTTGCCATGGCTTTCTCCCTTTGACACGGATGTATCCATACGCTTCAAAATGTAGGAGCTGATTTTTGAATTCTGTTGCGCAACATTGGTCACCGGCGGATTTTTTGAAATTCACGCTCTCGTGCTTCACAGTTTCGTCACATTTGAAGGAGCTGGTGCATCATATTCTCGCGGGATGGAATTGAGCCTGTGATTTGCATTTGCTCCCGCGTCATCCGCCCTATCGGATTCCGCATCCAACAGACACCCCGCCCGCCACGGTGTAGAGTTAGGACAACGGGCGCGTTGCGCGGACCGCGCTGGAACGAGGTGGACATGGAACTCGATAAGCAACAGATCAAGCGACTACGCGAACGCCATCACCGGCGCCACGGCATCCGCCCTGCCCATAGTGAGGCTGCCGAGCAGGCTGGTCGCTTTTTAAAGCGCGCGTTCAACATTCGCGAGGGACGCGCGCCCTATCACGTGATCCGCAAGCGTTTTGTAAACGGGGCGCGTCTGACTGGCTCCCACCTATGCATCCTCATCATCGCCATGCTCATCGCAAGCATCGGCCTCGATATCGATTCGGACATCGCCATCGTGGGCGCCATGCTCATCTGCCCGCTCATGGGCTCGGTCCTTGCCATGGCATACGGTATTGCCACGCTCGACCGCGAGATCACCGTCGAGGCCATTGCCAGCCTCGCACTGCAGATGGTCTTTTGCCTGGTCACGTCCACGCTGTATTTTAAGCTCTCGCCCCTTGGCACCACCACGGCCGCCATCATCGACAACTCGACACCCACCATATGGGACCTTGCCGTCGCGCTCGCGGGCGGCTTTGCGGGCGGGCTGGGCAACTCGCGCGATCAGGAACCCGCCACGCTCATCGCCGGCGTGGCCGTGGCGACCGCGCTCATGCCACCCCTGTGCGCGGCGGGTTATGGCATTGCCATCGCGAGCGGGTCGTTGTTTCTCTCGGCGCTCTACGAGTTTGGCATCAACGTAGTCTTTATCGCACTCGCGGCCGAAGCCGTACTACTTCTTCTGCGCGTGCCGCTCAAGCGCGACCTTAACGGCGACGGCGTTGTGACCGCCGAAGAAGACGCCGAGGTCAACAAGCTGTCACGCAAGGTGCGCCGCCGCATCATTGTGGGCACGATGATCTTTGCCATCCCCTGCATTGTTATGACCGCGGGTTCCATTGGCTCGGCGCAGGCCGGCGTGCAGGACGGCTACGGTGTCACCGAAACCACGCGCGAGCTTGCCGCGGTGCTGCCAGGCTTTAAGGATTACACCGTCGCCGTCGAGACCTCGGCCACCGAAGGCGATGAGGAGGGCATCGTCGAGCGCGAGATTGTCGCCCATGTGACGACAGGCGAGACGCTTGGGGCACACGACCGTCACGTCGCCCGGAAGCTCATCGACCTCAATGTGCCCGAGCTCGATCGCGTGGAGTTCGATGTGAAGTGATGCGGGACGCGAGGCGGGCCCGGCGCGAGCGCGCGCAGCCACGGGGCACAGACGCAGCCAAGCGCAGCGCTACAGCTCGTACTTGTACACGCGGTAGATGTACTTCTCGGCTTCCATCTCGTAGGTGGCGATGGGCAGTCCATAGCGATCGTACTCGGCAAAAGTCTTGGCCTGGCCCGACGCCACGAGCATGCTGTTCGAATTGCCGACGCGCTGCGCACTGCTAACGTAGCCCGAGAACGGCACCGCGATCTGGTCTTCGAGCTCGTAGGTACGTGCCATCTCGTCCACCGTAAAGATGCGCCCAAACGAATGCGAGCCGCGGCTGTAGTCGGTCACCGCCGCGGCGCCCAGCTGACCCCAGTCGAACTTGGGATAGCTTTCGGCCGCACCAAAGTTGTTGTCGTACAGCAGCACTTGGTAGCGACCGGTCGTGGTCGTCTCGTCGTTTGGCAGATAGGTCACACTGTGCTGGCCTGCGTTGAGCGAAAAATCGCCTTGGGCCTGCAGCAACTTGTCCTCAAAGCCCGAGCCGGCCCATTGCCACTCCTTTCTATTTCTGGGTCCATCTTCTCACTGTTGGCGGCCGGAAATGATCCGTTTTCCTCCGACCCCGAGGGATCATTTTTAGTACTTGAAGAAGCCCTCGCCCGAGCTTTCGCCCAGCTTACCTTCGTCGAGCATTTTCTTGAGGACGGACGCCATGGCCTTAAAGTTGTAGGGCATCATCATCTTCTTGAGCAGCGGGCTCACCAGGCCCGGGACCTTCTGATACTGCATGACGATGTTGTACGCTGTCTGGATGCCCACGGTGTCGAATACGCGGAACGGGCCCTTGGGAGCGCCGGTGCCGCGCGTCCACACGAGGTCGATGCTCTTGGGGTCACTCACGCCCGAGACATACAGGTCGAGGCCCGAAAGTAGCCATGGCACCAGCATGGAATTGAGCAGGTAGCCGTTCTTTTCCTTGTTGACGGGAAGCGCCAGCATGCGAATGTCGTTGGCGAAGTCGACGAGCTCGTCGAAGTAGCGCTTGTCGGTTTGGTCCTGCGCCATGACCTCGGTCATGTTGTTCTTCCAGATAGAGTTGGCAAAGTGCAGCGACAGGTACTTCTCGGGGCGGCCAGTGTACTTGGCAAAGGTACTCGGCAGCAGCGTGGAGGAATTGGTCACGACGACGGTCTTTTGCGGGAGAACCGGGGCGAGCTTCTTGTAGAAGTCAATCTTTGCCTGGGTGTCCTCAGCCATAGACTCGATGACCAAATCGGCGTCGGCCACTGCCTTTGCAAGATCGAGCTCCAGCTTGAGTGTGGAGTAGGCGCGCTCAACGGCGGCGAGTGCCACCTCTTTGTCGAAGGGCTTGCCGCTATCGGCGATACCGGAGCACCACTCGCCCGTGCCGTCCGCCATACCCTCGATTGCCGCGATGTACTCCTCGCGCACATGATCGATCTTGGGCTGGGTGCGGCCGATGCTGCCCTCGCTGCGCAGCCAAATCGTTACATCAAAGCCGCAGTAGGCAGCCTGAAAGGCAATCTGGCTTCCCAGCACGCCGCCGCCGGCAACGCAAACGGTCTTGTAGCTCATAGGAACAGTCCTCTCTTACGTAATTCCATAGATGTGTATTTATTCAACCGTAAGAGGGCTGCACACTGGGGGTGGGTTCTATAAACGGACGGTAATTTGCGGCGAACGGCTACATCTGTTCATTATCTCAGGGTTCCGAGGGCGATTTTTTGTGCCACCGAGACGTCGTTTGCGGAAGTATGCGGCAAATTCCGGAACCCTTGAGCACCCCCCGATTTTCCGCCAATAAAACCGCAGGTACAGGGCTTGGACATATTCGGTGTGCTCGGTCTATTCAGATTTTGCCGCATACTTCCGAAATCTGAGTTCGCAAAGGGTGATAGTCGGGGCGTTTACGCAACATATGTCCAAGCAAAAACGGGTGGTAGCCGGTACGGCCACCACCCGTTTGTCTCATATCCAGCCCATAGCAGGCCAGCTACTTCTTAATGCCGCGTCCCAGGCGCTCAGCGACCGACGCCACGGCGCTCTCATCGACCGAACCGCAGCTCACGCAGCCGTCGTGGGCACGCATCTGGCCGGTGACCTCGTCCATCGCGAGCGGCGCCACCTTCTCAAGCTTAAAGCCCTTACCGGCGCGCATGTTTTCCTTGGCCACGCTGATCATGAGCTTAATACGGTTGAGCTGGTTGACCTCGGACGCACCAGGATCATAGTCCACCGCAACGATGTTGCTCTCGGGATGCTGGCGGCGCAGCTCCTTAATCACGGCCTTGCCCACCACGTGATTGGGCAGGCACGCGAAGGGCTGCGTGCAGATGATATTGGGTGCGCCGTGATCGATCAGGTCGAGCATCTCGGCCGTGAGCAGCCAGCCCTCGCCCATGTTGTTGCACACCGAAAGCACCGTGCGGGCCTTGTCGGCCATGGTGCCGATGCGCTCGGGCGCCTCGAAGCGGCGGGACTTCTCGAGCATCTCCTCCACCGGCGTGCGCATCCAGTCCACGAGCTTGATGAGCGCCTGCATACCAGCGCGCGTGGTAGCGGAGCTTCCCAACTCGTCCTTCTGCAGCTCGGCGTTGCTCATGGAGTACAGGAAAAAGTCGAGCAGACCCGGCACCACGGCCTCGCAGCCCTCGCGCTCGATGACATCGACCACGTGGTTGTTGGCTGTGGGATGGAACTTGACCAGGATCTCGCCGACCACGCCCACGCGCGGCTTGGTACCCTCGCCCACGAGCGGCATGGTGTCGAACGCGCGGATGGCCTCGCGGCACAGCTTGGTGTAGTTGTGGCGGTTAAACTTGGGCGCCAGCTTGCGAGCGCGCGCCATGTACTCCTCGTAGAGCGCGTTGGCGGCACCGGGCGTAGCCTCGTACGGGCGGCAGCGATAGAGCATCTGCATCATCACGTCGCCAAAGAGCACCGCGTAGACTGCCTGCTTAAGCAGCGCCGGCGTAATCTTAAAGCCAGGGTTGTCCTCGCCCAGCGCCACGGCCGAAAGCGAGATCACCGGGATCTCGGGGTGGCCGCTCTCGCGCAGGGCCTTGCGGATGAGTGCGATGTAGTTGGTGGCACGGCAGCCGCCGCCGGTCTGGCTGATAACCACGGCTGTCTTGGACAGGTCGTATCGACCGCTCTCGATGGCCTCCATGATCTGGCCCGTCACCAGGATCGACGGATAGCAGATGTCGTTGTTCACGTAGCGCAGGCCGGCCTCGACGGCATCGTGATCGGTCGAGGGCAGCAGCTCCAAGTTGTAGCCAGCACCACGGAACACCTCTTTGACCAGGTCAAAGTGGATCGGCGCCATCTGCGGGCACAGGATGGTGTAGCCCTCCTCGCGCATCTGCTCGGTAAAGAGCACCTTGGGCCACGCGGTCGAAGCACTCTCGCGCTGCGCCTCGAACGTGTACTTACGGCTCGCGAACGCGGGGGCATCCGTGGAGGGCGCCACCGGCGCGGCATCGCCCTGCTCGTAAGTCTCGCCCGCGGCCGTAGCCTCGGCCAAGCGCTCGGCCTCCTGGTCCTTGAGCGCCGCCATGAGCGAGCGAATACGGATACGCGCGGCGCCCAAGTTGGACACCTCGTCAATCTTGAGCACGGTGTAAATCTTGCCGCTGGCCTCCAGGATCTCCTGCACCTGATCAGTGGTCAGAGCGTCCAGGCCGCAGCCGAAGGAATTGAGCTGGATCAGGTCCAGGTCGTTGCGCATCGTCACAAAACGGGCGACGGCGTACAGGCGGCTGTGATACATCCACTGATCGACGACGCGAATCGGACGCTCGGGCTTCACCAGATGCGCGAGCGAATCCTCGGTAAAGACCGCAAAGCCAAAGCTCGAGATAAGCTCGGGCAGGGCATGGTTGATCTCGGGGTCGTTATGGTAGGGACGACCGGCGAGCACGATGCCGTGACCGCCGTGGTCCTCGACCCACTTGAGAGCCTCCTCGCCCATGGTCTGGATATCCTCGTGGAAGCGCGCGTCGGCCTCAAAAGCAGCGTTGACGGCGGCATCAACCTCGGAGCGCGTGATTTTAGGACCGCGCACGCGACCGCGACCGGCCTCAGCATCGGCCACACGGTCGACGGCGAGCACCTGGTACAGGCGGCGCTTGAGCTCGGTCTTGTCGTGATACGGCACAAACGGATACAGGAACTCGATGTTCTGCTCGCGGATCTCGTCAATATTGAGCGCCAGCGCCGTGGGGTAGCTCATGACGATGGGGCAGTTATAGCAGTTGCCAGCCGTCGGATCCTCCTTGCGCTCCCAACGCACGCACGGCATCCAGATAAAGTCGACGTCACGGTCGATGAGGTTCATCACGTGGCCATGGCTCATCTTGGCCGGATAGCATACGCTCTCGGACGGCATGGACTCGATGCCCGCCTGGTAGGTCTTCTTGCTCGACTGGTCGGACAGCTGCACGCTAAAGCCCAGGCGCGTAAAGAACGCGTGCCAGAAGGGGTAGTTCTCGTACATGTTGAGCGCGCGCGGGATGCCGACGGTGCCGCGCGGGGCCTCGTCGGGGCTCAGGACCTCGCGGTTAAAGAGCAGCTCGTTTTTCTTTTTGAAGAGGTTGGGGGCCTCGGTCTTCTGCTTTTTGTGGCCGGCGCCCTTCTCGCAGCGGTTGCCGGTAATGAAGCGCCTGCCACCGCCAAAGTCGTTGACGGTAAGCTGGCAGTTGTTGGAGCAACGGCCGCAGCGGACATGCTTTTGCGTCACGGTGAGGTGCGCGATGTCCTCAGCCGAAAGAATGGTCGAGGTGCCGTCGGCGCCGGCGCGATCGCGGGCGAGCAGGGCCGCACCGTAGGCGCCCATGCAGCCGGCGATGTCGGGACGCACGGCATGAACGCCGGTGAGCTGCTCAAACGCGCGCAGCGTGGCATCGGACATAAAGGTGCCGCCCTGGACGATTACCTGGCTGCCGATCTCCTTGGGATCGCGCAGCTTAATGACCTTGAACAGGGCATTCTTGATGACGGAATAGGACAGACCGGCCGCGATGTCGCCCACCGTGGCGCCTTCCTTTTGCGCCTGCTTGACGCGCGAGTTCATAAAGACCGTGCAGCGACTTCCCAGGTCGACCGGGGCTTTGGCATGGATGGCGGCGTTGGCGAACGCGCGCACGTCCATGTTCATAGAGACGGCGAAGCTCTCGATAAAGCTACCGCAACCCGACGAGCAGGCCTCGTTGAGCATGATGTGCTCGATGACGCCGTCCTTGACGCGCAGGCACTTCATGTCCTGGCCGCCAATGTCCAGAATGAACTCGACGCCGGGCAGGAACGCCTTGGCGCCGCGCAGGTGCGCGACGGTCTCGATCTCGCCGGAATCGGCCTTGAGGGCCTCGATGAGCAGCGCCTCACCGTAGCCCGTGGTGGTCACGTGGCCGATGGTGCAGCCCGCGGGGATGTGGTTGTAGAAATCGGCCATGATGACCTTGGCCGTGCCTAGGATGTCGCCGTTGTTGTTGCCGTACCAGGTGTGCAGCAGCTGACCGTCCTCGCCCACGAGCGCGGCCTTCATGGTGGTGGAGCCGGCGTCGATGCCGATGAACACGCGTCCGGTGTAGCCTTCGAGCTTGCCCTTGGGGACGACCTCGGTGTCGTGGCGGGTCTTGAACTCGGCAAAGTCCTCGTCGGTGGCAAAGAGCGGATCCAGACGCTCGACCTCGGCACCCTGCGTGTCACCCAGGGCATCGATGGCCCCGATGAGCTGCGGGAACGTGCTGAGCTTGTTGGACTCGTGCGCCATGGCGGCGCCGCTCGCCACAAACAGGTGAGCGTTTTGGGGCACGATACGGTGCTCCTCGTCCAGATTGAGCGTGAGGTAGAAGCGGTGGCGCAGCTCGGAGAGATACTGCAGCGGGCCGCCCAGGAAGGCGACGTTGCCGCGGATGGGACGGCCGCACGCCAGGCCCGAGATGGTCTGGGTCACGACAGCCTGGAAGATGGAGGCGGCCACGTCCTCGGGGCGGGCGCCCTCGTTGAGCAGCGGCTGCACGTCGGTCTTGGCAAAAACGCCGCAGCGGCTGGCGATGGGATAGATGGTGGTGGCGTTGGCCGCGAGCTCGTTGAGGCCGCTGGCGTCGGTGTGGAGCAGGGTTGCCATCTGGTCGATGAACGCACCCGTGCCGCCGGCGCAGGTGCCGTTCATGCGCTGCTCGATGCCGTTATCGAAGTAGATGATCTTGGCGTCCTCGCCGCCCAGCTCGATAGCGACATCGGTGGCCGGGATGAGGGTCTCGACGGCACGCTTACTGGCGATGACCTCCTGGACAAACTCCAGGTCGAGCCACTGGGACAGCAGAAGGCCGCCCGAGCCGGTGATGGCGCAGGTCATCTGGGCCGTCGGCAGCACGGTCGCAGCGCCCTCGAACAGGTCGCGGGCGCAGGCACGGACGTCGGTGTGGTGGCGCTGGTACTTGGCGTAGACGATCTGGTTGTCGTCGTTGAGCACGGCAAGTTTAACGGTGGTGGAGCCCACGTCGATGCCCAGGTGCAGGTTGCCGTGGGCGTTGTCGGGGTTGAAGATCGCGCCTTCGGGGGCGTGGACGGCGGCTACGGGCTCAGCGGCAGTGGCGAGCTCGCTAGCGACGGACGTCTCCCCTGCCGCGTTCTTGGCATCGGCAACTGCCTCGGCAACTTTCTCGGCAGCTGCGGTCGCGGCCTTCTGCGCGGCGTCCACCACGGCGGGCGCGGCCTCGCGTGCGGCAGCGACCATGCGGTCCTTGATGCCCTCGACGAGTTTGCTCATTGTCTCTCCTCTTAGTTGTTGGACTCGACGGTTGCGGTGGTGTCGACCGCGTCCTCGAGCTGCAGATTCAATAGCTTCATGCCGTATTCCGGCACGTTGATATCGATGGGTTGGCCATACAGGTCGCCGGGGCGCACAAAGGCGATAACCGTCATAATGCGCGCCATGGTCTCGGGCGATTCGGTGAGCCCACGCTCAAACCAACGCTGGATCATGCCGACCTCGGCACTCACGACATAGGTGACGTAGTAGTCAAAGAAGGTGCCCAGCGCCAAGCCCAAAATGCCCGTCTGTGCGCGCGGCACCACGGCCTCGCGTGCGGTATCGATGATCTTTTTAATAAAGGCGGGGTCGCCGCCCGGGCCCAGCAGCGATCCGATTAAATCGCGGTTGGCCGCAAGGTAGCGCAGCAACTCAACCGAACCGGGTGCCGGCTCGAGCTCATCGATGTTGTGATAGAGATCGGGCAGCTGAGCTGCGGTGATGAGCTCAATGCGCTCACGGATCTCGGCCAGCAAGCCGTCCTCGATTTGATTGATAAAGTCGGGGATATCGCGGTAGTGCGAATAGAACGTGCGGCGCGTAAGGCCAGCGCGCTCGGTGAGCGACGCGACATTAATGCGCGAAAGGTCGCCGCTTTCGGCAAGCTCGCTGGCAAGTGCCTGGCGAAGGGCACGCTGCGAGCGAAGGGACCGGCGATCGCATTTCTCGAGCTGGGACAAACGTCCTCCTTGTTACTCAGCCTGTGCGCTATTGTACAGTGCGAGTATTATTGCACACCGTGTGCATCAACACGTAAAGGCAATATTTGGGATGTGACGAAGGGGCAGCCTCTTTGTCACATTCAGCGACCGCCTAGGTTGTGCCAGTTGTGCCTGGCTTTTGGAGCGGCATTGCCGATTGTTCAAAATGTCATTCGTGGGTAGAATAGTGTCGACGGCAGCCCAAGTTCTGGAAAGCTGGGCAGCGCCGTTGTTTGCATTAGGGGGTCAACGCCTTAGCGGCGGCGACCCCTTCTGTTGCGCTTCGAACGCTGCTTGAGTGCCTCGGAAAGGCCGACGAGCGCCGTGAAGAACGAGACCAAAGCGGTCAGAAGTCTCACGAAATCAATCAAATCGGTCATGGGCATCACCTCCCATCAGGTGGAGGGCGCTGCCCGGCACATGGAACTGCCGCCAACGATACCGATTCTATCAAAGCGCAGTTAGATATGCGAATGTTTGTTCGCATTTCAAGAGACCAGCGTCACCTGTGACAAAGGAACAGTCCCTTTGTCACATTATTCGATGATGGTGCGAGAGTTTTGCTTGTGCATGGTGGCGAGCATGTGTTTGGGGACGGCATGGACCATGCAGCTGCCGATGGTCGCGCTCGCAGCAGCCTTGGCTGCATCCCTAGCGTTTTTGGTCGCGTAGCTGTGACGGAAGCGTTTGAGCATGGCAATGTCGTTACCGCCGTCGCCGTAAACCGCGACCTCGTCCTCGGCAATGCCGTAGTAGCCCGCCAGCCAGGCCACGCTCTCACCCTTGTTGCACGCCACGTCCGTGATCTCGAACATCACCGGATCGAACGGCGCGTTGACCACGCGGTCCGATCGCTCGGCCAAATACGCCTTAAGGTCGCGCTCCAGCTCGGGCGAGGTCACGCGGCAGTTGATCTTACACACATCGTGGCGCAGGATGTCGCCGATCGACTGATCGAAATACTGCTCCTCGTGATACCCACCACGTGCGCGCATGCCGCGCATCACGATGCGCTTGATAGGGCTGTCCTTCTTAAAGCCCGCCTGGTGCATCTCGAACGAACCGCTCGAGAACATGCCGTCGGGCGTGGAACAGTCGAAGCAAATGTCCGGGAACGCCTTGAGCAGCTCCTCGGTAACCTGCGGGTCGATGGTCCAGGTCTTGAGCACCTCGCCATGGCTGTTGCGCACGATGGATCCGTTGGAGCAACAGGCGTCGAGTGCCAGCCCCGTAAAGCCATGCTCGCCGATTGGCAACGTCGAGCGCCCGGTCGCGGGAACCACATGCAAGCCAGCCTCGGTCAGCTCGCGAATGGCACGGCGGATGGTCCCATCCGCCTCGTGCAGGGCGTTCAGCAGCGTTCCGTCTAAGTCACTCGCAAACATCTTGATCATGGGCATGCCTCTCCTTCGTCTGCACGATATTGTAGACGAAGGTGAGGCATGCCCAGACAATGGCGTCCCGGCGCGGCGGGACAATGCTTCCGCAAATCCACGGTGTCCCTGCGCCTTAAGACAATTGCCACAAGCGACTTTTCAGCCGATAAAACTGCACCGTAGTCAACGTCAGTACCGCCAACATTCCTGCGAATACAATCGCCGGAGCCCATCGATCATATGCGAGCCCGTAAACCAATTGGCCAATAGGCGTTGCACAGGAAAGCATCATATAAACGAATGCCAGCACTTTTCCGCAGAGTTCCTTTGGCGCTGACCGCTGAACAAATGAAACGATTTCAACCGATGTAATGCTTGCCCACGCCATGACCCATGCCGAGCCGGCCGCAAGCGCGGCAAACGCTAATTCATCAGGACCGCTCAGTAGCGTGACAATAATCGGCACGACTCCAAAACAGATCATCGCAACATATCGACATATGCCCTTGAAGGAAAAACGATGCGGCCAAATACCGACCAAACCACTGCCGACAAGACCACCTAAGCCCATAGCCACCTCAATAATCCCAACGAAGGATGACTGCATTCCGAGATGCTTTGCAACAATAACGGGAGCACCAATCGTTAACCCAACTAACGCAAGGTTCAAAATAGCCGCAATCAAAAACACAACGAGCAATGATGAGTTTTGAGACAGGTACCGAATCAACTCCCGAAAATCGTTTCGGCGTGTCGTACGAGTCGCGCCGTCTCCCATCGTTTCAGATGAGGCATTTTGCTTGAGTGCGCCCCCGAACAGCAGGGCTGAAATCGTAAACGTCAACGCCGCGGTTTCGCATAGAGTATCGATACCAAAGCACCCATAGACTGCCGTCCCGACTACAGGCCCCAAGATATTGCTCATCATGATTATCTGCGAGACCAACGCAGTGGCACGCTCAACCTTTTCTTGGCCCGTCATGCGCACCGCCTCAATTTGAAGCATCGGCTTCAGCAGCGATTGGATGCCATATTGGACGCAAAGCATTGCTGCCACGACAACCGCAAGAGGCAGCGAACACTTCATGGGGATAAACAGCAGTGATGCAGCCATCAGAACAATGCCGAGTACCACAAGAACCCCGCGATGTCTTCCCCGATCCGCTAAAATCCCGCCAACCGGAGTCGCGAGCACGCCCGGTATGAACGCTATCGCCGCGACGGCGCCATATAACGTTGACGAGCCGCTGCAATCGAACAAGTAAAGCGGGCACGCAAAGCACAGTGCCGACAACATCGAATACGCGCACAGCTGTGCAACAAGAAGACCAAATAGCCTGATAGATCGCACTGTTTTTGGCGCCAACGAGACGCTACTCCTCCGCATTTCAGCCATAAGCCTATCCCCTATACATACCGTTAGTATGTATTTAATGACTTGAAAAGGGCAGCCGTGGCTACCCTTACAAATCAATTACATACCGTCAGTATCTATATTACCACCCGGCGCGGTCCCATACGTCCCAAATCTGCGCCGTTGTCTGAAGCACTTCTTCCCCCAAATCAAGTCCCACCGCGGCAGCCATCTGCGCCAAACATTGAGCGCGAGCGAGCATTCGGTCCTTGGATTCAAGCGGACGGAACAATGGCAGCAACCAAAGATTCGCCAACAACGATACGGCCTCCGCCGCTTCGCGAGGGCATTCGCACGCAATGGAGCCGTCGGCGATGCCCTCCTCGATCACTGGCAAAAGACAGCCATCGGCCGATTCGTCAAACGAGCCCTGGTACTGCATCGCCAGTAGACGCGAGCTTTTTACCGGATCCGCCGCAGGATGTATGCGTGCCCATAGCTCAATTTGTGGAACGACGGACTCGGGCGCGTACAGCCGCTTGAGCTTTTGGGCTCCGTTCATATTACCGATACCAAGCGTTGAGCGGCGGCGCTCAACAATCGGAGCCATTGCCCGATCAAATGCGGCGTTGAAAATCTCTTCTTTACTCTTAAAGTGATGATAGACAGCGCCCTTGGTCATGCCATCGAGGCGGTCGACGATATCTTGAATGCTCGTCCCCTCATAACCCTGTGCGCAGAATAGCTCCAGCGCCGCGTCGAGAATCTTCGCGACCGTCTCCTCGGGATATTTATTACGCCCCATAATCTGTCCATCCGCAACGCAAGTCTTGTGCCTCATTGCAGTATTTTAACGTTGCGGATGGCAGGCAGTCGATTCTACACCGCGGCGGGGCCGTGTTCGCCGGTACGGATGCGGATGACCTCCTCGACCGGCTCGACCCAAATCTTGCCGTCTCCAACGGCACCGGTGCGAGCGGCGTTGCAGATGATGTCGACAATTCCGTCGACGTGCTCGTCGGCGCAGATGAGGGTGAACTGCACCTTAGGGATCATGTTGACAAGCAACTCGTTGCCGCGCACGTATTCCTTCCAGCCATGCTGTGCGCCGCAGCCCTGCACCTGGTTGATAGTCATACCGCGAACATCAGCAGCAAACAGCGCGTCTTTAAGAACCTCAAGCTTTTCCTGACGCACGATAGCCGTGATCTTTTTCATAATGAATTCCTCTCTTTATCAAATAAATGAATTGCCATTCAATGACGCGGGTTTCCCAGGTGCCGCAGATTGGGTTGAAAGAGGAGCGCCGCGTACTTTTGTACGCAAGCGACGGTTTGAAACCCAAGGTGCGGTGCCTGGGGAAGCCGCGCGACGGTTTGAAGGGCAAGGTGCGGAGCCTGGGGAAGCCGCTAGTCAAGTCCCGAGAACGAGGGATAAGCGCTCTCGCCGTGCTGACTCGCATCCAGGCCCAGCGCCTCGTCGGCCTCGTCCACGCGCAGGCTGCCGTGGAACAGCGCCTTGACCACCGCGGCGATCACCAAGTCGAGCACCAGTACAATAGCGACCGTCACCACAATGCCCAAAATCTGCGAGACGAGCAGCGACACGTCGCCCGTGTAGAACAGGCCACCCTTACCGGTCCACGAGAGCTCCGGCACGCAGAACAGGCCCGTAAGCACGCCGCCCAAGATGCCGCCGATGCCGTGGCAGCCAAACGCATCGAGTGCATCGTCGTAGCCGAACTTGGTCTTGAGATGGCTGATGGCCAAGTAGCAGACGGGCGAGACGATCAGGCCCATGACCAGCGCCGCCCACGGCTCGACAAAGCCTGCGCCGGGCGTGACCACCACAAGGCCCGCAACCAAACCGGTACTGGCACCCACCAGCGTGGGGCGACCGGTGTGCACGCGCTCGACGGCAAGCCACGAGACCATGCCCGCTGCGCTGGCCGTCACGGTGTTGAGGATGGCAAGTGCCGCCACGGCGTCGGCCTTGAACTCGCTGCCGCCGTTAAAGCCAAACCAGCCAAACCAAAGCAAGCCGGCGCCCAGCGCCACAAACGGCACGTTATGCGGGCGATAGCTCACCATGCCAAAACCGCGACGACGGCCGAGCATTAAGCAGAGAATCAGGCCCGTAAGACCGGACGAAATGTGCACCACGTCGCCGCCGGCAAAGTCGAGTGCGCCGATAATGTCACCGATAAAGGAGCCATCGCCGCCCCAAACCATGTGGGCAAGCGGCGCATAGACCACAAGCAGCCAAATGCCCAGGAAGGCCGTCATGGCACCAAACTTAACGCGGCCGGCCAGGCTGCCCGTGACGATAGCAGCAGTGATCATGGCAAATGCCATCTGAAAGGCGATGTTGATGATCTGAGGGTAGACGGCGCCGTCAGTGGCATTGCCCTCGGCCGCCTGCAGCACCTGGTTGAGCACCGGAAGGCACAGTAGCTGGTCAAGGCCTCCAATAAACGGGCTGGAACCGTCGCCGCCGTAGGCCAGCGACCAGCCGGCAACAATCCACAGCACACCAACCAGGCCAATGGCGCCAAAGCACATGAGCATGGTGTTGATGACATTTTTGCGCCTGGACAGGCCGCCATAGAAAAACGCCAGACCCGGTGTCATTAAAAACACGAGCATAGTGCAGATGAGCATAAACGTTGTCGATCCCGTATCGTACATTCGCTCCCCCTTGATCGCATGAACGTTGTCGGCGCCCATAATGCGGCCGAGGGGCAACTGGTGTAGACCAGATACGGCGTTGTTAAACGCTACGTTGTCGAATGGAAACGGTGCCGCAATCTTGGAAACGGCACGGCAACGGACGCGAAATGGACGGGTAATACGCGAGCAAGGGAGCCGTAAGCGTGCCCGTCCCGGCTAGCGCCGAAACAGCTCGCGGGCGCGGTCGCGGAGGTCGGTAGCTCGGATGACGCCCTCGTAGCGGTTGATGCGCAAGCGCGGGAAGGCATTGAAGAAGCGCAGGTCGCGTCGGCTGAGCGACACGCTTGGCACCGGACGGCTCATGCGCTTGCCGGCAAGGCGACGACTGAGCGACGGACGCGGCATGCTCGGCGCGGCATCGGCCACGCGGCGGGCGGCAAGCGCCAGGCCGCGAGCACCATCCGCGATAAACGTCGGCATCGAAGCCTTCTCGCGCAGGGCGTCAAGCGCGGCGTCACCCAGCTCGGCCAGCCACGCGTTAACGGCACGGCTACGGATATGCGTCTGCGCCACCGAGTCAATCGTCGATTCGGGAATGCGCTCGAGCATTGAGTCCGAGGCATCGGCAAGCGACTCGTTGATGCGGTCGGCAAGGTCGGCCCGGACGCGCTCCAGCTGATCAGACAGACGCCGCCAGCTCGCCAACGAGCACACCGCGTCGACCATCATCGCGACCGCGACGATAAAGGCGGACAGCCGCACAATCAGCACCGGCAGATGGCCAAGCAGCCCCAGCAATGCCGGCTCCACTAAACGGCAAATGCACAACGCACCCAAGCCAAACGCGCATGCCCAGTACAGGCAGATGCGTCCGTGCAGGTTAAACGGCAGGTGCGAATAGTCCCAAAAGCGAGCGCCCGTTGTTTTTTCCAACAGCACGCCTACGCTGTACTCAATCACGCTGCATACGAGCGCTGCAGCGACAAACTGGCTCGACGCATCCGGAATCCCGCGCAGCAAAAGCCAGCAGGCAATGCCGCCCACACCATAGATAGGACAACACGGCCCCAGCAAAAAGCCGCTGTTGGCAAATCGCCCGTGATTGAGCATGGCGCATACTGTCGACTCCCATGCCCAGCCGCAAAACCCGTAAAAGGCAAACGAGAGTACCAGTGCCGAGAGCGGGCAGGCGGCAAGCGTCGCGCCGTCAAATGCCATGTCGATCGCGGTCCCCACCGTCTACCCTCTCCTCTTTTCGCTCGATTCTTTGCTCACGCTATCGTCCGCCCCGTCCTTGCGTGGCAGGCGGCCGGCAAGCGTCTCGCGCAGCGCGCACCATTTATCTGCCAGGCACACAATCCATGCCTCACGACACGTCGGCGGCACCGGCACCAGCGGAAACATATGCCGCACGATAATATTCCGCTCGCGCGGCGTCAGCTCAAAATCTTCCTCCGCACGTGCCAGGGCAAAAAACGGATGGCGAAAGCCGTGCAGCCGATGGCTTGGGTCGGGGTCGTGCCAGTCATAGAGAAAGTAATCGTGCAACAGGGCTCCGCGCAGCAGCGAGGCACGGTCGACCGAAATGCCAGCACGGCCCAGGCGCTCGGCAAAGGACAGACTTGCCCGTGCCACCGAGGTCACATGTGCATAGACCGTCACGTTACCATGCTGGATAAACTCGCGCGTCAGGTCCAGACGGCCCGCCTGTGCCAGTTGACGGGCAGCATGGTCTACTTCGCACGCGATTTTCTCGGCACGAACGACATCGGACATGCTGTCTCCTCCCAGCGACTCACGGCGACAAATCACGGCCTGTGCACAATCGATAAAAACATCATGGAACATATCAGTATGGCATCGGACAAAACGTTTTGCCCCGCCAGTTGGCGAATTACCGCGCCGCCGTCACATATCAAACGCCAAAATGTGCGAGACTGTTTCGTGCAATTGTGCCGGCCGAGGGAGTGCCGGCGCACGATTCGCATGGAGTAACCCACAACGATGCTGCTTACGCAAACGACAACGCCCGAGGACGTCAAGGCTCTCGACCGCACCGAGCTTCCGCTGCTCTGCGGCGAGATCCGCCAGGCAATCCTCGAAAGCTCCGCCGCTGTCGGCGGGCACGTTGCCCCCAACCTGGGTGTCGTTGAGCTTACGGTTGCGCTTCATCGCGTGTTTAACTCCCCCATCGACAAGATTGTCTTTGACGTTTCTCACCAGACCTACGCCCACAAGGCGCTAACGGGGCGCGCGTACACTTATATCGATCCGGAGCGTTATGGTGAGGCTTCTGGCTTTGCCAATCCCGACGAGTCCGAGCATGACCTGTTTGCCATGGGGCACACCTCGACCTCGGTGAGCCTGGGCTGCGGTCTGGCGCGCGCTCGTGACCTGGCGGGCGATGCGTACAACGTCATCACTGTTATTGGCGACGGCTCGCTTTCGGGCGGCCTGGCGTTTGAGGGCTTCAACAATGCCGCCGAGCTCGACAGCAACCTGATCATCATCGTCAACGATAACGACCAGTCCATTGCCGAGAACCATGGCGGCCTGTATCACAATCTGGCCGAGCTGCGCGCCAGCAACGGCACCTGCGAGCGCAACGTTTTTCGCGCGATGGGGCTCGACTACCGCTATCTGGACGCCGGTAACGATGTGTTGGCCCTCGTCGACGCGCTGCAGGAGCTGCGCAATATCGATCATCCCATCGTGCTGCACGTCTCCACCGCCAAGGGCAAGGGCTTTGAGCCAGCCCAGAGCGACCCCGAGCGCTGGCACCACGTGGGTCCGTTTGACATGGCAACTGGGCGCAAGCTCTGCCCGGGCCATCCGAGCGAGCCTGCGCCGCGCACCTATGCCGACATTACGGGCGAGGCGCTCAACGCCGCCATCGAGCGCGATCCGCAGGTTGTGGGCATCACGGCCGCCACACCCTACATCATGGGCTTTACACCCGAGCTTCGCGCCGCCGCCGGCAAACAGTTCGTCGATGTGGGCATTGCCGAGGAGCACGCCGTGACCTTTGCCACCGCGCTTGCTCGCTCGGGCGCCAAGCCAGTCTTTGGTGTGTACGGCACGTTTTTGCAGCGCGCCTACGACGAGCTGTGGCACGACCTGTGCCTCAACGACGCTCCCGCAACCATCTTGGTGTTTGGCGCGTCGATCTTTGGCACCACGTCCGAGACGCACCTCTCGTTCTTTGATATTTCCATGCTGGGCGGACTTCCCAACATGCGCTACCTTGCACCGGCTTGCATGGAGGAATATCTGTCCATGCTGAGCTGGTCGCTCGACCACCGTGAGCATCCCGTGGCGATTCGTGTACCGGGCATCGGCCTGGTTAGCCGCCCCGATTTGGCACCCGTCGAGGACACCGACTACAGCGCCGTTCGCTACAACGTGGTGCGCCGGGGTCGCGACGTTGCCGTGCTCGCACTTGGCGATTTCTTTGAGCTGGGCGAGCGCGTGACAAACCGCTTGGCTGCCGAGTACGGCATCGAGGCCACGCTCGTCAACCCGCGCTTTACAACCGAGCTTGACCGTGAGTTCCTCGACAGCCTTGCCGCCGAGCATCGCGTTGTCGTCACCCTCGAGGACGGCATCTTGGACGGCGGCTGGGGCGAGCGCGTGGCATGCTATCTGGCATGCACGCCGTTGCGCACGCGCACCTTCGGCATCGCCAAGGGCTTCCCCGACCGCTACGACCCCAACGAGCTGCTCGCTCAGAACGGCATGACGGTCGAGAACATGGCCGCCGAAGCCGTAAGGCTACTCAACGAGTAAAAAACCTCCGCAAGGAAAGCATCCCTGCGGAGGTTTTTGTTTTCGCGACGCGATTATCTCAATCTGTAACATCCAAGGCCCGAATTCCCGTCTAACTGTTACAGATCTAGACAAGACGTCTTAGTCCCTGACCTTTGTCTCAATCTGTAACAGATAGAGACCTTTTAGCCATCCAGATGTTACAGATCGAGACATTCGAATTCCCCTGAAGTGAAAATCTCGATCTGTAACAGGTAGAACCCATTTCCTCGTCTAACTGTTACAGATTGAGACAAAGCAGCAAGGCATGCCGCCGCACCGACCATGCCGTCTGCAAAGCGCTATCTCAGCTGCAATAAGCGACGTTTACCCAGATAAAACCTGCCAAAATAAACCTGTCCCTTTTTGGTAGGTAGAATTACCCATAAGGTAAGTATGTTTCTGAGTTATTTCGTGTTGACCCATTTGAGCGCGATAGGGTATAACTCTACTCAACCGCTAGGGATTTTATTGAGAAAGGTGTTCTACCATGAGCAAGAACCTCTCCCAGCAGGTCGTTCTCGACCGCCGCGGCTTCGTTGCCGCCACCTTCGCAACCGTCGCCGGCCTTGGTCTTGCCGGCTGCTCTGACACCAGCGCCGAGGCCGACAAGGGTTCCGCCGCCGGCTCCTCCAAGAGCTCCGAGGATACCGAAGTTTCCGCCACGCTCGATGCCAAGGCATTCGACAAGCTCGTCGACAACGGCCCCAAGGCCGATGACGATGCCATCGCCGCCAGCACCTGGGCCACGGCTGTCAAGGACGCCGGCGTCTTTAAGATCGGCGGCGTTCAGACCTCAACGCTCTTCTCCCTCCTCAACGAGAAAGACGGCCAGACCCGCGGCTTCGATGCCGGTATCGCACAGCTCCTGTCCAACTACATCCTGGGCGAGAACAGGGTCGAGATCACCCAGGTGACCTCGGACACGCGCGAGTCTGTCCTGCAGAACGGCCAGGTCGACGCCGTCTTTGCCACCTACACCATCACTGACGAGCGCAAGAAGCTCGTCTCCTTTGCCGGTCCCTACTACTACACCCAGCAGGCTATCCTGGTGCTCGCCGATAACGACGACATCAAGAGCGTCGACGACCTGGCCGACAAGAGCGTCGCCGTCCAGTCCGGCTCCAACGGCCCCGCCATCCTGGAGGAGCTCGCTCCCAAGGCCAGCCAGCAGGAGTTCAAGACCGACGAGGAGGCCCGCCAGGCACTCCAGCAGGGCCGCGTTGACGCCTACGTCATCGATAACAACATGCAGCAGAGCGCCCTGGTCCGCGAGCCTGGTAAGTACAAGATCGCCGGCAAGCCCTTCGGCAGCAAGGAGCCCTACGGCATCGGCCTGCCGCTCGATTCCGACGGCGTCGCCTTTGTCAACGACTTCCTTAAGAAGATCGAGGACGACGGCACCTGGACTGAGCTGTGGCAGATCTGCATCGGCGACCGTACGGGCGACACCAATGTTCCCGAGCTGCCCGAGATCGGCGCCTAGGCAGCGAGCCTGGTAACGGCCGCAACGAAACCATACGGAAACGCATGATGCGCTTTATTGCGGTAAACTGTTTCCTCACTGAGTTGTCGGGGCTTCCGTACACACGGGAGCCCCTTTCCTTATCGGCGGGAGGTCCGTATGAGTCTCTCCGAACTCTGGTCGCTCTATGGCCAGAACTATATCGACGCGCTGCTAGCAACCTGGGGCATGACGCTTGAGTCGTTTGCCATCGCCATGGTACTGGCCGTCGCCGTCACCGTGATGCGCGTGTCGCCGCTCAAGCCACTGCGCGTCTTTGGCGACCTGTATGTCCAGGTCTTCCGTAACATCCCCGGCATCGCGCTGCTCATCATCGTCGTCTATGCGCTGCCGCCGCTCAAGGTCGTTCTGCCCTACCGCACCTGCGTTATCGTCGCCACGGTCCTTTTGGGCTCGGCCTTTGGCTCCGAAAACTTTATGAGCGGCATCAACACCGTCGGCGTCGGCCAGGTGGAAGCCGCCCGCTCGCTGGGCATGAGCTTCAGCCGTATCCTCGCCAAGATCGTGATTCCGCAGGCACTGCGCTCAAGCGTGCTGCCCATGACCAACCTCTTTATCGCCGTCATGCTCACCACCGCGCTCGGCAGTCAGGTGCCGCTTAAACCGCAGGAGCTCACCGGCGTGGTGAGCTACATTAACACGCGCTCGCTCGGCGGCGTCGCCGCGTTCTTTATCTCGGCGCTCGGCTACCTGGGCACGGCCTTTGTGGTGAGCCACATTGGCAACTACATCGATAAGAAGGTGAGGATCCTCCGATGAGCAAGCATTCCTCCCCTGCACTTACCATGCGCGATGCGCTCTACGAGGCTCCCGGCCCCAAGATGCGCGCCAAGATTCGCATCGGCACCGCCATCTCGCTCGTTGCCGTCGCCGTGCTCGTCGCCTTGGTACTGCAGCGCTTTTATATGACCGGCCAGCTTTCGGTCCACTATTGGTATTTCTTTACGCACCTCACCACCTGGAAGTTCCTGCTTGCCGGCTTTGAGGGCACCGTTAAAGTCGCACTCACTGCCGGCGTCATTGCGCTGGTACTGGGCTTAGTCCTTATGCTCGGCCGCACCAGCGGCATCAAGCCACTACAGCTGGTCTGCCGCGTGCTCACCGATTTCTTCCGCGGTGTGCCGAGTCTGCTGTTCATCTACTTCTTCTTTTTGGTGCTGCCCCAGTACAAGATCGCGCTGCCGTCGTTTTGGATGCTCACGTTGCCTGTCGCGCTCGCTGCGGCCGGCGTGCTGGCCGAGATTTTCCGCGCCGGCGTCAATGCCGTGCCGCGCGGTCAGGTCGAGGCAGCCCAGGCGCTCGGTCTCTCCAAGGCCAAAATCACCTTTAAAATCGTGTTGCCGCAGGCTATTCGGTTTATCATTCCGTCGTTGATTTCGCAGCTCGTGGTCGTAGTCAAAGACACCACCGTCGCCTACGTGGTGAGCTATCCCGACCTGATGCAAAATGCCCGCGTGCTCATTACCAACTACGACGCCCTCGTGTCGGTCTACCTGGTGATCGCGGTCATCTACATCCTCATCAACGTCGCAATCAACAAGGCCGCTGTCTATGTTTCGCACAAGACCGGCGCGACCATCATCCGCTAACGCTTTACCATTTCGAGTCATAAGGAGCCGAGCACCATGGCACAGAGCACCTCTTCCACCGGCAGTCAGCCGCTGATCGAGCTCAGACACGTCGATAAGCACTATGGCGATCTGCACGTCCTCAACGACATCAATCTCTCGGTCGACCGCGGCGAGGTCGTCGTTGTGATCGGCCCCTCGGGCTCGGGCAAGTCGACCATGTGCCGCACCATCAACCGCCTGGAAACCATCGACTCGGGCGAGATCCTCATCGAGGGCGAGCCCCTGCCGCAGGAAGGCAAGGATCTTGCCCGCATGCGTGCCGAGCTGGGCATGGTGTTCCAACAGTTCAACCTGTTTGCACATATGACGGTACTGCAGAACGTTATGCTGGGACCGGTCGACGTGCTGGGCGTGTCCAAGGAGGAAGCTCGTGAGCGCGCCATGGACCTGCTGAGCCGCGTGGGCGTGGCCGAGCAGGCCGACAAGGTGCCCGCACAGCTTTCGGGCGGCCAGCAGCAGCGCGTGGCCATCGCCCGTTCACTCGCCATGCAGCCCAAGGCCATGCTTTTTGACGAGCCCACGAGTGCCCTTGACCCCGAAATGATCAACGAAGTGCTCGAGGTCATGGTCCGTCTGGCCCAGCAGGGCATGACGATGATCGTCATCACGCACGAAATGAACTTTGCCCGCCGCGTGGCCGACCGCGTCGTGTTCATGGCCGACGGCCAGATCGTGGAAACCGGCACGCCCGACGAGTTCTTCGACCACCCCCAGACCAAGCGCGCCCAGGACTTCCTCAACTCCATCAAGGGCCACTAACCCAATTGCCACGCGGGCAAATTCATCAGTAACGTTTGCTCCGCGCCACCCCTGTGCCATGTCCACCCGGATTCGAAAGCTACGCCCATGATCGGAACCCGCACCTCATCGTCCTACACTCCGCACGTCGACGTCGATCCCGCCGACCGTCCGCTCATCCTGGTCGCACCACGCTGGGAAGAAGCGAAACCCTATTTGAACGAGACGCTCTCCCCCAACGAGGAGATTGCGAGCGTCTTTGTCGATGCCATCCTTGCCGCCGGCGGCCTGCCGCTGCAGATGTCCATCACCGAGGACATTGAGGTCATCCGTCATTACGTCGATATCGCCGACGGCATCGCCATTCCCGGCGGCCCCGATGTCAATCCCAAACGTTGGGGCGATGATCGACCCTACGACCCCACCCTCTGCTGCGAGATCCGCGATAGCTTTGAGTTTAAGCTGGTCGGCGAGGTGCTCCGCGCCAAAAAGCCGCTCTTTACCACCTGCCGCGGCACGCAGTTGCTCAATGTCGCCACCGGCGGCACCCTGTGCATGGACGTGCCAAGCCTGGGCGCGCGCGAGGGCCGCACGCAGTGGCGCCATACCCACGTGCTCAACGACCCCGTGCATCCCGTCGAGGTCGTGCCGGGCTCGTTGCTGGAGCGCGCGCTTGGCGGGCACAGGCTTATCCAGACCAACTCCGCACACCATTGCTGCATCGATCGTCTGGGTAAAAGCACGCGCTTGGTCGCCAAGGCAACCGATGGCGTGCCCGAGTGCATCGAAGTCGAAGGCCAACCCTTTTGCCTGGGCGTGCAATGGCATCCCGAGTACACCTGGCAGACGCTCGAAACCGACTTTAACCTCTGGAAGTCGTTTGTCGAGGCGGCAGCCAAGGTCAAGCAGGCCCGCTAGCACGCGAACCACAAAACAGATAAGGGCGCCCCGCCGGCCACATGGTCCGGCGGGGCACCCTTTCACCTATATGTGGCCGGCAAGCAGCCCAAGGCTCGCAAGCTCTTATTCAGCCGCCTCGCGCAGGGCCGACATCGTAGCCGCATATTGCTGCTGCAGTGCATGCATTCCCTCGCGTGCGCCGTCAACGGCATCGGCGCCGCGCAGCGCATCGGTCACCACAACCGCCGGCTCGTACAGATTATCGAATCCCAGGTTCTGGCTCACGCCCTTGAGCGTATGCACTGCCATAAACGCACCTTCAGCGTCTCCCGCCGCCATGGCAGCCTCCAGCTTGTCCATGCTCTCGTCATCCAAAAACTTGAGGGCAAAGCGGGCAAGCATTTCCTCGCCCATCAGCCGAGCGCACGCGTCATCATAATTGGCGCCGATCTTCTCATACGCCTCACGCATGGAAATCATGGATAAAACTCCTTTGGTCAAACTAAATCGTGGGAAACGCGACAACGTCGGCGGGGCGCGCCAACGTCTCAGCGATACGGTCTTGCACCTCGAGCAGGCAGTCGAGCAACAGCGGGTTAAAGGTGCCGCACTTACCGTCCAGGATCATCTGGATCGCCTCCTTGTGCGGGATAGCGTCCTTGTACACGCGCACGCTCGTCAGAGCATCGTACACGTCGGCCACCGAGACCACCTGCGCGGCAATAGGGATCTCGTCGCCCTTAAGGCCATCAGGATAACCCTTGCCGTCCCAGCGCTCGTGATGCCAACGCGCAATCTGGTACGCATATTCCATAAGCGCATTGCCGACGTGATGTCGGCCCAGCTCAAGCAACATGTCGGCGCCAATCGTAGTATGCGTCTTCATAATCTCGAACTCCTCGGACGTAAGGCGTCCGGGTTTGTTGAGAATCGCATCGTCAATCGCCATCTTGCCGATATCGTGCAGCGCCGAAGCCAGGGCAATCGTGGAGCGTTCCTCGTTGTCGAGGGAAATGGTGTCGCTACGCTGGACCAGACAGCCAAGCAGCAGCTCGGTCAGCTTTTCGATATTCGTAACGTGCCTGCCGCTCTCGCCATTGCGAAGTTCCATGACACCGGCCATGATGTCGATGAGCATGCGACTGTTCTTGACGCGCTCGTTGTACTGCTGGGACAGCAGGCTCGTCAGGCGGCGCTGTTTGGCGTACAGACGGATAGTGTTGCTTACACGACGGCGCACGACACGGGAGTCAAACGGGCGGCTGATATAGTCCGAGGCGCCCAGCTCGTATGCACGCAGAACCACATCGTCGGATTCTTCGCTCGAAATCATGATGACAGGCAGATTGTCAACAACCGATCGGCGCGACAGATCGGCCAGCACCTCAAAGCCGCTCACGCCCGGCATGACAATGTCCAGCAGCACGAGCGACAACTCATCGCCATAGCGGTCGACCATATCGAGCGCCGTACGACCGTTTTCGGCCTCGAGGATGCAATACTCGTCCTTGAGCATCTCGTTGAGAATGGCTCGGTTCATCTCGGAGTCATCGACGATAAGCACCAAAGGCTTTTCGCTTTGGAAGGCTTCGATGGAATCGGCATCGGTCACGACCGTACCGGCTTTTGCCTTAGCGCGGCTCAACAACTGGACAGCGCGGCCAACGCCCTCATCGACCGTCTCGCCATGAATACGAACGCCACCAACACATGCCGTCAGGCTCACGTACTCATGGCCCGGAACAATCGTGGCATGAACGGCATCGGACACCTGATGCAGGCGACGGGTGAAGTCATCGGAAGGAATAATGGGCATGACGACCACAAACTTGTCGCAGCCATAGCGTACGAGCTCGTCAGTCGAACGAATTCCGCTGCGTATGGCTGTCGCCACAGCACCGAGCGCAAGGTCGCCGGCATGGCGGCCGCACGTATCGTTGAAGACCCTAAAATCATCAAGGTCGATCACCGCAACGCCGGCATTCATGCGGGCGTTGCGGAGCTTTTCCTCGTAATATCGGCGATTGCGCACACTCGTCAGCACGTCGGTGTAGACAAGGTCCTCTTCTGCAGCCTCTTGTTCATCGATCGGACGCACCATCAGCAAGACGTGAGGCTCGCCCTCGACCTTCAGAGGGCGCAGGCGAGCGCGGTACTCAACACCATCGTTGAGCAGTTGCTCCGACACCTCATCGGAATCTGCCAAGGCCTCAAGACTCGACTGACGCAGACAAGGGCAGCGATTGCCGGCGAGCAGACAGTTAGGCTCGCTCTTAATCTGATCGGCCGACAGCAAACGCACCACGGGGTAGGTCTTCGCGACGCGGGCGACCTCGGCGGCAGCCTCCTCGTCGGTTAGATTGACCTCGTGATTATTGAGCATATGGGGCCCTTTCGATAGTTTCGCATGGTAGCGGTGCATATCAATTGGTACAAGGGTAGCATCTAACAGCTGAAGGCAAACGCGCGATTATCGTTACATTTTTATGACCTGGCAAACGGTGGCAATGGAGCCGCGGGCGCGTGGTTATTGGCGCATTCGTTAACAATGACGAAACGCTAACAGTCCCCCTCCCCGCAGGTCATCGAGCGTGCTAACGCTCCAAGACATCGCGAACGGCGTTTGCCGCCGTAACGGGGCGATCGCGCAAACCGTTATGCGCGCCCGGGATCGTCACAAGGGGGCAATCGAGATATTCGGCAGCCGCTCGCGTACCAGCCTCGCGGGGTGTACCGACCGAAAGCTCGCCCAAAAACACAGCCGACACCGCCTTTGATTCGCGGGCGCGCTCCCAGTCGGGAGCATATGTCATATTTGTTCCGTATTCATTAGCCATAAAGCAACGACCATTGCGCAGGGCATGCTTGGCTTCCGCTTCGGTCGTCCCAGGAGCCTCGGGGTCCAAGTCGCCGAGAGCTCCCAAGAAAAGCCGAAGCGCCCTTGAAACCTTTCCAGCCGCAATCATATCGAGCAAAATCGGAGCTGCGCCCATGTCGACGCCTTCGGCCGACACAGCCGGCTCATGCAGAATCGCACGGGCGACGAGATGGGGTTCGGTGCGAAGAAGCTCCAGCGCCACCAACGTACCGGCGCTGTGCGCAAGCACATTTGTCGGAGCGCCAACGTGTTCGATCACGGCCTGCAGGTCGGCGGCCTGAGCGGCAAGATCATAGCTGCCGTCTGCCGCTTCGCTGCTGCCGCCACAGCCGCGGCGGTCATAGGCAATTACGCGGTAGTTGCGACCGAGCTCACATGCGATGCCGTCGAAAAATGTGCCGTCGACACAAGCGCCGTGCACGCACACCAAGGCAGGAGTATCAGGCGACACATCCGGGCCGGCATATTCGCGACAGGCAATCGTGGTGCCCGCATTCTCGACCGTAAAATCCATGTTGTGCCCCCATCATCAACGCCCATCCAGTTGCGCGTCAGTACGGCTGGATAGACCCGCATTGCTTTACGCCTTGTTAACAGATTAACTTTACCCGACCCGAGGCTTTTCATGACACGGCATAATGAGCGACGTGAAAAAACGAAACTTGTAAAGCAAGAGCCCGCACCCTGCTTTGGAGCCGATGCTATGCTTAGGCACAATTGTCTTGAGGAGCATATGCCTATGTCTACGTTTTTGAATGCCAGCCCCATCTTTGGGCCCGTTCGCAGCCGTCGCCTTGGTCTCTCGCTCGGCGTCAACATGATGCCGGCCAGCGGCAAAATCTGCACGTTCGACTGCATTTACTGCGAAAACGGCCTCAACGCCGAGCGCCCCTGCCACGAGCCGTACAACACAACCGCCGTGGTACTCGACGCGCTCGAGGCAAAGCTGCGCGATATGGCAGCCGAGGGCGAGCTCCCCGATGTGATCACCTTCGCAGGCAACGGCGAGCCCACCGCCGCACCGGAGTTTCCGCAGGCCATCGCCGGTGCCGTCGCGCTTCGCGACCAGCTGGCCCCAAACTCCAAGATTGCCGTGCTCTCCAACGGCACGCGCGCCGACCGCCCCGAGGTACACAATGCGCTCATGATGGTCGACGACAACATCCTCAAGCTCGATACGGTCGACCCGGCGTTTATCCAGCTGCTCGACCAGCCTGTTGGCCCCTACGACGTCGAGCACCAGATCGAGACGTTCGCAAGCTTTGACGGTCACGTTATTATCCAGACGATCTTTTTGAACGGCGAGTATCAGGGCAAGCTCATCGACAACACCGGCGAGGAGTACGTCGCCCCCTGGCTCGCGGCGCTTGAGCGCATTCGCCCACAAGAAGCGACCATCTACACGGTGGCGCGCGAGACACCGGTCGCAGGCCTTGCCAAAGCAGCACCCGAGGTGCTTGACGCCATTGCCGCGCGCGTCCAAGCCCTCGGCATTCCCTGCCAGGTGAGCTACTAGCAAAGCCACGCAGCAGCCAGTGTCCGCCATCCCACTCCATCAGTTGCGGTGATATAGTTCCTGTTTATGCTGTTAAACCGCTTAGATCGGAACTATATCACCGCAACTTTTATGGACGCGTGGGTGGGCTATACTAGCTGCGGATGAAAGGAAGTTAGCCATGTATGACAAAGGACCCGTGCCTGGCCGCAACGACGCTTGCTGGTGCGGCAGCGGCAAAAAATACAAGAAATGCCACAGTGCCTTTGATGAGCGCCTCGAGCGCTTGTGGGAAGAGGGCTGGGAGGTTCTGCCCCGCACACTCTACAAGACGCCCGCCGACATCGAGGGCATCAAGCGCTCCGCTGCCATCAACGTGGGCGTGCTCGACTGCGTAGGCGAGCATATCGCCGCAGGCATGACCACCAACCAGATCGACCAGATGATCTACGACTACACCGTCGAGCACGGTGGCACGCCGGCCGATCTCAACTACGAGGGCTATCCCAAGAGCGTGTGCACCTCAATCAACGACGTGGTCTGTCACGGTATCCCCTGCGATACGGATGTGCTGCACGAAGGCGACATCATCAACGTGGATTGCTCCACGATCTTGGACGGCTACTTTAGCGACTCGAGCCGCATGTTCTGCATCGGCGAGGTCTCGGCCGAGCGCCAACGCCTGGTCGACGTCACCCGCGCCAGCGTGGAGGCGGGTCTGGCGGCCGTCAAGCCATGGCTACCGCTGTCCGTTATGGCCGAGGCCGTGCAAAAGACCGTCGAGGACGCCGGCTTTAGCGTGGTGCGCGAGTACGGCGGACACGGCATTGGCAAGGAGTTCCACGAGGACCCGTTTGTGGGCTTTACCACCGAGGCACCCGATGTGGACACCATCATGGCCCCGGGCATGGTCTTTACCATCGAGCCCATGGTCAATGCCGGAGCGCCCGACATCAAGATTAGCAAGGGTGACGGTTGGTGTGTGCGCACCAAGGACGGCAGCGATTCGGCCCAGTGCGAGGTACAGCTCGTGGTGACCGAGGACGGTTACGAGCTGCTGAGCTGGTAGCCGTGGATGCGCCGGATGCTGACGGGCACGCTCGTCTTGCATCCGGCGTTTTTTAGCGTTTTGCCTGATATAACCTGCCAAAATAAACCTGTCCCTTTTTGGCAGGTCGAGCGGAGAGGACTGCTTGTGAACATCCTGGTTTTGCTGCCCGTCAACGACCGTCATCGCGTAATTCTTGAGTCGAGCGCTCCGGGCGAGGACTTTATCTACACGAGCGCCGACGCCGCCACGCGCGAGCAGGTCGCCGATGCCGACGTGATCCTGGGCAACATCGACCCTGACATGCTCACGGCATGCGAGCATCTCCAGCTGTTGCAATTGCAGACCGCCGGCTATGACGACTACCTTGCTGCCGGCACCGTGCCGGCTGACGTCAAGCTGTCTTGCTCGATCGGCGCCTACGGTCAGGCCGTAAGCGAGCACATGTTTGCCATGGTCCTTTCCATGATGAAGCACCTGCCCGGCTATCACGACTTGCAGCGCGAGCATCGCTGGGAGGATTTGGGACCGGTCACCTCGCTCAAAAACGCCAATGTGCTGGTGCTGGGCGCGGGCGATATCGGCGGCCACTTCGCCACGCTCTGCCGCGACATGGGCGCGCACGTCCGCGGCATCAAGCGCCATCCGCTCGTCTACCCCATTGTATTTGAGGACATGGACGGCATGGATGCCCTGTCTGAGCGCCTGGCCGAGGCCGATGTCGTCGCATCCTTTATGCCGAGCACGCCCGAGACCCGCGGTCTGGCGAATGCCGAGTTCTTCGCCGCGATGAAGCCGGGCGCCTTCTTTGCCAACGGCGGCCGCGGCGATCTTGTGGTTGCCGACGATTTGGTTGCCGCTCTGGAGTCGGGACATCTCGCCGGCGCCGCGGTCGACGTCACCGACCCCGAGCCGCTGCCTGAGACAAGCCCCCTGTGGGATGCGCCCAACATGCTCATCACGCCGCACGTCTCCGGTTGGTTCCACTTGGAGGCTACGCTCAACAATGTGGTCGACATTGCCGCAGAGAATCTGCGTCACCTGCAGGCTGGCGAGACCCTGCGCTGCTGGATCGAGCACTAATTTGTTCCGGCGTTTTGCCAAACGCCGGAACCCCTCGACGCTGCGCGCCGCCCAGAGCGACAATTTGTCATTCAAAAGGCAAGGCATGACCAGAAGATCTATGCCTTGCCTTTTTCATGCCAACTTGTTCGCTCTGGACGTCGCTCGCTGACGTTTGCTCAACCTGCGGTGTCTTAACAATTCTGTCCAGCTGTTGGCATTGCGGCATTTGCCCAGATAAAGCCTGCCAAAATGAACCTGTCCCTTTTTGGTAGGTTTTAGAGCTCCACGCTTTCGGCGCCGTTGATGGTTAGGTTTCGCTCGTAGAAGGCGGTGAGGGCGCGGATGGCGTACATAACGTCGCGCACGCCGCCGGTCTCGTAGCTCGAGTGCATGGCCAGCTGCGGCAGGCCCACGTCTACGGCGTGCATGCTCGCCTGCATGTTCGACAGGTTGCCCAGGGTGGAGCCGCCGGCCATATCACTCTTGTTGGCGAAGGCCTGCGTGGGCACGTCGGCGTCATCGCAGATGGCCTGGAACACCGCGCGGCTAAAGGCATCGGTGCAGTAGTGCTGGTTAGCAGCTTCCTTGACGACGATGCCCCCGTTAAGCACCACCTGGTTGCGGGCATCGCACTTCTCGGCATGGTTGGGATGCACGGCATGCGCATTATCGCAGCTCACGAGCATCGAGGCGGCAAGTGCGCGATGGTACGACTCGTCATCGAAGCCCAGCGATCCGTTAATGCGGCGCAGCGCATCGGCCAAGAACGTCGACATGGCTCCCTGCTTGGTCTCGGAGCCAACCTCCTCGTTATCAAAGCAGCAGAAGACCGAGATATCGCGCGCGTTCTCAGCACCCAAAAATGCCTGCAGCGAGGTATAGGCGCAGGCCAGGTCGTCGAGCTTGGGCGTCGAGATAAACTCGTCGGCCCAGCCCCAAATGCGCGCATCCTGACGATTGACCAGGAACAGATCGCGGCCCAAAATTTGCTCGGGCTCAACGTCCAGCTCATCGGCAATCAGAGCGTCAAAATCTCCCTGCTTGAGTTCACCGGCGCTGATGAGCGGGCACAGGTCAACGGCTCGGTTGGGAGCAAAGCTCTCGTTAACGCCACGGTTCATATGGATGGCAAGGCTCGGAATAATGGCAACCTCGCGCTCGGTGGTAAGCAGGCGGCTCTCAATACGGTCGCCCTCGCGCACCAGTACGCGACCCGCGAGCGCCAGCGGACGATCGAACCAGGTGTAGTCGATCATGCCGCCGTAGGCCTCGGTGTTCAGACGCAGCGTCTCGCCTGCGCCGTCGAGCTCGGGGACGGCCTTAACCTTAAACGTAGGCGAGTCGCTGTGCGACGCCGTCAGCTGAAAATGGTAGTCGCCGGCAACGCCGTCCTCGCCCCACGTCGCGGCCAGGTCCTCGCCCACCTTAAAGGCAACAACGCTCGAGGTGTTGCGCTGCGTGTAATAACGCCCGCCCGGCTCGATGTCCCACGCCGCATTCTCGGGCAGGTAGGTAAAGCCCGCCTCGTCGAGCTCGGCCATAATGGTCGCTGCCGTATGGAACATGCTGGGGCATGCCTCGATAAAGTCGATAAGGTCGTTGGCAGCCTCGATATCGTCGGCCGTCACGTGCGCGCGCTCGGGCGTTTCCTGATCCGTCATGCTCTCCCCTTTCGCTGGGTTGATGGTCCCCTCCAGCATACCCCGCCACGCCAGCGCTGCACTCTTCATTCCGTGTTTAATCCCGCACCGCTCACCAAGTTGAGCCATCATGCCCGTGCACCTTTTGCGACAATTACGCTAACAGGACGAGAGGAGCCGCCATGAAGCCACGTAACATTGCCATCGCCTGCGGTGTCGCGGGAGTCGCCGTCAGCCTTGCCGCTGCCACCGGTATCGTTTATCACAAGCAAATCAAGTCCGCCGCGTCGCTCAAACGCTTGACCGGCTACGCGGATGGCTATGACCTGTACGCAATCGACATCGCCTACGACTACGATCTTAATCGCATCATCGCCGCTGGCGTGCGCGACGACCAGGCCTACATCGATGCCGTGGTGGCGCAGGTGCTGCCCGGTGTGCCGGTACATGTCCAGGCGCCCCAGTTTGCCTGCAGCGCTTTTGTCGCCGTAGATGCCGAAGGCCGCGTGCGCACCGGTCGCAATTACGACTTTAAGGACGACACCTCGGCGCTGCTGGTGCGCAATCACCCACGCGGCGGCTATGCCTCCATCGGGTTTGCCGCCCTTAACAACCTGGGCGATAACACTCCGCTTGACTCCGTCGCCGGACGTGCCGCCGCACTCATGGGCCCGTTTGCCCAGCTCGACGGTGTTAACGAATGTGGCGTGTCCATTGCCGTACTCACTCTGGATTCCAAGCCCTGTGACCAGGACGCGCAACGCCCCGTCATCAATACCTCGCTCGCCATCCGTCTGGTGCTCGACCGTGCCGCCACCACGCAAGAAGCTGTCGACCTGCTTTCCGCCTACGACATGCACGCCATGGCAGGACGCGATTACCACTTCTTTATCAACGACGCCGCCGGTGACGCGCGCGTAGTAGAGTGGGATCCGCGCGATCCGGACCGTGCTTTCAAAGCGACTCCTGTACGCCAGGTTACGAACTTCTACGCCTGCTATGGCGACGAAGTGCTGCCCAACCAAAAGAATGGCGAGCTGGGCCATGGTAAAGAGCGCGCCATCGCAATCGCCGATGTCCTTGACGCCCATGTCGGTGCCCAGGACGAGGCAGTCGCTTGGAAGGCCCTACGCGCTGCAGCGCAAGAACCCAATCCGAAAGACATCACCAGCAATACGCAATGGTCGGTCGTCTTTGACAATACCGAACCCGCCGCCGCCATTACGCTGCGCCGCCACTGGGGCGACGTCGACGCCTTCGCACTGTAAGGACCCAGGCTCGTCGACCTTACGCTCGCCTGACGTTGTTTACATTTCTATACGCTTGAGCTAACACGTTTTACCCCCGTATCAACAGTGTGCGGGGGTAAACTTATGCGCATGTTATAACTTGCCCGGAAGGATTCATCATGCTTAGGATCGGTCTTCTTACCAGTGGCGGCGACTGCCAGGCGCTCAACGCCACCATGCGCGGCATTGTCAAAACGCTTATGACCAATAGCGAAGAGCCTATTGAGATCTATGGTTTTGAGGACGGCTACCAGGGCCTTATCTACAGCCGGTTCCGCGTCATGACGCCCGCCGATTTTAGCGGCATCCTTACCCGTGGCGGCACCATCCTGGGCACGAGCCGTACGCCGTTCAAGCGCCTGGATATTCCCGAGGCCGACGGCGTCGAGAAGGTGCCGGCAATGGTCCACACCTATCATAAGCTGCAGCTCGACTGCCTGTTTATGCTGGGCGGCAACGGCTCCACCAAGACCGCCAACCGTCTGCGCGAAGAGGGCCTCAACGTTATCGCCCTGCCTAAGACCATCGATAACGACACCTGGGGCACCGAGCTGACGTTTGGCTTTACGAGCGCCATCGACGTCGCCACCAAGTGCATCGACGACATTCACACCACCGCTTCGAGCCACGGCCGCGTGTTCGTTATCGAGATCATGGGCCACAAGGTTGGCTGGATCCCGCTATACGCCGGCG
Source organism: uncultured Collinsella sp. (assembly GCA_902491615.1). Classification (GTDB taxonomy): domain Bacteria; phylum Actinomycetota; class Coriobacteriia; order Coriobacteriales; family Coriobacteriaceae; genus Collinsella. The sequence goes on along the minus strand of CABUIH010000007.1, from coordinate 36,087 downwards.
TCGCGGGCGGCGCGGATGTCATCTTGATTCCCGAGATCCCCTACGACATGGATAACGTCATCAAGACCATCGAGCATCGCATGGAGACCGGCAGCCGCTTTACCATCGTGGCCGTCGCCGAGGGCGCTATCTCCAAGGAGGACGCGGCGCTGTCCAAGAAGGAGTACAAGAAGAAACTCGCCGAGCGCACGAGCCCGTCGATCGTCTACGACATCGCCAAGGAGATCGAGGCCAAGACCGGTCGCGAGACCCGCGTCGCCATCCCCGGCCACACGCAGCGCGGCGGCCAGCCCGACGCCCAGGACCGCATCTTTGCGACCCAGTGCGGCGTCGAGGCGGCACTGGGCTGTCTACGCGGCGAGTTTGGCTACATGATCGCCCTGCGTGACGGCAAGATGTGTCACATGCCGCTCGAGGATGTCGCCGGCAAGCTCAAGTATGTCGATCCCCAGAGCGATCTGGTGCGCGAGGCCAAGGCGTTGGGCATCAGCTTCGGCGACGAATAGCCTCGGCCGAAACTGCTCTCATCGGAGACCCCAGGGCTTACCTCCCAAATCGTCCTCGGACATGTCAGGATCCCGCCGTGCGCTTCGCGCGGCGGGATCCTTCCGTCCTGCGGAAAGATTTGGGAGGTAAGCCCTGGGGCCTCCTACGGTGACTGGGGAGGCCGAGGCTATTCGTCTTCTTGCTGCAAGTGCCTGGGGTAGGATGCGGCGTGCATTTTTGGGAGTATTCAGCAGCCGAGGGTGCCTGCATACTGGATTTTGGGCGAGAGACAGGCGCCGCGGGCCGCATTCTGCAAAAAAATGAGCGGTCCTCGAGGCGCCGGAGCTCAAAGTCAGGCTTTCAATGCGCTTTTGTGCGCCCGCTCCCACACTCGCGGACTCCGGAATGCTGAATTCTCCGGAATTTGCACGCCGCCCCCTGGGGTACCCGCGGGCAAAAAGCAACCGCCCCGCCGAAATATGCAATCGGCGGGGCGGTTTATGCAAAAATGCGGTTGTGGTACATTACAGCTCGCTACAGCTTGAATCCCAGGCAGGTTACTCGGCGCTCTTGAGGGCGCCGACCATGTCGATCTTATTGAGAGTTCGGTTGGTGGCGAGGTTGACGATGATCGTAAAGCCAAAGGAAAGCAGCACGGCGAGCACGTAGCTTAGCGGCTCGACCTCAACGTCAAAGTACAGCGACGGCATCTGCAGGATGTACGTGAAGCTCTCGGCCAGCAAGCCACCCAGCGGCACGCCCAACGCAGCGCCGATCGCCGTGAGGATCAACGTCTCCTTGTTGACGTAATGGTGCACCTCGCCACGGCGGAAGCCCAGCACCTTGATGGTCGCCAGCTCGCGTTCGCGCTCGGAGATATTCGTGTTGGACAGCGTAAACACCACCACAAACGATAGGCACGCCGCCATAAAGGTCACGAGCACCACGACGGAATTGATAATCGCAAAGTTCGCCTCGTAGTTCTGCCAATGTTCGGCCGTGCTCGAGATGGTGAGCCAACCGTCGCTCTTAAGCTTCTTGCTAAACGCAATCTGGTCGGCCGACGAGCCCTTAAGCAGCACAAAGATGCCGTTGGGGCGTGCGCTTCGACCGAACGCGCGCTCATAGGTGCCCTGCGTCATATAGAGTGTGTTGCCCAGATAGTTGAGCGAGATGTCGCTGATCTTGACCTTGGCGACGTTGAGTGACGAATCCTGGACGTGTGCTGTATCGCCCGGCTGAATCCCCAGCACCAGCTGTGAACTCTTGCTCAGATACACATCTCCGTCGCGCAAAGATAGAGGCTCTTTGGACTCGTCCTCGAGACACACGTAGTCGTCCAGGTCGTTCGTGCGGTCATCGGGCACCACGATCAGCTGCACGGTCTCGCTCTTGCCGCCAAATGTAAAGGTGACGTTGTCGGTCATAATCGGCAGCGTCGAAGTTACGGTCACGTTGGAATCATTGGCCGCGCTGCGCTCATCCAATGCCGCGCACGTCTGCGAAAAATCGTCGGGATTGGCAACCGCCAGCAAGTCATAGCGCGTGATATGCCCATACTGCTTGGGCGAAAGCGCGACCGACGTGTCGCGAATACCCATACCGCAGATCACAAGCGCGGTGCAACCCGCGATACCGAAGATGGTCATAAAGGCGCGCTTTTTGTAGCGGAACAGGTTACGTGCTGCCACCTTGTTCAAAAAGCCCATGCGGCGCCAGATAAAGCCGATGCGCTCGAGCAAGATACGCGAGCCGGCGCGCGGGGCCTTGGGGCGCATGAGCGAGGCCGGGGTCTCGGCCATCTCGTGGCGACAGGCGATAATCGTGGCGCCCACCACGCCCACGGCAAACAGCGCCACCGAAACGATCGAGGACACGATGTCGTACGAAAGCAACATCTGGGGCAGCGAGTACATGTCGTCGAACACCGTAAACAGGAACAGCGGCAGGCCCACAAATCCGATGATGTTGCCGAGCACGCCGCCGATCAGGCACGCCCACAGCGCATAGTCCACGTATTTGGACAGGATGCGCTCGCGCGAGTAGCCGAGCGCCTTGTACAGGCCAATGAGCGTGCGCTCCTCCTCGACCATACGCGTGGCGGTGGTGAGGCTGATGAGCACGGCGACGATAAAGAAGATGAACGGGAACACCGTGGCGATGGCTTCAATTGACGAGCTATCGCTCTCCACGCTCGAGTAGCTTGCGATATTGCCGCGGTCCTGGATGTACCAGGTGCATTCGCCCAGGTCGGAAAGCTCGGCGCGGGCATCGGCAAAATGCTGGTCGGCGGCGGCGCGGCGCTGGTCCAACTCGGCCTGAGCCTGGACGCGCTCCTCGCTGCCCTCGGCCATACGGTTGATGTTATCCTGCTCGATCCCAAAGAGCATGGCGGCCTGACGCTCGGCCGTATCCAAGCTTGTCGGCGTGTCAACCGTCAACTCCTGGACGCGCGCCTTCTCACGCTCCTCGCGGATCTTCTCGATGTTGCCTTTGACCTCGTTGATCTTTGTCGTGTAGGCATCTGAATAGGAGTTAAGACTCTTGGCTCCCTCGACGATCACGTGGACCGCGGAGTAGGAAGAAGATGTCGCGGCATCCTCGCTCACATAGAACTTATAGTCCGCCGCCGAAGCAGCGCGAAAGGCGTTGACTGTCGAGTCGGAGCTCACATCAGTGGGGTCGAGGACCTCGGCCGTAATGGTGTAATCGCCCGCGGCAAACTGGTCCTTGGCGCTTTGATTGGACGAGCTCGCGTCATTGGCGACAAAACTCACCGTATCGCCGATTTTCTTGCCCGATGCCTTCAGGAACTTCGAAGTCACCGCGACTTCATCAGCGCTCTCGGGCAAATCGCCGTTCACGAGCACCGGCTGATCGATGTTCTCCTTGGAGAGACTCTGCACGACCACGCGCTCACGCGTTGTACCCACGGCGGTGTAGGCGGTCTCGGTGTAGATACCCTCGGCCGTTTCGACGCCATCGACCTCTTGTATGGCGTCGAGATCATCGTCAGTCAGGCCATAGGTCGACTGCACGTTAATGTCATAGACATTTTGCTGGTCGAAGTAGGCATCAACCGAATCACACAGGTCCTCGCAACCCGCCTTAAGGCCGCACATCACGCTCACGCCAAGCGCGGTGATGACCACGATTGACAAGAAGCGCTTAAGACTGCCTCGGATTGTGCGGTAGATGCCACGGCGAAAAACCGTCGGCACCATATCGTTTGAGCTTTGGGCAGTGCGGTAGGTCGTAAAATCCTGCTCGCGCTCCGTGTTCTGCGCGTCGCGGCGTAGGCTGTTTTGGCGGTCCTGATTCATGGGCGCTACCACTCGATCGTCTCGATCGGCACGGGATTTTGCTGGACCGTCTCGCTCTCCACGCGACCGTTCTTAAAGCGGATCAGGCGATCGGCCATGGGCGCCAGCGCGGAGTTGTGGGTGATGATGATGACCGTAATGCCCTGCTTGCGGCAAGTGTCCTGCAGCAGCTGCAAGATCTGCTTGCCGGTTTTATAGTCAAGTGCGCCCGTGGGCTCGTCGCACAAAAGCAGCTTGGGGTTCTTTGCCAGTGCGCGGGCAATGGACACGCGCTGCTGCTCGCCGCCCGAAAGCTGCGCGGGGAAGTTGGCGAGGCGCTCACCCAAGCCAACCTGGCAAAGCGTTTGCTCGGCATCGAGCGAATCGGGGCAGATTTGCGCCGCAAGCTCAACATTTTCGAGCGCCGTCAGGTTGGGGACCAGATTGTAGAACTGGAAGACAAAGCCGACATCGGCGCGGCGGTATTCCACGAGCTGCGCCTCGTTAGCGGAGCTCACATCGCGCCCGTCCACCGTCACGGTGCCGGAAGTCGCCGTATCCATGCCGCCCAGAATGTTGAGCGCCGTGGTCTTGCCGGCACCCGAAGCACCCAAAATGATGGCGAGCTCGCCGCGCTCGACCGTAAAGCTCGCGCCGTCGAGTGCGTGAATGCGGGCGTCGCCCTCGCCGTATGCCTTGATGACGTCTTTGAATTCGATATAAGCCATCGATCGGTTCCCATCTGGTCGGATAACTCTTTAGTATTACCCATTTCGCACCGACTAAAAAGGGACGGGTTTATTTTGGCAGGTTCTATATGGGGAAACGGCAGCTATAGATGAGGCGCCGGGAAGGCAGAGACATCATCGACGGGGTCAGGCCGACCGCCAAACACAACGCACGCATCTCAATCTGTCAGCCAAATCATTCGAACAGCTGTTCGTTTCTATGATATGATTCCGTTATCTAAGCAGGCCAATACGCAGAAAGGCGGCCAACATGGCGTTCGACTTTAAGAAGGAATGCAAGGAGCTCTACAGACCTGCGAGCAAGCCGAGTATCGTAACTGTCCCGCCTATGAGCTACGTTGCCGTTCGCGGAAAGGGCGACCCAAATACTGAAGGTGGCGAGTATCAAAACGCCCTGCCGCTGCTTTACGGCATCGCCTATACTGTCAAGATGTCAAAGAAAGGCTCAAGGAGTATCGAGGGCTATTTCGACTTTGTGGTACCTCCGCTCGAGGGTTTCTGGTGGCAAGACTCCCCGAGCGGCGACATCGATTATGTACGCAAGGACGATTTCAACTTTATCTCGTGTATCCGCCTGCCCGATTTCGTCACCCGAGATGACTTTGACTGGGCAGTCGCGGAAGCCACGGCCAAAAAGAAACTGGACTTTTCCGCCGTCGAGCTGCTTAAAGTTGACGAGGGTCTCTGCGTTCAATGCATGCATACCGGACCCTACGACAGCGAGCCGGCAACCGTAGACGCCATGCATGAATATGCGACCGAGCAGGGCTATGTCCCCGACTTCTCAGACACCCGTTTACATCACGAAATCTATCTTTCCGATCCACGCAAGTGTGCGCCGGAGAAACTTAAGACTGTGGTTCGTCATCCTATCAAGCGCGCTGAATAGCGTGGAGCGTCATTTCACGCGCTGGGTTTTAAGCCAGCCAACCAGCCGCCTCCTAGGCTGTCAAGCAATTATCTTGACGCGGCCCGTCGCATCTTATAAGTTTGTTTTGCTAAAGCTGGAAAGCCTCTCAACGATGCGCAACTCCAGCTCTTTTTCTATCAAGAGGCTTAATGAAATACCAGAAGTCGCGGATATCCATCAACGAACAAATAGCACTATTGACAGAAAACAAGGGTCTTAAGTGCTCTGATCAAAGCGAACTCGAGCGAGCTTTGGTCGAAGTCGGCTACTACAGGCAAAGCACTCGAACGCTACTCCTCGTACGCGCCCTCAAGCCGGAGCAGCCACTCCTTACGGTCGAGGCCGCCGGCATATCCGTTGAGCGACCCGTCGGCGGCAACCACGCGATGGCACGGCACAATAATCGAAACAGGGTTATGCGCGACCGCAGCCCCCACGGCACGGGGGGACACAACGGGCGCCTCGTTTCCCGGTACACGATGTCGAGCCGCAACACGCTGGGCGATCTCGCCATACGTGGCAACCTCGCCGCGCGGAATGGAAAGCAGCTCGTACCAAACTTCACGCTGAAACGCCGTACCGATCATATGCAACGGCGGCGTAAACCGAGGTTCCTGCCCTGCAAAATAAGCATTCAGCCAAGCCCAGGAACGCTCAAGCACCGAAGACGCCGCACCATTTGCAGGACTCACCGACGACATGCCGCCAGCACCAGAAACTGCATCGGCGCCTTCAACATGTTCAGGATCTTCTTTGAGAAGCGTAGAGCCAAAATGCTCCTGTCCCTCAAACCAAAGCCCCGTCAGACCGCGGCCATCAGCGGCAAGCAAGATTTCGCCCAAAGGCGAAGCAAACGTCGTCGTGACCACCAGCGGCTCCTTTCAAAACTCCGCAACATAATACCGCGAATTGTGCAGACAACCCCAATCGACCCCAAAGTCACCCAAGGCAGCAGGCGCGCAGCGCCGCAGCTGCCGCACGACCCCAAAGTCCCCGCAGGCAGCAGGCGCAAAGCGCCGAGGCCACCGCCGGGACCAGGGCCCGCAGCGGCCACGTGCCCTCACATCAGCCCAGCGGCCCCAACCAACAACGGCCCCATCGCAGATCGCTTGCAGCAGCGTCACCGCAGGCGGGGGCCGGGCTTAGTTTTCAGAACACTCCGCAGACCAGTGTGGCGCCTTGTCCGCGGCTCCGAAGGAGCAGGACAAGGCGCCACACATGGTCGAGGACGTTCTGAAAACTAAGCCCGGCCCCGCCGGACAGGCCACACTACTCGCAGAGCAGCTTAGCGATCTGGACGGCGTTGGTCGCCGCGCCCTTACGGATTTGGTCGCCGCAGCACCAGAAGGTGATACCGCGCGCGGCCTCGGGGTTCGAGATGTCGCGGCGCACGCGACCGACCCAAATCAGGTCCTGGTCAGACGTGTCCATCGGCATGGGGAAGCGGTCGTGTGCATCCTCGGCGCCCATGTCGTCAACGAGCTTCACGCCCGGAGCGGCAGCCAGCGCAGCGCGGGCCTCTTCCACCGTGATGTCGCGCTCGAACTCGAGCGTAATGCTCTCGGAGTGCGAGCGCAGCACAGGCACGCGCACGCAGGTGCAGTTCACGCGCAGCTCGGGCAGATGCATGATCTTACGGCCCTCGTTCTGCAGTTTCATCTCCTCGGAGGTAAAGCCCTCCTCCTTGACGCCGCCAATCTGCGGAATCAGGTTGCTCGCCAGCTGGGCGGCAAATGCGCGCGGCTCGGGAATCTCCTCGCCACGGCCCAGGGCGGCCAGCTGAGCCTCGAGCTCGGCCATACCGGGCGCGCCAGCGCCCGAAGCTGCCTGATACGTGGACACGATCATACGCTTCACGCCGGCAAGCTGATGCAGCGGCCACGTGGGAACCAGGCCGATGATGGTCGCGCAGTTGGGATTGGCGATAAGGCCGTGATGCCATTTGATATCGTCGGCATTGATCTCGGGCACGACCAGCGGCACCTCGGGATCCATGCGGAAGGCGTGGCTGTTGTCGACCACGACGGCTCCGCGCTTGACGGCCTCGGGCAGCAGCTCCTTAGCGATATCGTCGCCGGCAGCGCCGAGCACGATGTCGCAGCCCTCAAAGGCCTCGGGGCAAGCCTCTTCGATCACGATTTGCTCGCCGCGGAACTCAACGGTCTTGCCCGCGGAGCGTGCGCTTGCCAACAGCTTGAGCTTGCCGACCGGGAACTCCTGCTCGTTGAGGCACTCGAGCATCTGGGTGCCCACGGCTCCCGTCGCGCCCAAAATAGCAACCGTGTACTGTTTCATGCTTCCCCCTTTAAAGGTTGTGGCTTTTGCCCGCACGCCGAGCAGGCCGATTATTGTTGCCAGTTTATACAAGAACAGGGCGGGCACGAAACCCGCCCCGTCGAAACGAAACCGAAACGAAACGCCCCGCCGTAGTTTTTTGAGACATGACCCAAAAATCTACCGAGCAGTCGCTACTTTTTGAGCGCGGCCAGAGCGGGATCGACCGGCGCGGGAGCCTCCAGGTCGGAGACCTTCACGATGCCGTTCTCGTCGGAGAAGGCACGGTAGATGGTCTGAATCGCCAGGTCAAAGTCCTTCTCCTCGACGCCGATAATGATGTTGATCTCGTCGCAGCTCTGCGAAATCATGCGCACGCTCACGCCAGCTTGACCAAGCATGCCAAACAGGTGGCCCGAGATGCCGGCACGACCACGCAGGTTGCGGCCGACGGTAGCGATAAGCGCCAGGCCCTCGACGACCTCGATCTCGAGCGGCTCGACCTCCTGCTGAATGTCGCCCACGAGCGAGTACAGCGAGTCGTGCACGTCCTGCTCCTGCACCACGGCGCCAAAGCGGTCGACGCCGGTGGGCATATGCTCGACGGAAACGTCATAGCGCTCGAAGACCGAAAGCGCACGGCGCATAAAGCCGACGCGGGGCTTGGTGCGGTCGCGGGCCACGTTGATGGCGACAAAACCGCGCTTGCCGGTCACGCCGGTAATAATGGGCTCCGCCTCGCCCTCATCGGCCGTCTCGCTAATGATAGTGCCGGGGTCCTGCGGCGCATTGGTGTTCTTGATGACCAGCGGAATACCAGCCTCGCGCACGGGGAACACAGCCTCCTCGTGCAGGACGCTCGCGCCCATGTACGAAAGCTCGCGCAGCTCCTCGTAGGTAACGCGGGCGATGGGCTGAGCCTCGGGCACGATGCGCGGGTCGGCAGAGTAGAAGCCCGAGACGTCGGTCCAGTTCTCGTACAGATCGGCTCCCAAGCACTTGGCCAGGATCGAGCCCGAGATATCGCCGCCGCCACGATCCAGCAGCTTAATCTGGCCCTCGCGCGTCGCGCCGTAGAAGCCAGGCATAACGAAGCCGCCCTGCTGACCGTACTCTTGCACCAGCTCGGAGGTGCGGTTCATGCTGAGCGTACCGTCGTGATGGAACGCCACAACCGTCGCGGCGTCCAGGAACGGCAGACCCAGGTACTCAGCCATCAGGCGAGCGGTGAAGTACTCGCCGCGGCTCACGAGCTCCTCGGTAGAGTAGCCGCCCGAGCGAGCGCGCTCGGCAAAGGCCGCGAACTCCTCGCGGATGGGATAGGTGAGCTCCAGCTCGTCAGCGATATCAAAATAGCGCTGGCCAATGTCCTCGAGCAGCTCCTCGCACGACACGTGATACTTAACGTGCGCGTTAACCAGGTAGAGCAGGTCAGTCACCTTGGTGTCGCCCTTAAAGCGGCGACCGCAGGCAGAAACCACCACAAAACGGCGGGCAGGGTCGGCGTCGACAATGGCCTTAATCTTCTTGAAGTGTTCGGCGTCGGCGACCGACGAGCCGCCAAACTTGGCAATCTTAATCATGGGCTGGAGGTTACCTTTCTAAAAAGCCTCTGCGAACCTATTTTGCGCGCTCTGATACCATGGTTTCACCGATTGGGACCAAGGCATCCGAGGAGCAGTGTTATATGGGAACTTATCATAGTACACGAGGACACACTTTATCGTGCTCAAGTAAGGTGGCAATCCGTACCGGCATCGCTCCCGACGGGGGTTTGTTTGTCTCGGACGAGCTCGGCACCCAGCAGGTCGATATCAGCTCGCTTGCAGATAAATCGTACTTTGAAATCGCTCAAGATGTGTTGGGAATGTTACTGAATGATTACACGACCGAAGAAATTTCGGCGTGTGTCGACGAGGCATACCGCGGCACGTTTGCGAGTGAAGAGGTTACGCCGCTCGTCAAACTCGACGCTGCACCGGGCGCTGACGCCCCTCAGACCTATGTGATGGAGCTCTTTGGCGGCCCCACGAGCGCCTTCAAGGACGTCGCTCTGCAGATGCTCCCCCGCTTGATGGCCCGCACCTCTGCCAAGGACGGCGGCGCCGAGCGCATCATGATCGTCACCGCCACGTCGGGCGACACGGGCAAGGCCGCGCTCGCCGGTTTTGCCGACGCTCCGGGCACGGGTATCACCGTCTTTTATCCCGAGGGCAAGGTCAGCCGCGTGCAGAATCTGCAGATGTCCACGCAGGAGGGCGATAACGTCGCCGTCTGCGGCATCCGCGGCAACTTCGACGATGCCCAGAGCGCCGTCAAGCGTATCTTTGCCGATAAGGAGCTTGCCGAGCGCCTGGAGGCCGCCGGCACGGTGCTTTCGAGCGCCAACTCCATCAATGTCGGCCGTCTGGTACCGCAGGTCGTCTACTACTTTGCCGCCTATGCGCAGCTGCTGCGCGCCGGCGCCATCGAGGCCGGCGACGCCGTAGAGTTCTGTGTGCCGACCGGCAACTTTGGCGACATCCTGGCCGGCTACTACGCCAAGCGCATGGGCCTACCCGTCGCCAAGCTCGTCGTGGCGAGCGACAAGAACAACGTGCTTGCCGACTTCCTGACTACCGGCGTCTACGACCGCAACCGCCCGTTCTTCACGACCATCTCGCCGTCGATGGACATCCTTATTAGCTCCAACCTGGAGCGCATGCTCTACTTCCTGTCCGACGGCGACTGCGAACTCGTTGCCGGCCTTATGGAGCAGTTGTCACAGACCGGCCGCTACGAGGTACCCGCCGAGCTGCTGGCCAAGATCCAGAGCGTCTTTGGCTGCGGCTGGGCCAGCGAGGACGAGGTCCGCGCCGCCATCAAGAGCTGCTGGAATGCGAACGGTTATGTGATCGACCCGCACACCGCTTGCGGCTATCACGTCTTTGAAAAGGTCGCTCCTGCCGAGGGCGCCAAGGCCCGCGTGCTGCTTTCGACCGCCAGCCCCTACAAGTTCCCGCGCGCCTGCTGTGACGCCCTGGGGCTTGACGTTCCCGAGGATGATTTTGAGGCTATGCGTGTACTCGAGCAGGCCACCAACACGGTCGCCCCGGCCCAGCTCGCCGAACTCGAATCCAAACCCGTCCGCTTCGAAGACGTCTACGACGTCGATGAGATGGCAAGCTACGTCGAATCTGCAGCAAAACGAATGAGCACCAACTAGATCCCTTATTAAGCGCCGACGAAAGCCGGCGCACCTTCTTTTATCAGATACCTACCGGGATGATGACGAACGTGCATAGCGTGCCTGGCTGTTTAGTTCGTCGCGAGTTCCGCACGCAAAGGAAAGCACTTAATGTGCTTTCCGTCTTGCGCAGGACTGCCCGAGCAGCGAACTAAACAGCCAGGCACGCCAGGAGGACTCACATGATCAAGATCACCGTCCCAGCAACAAGCGCCAACTTGGGCATTGGCTACGATACCCTCGGCATGGCCGTCAGCCTCTACTCGCACTTTACCTTTGAGCGCGCCGACAAGCTCACCATCACGGGCTGCCCCGAAGAGTTCCAAAACGAGAACAACCTGGTTTACGTCAGCTTTGTCGATGCGCTGGCCGCATGGGGCGAGCCGGCTTTTCCCGTTGCCATCGACATTCAGACCGACGTGCCCGTCGCCCGCGGCCTGGGTTCCAGCTCCACCTGCGTCGTCGCCGGCATCATGGCTGCCGCCGCGTTGACGGGCCATACCGTCGACCGCGCCGAGCTCGTCCGCATCGCCACCGAGGTCGAGGGCCATCCCGATAACGTCGCCCCCGCTATCCTGGGCGGCGCCGTCTGCTCCTTTACGCCGACCGATTCGCTCCCCCAGTGCCTGCGCTACGAGGTGAGCGATCGCCTGCGTTTTATTACCGTGATTCCGCCCTACGAGGTGCATACGAGCGAGGCGCGCAAGGTTGTGCCGCAGGAGATTCCACTCTCCACCGCCGTGTGGCAGATGGGCCGCATCGCCGGCATGACGCGCGGCTTGGAGACTGGTGACCTCGACCTGATTGCCGCCGCCAATGACGACCGCATCCAGGAACCCTATCGTCGCCGTCTGATTCCCGACTACAACGCCGTGCGCGACACCTGCCTTAACGGCGGCGCCAAGACCATCTGGATCAGCGGCTCGGGCTCGACTCTCATGGCCGTGACTGACGACACCATCGTGGCAAAGTTCCTGCAGGTCAAGCTGCGCGAGCAGTTCCCTAAGTGTGATACGCATATTCTGACGTGCGACACCGAGGGCGCTCAAATCGAGTACCTGTAGACATCCTCCTCATATACCTGTCCGGGACGGTCGGGATATTCCCTCAAAATCGTCCTCGCGCATGAAGGCCCCTTGTCCTGCTCCTACGGAGCGACGGACAAGGGGCCTTCGCGCTGCGGAATGATTTTGAGGGAATATCCCGACCGTCCCTGCGCCTACCTTGCTGAGGATGTCTACAGGGACCCACGCTTTGAAGAGGCGCCGAGCTGATAGTTTGGCTTTTTATTGGTAGGAGCTCTTGCTAGGCTGGAGCACTTCCTAGAGGCGAGCATCGGCTGCGTGCTTGGTTTAGGCAGCGCTGGTTTCTTTGTATTCGAAGACTGGTTCTAGGAGGTCCTCGATGTTGCAGTGGAGGGCTTTTGCTATGGCTCTTACGCTTGTAACCGAAGCTTCATTGATGTTTCTCTGGCGCTGCTCGTACATTTGGATTGAGCGGAGTGACACACCCGATTCGTATGCCAGGTCTTGTTGGGTTTTCTTGAGCCTCTTTCTTACTAACGCAAGTTTGGTTTGCCTGGACGCTTTTTTCGCCATATCGCAGACGAGGCGAGCCACGCGTTCCTCCGAGGCTTCGTGCCAGGGATAGTACAGACTGCGCAGTACGTCAAACGGAACGACATGCAGCAGGTCTTCGAAAGACTCTCCTAGGCGCCACTGAAGGTATGCCAATATCCAGCCTGTCCAATATTCCGGTGTCTTTTCGAATCGGTAGGTTCGATTTGGCATCGGCCTTGATTGATAGCCGGACCTTTCGGCGATAAGTGCGAACAGCTCAACACCAGATTTTCCCGACACTACCCATGCATTGCCGCGCTCAAACTCTCGAGCAACCCCGCTCAGGCAAAAGAGTTCAGCAACTTCCGATCCTTCTGCTCCATAGTCATTGACGGCATAGTCGAAGCAGTCGCCGAGGTTGTTCATTGCATCCTCGAGGTAGTAGACGGGGTATGTCCTACTCGGCCCACAATCCGTTAACTCTTGGATCATTTAAATCAACCCTCCCTGCCATCAAATCCCTAATGTCGACACCATCAGAGTCAAATCCGTTTACCGTATCCAGGTACTTTCGTCGAGCGTTCTGTTCTCGCTCAAATCGTTTGGGATAAAACTCAGCTCCCGAAGCCTGCTTCCAATCGCGGAACTTAATCGCCGAGAACGCACGCTCACTCATAAGCGCATATTGAATGCCCAAATCCCCCAAAAACATAATGCGCTGCAATTGCCTGAGCGAGATCATGCCGTTGACAAACTGTCTTGCAAACGAGAAATAGGAATCGTCTGCACGATAGCCTCGAATAACGTCATAGGGAGAAATATCAATCAGGCAGTTATCCAGCAGATAACGAAGCCCCTCGCGTGCTACTGGCGTTGAAACATTGAACTCTCTGTTATTCGCCAGAATTGCAAGCCAGTTGAGAATCGAGAACTCACCTGATTCCAAATCCAAAATCGCAAGGCCATCTAAATCAAGCTCATATCGATTGGCAATGCCATCAGACTCGGTCCGACATGCCCACTCCATTGCCATTTCCTCATGCGGTGTGCAATAAAACCCGCGCCCATAGTCATTGAATTGCCTGCATTTATCCAACGATGGATGCTCGACAACAACCTCCGACCCGTGCCAAAGCTCCATATCGACCTCCTAAAAAATATCACCTCAGCGATAGTTTACCAATAACTATCACTGAGGTGATATAGATAGGAGCTTTTGAAGGGCTGCAGCCTGACTAGAGGCAGGCCTCGGCGATGCGCTTTTTTAGTTCGTCGATGCCGGTGCCGGTTTGGGAGCTTGTGATGATTACGTTTTCGGCCGGGACGTTGAGCTGCTTTTTGATGGCTGCTGTCTGGCGGGCCTGCTGGGTGCGGCTGAGCTTGTCGGCCTTGGTGAGGCAGACGATAAAGTTGAACTCGTTGCCCTGTAGGTAGTCGATCATGTCGTGGTCGAGCTTGCTGGGGTCGTGGCGGATATCCACCAGAGAGACGACCAAGTTAAAGCTGCGCTCGGAGTCAAAGAAATCGCCAATGAGCTCGGCCCAACGGTCGCGCTCGGCCTTGGAACGACGGGCGAAACCGTAACCCGGCAGGTCCACGAAATGCACGTCGTCGGCCTCAAAGAAGTTGATGTTGCTCGTCTTGCCCGGCGTGCTGGAAACCTTGACCAGGTTCTTGCGGCCAAAGAGCTTGTTCATAATCGACGACTTGCCCACGTTGGAGCGGCCGACGAAGCTCACCTCGGGACAGGTTGACTCGGGAATCTGCGAAACCTTGCCGTAGCTGGCAACGAACTTGGCAAGCTGATAGTTAATGGAATCGGCCATGGACACTCCTTGGTCGTAGGTTCTTACAAATAGACGCGCTATTGCGCAGCGGCAATGCGGCGGACGATATCGAGCGTGATGTCACTTGCGACACGCGCGTACTCGAACAAATCGAACTCGCGCTCGCAAATTGCATCGTACGCCTCGTCACAATTATCGCTGATAGCGCGCAACACCAGGCAATCGACACCATTTTTGGTTGCGACATGGGCAATTGCCGCGCCCTCCATGCCGACACAATCGGCATGCGTCGCCTCGATAGCGTCGTTGCGCATGGTGACGCCCGTCACAAAGCGGTTACCCGTGGCAATCGTGCCAACCAGGAACTGCTTGGTGCCCTCGTTCGAAGCGACTGCATTTTTCGAAGCGTCAACAAACCCACGCTCAGCAAGCACGTCGGCGGCAATATCGACCAGCGCGGGCGTCGAGCCAAACTCCTCGAGCCCCGGTGCGGACTCGGCGATAAGCGCGGTATCGGTATCCAGATAGCGTAGGCGTTTGCCAATGACCACATCGTCGATATGGAGCTTGGGGTTCAAACCGCCCGCAATGCCCGAAAACACAACAGCCTGCGGAGCATACTTGCTAATGAGGTGCTGTGTTGCAGCGGCGGCGTTCACCGTGCCCATGCCCGCCGTTGTGGCGACAACTGTCAGGCCGTCGAGCTCACCGCTCACAACGGTCAAGCCTGCCTCCCGTGCCTCGCAAACGTCGCTCAGCTCTCCCTTAATCTGCATGATCTCTTTTTCGAGCGCACCGATAATCGCAATGGTAGCCATGCCATTCCCCAAACCTATTCGAAATTCTCAACCACGGTATGGTACCAGCATTTTGTTTGACCTCGTCAAACGAACACGCTAAGCCAGTGCAGCTCGCGTATCAAACAGAGCCTTTGCAATCGCAGCCGTAACCTCGCTCGAACGGTCACTCCATGGCATCGATGTCATGACGCTCATGACATAGGTACGGCCATCGATGTCGATGAGGCCTGCATCGCATGTCGAATAGTAACCATCCTCGCTAATCCAGCCTGCCTTGTTGCGCACCAAAACCTGCTCGTCCGCAATGCCATCGCGAATAAACGAGCGCGATGTTGATGCCAGAAGGCCCGACAGCCATTGCGACGCCTCGGTGTCACAGCTCAAATACTCACTCATCTCTCGCCACAACTTTGCCGAGGTGCGCGGGCAGTAGGTCGGAAAATCACTCATCGGATTCAGTGCCGTTTCGTCATCAACACCCAGATTGGCAATCCAATCCTCATAGCCATCATGGTCAAACGCCGCGCGTAACGCGATAAACGAATCGTTGTCTGAGTTGACGACGGCATTCTCGATAAGGTTGCGCACCGTCTGCCAGCCCATGCTGTAACCACCATACGTGGCTAAAGGCCCATCGAGCGACACCTGCCCCGATTCGACCAACGTCTCGCAAATATAGAGCGCATACAGCGCTTTGTAGCTGCTCGCTCCATACACCTCGACATCGGCGTTATACGTCACGCCCCTACCGCTCGATAGGTCGTAGAACACTACACCCACATCGCCCAGCTCCTGCGCCCGACACAGGGCATCCTGGAGCGAGGCAAGGCTCTCATCCTCCAAGGCA
Organism: uncultured Collinsella sp.; assembly: GCA_902491615.1. GTDB lineage: Bacteria > Actinomycetota > Coriobacteriia > Coriobacteriales > Coriobacteriaceae > Collinsella. The sequence continues at coordinate 20,147 of CABUIH010000007.1, read as the reverse complement.
GGAGTCTTGTTATCCACCAACGAGAAGGTCCGAACGGTATCACCCGAAGGGATATCGTTGAAGTCCGCCTTCGAAAGTCTCGTCTTGAGATCTGCCGTCGACAGAGCTTGATCTGCCGACGCTTTGGACTTTGAAACCTTCTCGTTTTGCAGCTGTACCGTTGACGCATCTGGGCGCACCGTTCGCTCCGAGGCGTAGGTTTTAACGGTAATTCCGAGGATAATAACCGCCGACGTTAGCATCCCAATGGCGGCAATCTTCCTCACGCGGATGCGAGCGCTGGCAAGGCCACGCGAAGACGTGCCCTTCGTCTTATATCTGCTGCCATGCTGCGGCACATACTCGTCCCGCGATGCGATGTTTCGCACGTGGTCTCCTGACTGCCACCGTTTATATACGAGCAGCATGATACCGAGCAGGCATTTCTTTCCAAAGATATTCAGCGGCGTTTAAGGTGTCTTTAAAGAAACCACAAGCGTATTTATCCAAATGGCACGATTCTGTTGCGCATCTCACCGCAACCCAGAGAGCAGTCTTTTTAGGACGGGGCTCTTTAGCAATCAACTAGGTGCCCAGGGGCACTCATTTAAGTCTGTCCCCAATGAGTGCCCTTGGGGAACGAAAATGGCATGCTATCCGATAGCGTTTTTGAGCTCCGCACGGCGCTTTTTCATGCCGGTCATAACGGCATTGCGCAACTCGGGCATGCGCGCGGTATCCATCTGGGGCACGCCCTCGAGCTTATAGGGAATGCCCAGTTGCTCGTACTTGACGACACCCATCGTGTGATACGGCAGCATTTCCAGGCCCACCACGTTGTGCCATGGAGCGATGAGGCGACCGAGTGCCTCGCACTCCTCCACCGTGTCGGTAATGCCCGGCACCACCACGTGACGGATAACGACCTTGATCCTGCGTCGCGCCAGCTCATCGCCAAACGCCAGGATACGTGCAGGATCGCAGCCGGTCAGCTTTTTATGCTCAGCCGGATCGGCATGCTTGATGTCGAGCAGCACCATGTCGGTCTCGTTGAGAACGGCATCGAACTTCTCGGGGTGGTTGGGATCGAACGCATAGCCGCAGCTGTCCAAGCAGGTATGCACGCGGCCATCGGGGTTGTTGTGCATTGCACGGAACAGGTCGGCCAAAAACTCAGGCTGTAGGAGCGGCTCGCCGCCGGACACCGTAATTCCGCCGCTGCGATAGAACTCGTGGTTACTCTGGAACTCATCCATGAGGTGCTCGACGGTCACCATCGTGCCGCCGTTGACCGACCAGGTATCGGGATTGTGGCAATACGCGCAGCGCATGGGACAGCCCTGAACAAACACCACAAAGCGGATGCCGGGTCCGTCGACCGTTCCCATCGTCTCGATCGAATGCACGCGACCCAGGGCAAACGCAGAGTCCTCGGGATGAGCGTCTACACCCTCAAGCGTCATCTCAGCCATTCCCGCTACCTTGCCTCTCTTTGGTTTTAGCTACATAAATGCCAGAGACATTCTAGCCCATACGCATGATGACGAAACGGTTTAGCGGTCAATTGGGTTGTTCTATTTGGCCCCACGCAAGAGCGGCGGGAGGGTTATCGCAACCCGCCCGCCACCGTGGCAATAGAATTCGATAAACGCCAGACCTTACGCCTTAAGCGTGAGCACCGCGCCGAAGGCGGTCGGGCCGCAATGGCTCGAGATGACGCCGCCGACCTGAGTCCAGGTAATATCCTTAAAGCCAAGATCGTGTGCATAGACTTCCATGTCGTCGCGCAACTCCTCGGAAAGACCCACCGAATACGCCAGGCCAATATGCGAGTAGTCGATCTCGCCCTTCTCTACCATATGATCAATAAAGGCACGGGCGCACTTAAGCATAGAACCGCGGAACTTCTTGGTCGCCACGAACTTACCACCCGTCACCTCAATGCAGGGCTTAATCTTGAGCAGATGGGCACCGAGGAATGCCACGTTGGACAAACGACCGCCGGCCTTAAGGAAGGCGAGATCGGTTGGGACAAAGCCCAACAGCACGCGGTCCATGACGGAATTCGTAAATGCAAAGATCTCGTCGACGGTGGCATCGGGGTGAGCCTCGATGTATTTGGCGGTCTCGACGACAACGAGCGACTGGCCTACCGAGACAAAGCGCGTGTCCATAGAGAACACGTAGTCGCGACCCTTGGCGGCGATCTTCGATGATTGATGCGAGCAGGTCGTGGCCTCGGAATACGCGAGATGCAGAATAGTCGCATCGGGCTGCTCAGCGTGAATGCGGTCGTACACGTGAGCAAAATCCGCAGGCGCGCAGCCGCTGGTCTTGGGCATCACGCCAAACTCGTTGCAGCGCGAATAAATCTCGAGCGGATCGATCGAGCCGTCCTCGACGGTCTCGTCACCAATCGTGACATGCATGGGCACGCGCACGATGCCGTAGCGCTCGCAGAGCTCCGGCGTCACATCCGACCCAGACTCAACCACGATTACGTACTTGCCCATTATTATCACGACCCATCTCGACATTGGCTTTTCAATACATGGCACGCGCCGCCGCACTGTTGCACAACGGCGTCCAAGCGCCAAAGAGACGCCGCCCCTTGCACACAACAAAGGACAGCGTCTCCCTGGAAAACTCCGTGCTTATCTAGGATTCCACACGGTTTATTAAGGAGGGTTACTTATTCCGCAAACGGTCGCTATATGCGGTAAGCGGTAGTTGGCCGCGACAACTGCGACACATTCCGTCCAGCAAATCCAATCGTGCTCCACGCACGGTTAATGCACGAGGCGGTAGAAATTCATCGATGCCGCACCCTCGGCGTGCAGCTCCATCGCCGGAACCGCCGGCGAATAGGTACGGCTCGTAAGTGCCGCCTCGCCGCCATTTGCAAAAATCTCGACCATCGTAGTGTCCGAAAGCACGCGCAGGTCGCGAAGCTCGCTGAGCTCGATCGACCTCTGGTCGCGCCCATAGCCTTCGTCACCCATGTCGAGGGTAAGCATCCCGTCTGCATAGCGCACAAAGACACCCTTGCGGATTTCGAGCTCGATCACCTGGGCGCCCTCACAGGAAACCACAAGATCAAACAGGCGGCCCGGCTCCTCAACGGTTTCACCGCCTGTCGCGCAAACGCAGTCGCCGCGCATCCTCTCAATCTCGTGCACCGGCTGCTGACAGAGCTTACCATCGCGCATGCTCAGTTTTCTCGGCACCGTCAACGCGCACTGCCACCCGCGTGCCACCGTCGGGCTTTTTGCCGTCGCATCGGGGCAACCCGACCACCCGATCATCAAACGCCGACCCGCAGCATCCTCAAAAGACTGCGGTGCGTAGAAATCAAAGCCGGCATCGACCATCGGGGGCATGCCCTGCCCGGCGATCTTAAAACTCGGCGCCCCCCAATCGGCCTCAATGGGAAACCACACGCACTGGTGCGGATTGCGGTAACGCCATCCATCGGCGGACACACCCTGCGGACAGCAAACGAGAATAAGCTCACCATCGAGCTCAAACAGATCGGGGCACTCCCACATAAAGCCAAACTTCTCGCCCAACTCAATGCGCGTCGCATAGCTCCAGTCCTCTAGATTGCTCGAGGTATAGACAAGCACGCAGCCGCGGTCGTCTTTCGTACGAGCGCCCAGAACCATGTAGTAGATACCATCGTGTTCAAGGATTTTGGGATCACGCACGTGCGTACCGATATCGTCGGGGTAATCGACCGGCCCAACAGCTATGCGCTTCTCGCCCAATTCGTCGGGGTTCTCGGCAACCACATGAATCTGGTTTTGCTCACGGCCCGTCAACACGTAGTCGTAATCATCGCGGTCAAAATGCTTGACGTTGCCGGTATAGAAGTAGTGAATCTTGCCGTCGTGTACAAAGGCAGAACCAGAATACGCTCCGCTCGAATCCAAATCGGAATCGGGGAACAGCACAGGGCCGCGATTCTCGTACGTCACAAAATCCTTTGTTGTCAGATGATTCCAAAGCACTGGACCGCCATGCGCAGCATCGAATGGATCGTATTGGTGATAGATGTGATACGTATCACCGATCTGCACCAAACCGTTGGGGTCGTTGAGCCAGCCAAGCTCAGGCTCCACATGGAACAGGAGCCTATCGGGGTCGGACGCGATGCGACCCGCCGTCTCATCCTGTCCGGCACGCCACTGCTCATAGTCCGCGCGTGTCACCTTATTTTTTTGATTAAACATCGCCGTTGACTTTCTCGTCTATGGGGAAGGACGCTCGACTCACACGAGTCGAACGCCCTTCCCCAAATGGACTTATCCTCAGATTACGCTGAACGGCTCAACTAGAAGCTGACATCAAAGCCAGCACCAGCGCCCTCTTCATCAGTGGTCGGCACGCCCTTTGCCTTGTTGTAGGCAAAGATCAAGACGATCGGCACGATAAAGGCGATGAGATTGCCAGCCACATACCACACGAGCGTCTCGGGCGTGACGATGAGCAGGCCAAGCACGCCGGTCAGACCCTGACCGATGGCGCGCACCTCAAAGAGCTTCACGAAGGCACCGCCGCAGCCTGCACCGATGCAAGCGCAGATGAACGGGATGATCGAGTAGCGCATGTTTGCAGCAAAGATTGCGGGCTCGGAGATACCGACCAGCGTCGGGATAAAGGACGACATGCAGATGTTGCGCTCTTTGGAATGCTTCTTGTGAATGAGGTACATGCCGATGGCGCCGCCGCCCTGGGCGATGATGGAAACCGACCAGATGGCCTGGATGTAGTTGAAGCCAGTCGTGGCGACGAGGTTTGCCTCGATACCCTGGATGAACTGATGCGTACCGGTAACGACGAGCGGCTGCAGGAATGCGGCAAAGACAAAGGCACCGAAGACGCCCATCCTGTTGTACAGGATATCGATTACACCGGCGAGGACGTCGCCGATCAGGTTGCCGAGCGGGCCGAACACGGTGAACAGGGCGACGTTAGCAAGAATCAGGGTAACGGTCGGGACAAAGACGAACGAGACGACCTCGGGGATGTACTTCTGGGCAATCTTTTCGACCTTGGCCATAAACCAGGCAGTCAGGATTGCAGGGAACACGCCGCCCTGGAAAGCAACCATGGGGATGGAGAGCGGACCAAAGTTCCAGTACTCAGCACCCGTCGGATCCATAACGAACGTGTTGCGGTTCATAAGGCTCGGGTGAACCATGACGATACCGACGAGGATGCCCAGAATCGGGTTACCGCCAAAACGCTTCACCGCGCTGTACATAACCAGGACAGGCAGGTAGTCAAACGTGGTGGCGATAATGGCAAAGAAGCTTGCGAGGTTCTTGAGGAACTCGCTGTGGTCGGCAAGGCTGCCCTCCATGCCAAAGAGGCCGTTGGCAACGATCAGCGACTTAAGGCCGATGATGATAGCAGCGCCGACGAAAGCGGGAATGATGGGGATAAAGATATCCGAGAATACCTTGAGGACCGAGAAGAACTTGCCCTTCTTGTCCGCCTCGGCGCCCTTGACCTCGGAAGCGCTGATCTCCTTAACGCCCGTCAGAGCCATAAACTCATCGTAGACCTTGTTGACGGTACCGGTACCGAAGATGATCATGAGCTGGCCGCTGTTGTACAGCACGCCCTTGACGCCATCGATGTTCTCGAGCTCGGCCTTGTTGTACTTGCTCGTATCCTTGAGCACCAGACGCAGACGCGTAACGCAATGCGTGGCGCCCTCGATGTTCTCCAGACCGCCGACGTTATCGACGACTTGCTGAGACACTACTTTGTAGTCCATGTTCCTCTCCATTCCCTTACGAAATCATAAAACGTTTTGATGCCATTACAGAGACGCGATCGTTGCATTTGCGCACTTGAGCGTACCGTCGGTGACCGTCAGTGCCACACCCTGGCCCTGCTTATTGCAGAAGCGCGCGTTAAGCGCAACATCATCGACAAAGATGGTCGCGATATCGTCGTCAACGACCAGGCGCACATGATGAGTGCCCTCGCCCTTAAAGAACAACGGACGCTCGAGGCCCATGTTGTTGACCTGGAACCACGGATACTGGGGGGCCGCCGTAAACTCGAGCTTGCCCTCACGCAGGTTGGCGCGGAACTCATAGGCAAGACCGGACTCGGCGTCCTCGGCAAGCTTCACCGAGAAGCCGGCAGCGTCACCGGCGAGCTCGATGTCGGCATCGAGCATATAGGTGGAACCGGCATCCGCGGCGAGCACCTGCTCGACCTTGCCCGACTCGCAGGAAAGCTCAAAGGCCTCGACTGCCTTAGCCTCGCCAAAGGCGCCAAGCATGCTGTCAGGGAGCTTGGTGCCGAGCGTTCCGTCGGCACGCTGAACGATCTCGAGAGGCATAAAGGTGCCACCCCACAGGTAAGAGCTGGGATCGCCACCCTCGTCACGCGTAGGAACCCAACCAAAGAGAACGCGGCGCTCGCCATCAAATGCGGTACGCGCGGCATAGTACGCGCGGCCATCGAATGAATCGTCAGCAGGAGTGATCCAAGGACCGTTGATGGAGCGAGACATGCGGTAACGGGTCTTGTTGCCATCACTGTACTCGGAGAACACCAGATACCACCAGTCGCCCATCTTAAAGAGATCAGGCATCTCGAACATGGTGTAAAGGCCCGGATTCCACCAGTCGCCCTGGAACTCCCAGGTATCCAGGTCCTTGGAGGTGAACTTGACCAGACGCCCGGTCATCAGACGCTTGTCCTCGCCCACGCGCGTGCCGAGGATGAGCATGTACTCTTCGTTCTCCTCATCCCAAAGCACAAAGGGATCGCGCCAGTTGCGGTCATCGTAACCTTCCTGGGGCGGAAGCAGCGTCTCGGCGATGTTCTTCTCCCACTTGACGGCGTCGTCACTCGTTGCGTGAAGAAGAACCTGCTTCATCAAGCGTGCGCGGACCTTATCGCGATTGCAACCAGTGTAGAGCGCATGGTACTTGTCGCCCACCTTAAACACCGTGCCGGCATAAACATACTGGTCGACTTCCTCGTCGCCGCCACGCTCAAGGCTCTCGCCAAAGTCCTTGTAGTTGACGAAATCCTTGGTCGTCGCGAGTGCCCAACCAAACGGCTCTCCGAAAGGACCGGGGTTTCGCGTGTCACGCTGGTGATAGAGATAGAACGTGCCGTCCTCGCCGTACGGCATGATGTCGCCTACCCAAATTCCCTCAGGCTGGTAATACACCTTGTGCATCCGAGACTTCCTTTCCCACAAGATACTAACTCGGTACAACTGCAAGATATGTCAATCGTTTTCATATGTCAAACGTTTTCACACTAATACGTCTTTTCGCAGTTCCAGTCGTCGGCAAACGGTTGACATATGGCGGCGAACGGTCATCAGAGGCGTTTGAGGAATTCTTTTGGCACGGGATGAACTACGCGGTTTTGCCCTCAATGAGTTCAACGGGGAGCTTGGTATTCGATTCGGGCTTTTCACCGTTAACAAGAGCGATGATGGATTGCGCCGCGAGCTCTCCGATGCGATCGATATCTTGACGAACGGTTGTTAAGTCAGGCATAAACGTCATAGTGCGGCGGGCGCCATCCGCGCCCACGACCTTAATATCGTCCGGAGCGCTCAAGCCGCGCCGCTTCATCACGTTGAGGCAGATGGCCGCCATCGTGTCGTCTCCCGCAAAGATGCCGTCAGTATCGGGGTTCTCATCGAGGATCTTCGCAACGACCGCACTCTTTTCGTCGTCGGACTTAACGAACTCGACCTCACGGACAAGCGCGGGCAAACCGGCCTGCTCCACAACATCGTGGTAGGCATCGGTACGCTTATTGGCAGGCATACGCATGCGGCTATTGTTGCGCAGGCACAAGATGCGCGAACACCCGTCATCGATCAGGCGACGCGTGGCAAGTTCGCCGATGCCATAGCTGTCGCTCGCAATCTGAACAGAGGTCTCGCCAAGGTCGCAGTCGATACCAACCAGACTCAAGCCCATCTCGGCATACGCCTCGGCACCGATATTAAGCGAGTTGACGATGACGCCATCAACCATATTGCGCCGAAGCATATCGATATAAGAACGCTCAAGATCAGGTCGATTGGCGCTATTGCACAGCAACATCTTAAAACCGTTTTCGGCCAGGGTACGCTCAACGGCTTGGACCGCTTGGGCATGAAACGGGCTGCTGACATAGGGGACTATCATACCTATTAGATTCAGGCGACCGTTGAGCATGGCACGGGCGATATCGTTGGGCGTATAGTTGATGCGCTTCATCGCGGCATGGACCTTATCGCGGGTCTCTTGGCTAATATAGCCGCGATTATTAAGCACGCGAGATACCGTAGTAGGCGAAACCCCCGCCACCGCTGCAACTTCCTTGATGCCAGGCTTAGCCGAATCCTTAGAACGAGCGCCCTCGCGAGCCATAGCACCCTCCCCCATCAACATGTCATACGTTTACATACGAACAAAGCATACCCCAACAAGAGCGGGAAGACGGTAACAGTACAAGTAAGTAAACGACTCATCCAAATAATTAGGAGAGTTCCGCCTAAAGGGTGACTCCAAAGGACCCCACATGGCCGGTTTTGGGTTATTTTCCAAAACATCCCGCAGGACGCAAAGAGGCTCCGCCGCGCAACGCGCGCAGCGGAGCCTCTTTGCATGTCCGAGGACGTTTTGGGAAATGACCCAAAACCGGCCCCAGTAATCCTACAGGAGTTGAACCCTTTAGAACTTGTCGTGGAAGGTACGCGCAATGACCTCGTCCTGCTGCTCCTTGGTGAGCGTGTGGAAGTTCACGGCATAGCCGGAAACGCGGATGGTCAGCTGCGGATACTTCTCGGGGTGAGCCTGAGCGTCGAGCAGCGTCTCACGGTTGAAGACGTTGATGTTCAGGTGGTGGCCACCCTTCTCGGCGTAAGCGTCGAGCATGTGGACCAGGTTATCGGCCTGAGTCTCGGAAACTTCAGAAACCTTCATAATGTGTCTCCTTCGATTAATAGGCGCCGGCCGAAACCGGCGCACTAATCAGTAATCGTTATTGTTAGTATAGCACTAACAATAGTTACTCGCCCAGCTGATCAAGGTCGATATCGCCAAAGAACACCTGGTCCTCCTTGCCGAGCGCACTCGGGATGATGGAGAAGGTGTTGGAGATGCCGTCCTGAGCATCGCGGAACGGGAGCTTGGAAACCGAAGACAGCGAAGCGATGGCACCGTGGCTATCGCGCTTGTGCATGGGGTTAGCACCCGGGGCGAACGGCTGGCCAGCCTTGCGGCCGTCGGGCGTGGAGCCGGTCTTCTTACCGTACACGACGTTGGAGGTAATGGTCAGAACCGAGGTCGTGGGCACGGAGTTGCGGTAGGTGTCGTTCATGCGGATGTACTCCATGAACTGGTGCACAACGTCGTGAGCGATCTGGTCGACGCGGTCGTCGTCGTTACCGTACTTGGGGAACTCGCCCTCGGTCTCGAAGTCGACGATGATGCCGTTCTCGTCACGAACGGGGTGGACCTTGGCGTACTTGATGGCGGACAGGGAGTCAGCCACGACGGAAAGGCCAGCGATGCCCGTAGCGAACCAGCGGTGCACGTGCTTGTCGTGCAGAGCCATCTGGATGCGCTCGTAGCAGTACTTGTCGTGCATGTAGTGAATGATGTTCAGCGAGTTGACGTACACGCCAGCGAGCCACTTCATCATGTCGTTGTACTTGGCCACAACGTCGTCGTAATCGAGCGTATCGCCCTCGACGGCGCGATACTTGGGGCCGACCTGCTTCTTGGAGACCTCGTCAACACCGCCGTTGAGTGCGTACAGCAGGCACTTGGCCAGGTTGGCACGGGCGCCGAAGAACTGCATCTCCTTGCCAATGCGCATGGAGGACACGCAGCAGGCGATGCCGTAGTCGTCGCCGTGGTAAACGCGCATGAGGTCGTCGTTCTCGTACTGGATCGAGGAGCTGGCGACAGAAGTCTTGGCGCAGAACTTCTTGAAGTTCTCGGGCAGACGGGTCGACCACAGAACGGTCATGTTGGGCTCGGGGCTGGTGCCCATGTTCTCGAGCGTGTGCAGGTAGCGGTAGCTCATCTTGGTAACGAGCGTACGGCCGTCAACACCCATGCCGCCGATGGACTCGGTGACCCACTGCGGATCGCCAGTAAACAGGGCCTGGTACTCGGGGGTACGGGCAAACTTGACCATGCGGAGCTTCATGATGAAGTGATCCACGAACTCCTGGATCTGCTCCTCGGTGAAGGTACCGTTGGCAAGGTCGCGCTCAGCGTAGATGTCGATGAACGTAGAGGTACGGCCGATGGACATAGCGGCGCCGTTCTGCTCCTTGACGGCAGCGAGGTAGGCGAAGTACATCCACTGGATGGCCTCCTGCGTGTTGGTAGCAGGGTTGGAAATATCGAAACCATAGGTCTCGGCCATCATCTTGAGCTCGCCGAGGGCGCGGATCTGCTCCTGCAGCTCCTCGCGATCGCGGATGTTGTCGGCGGTCATGACCGTCGGGGTAGAAGCCTTCTGGGCCTCCTTGTCCTTGATCAGGTAGTCGACGCCGTACAGGGCAACACGACGGTAGTCGCCGATGATGCGGCCGCGGCCATAGCCATCGGGCAGACCGGTGATGATGTGAGCCGAGCGGCAAGCGCGCATCTCGGGGGTGTAGACATCGAAGACGCCAGCGTTGTGGGTCTTGCGCTCGAAGGTGTAGCGCTCGACAACGTTCTCATCGACCTTATAGCCGTGCTGGCTGGCAGCCTGGCAAGCGATGCGGATACCGCCGTTGACGTGCAGCGCGCGCTTGAGCGGCTTGTCGGTCTGGAGGCCGACGATGGTCTCCTTCTCGCGGTGGGCGTTATCGATGTAGCCAGCGGGGTGGCTCACGATACCCGTGACAGTCTTGGTGTCCATATCGAGGACGCCGCCCTGCTCGCGCTCCTTGAGCAGCAGGTCGAGAACCTCGCCCCACAGCTCCTTGGTACGCTCGGTCGGACCGGCGAGGAACGACTCGTCGCCCTCGTAGGGGGTGTAGTTCTTCTGGATGAAGTCTCGGACGTCAACCTCTCCCGTCCAGATGCCTTCCTTGAAGCCTTCCCATGCCTCCTGCATTGTGTAACCACGCTCCTAGTTACGTGTAATGCGGCGCTCTCTCACACCGCTGCTTATTGAATTCTTGAATGTTCGGCTTGCACTACCGGCTTCTTCCGTTCTTCACCACACATTGGTGCAGGGAAAACGTTTGTCCACCTTGGAACTACAACCCAAAACCCAAGATTTCATCCGTTTGAGAAGGATAACATAGCGACCCTCTCCATCTGGGCTGTTATATGTTTCTTTTTTTATATCATAAGGACGTTTTTTACAAACCCGCAGGAAATGCGAGTGCAAACAACTACCGTTCACCGATTTGTATGGTATTTTTCCTTGCCTTTGTACGACGTTCGCTCTAGCTGTTATGCCAGCTTTAGCAGGGTAAAGTGTCCCAGAGACCCCACAGAAACTGCAGGGCGGCCACGGAATCCCCCGTGGCCGCCCTGTGGCATGGCTAGTTTTTAGCTTTGATTGCCGCTTGGCATTAGGCGGCTGCGGCGGCCTTGTCGGCCGTTGCCTTGCTATCGCCGTTGCCCTGGCCCTCAAAATGCTTGTAGCACCAGCTGGTGACCAGCGGGGTCAAAATAGCCGTAACGATTGCGCAGGCAGCAACCTGTGCCGTAGCCGTCGCGAGCACCGCACCGCCGTACATGGCCCCGTTGACGCTTGCCATGGCAGCAGGCGTGGCCACATTGGCTCCGGCGCAGCTCGAAATGGCCGCACCTGCGACACCCGTACCACCCGTGAGCTTATCGACCGCGATGACGGGAATTGCAAAGATCACCGAGCAGATCACGCCGAGCAGGATGCCGGGAAGACCGCCGTTGATAAGCTGGCCAAAAGTCATGGTCGAGCCCATGGCAAAGAAGACGAGCACGATGATGGCGGAAAGTGCCGGTGCCATCATCTTCTTAAAGCTGGGGAACAGGTTACCCAGAATAATGCCGACGACGATCGGCAGAATGGCGCCCACGAGCGACCAGCCGATCGGGGCCTGGCCGGCAGCGCCGAGCACGATCATCGTGACCGGAGGGCCGACAACCAGCGTGGTGATGGCGACAGCGCCACGCTCAGCCTCGTTGCCCATGGTACCCATCAGCCCAGCGTACATAGCGTTGTTGGCGCCGGTGCAAGCCGCCAGCATCACCATGGCAGAGATGCCAAACAAGTTGTCGTTGAACACATAAAGGATGAGCAGCGACATGGCAACGACCACGATCTGCTTGACGGCGATGATGATGGCGCCGCGGGCAGCGGCGGCAGGAGCGCTCTTAAACGAAATCGTCGTACCGACGATGAGCAAAAAAGCGCCCACGAGCGGGCCAGCGCCCTGCTGGGTCATGCCAAGCGTAAAGCTGCCGAGCGTTTTGAACAGGTCGGGGAATAGCGTGTTGAGCAGACAGCCCAACAGAAGCGGCACCAAGATATTGGCGCCCGGGATGGAGGACATCTTAAAGAACGGCTCCTTTGCCGCCGGCGCCTCCACCGCAGTCGATTCACTCATATATATCTCCTTTGGATGCATGCGAATCGTAGCCGCATGCGCCTATATCAGAAAGAAGGCGACGGTCCCGAGTCGCAGGAGCCGTCGCCGAATAATCGTCGCGGAGTATTACCCGTCCAGAACGATGCCACCGTCGCAGTCACCGATCTCGCCGTTCACGAAGCTGGCGAGGTCGGAAGCGAAGAACAGCACCATCTGCGCAGGCTCGCTGGCCTGGGCGGCGCGGCCCAGAGGAATACCGTTGATGATACGCTGAGAGTTCTCGTCAGAGAGAATCGAGGTCATATCGGTCAACGTGAGCGACGGGCACACGGCGTTACAGCGGACGCCAAACTTGCCGCCTTCCTTGGCGACTGCCTTGGTCAGGCCGTTGACACCGGCCTTAGAGCTCGCGTAGGCCGCGGTGCCGAGCAGGCCGCCACCGATCTTGCCAGCGACAGAGCTCACGTTGACGATAGTGCCGGCATGGGCCGCCTTAAAGTGCGGGTACACGGCGTTCATCATAGTGAAGGTACCGTTGAGGTTGATGTCGATGGTGCGACGCCACTCGGTGTCATCGATCTCGTCGAACTTCTTGGTGCTGATGACGCCAGCGCAGTTGATCAGGATGTTGGTTTGCGGCAGGTCCGTAAAAATCTGCTCGACGGTCTCGCGCGCCTTGGGTGCATCGGCGACATCGAGCTGATAGAACTTGTTGCCCTCGCCAAGCTCGGCCACCGCGGCCTCGCCCTTAGCAGCGTTCCTTGCGATGAGCGCGACGTGTCCGCCGCCCGCAACGATGCCCTTGGCAATCTCGAGGCCAATGCCCTGAGTGCCGCCGGTAACGATCGCGGTTTTGCCCGTGAAGTCAAATGCCATGACTCCAACCCCCTTGATTCAGGTGTCTCCTTGCGGGAAGTTGGAGCATCGCACGTGGCGATAAATGAGTCCCAGTCGTCATGGTGGTGACAACCCCTCGCCTAACCGCGGGCATAATAGTTCTTTGAAACGCTTCAGCGATTGAATTTTTTACTCTTTATGCGCTCTTTATATTGCCCACTGCATGAGACCCGAATACGCGGGTATCATCTTTCACCGAAAATAGTTTCTAGTGTTAGGGGTTTTCGGTGGAAGATACCGATTTCCGTGAACTTGGGCGTCAGCTCCTTACCGAGTTCGGCAGCATGCATCAGCGCATTTCGCGTTTTGCGGACAAAGCCCTCGGCGGCGAGATGGCCGTCATGCGCGCCCTCATACTCGCCGGCGGTTCGCTCACGCCGAGCGAACTCGCTGATCGCGCCTGGGTCTCGAGCGCCCGCATCGCCAATATTCTGCGCGCCCTCGAGGCCAAGGGCTGGGTCGAGCGCGAGCACTCAAAGACTGACCGTCGTCGCGTACACGTCATAGTGACCGACAAGGGATTCCAGGATCTCGAAATCAAACGTCGGGAATTCGAGGCCCGCACCGCGGCTTTCCTCGAGCAGCTCGGCGAAACAGATACCCAAGAGATGGTGCGCCTTCTTAGGCGTGCCAACGAAATTATCGACCGCAATCAAGAAAGGAGAGATGCCGAGTGAGGATTCTCAAGCTCTTTAAAAAGCATATCCTGGCACTGTTCGCAGCTATCGTGCTTATCGTAATCAGCTGCAACGCCGATCTGGCGCTGCCTACCTATATGAGCGACATCGTCGACGTGGGTGTGCAGCAAGGCGGCATCGCCTCGCCCGTACCCGACACCATCCGCGCCGAATCGCTCGACGACCTTGAACTCTTTATGAGCACCAAGGACGCCAAAGCTGTGGAGGCCGTGTTTAGCAAGGCTGACAAAAATGGCATTCGAACGTATAAGGGTACCGAGGAAGAGCGTGCCGATGGAGGCAAGATTGCCGACATTATGAGCCTGCCCGAAACTGTCGTCCTTTCGCTCAACCAAGGCATCGACGCCGACTCCATGGGCGACATGATGGGCTCGTCCAGCGAGAAAGACAACAACGCTGCCCAGGCCATGCCCACCCCCGAGCAAATGGCAGCGATGACGCCCGAGCAGCTTGCCGAGATGCAGCAGAAGGCCGCAGCGGCGCAGAACATGCAAAAGCAGATTGATGCCGACGGCGGTAAGATCACCATGAAGAGCCTGCGCCTGGGTGTCGAGGGCGGTCTGGTAGACCAAAGCAAGCTCGTCGAGGGCGCCAACCAAATGGCGGACAAAATGGGCTCCATGTCGGGCTCCATCGTCACCCAGCGCGCCGTGAGCTATGTACAGGACGAGTACAAGGCACAGGGCATCGACCCCGCCGACGTGCAGAACGCCTACCTGAGCCACATGGCGACCACGATGTTTGGGCTGTGCCTGGTGTCGCTCGTCGCCACCATTCTGACCGGTGCCGTGGCGTCGCGCACCGCCTGCTCCATCGCCCGCGACCTGCGCCGCGAGACCTTCAACAAGGTTATGCACTTCTCGCCGGCCGAGGTGGGCAAGTTTAGCCAGGCCTCGCTCATCACCCGCTGCACCAACGATATTCAGCAGATCCAGATGGCCGCAACCCTGTTTATCCGCATGTGCCTGATGGCCCCCGTCATGGGCATCGTCGCCGTCATGCGCGTCCTGGCCAACCACACCGGTCTGGAGTGGACCATCGCCGTGGCCATCATCGCGGTTTCGGCCGTTGTCGGCGTGCTCATGGGCCTCACCATGCCCAAGTTCAAAAAGATGCAGAGCTTTGTGGACCGCGTGAACCTTACCGCCCGCGAGCTGCTCGACGGCCTTATGCCCATCCGCTCGTTCAACCGCGAGGAACATGAGCTCGAGCGTTTTGACAAGGCATCGCTCGACCTAATGACCACGCAGCTCTACACCAACCGCGCCATGAGCTTTATGATGCCGCTCATGATGCTCGTCATGAACTGCATCACCGTGCTTATCGTCTGGTTTGGCGCGCAGGGCGTGTCCGACGGCGTGATGCAGGTCGGCAACATGATGGCGTTTATCTCCTACACCATGCAGATCGTCATGGCGTTTATGATCCTCACCATGGTTTCGGTTATCCTGCCCCGCGCCGAGGTCGCAGCCGAGCGTGTGGAAGAGGTCATCACTTGCCCCACCAGCATCAACGACCCCGTCTCGCCCAAACTGCCCGCGGCCAGCGCGCCGCGCGGTGAGCTCACCTTCCGCGACGTGAGCTTCCAGTATCCCGATGCCCGCGCCGATGTCATCAGCGGCGTGAACTTCACCACACATGCCGGTCAGATGCTCGGCATCATTGGCTCCACGGGCTCGGGCAAGTCCACGCTCGTGCAGTTGATTCCGCGCCTGTACGATGTCACGGGCGGCAGCATTTCGCTCGACGGTATCGACGTGCGCGACGTGACCCTTTCCGAGCTGCGCCGCCGCATTGGTTACATCCCGCAGCAGGGGCGCCTGTTCTCGGGCACTGTCGAGAGCAACCTCAAGTTTGCCGGCGACATGGTAAGCGACGATGACATGCACCAGGCCGCGCGCATCGCACAGGCCGAGGACTTTATCGCCGAACGCGAGGGCGGCTACGACTCCCCCATCAGCCAGGGCGGCTCCAATGTTTCGGGCGGTCAGCGCCAGCGCCTGGCCATCGCCCGCGCGTTGGCCAAAAAGCCCGAGGTCGTGGTGTTCGATGACTCGTTTAGCGCCCTCGACTACAAGACCGACGCTCGCCTGCGCGAAGAGCTTGCCAAAAACGTTACCGACGCCGCGCTCGTGGTCGTGGCCCAGCGCATCGCGACCATCATGCACGCCGACCAGATCATCGTGCTCGACGACGGCCACGTGGTGGGCACCGGTACGCACGAGGAGCTGCTGCGCAGCTGCCCGGCGTACCTGGAGATCGCACAGTCGCAGCTTTCCGCCGAGGAGCTGGGGCTTACCCAAGAAGAAATTGCAGCCGTCACGGAAGGAGGCGAGCGCTAATGGCAGACGAGACCAAGACCCAAATTCCCAAGCCCACCCGCCAGCGTGGTCCCATGGGCCGCATGGGCGGCATGCGTCGCGGCGAAAAGGCCAAGGACTTTAAGGGCACCATGAGGCAGCTGCTCGGCTATATCGGCCAGCACAAGATTGCCGTGTTTGCCGCCGTCGCCTTTGCCGTGTGCTCGGTCATCTTTAACATTGTGGGACCCAAGGTGCTCGGCCAGGTTACGACCAAGCTGTTCGAAGGCCTGGTCGCCAAGGTCAACGGCACCGGCGACGTTGACTTTGACTGGATCGCCAAGACGCTCGGCTTTTTGCTCTGCCTGTATCTGGCGAGCTCTGTCTGCAGCCTGGTCCAGGGCTGGCTCATGACCGGCGTCACGCAAAAGATCTGCTACCGCATGCGCAAGGAAATCGCCGCCAAGATTGCCGTCGTGCCGATGAGCTACTTTAACGGACACAGCAAGGGCGACGTGCTCAGTCGCATCACCAACGACGTCGATACGCTCGGCCAGTCGCTCAACCAGAGCGTGACGCAGCTCATCACGTCGGTGACGCAGATTATCGGCGTGCTCGTCATGATGCTGTCGATCAGCCTGCCGCTCACCGGCGTCACCGTGCTCACGCTGCCGGCCGCCGCGATTATCCTGACCGTGATGATTCACTTCTCGCAACCGTACTTCCGCGAGCAACAGCAAGTCCTGGGCGCCGTCAACGGCATTATCGAGGAGGACTTTGCCGGCCAGAACGTCATCCAGGTGTTCGACCGCGCCGAGGCCTCAATCGAGGAGTTCGACCGTCAAAACGACCGCCTGTTTATTAGTGGCTGGCGTTCGCAGTTCCTGTCGGGCCTGATGATGCCGCTTATGAGCCTGGTGGGCAACATGGGTTACGTGGGCGTTGTCGTGGTGGGCGCGCAGCTCGCGCTGACCGGCAATGCCACGCCCGGCGACATCCAGAGCTTTATCCAGTACGTTCGCAACTTTACGCAGCCCGTGCAGCAGCTGGGCAACGTGAGCAACACGATGCAGTCGATGGCCGCCGCCACCGAGCGCGTGTTTGAGTTCCTGGCCGCGCCCGAGGAGGAGCAGAAGGCCGACGCGCAGATTCCCGAAAAGCGCCCCGGCCACGTGGAGTTTGACCATGTCAAGTTTGGCTACACGCCCGACAAGACCATCATCCACGACTTTAGCTGCGAGGCGCAGCCCGGCCAGACCATCGCCATCGTCGGTCCCACCGGCGCTGGCAAGACCACGCTCATTAAGCTGCTGCAGCGCTTTTACGATGTGGACGACGGCTCGCTGCGCGTCGAGGGCGTCGACGTGCGCGATTGGGACCGCGCGGCACTTCGCGGCGAGTTTGCCATGGTGCTGCAGGATACCTGGCTGTTTAACGGTACCATCCGCGAGAACATCCGTTACGGACGCCCCGATGCGAGCGATGCCGAGGTCGAAGCCGCTGCACGTGCCGCACGCTGCGACCACTTTATCCATACGCTCGCCGGCGGCTACGACTTTATGATCAACGAGGAGGGCACCAACCTGTCGCAGGGCCAGCGCCAGCTCGTGACCATCGCCCGTGCTATTTTGGCCGACCGCCCGGCGCTGATTCTGGACGAGGCAACCTCCAACGTTGACACTCGTACCGAGGAGCTCATCCAGCGTGCCATGGATGCGCTGATGCAGGGCCGTACTAGCTTTGTCATCGCGCACCGCCTGTCCACGATCCGCAACGCCGACGTGATCTTGGTAATTCGCGACGGCGACATCGTAGAGAAGGGCACGCACGACGAGTTGCTCGCCCAGGGCGGCTTCTACGCCGACCTGTACAACTCGCAGTTCGACGAGGCGGCGTAAATTCTGCCGCAGGGAACGAATAACGCCCGAGAACGGGGGCGCAGGACAACCTGCGCCCCCGTTTTTGCTCTGCGGCCCTCAAACCGTCTCCCCTGGGACCTGATTGGCAGCCCCTTCGAGGCCCCGTGGGCAAAAAAGGGCAAATATGAGTACTGTTACCTTTTTAGTAACAGCCAAAACAGCCCCAAATGCCGTTTTCACGGCTTACACGCGTCCCTAAATTGATCAAACAGCCCTATAGCGGACTTATATGTGTTTGCGTTAATAAACATATTTTGCTGTTATGTCTATTATTTTGCGAAGGCAATATGATACTAAGATAGCAACCGTACTCATATTTGGCATTTTTTGCCCACAGGGTATTTCCTGGGGAACTGACAACAGCCTTAGGGTCCCGCGCCGCGCCGCTCCCTCCCGGCATTCGCCGACGTTTGCCCAGATAAAACCTGCCAAAATAAACCTGTCTCTTTTTGGTAGGTTTCGGGGTGACAAGGGCTTGCACTTTAGCGTGCGACAGCGGATAATGCCGAGCATTCGACAATACGCTTATTGCTCTTTCTATAGATTGAGGAGACCCCTATGGCCATGGAATTCAAACGCAGGCTGCCGATCCCCATGGAGATCCGCAAGGAAATGCCACTTTCTGCCGAGCTTACCGCCAAAAAGCAGGCATTTGACGCCGAGGTCGCCAAAGTCTTTACCGGCGAGGACGCACGTAAGGTGCTCATCATCGGCCCGTGCTCTGCCGACCGCGAGGATTCGGTGCTCGAGTATATGAACCGACTGGCCAAGACCGCCGAAGAGGTCAAGGACAAGCTCATCATCATTCCGCGCGTCTACACCAACAAGCCGCGCACCAAGGGCACCGGCTACAAGGGCCTGCTGCACAACCCCAACCCCGAGGCTCCCGACGACCTGCTCGAGGGCGTCAAGGCCATCCGCCATATGCACCTGCGCGTCATCGAGGAGACTGGCTTCTTTACCGCCGATGAGATGCTCTATCCGTCCAACTACCAGTACCTCGTCGACCTACTGAGCTACGTTGCCGTAGGCGCGCGCTCGGTCGAAAACCAGGAGCATCGCCTGGTGTCGAGCGGCATTTCGGTGCCTGTGGGCATGAAGAACCCCACCGCCGGTTCCACCACCGTCATGCTCAACTCCATCTACGCCGCCCAGGCACATCAGAGCTTTATCTTCCGCAACTGGGAGGTTGAATGCGACGGCAATCCGCTCGCACACGCCGTCATGCGTGGCTACATCGGTCTCGACGGTCGTACCTACCCCAATTACCACTACGAGCACCTGGAGCGCCTGGCCGAGCGCTATACCGAGCATGCCGGCTATGCCAACCCGGCAGCGGTCATCGACTGCAACCACGACAACTCGGGCAAACGTCCGCTGGAGCAGTATCGTATTTGCAAGGAGGTGCTCGACAGCTGCCGCCGCAATGAGTCCATCTCTAAGCTAGTCAAGGGCTTTATGATCGAGTCCTACCTGGAGGACGGCGATCAGCCGGTCGACGGCGGCGTCTTTGGCAAGTCGATCACCGACCCGTGCCTGGGCTGGGAAAAGACCGACTACCTCATCCACGAAATCGCGGAGCGTATTTAGAGTTACGCGGTTTTACCAAACGCCGTAACCGACCGACGTTGCGCGGGCCGCACCTGTACAATCTGACGTTCAACTTCAAGGGCGCGACCAGAAGGTCAGCGCCCTTTCGTTTCACGTCACCTTGTCTCAAATGCGGCCCGCTCGCTCATATGACCCAATCCGCTGTCAAGAGCCACAATGGCCCCGCCGACCGCTT